>CAZUNO010000007.1:0-127044 GCA_964621445.1 Hadarchaeota archaeon (SeqCode) | reverse complement strand
TGCCCATAAGCTCTCTGACCTGAACCGAACCGTAATCCGAAACCCGGCCCAGATCATTTCTCGCCAGGTCAACTAGCATCAGATGCTCGGCCCTCTCCTTTTCGTCCAAAAGCATCTCGACCCTAAGCTTCTCGTCTTCCTCTGCATTCCCTCCCCGGGGCCGGGTTCCAGCAAGAGGCCGAGTGACCAATCTACCGTTCTCGAGCCTTACTAGCATTTCGGGCGAGGCACCGATTATCTTGGTGTCCTCGAAATCTAGGAAATACTGGTAAGGAGATGGATTTATGGTACGTAGCGTTTCATAGAGTGAAAGGGTATCTCCCTTAAGCGGCGCATCATATCTAAGGGAGAGAACTGTCTGGAAGATATCACCCTCGATTATGTAATCTTTGGCCCTTTTTACCATGGCTTCGTATTGATCCCTGTCCATCCAGGGCCTGCATTTCCCAATGGTATGACCATCACCGTGGACTTCATTCCTGCCTGATAGCCCAGCGGGTGGGTCCCCACCATGACAAATTAGAAGTTTCTGATTCTTGAGATGATCATAGCAGATTACATATCGGGGCATTACCAAATAGGACTCCGGTAAACCCAATGGATCTGGGTTTTCTGAGGGCAGGTTCTCGAAGTGCCTCACGAAGTCATAGGACAGATAGCCAACCATGCCGCCCGAGAATGGTGTTATTCCAACGGACCCAACCCGGTAATTGCCCAGGATCTTGCGTAGCGTCTCCACAGGGTTGCCCTGCTGGATCTCCATGCCCTCACCGGTGGTTATCTCGCATGTCGAACCAGTTGACTTGAATACCAAGATCGGATCGAAACCCAAAAAGGAATACCTAGCCGTTTTCTCCGTTCCCTCGACCGATTCCAAAAGGAAGCTTTCCCCTTCATGGATATCCCTCATGGATCGGAAGACCTGCAACGGGGACCTATCATCATCGATCCCAATCACATCGGTTGCCAGCTGTAGGGCTTCCATAATAGGCAATGTAATGTACTGTTTTTAACTCTTATGTACTTTTTTGTGCATTGATGTATCGTTAGCTACTTTCTGGCATGGTCCCCATGGATTCAGCTCCTTCCTCGCGAAAAACACGAGGGCCGAGGAACGTAGAGGTTAGGCCTAATATTTACCCATTCCAACATATCCCCATGCAAGAAACCAATGATAAGGAAAAAAGCGAGATATCCCTCGAGTATATCAGGGACCAAATAGCCATTTCCGAGAAAATGATTCGAGCCGGGAATGAAACTCAAGCTGCCATTAACCTCACAAAGCTCAGGCTAGATATCGAGGAGAAGATGAACCCACCTCGGGAGGGGAAAGAAAAGAAGGATAATCGGGATCTCCCTCTATTTGCCTGGGAGAACGAAGAATCCTTTCACCCACTTCATAGAGATAAATACAGAACAAAATGACCTGAGTAATTTTGTGGGTCTTGGGAGCAAATGAGACGAACCTAAGAATCAAGAATCCAAGTCATTGGCGCTGAGCACGAAGCTTGCCCTATCCATTAACCGGTCCAGGGAACTGGGAGCCAACATCACGGCTCTTCAGTTCAACCTCACCGCCGCCGAGGGGCTTTACTTGGATTAGGGAGCATAGCCCAGAAATTAGGATACATCCAGACGTACATGCAAAGTAGGGCCTTAAATGATTTTCAGGAATATCCCGGAGCTGAGGGACGGGGCTCGCCATCGAACTCCAATACTACCACGGGCATATGGGGGTCAGGAGGATATTCCGGAAGGCCCCTGAGCCAAACTTTATCCGACTCACTTTCTATATCCAGCTCTTCATCCCTACCCAGTACCCTTGCTGAAACCGGTTCCCTTCCACACCACGCGAATCTCAGTGTAGACCCCGGCCACCTGTGGATCAGGAAGTAAACCTTGTTATCCTTCTGGGTGGAGACGCTCACGGCTGGGGCAACGATTTCGCTAGGTCCGGTCCCGTATATTGCCTCCCCATTATTTTCCATCCATCTCCCGACCTCACGTAACCTGAGCACGGCCTGTGAAGGGAATCTTCCATTCGCCTTGGGACCTACGTTTAGAAGCAAGTTTCCATTCTTGGAAACGCAAAGGGAAAGTAACCCCAGTATCTCGGCCGGTGATTTGTAGTTGTGGTCATGACGCGCGTAACCCCACGTGCGATTCATGGTATAGCACGACTCCCACGGGCGTTCGTAACTTTGTATTCGGTTCTCAGGCGTGGAATAATCCGCCTCCACCCCCGCCCTGTTGTTGATAATGATCTCGGGCTGAAGGTTTCGAGCCATATCAATCAGCTCTCGAGAGCGCCATAAATCAGAACCGCTTGGATACATACCGTCAAACCAAAGGATGTCTATCTTACCATAATTTGTAAGGAGTTCCCGTACCTGGTCATGCGCCTGATTGACCATCTTCTGGCATGAAGACTCAGGAGTTTCAACCGTTCTGGGAAGCACTCCAGGAAAACGCCAATCCACAAGGGAGTAATAGAAACCAATTCGCATTCCCCTCTCGCGGCAGGCCTCAACAAACTCAGCGATCAGATCACGCCCGGCGCCGGTCTTTGGAGCAGTGAAATCCGAGACTTCACTGTCAAAAAGACAGAACCCATCATGATGTCTAGTGGTGACCACCATGTATTTCATTCCAGCATTCTCGGCAACCTCAACCCACTCACGGGGATCGTAATCCTGGGGGTCAAAATCATTTGCCAGCCTTGAATACTCATCCGGAGACATATGCTCGTGATACATTACCCACTCCCCTCTCCCCGGTATGGCGTATACTCCCCAGTGTATGAACATTCCAAAGCGCGCATTTAGCCACCAATTCATCCTATCTGTAATTTCCATGATCTCTACCCCGGAACCAGTTCCAGGTTTTGCTTATCTTTCTTTGCATTTCATCAATCATCAAGATTCTTAACTTGATACCTGACAAGGGCCGAGACCACTGAAAGCACAGGGACAATCGAAAAAGCTGGTATCATGCCATAACTATCTATTAGAAATCCGAAAAGTGGGCCAGAAATCAGTGATCCCATGGTGTATGCCGCAAAAAGTAGCCCATAAGCTTTTCCACGGCCTTCATGTGGTGAGTTATCGGCCAATAATGCCTTATCGGCCGGATTTCTAACCGATCTGAGGAAGAAACATAGAAGCAGGCCCAGGAGAAGTCCCCAAAACGGGAGTCTTAACCATATCACCGCAGAGATTGGAACCGCATAAAGGGTAGTGAAAGCGCTATATGTGACGATCGGCCCGAACCTGTCGGAGATTCTTCCTCCGATCAGGTTCCCCAGAACCCCTCCCAGATATCCTAAACCCACCAGAGAACCGCTTAATGCAGCCCCTAATCCATAAATCTCGTATAGAAAACTCGAAAGAAAGGACACAAACCCACCAAGGGCCAAAATACTCAGGGTGCTACTTCCAACCTGTAGGTAAAAGGCGGAGATTCTCTTAGGCTTTATTCCCGTACGACCGGTTTCCTGGGATGTCTCCACGGTGGTCCTGGGTGATGACCTGCCACCATCCTCCAAACCATTTCCCAAAATGAGGTTAGCGACCACCAGAACTGCGGCTGGAATGGCCATTACCATAAAAGTCCGTCTCCAGCCCAGTAACTCCCCCAAGGAACCCAAGACAATGAACGCCAAACCGCCCCCAATATTTCCAACGGACTCGTGTACTCCTATGGCCGTGCCCCTGAGCTTTCGATCGATGCCTCTTGAGATATAGGACAATCCTGCTGGGTGATACATTATCTTGGAAAAACCAAAGCCGGCCACGAAAACCAGAAGCATCCAATAGGAAGATGCCAGGCCACAGAGAATCATGAATATGGGGATTAGGCTGAATTCGAGGAGGATCGTCTTTCGTTCACCGATAATATCGGTCAGTCGGCCCGAGAGGATCATTAGGAAGCCCATTGCCGTGAATGCCGCCTTCAATATGCCCAACATGGTATATGAGGGGGCTATATCGGCCTTGAGCAGGGGGAAGAGTGGCGGTAGTAAGAGGATATAGAAGTGGTGAAGGCCATGGAAAGGGAGTATCCACTTGAATTTCTTGAATATCTCAATAAGCGGCATTCGTTACCCACGACCCTAATTGAGCCAGACCCCACCATAAACCCCCCGAAGATACGGTGCCGCAACATCAACTCTCTTGACACGGCTCAGAAAATTTTGGGTTCCAGAGCGATTAAACAACGGATTCCAGCTCCGAATAGTCTCGATCGGGAACGCAGGTCCTCTCCCCATCCATGATTTTTTCCAGGGAGCTAATTGCCCCTGGTTTATCCAGCGGCTTGTTATTATTTCCGCACATGAAGGAATATGTACAATTGGGGCAGCCGTCGCCTTTCTCACAGCCACATTCAACCAATACAGCATGGGAGCGTCTCAATGCTTCCTCGAACCTTTCAAAAAGCAGCCGAGATATGCCGGTGCCTCCTCGGGCGGCGTCATAGGCAAATATCACCCCGGTACTTCCCATGGTCACCCCTCCTATCTCCCGGCTGCCCCCACCGGTCAGCATGTCGCTGCTTTCCAGAAGGACATGCTCCAGGGCATGGTAGCTACCAACAAGGCCCTCGGCCGATGAAGAGGATCGCTCCCCAGGCTCCGGTGCCTTAAACACCAGACCCAGGGTCGGGAAGTCATACTCTATGGGGTCCTCTAGTAAATTCCGCTCGGTAATCCTGTCCTCATAAATGTCCACGGTGTAGTACCCGACAACCTTTTCACGCATCATTAGACGACAGTACAGCACTTCCAGGTTGAATATGGAATCTCGGGCCACGATTTCTAGAATGCGAGGGCTGGAATCCCGCTTGGGTTCGGTACGCGTTCTACCCCTGGAGGGAAGCCGGGTGACCTCAGCTCTGCCGGTCTCCCCGTCGAAGGTGAATGACTCGCTTCTGTATCTCTCCCCTCCATGTAGGTACACCGCTCCGGGGTGAAGCTCTCTTGCCGCCAAAGGCATATGTCTAAACCCGATCCTCCTCCCTGAATGCAATATCTCCACACGTTGCCCCATTCCCCGGATGGAATATTCCTCTAACTTGGCCATCCCTTTGGCCGTAGCACGTAGACCCCCGTCCTGCCCATCAAGTAAACTCTCCGATTCAAGGGAGTTCTTAACCTCATTAAACCCTGGTAACTCGTTATATCCGATTGGTCTGTCCATGGCTGCGGAAATGATTTGGTGGCTTGCCACCACGGGATTTCTTGGTTCACAATAACCGGGGTCCACATCCCTGAAATAGTCTTGAGGATGATTTCTATAATAAGAGCTGATTGGGTCATCCGCACGCAAGCCCAATACCGCCAGGCCCTGTTGTCCCCTCCTGGCCACCCTGCCTATCCTCTGCTTGAAGGAGGTAATCCCGACAAGTTCGGAAGCCACCGCATCCAAATCCCCGATGTCCACCCCAAGCTCGAGAGTTGGAGTGGAAATCACTGCCTGTAAATTCCCCTTCCGCAATCCATCCTCCACTTTTCTCCGATGGCTGTAGGAAAGACCGGCCCTGTGAACCTCAACCTCGAGGTTTCCCCTTTCCTTGGATATCTGGGCCAGAGATTCCACCCCTTTGTGGGAATTTGAAAACAATACGGTCTTCATCCCACCTCTAACAGCTTCCGAGAGAACGTCGGCCAGCATCGTTCTATCTGATCTTCCCTCGGGATACATCATGAAAAAATGCAGAGGACCGTGTTTTCCCCGTTCGCATAGTACCAGTTTGGGTTCGGACCCAAAAAGGGCTGATGCAAATTCCTTGGGATTTCTTATGGTAGCACTGGCCCCTATAATCTGAAATCTATTTCTAAACACGCGCTTCATCCGCTTCAAGATGAAATGAACATTGGAGCCAAAAGCACCTTTGTAGGTATGTATTTCATCGATAACTACGAATCTTGCGCTTTCAATAAGCCGAGAAAACCTCGTTCCTCTGGAAAGGTGAAAATGTATCATGTCAAAATTGGTGATAAGGACATTAGGAGGATTGGACCTTATCCTGGACCTTTCATCCCTCCCGGTGTCCCCGTCGTATACCTCTATTCCTATCCCAGTGCCTCTGGCTAGATGGCGGAGTTTCTTGAGCTGATCCCGGCTAAGGGTCTTGTTCGGATAAATCACCAGGGCCTGAACGCCCACCTCACCTCTTTCCAGTATGCTTTGGTAAATTGGGATTGTGAAGGCCTCGGTCTTCCCCGAGGCAGTGGGAGCCGATATAATGACATCCTTGCCCTCCAGAATTGATTGCACTGCTTCCTCCTGGAATTGATACAATCTGGTAATTCCACAGCTCTTTAGGGCCAACACCAGTGGTCGAGAAATATCCAAATCATCGATACCCAGGCCTGGAGATGGTTGACTTGGAGGAATCAACTTGTAATGAACCACCTCCTCACTTGCTTCCCTTAGGGATTCTACTGCTGGTGGTGGGGTAATTTCCACACTACCAGGAAAGGACTCCACCGGCACATCCCTTCATGGGGAATCCTCACATACGGGGTTGAAAAGACCTTTCGATAAACAGCTATCTCCAGGAAAAATTATGTACCCGGTTCCTCCAAAATTGACCTCGCATTTCTCTGTATCAAATCCCACGCTTTCTCCACATGATCACTTTCCACATATGTCTGTCCCACTACGAACCTAATCGTGTACCTGCCATCCAAGGTGGTATGGGTCATATACAGTTTTCCGCTGTTGTTCAGCCTGGACAACAGCTCCTCATTGATCTCATTCAGTGTTTTTTCGTCCTCCAAGCTCCTTGGATTATATCTGAAGCATATGGTGTTCAGGGGGACGGGGGCCATAAGCTCGAAATCAGGGGCCCTCCCGATCCTTTCTCGGATCTCCTTGGCCAGGTTTATGTGTTTTCGAACCAACTTCTGGAGTCCCTTAACCCCATAACTCCGGATCACGAACCATAGCTTCAGGGCCCTGAATCTTCTGCCCAGCTGAATTCCCCAATCACGGTAATTATTCACCTTTCTGTCCTTGTCAGTTCTCAGGTATTCCGGGGTTATTTGAAATGTCCTGATCAGATCCCTGGCATCGCGGACGAAGTATGCGGAACAGTCGAAGTTCGTAAACATCCATTTGTGAGGATTGAAAACAAAGCTATCCACTTTCTCGATACCCTCTATCATCCATCTGTATTCGGGAAGAATGAGAACGGTACCTGCCAAGGCGGCGTCCACATGCAACCATATATCGTGCTCATCGCAGATGTCCGCTATCTCATCCAGGGGGTCAATTGCCGTTGAACCAGTGGTGCCTAAGGTGGCTACCACACATACCGGCTGGTGGCCTTCGGAAAGATCATTCTCGATGGACCTCTCCAACTCACCCGGGATCATGGCATAATCCTCATCAACGGGCACCTTCCTGAGGTTCTCCTTTCCAAGCCCTGCGATCTTCACGCCTTTCTCGATTGATGAATGGGTTTCCGTAGAGCAGTAGGTGGTCATTGCCCCCATGTCGCTCATGCCCTCCTTGTTTATGCGGTAGTCGGAGGCCTTCTCTCTGGCGGATAGAATCGAGCACAGGGTTGAGGTTGAGGCGCCGTCCTGTATGACCCCTTCGAAACAGGAGGGGAGCCCCAACATCTCCCTTAGCCAAGCCATCATATGTTCCTCCAGTTCCGTGGCCGCCGGGGACGTTTGCCATATCATTCCTTGAACCCCGAGGGCGGCGGTTAGCATCTCGGCCAGAACCGATGGGGGACTGCTATTGGCCGGAAAGTAGGCAAAGAAAGAGGGGTGTTGCCAATGGGTTACCCCCGGAATTATGACGTCCTCAAAATCCGATAGAATTTCCTCCATTTCCTGGCTCTCTTGCGGCGGACTGGCCTGCAGGCCTTCCTTTACATCCCCGGGATCAACCTGGGACATCACTGGATAATCCTCAATATCTTCCAGATAATCCGCCATCCATTCAACCACATCGTGTCCATACCGCCTGAATTCCTCTCGATCCATTCAATCCAACTCCCTATTCCACTCCGGCAATTCGGTCACCTGCTCATAAATCGTCGCTGTCTTTTGAAGCGATTCCAACATCTAGGTCTTCCTTAGTCTGAGGTGGAAAACGTCCTTTTTCCTCTCTCTGAAAATGACCCTGAAACCATCCTCCGCAAGTCCGACGAAATCCTCCATATCCTGGTTATGAAGAGTACATCCATACCCGGTTTCGATCTCCGTTCCCTGGGGATCGGTAATTCTCAGGAGTATCACCTGGGCATCCTTTTCACAATTCGGAGGAACCCTAAAACGCGCATCCCAGATCCAGAACTCCCCACCAGGCCTTAGAACCCTTCTTACCTCCGAGAATACCTCTTTCCACGCATCTCTGGGCAGGTACATCATGGTGAAAAAGGAGGCCACAGTGGGAACTGACCCCCGGATCAAGCCCATTCTCCTAATATCCATGATCACGTCCTGAGCCTGGTTCCTTGCTCCCTCGAGTTCTTCCCGGTCCATATCCAGGGCAATAACTTTGGAGCCGTTTATCAGGCCGATTATTCCCTCCCCTCCTCCCCCGAGGTCTATGATTGGTCCCTCACGGTCAATTGGATCTAGGTTGATTTCGTTACATGGCAGGACTAGGCACCTATCTAGATCCACCTGATGTTCATCTTCGCTCAAATCAGGGCCTCCCTCATTTTCTTCGTGCCTCTAGCTTACGTCGATGGTTGATCCTAGCCTTCTCTCTCTGTTTTTCCATGAACCGTTCTATGGACCGTGTGGATCCCCGGTTCTCAAAGGCCTCCAGCGCCGGGTCACTTGTTCTCCGCATCCAGTCGGCCAGCAATGATCTGTATTTCTCGATTCTATCCCTCTCCTCGGAGCAAGCTAGGTTCTCCAGCGCGTTTGGGTCATCCCTGAAGTAGTAAAATTCCTCCTGAACCCGATAAAGAAAGAGGTCCAGGCGATCCCTGATTTGGTCATTCGATTCAGATGCAACCTTCATGGCCTTGAAGGTGCGTCCATTCTGGGATTCGTTCCTGAATACCGTCTCGCTGTCGGCCCAGAAATTGAATATATATCCGTATTCCCGATCCTGAATACACCTCATAGGGTACCGTCTATTGGCGGCCGTTTCATGGAATTCCGTAAAAACAAAGCTGCGATGTGCCTGATCCTCTCCAAATAGCAGGGGGAGGAAGGAGAAACCGTCCATCCCGGGTACTGATGGTAAACCCGCCGCCTCGAGAATGGTTGGCATGTAGTCTATGCCCGAGATGAAGTGCTTCCGATCAACGGTTTTGGGCTTCACCCTTCCCGGCCAGCTGACGATCCATGGCGTCTTGGTGCTATTCAGGTAGCAGTTTGTCTTAGCAAAAGGCAGGGCCATTCCGTTATCACTCAGGAACATTATCAGAGTGCTTTCGTAGAGCCCGATCTCCTTCAGGGCCTCGATAACCGCACCCACGCTTTCATCACAGCGGTGAACTGAGGTGAAGTACTCAGCAATCTCCTTCCTGACATCTGGAATGTCGGGCAGAAAACCCGGTACCTCTACTTCTTCCTCATCTATCTTCCGGTTATAGCCCGGAGGGTCATTTCCCCACTTCTCCCGCTCCTGCTGGCTGCCCGCAAACGGCCTGTGGGGATCATGAGAGTTAGCCATCAGGAAAAAGTTCCTTCCCTCTCTCTTTGCATTCTGAAAAAATTCCCGGGCATATTCATTGTAAAGCCCAGGCTCACGGCCCCTACCCAGCTGTTCCATGGTTACCAGGAAATCCCAGCAGAACTTCTCTCTTGGCGCCAGGTGGGTCTCCTTTCCCATTATGCCGTTCACGTAACCTGCCTTGCTGAGCTGTTCCTGCAGTGTCGGAACGTCAATGGCAATGGGTTGAAATCCCTCCCCACCACTACGATGCGGATACCGACCGGTCATCAGGGTCTCTCTACTGGGCATGCACACCGCGATGTTCACGTGGGCGTTCTCAAATCGTATTCCTTCCCTGGCCAGCTGGTCAATGTATGGTGTTATATTCGAAATCCCGCACCCACACGCCCCGGGGGAATCATAATTCATGTCGTCGGCAGTTATGAACAGGATATTTGGCCTTTCGGGCTGGTCATTGCTCATTTCCGGGCACTGAATATGGGTAAATCCGTATTTAACAAATTTATCGTCCATTGGAAGGGAGGGCCAGATTTATCTTGAAATTTCCATATTCTAGTCCCATCTCGTGATGCCCACACCACGATAAAACCTACGTCCGATCATCAGGGTCCATATGGCAACGCCCGAGGCCAACGAAACCGCGGATACCACCAACCACTCAATGGCGTATATCCACGTCAAAGCGTTATCCTTCAACTCGATGGCCTTGGCATCAAGGCCCTGCCAGGCCATTTCCATTTCCTCGAAAGTCTCGGCGGCAGCATCATACTTACCATCTCTATAGTATTCCTCGGCACTAGCTTTCAATCCATTGATATCCTCAAGTTCTTCATAAAGGGTCACCGTTCGAGCGCCCAGTTTCTCGACGAACTCCAGAACCGAAACCAGCATGGACTTCTTGGTAATGTAGAGGTTGATCTCCTGTCTTAACCGATGAGCCAAGATTACATCGTCTGGAATTTCCTTCCCGACGGAGAAATAGGCGAGATAAATGACAAAGTCCTGCCACCATTCCCACTCCTCTCTCATCACCTCCCCCGCACCGAGGCTGCTAAACACCTGGGTCTCTCCCACAACTCTGCCCTGATCCCATATCCACCAAGATATCCAGGGATATGAGGCGGTATTGGATACTGCCTCCGCCACCAGGTTGGCACCAGGCCTGACCGAAACTGCATTCAACACCCCGATTCCCGGTGCATTTTTCCATGGAAGACGGTTGAGGGGATGTTCGGGATCCACGAACCGGGGTCTCATGTAAATCCCGATGAATGTCGGTGGGTAATACCCACCTATGGAATTGAAGGGCAAGACGGGTGCTAGACTCGTTTCCTCCCAGGAGGGGTTCCTTTGCTCCCCCTGACCTCCCCAACAACAGTCGCCGCCCCACATGGTCAGGTTTATGTCCCCTTCCTCGAGCCCTCTAACCATCCAGTGAATCCACTTCCGGTCAAAAAGAACCCCCGCCTCAAGCGGATGTGCGTGGCATACGTCATGTAGAACGATTAGATCGTATTTCTCAGCCATGTGGGCGTAGTTCCTCGGCATGTATATTCGCAGCTTTCTGTTAACCTCGGAGGGGTTTATGGTGCCGTCCCATATCTGATAGGGGGCAACGGTCTGCACCCCATCAACCTCAAGCGAGGGATCCGCCCTCATCAGTATATCCCTTCTATGTCCCCCTATATTCCAGCTATTACCACAGAGATATAGCACGTCGACGATGGACTGGGAGCTAAACACGCTGGCCGATGATAGTAACACCAGAGAGGTTAGCAGGATAATTATCCTGTTGTGCACTCTCATAGTGCTTCATTTCTTCTATATAAGTTTGGGCGGGTGGGGCGATCATTCTCGGGTCAGCCTGGTTTCCCTGGCAGGTCTATATAGTCTCCTCTTCACCATCAAGGTCCACAGGACCAGGCCTGCAAGGATTGAAACCGATGTGACTGCCAACCATTCGGAGACGAAGACCCAGAATAGGGCCTGATCCTTTAGACGTCTCGCCTGTTCGGAGATATCGGTTACCACATCGTCCAGCAAGGCGAGGAACTCCGTGGCCGAGTCATAATCCTGTTCGAGATATGAATCCACCGCATCTTCCGATTGCTCCTCAATATGGCTGAGACGCTCGGAAATGGGCAATACATTTGCCCCGAAGTTCTCAGCCCAGGATAGCATGGAAAGAACCAGGAGCTTTTGTGACCTCAGGGTCGAGAAGAGATTTCTGGCATATCTTATTGCATGAATGTCGCTGATTAAAGGCCTATTAAGAGAGTGCAGAATGAGATTGGTGGCAAAATCAATTGCATAGGGATTATCCTGTTTGGCACCGGGTGCCGTACCCCACCATGAAGGGTCGAATTTGTCGGCGAACGCCCATCTCATTCCTGGGTTTCCTCCTCCGGGTCTCCAGGATACAAGCCAGGGCTGGTCCTGAGGAACCATGTCGGCCCACACCCTGGCACCGGGTTTGGGCTTCATCAGCCCGTATTCCTCACCTACCGCCTTCTCGATTCCCAGCTCCAGGAAGGGAAGGAAGATATCAGCAGAGCGCCTTATTCTTACCCTCCATGGGATAGTAAATCTAAACTCGTACTCTGAAATGGGAGATAGTTCAATAAGCACAGTCGGCTGCCAGGCAACATTCCATGAAAGACTATGTACGGCAACGGACCCCATGCCTTCCTCCCGGAAGACATGTTCCAGGTCCTTGAACTGTCGAGGAGTGAAATGGGTGACGCGGGCGTCCCTAAAAACCATGAAGTCATAGCTCTCAGCAAGCATCTCTCCGGTGCGGGGGTAGTAAACGCGATCTAGCTTCCTCTTTTCCTGGTTGGAAACGTGCCCCAGGGGGTAGAGGCTGTAACGAAAGAGGGGGTCCTGTACGAATAGTGAGCTGAAAGGGTTCCAGGGGGCGGTTACCGAGTCACCGATCACGAAGCAGCATATTCTCTCAGGGGTGGCCCGCTTCCCGAGGGAAGGACCAGGAGCAACAGGACCAGCGGCCCGAGAACCGATTCAACCGGCCTACCGCCCATGGGAAGGTTATGCCGTACCTGGATAAAAAACTGGCGGGCTAATATCACTCTGGTATTTACCCGCTTCCGATTCATAACCTCCTGTTTTTCAGTATATCTATCCCATACCTCGTCCCCAGATATCCCCCAACAAGGGTAACACCCCAGTACAGTACCAGCCTATCGATGAATATCCCCGCCGCCGATATCTGGGCTGGAACACCGAGAAGGGCGAGCACCGACACTATACCTCCCTCATACACCCCTAGCGACCCGGGAGTTGTGGGAAGGGAAAGGAGAACGGAACCAAGGCCCAGAGCCACCATTATCTTACCAAAACCTATTCCGTATCCCAGGGCGTTGAACAGAAGATAGAACTTGGCGAAATCGAATCCCTTGGCAAGTATTGTATATCCTAAGGCCTTTGCGAAAACCCTTTTGTCCCTAAAACACCTGCTGAAGGCCTTCTGAAACCCCCGATATGTTCCCATGACGCTGAAATGGTGGGACTCTAGCCTTTCCCACCTGGATCCCAGCCATTCCATTAGCCTCACGATGCTCTGGTTATTTGAATACACCCCCAGTATCCCCATGAAAGCCAGGGATGAAAGAATGCCAAACGGTACTAGTAGCACCACCAGCCAAGTGGGAGGGTCCATCACCGTTCCCACCAGGAACACCGACAAAACCACCAAACCTACCATGACCAGGAAAAGAACCGTGAGTTCCGCCATTACCGTTGCCAGGCCGACCTTCATTTCTATACCCTCCTTCTTCTCCAATAGATAGGCCCGAACCGGACCTCCCCCCAACTTGGCCACGGGCGTCAGGTTATTGATGGACATCCCTACCAGCAGATCCTTTAGAAGCTCCATCCTGGAAACTTCGGTTCCTCCCTGATCGACGAATAGCTTCCATCGCGAGGCCCAGAGAATGGAGGAACAGAATATGCAACCGATGGCAAGGAGGCAGAGCAAGGGATCGACATTTGCAAGATTACCGAGTATTTCCTCAATGCTCAGGAAACCTAGCATGGCTAAAAAGATGGCTAACCCGACCAGAATCGGGACCACCCTCTTTAGTATATTCCAGACCATTGAACTACCTTCGAGATCGCGTTCTTCAAGAAAATCTGGATCCATAATTAAAAAGGAATCGTATGTTTCTCCATTAGCAACATATCTCTGAGAATGACTTCATCGCCATAAGGAATCATAAGTGGAAACACACTTATTCCCGCCCAGCACCGGTTGGATAGCAAAACCAGATGGTAGGATGCAGGACCAGAATGTTGCCAATGAGGATTGGGATTATCTTCTGATACTGGATGCATGCCGTTACGATATCTTTGAGCGAGTCTACCGGGATTATCTAGATGGTGATTTGGAGAAAAGAGTGAGCAGGGGGTCATCAACACCGGATTGGCTTGCCAAAACGTTTTCCGGCCAGACTGAATTTACCTACTTCTCTGCCAACCCATATGTTAACAGCAAGGGACTTCCACTCAATAAGAGCTTCTGGGGTTCATCCTGTAAATACACGTGGAAACCGACGGATCACTTCTCCGAAATAGTGGATGTTTGGGATTTTGGCTGGGACGATAGGCTGGGCACCGTACCCCCGCGAAACGTCAACGATGCCTTCTTGTCCAGGCCAGATGATACCAGGACAATAATTCATTATATACAACCTCACTCTCCCTACCTTGCCGCGGGGAGGGGGATAAGACTCAAACAGATCAGGAGCGGGATTGAGGGAAAGGGAATAAACCCCGATGGAAATGGAATAATGCCATCCCTCGGGAGATGGATGGTCCCCCGGCTAGAAAGACTGATTCGTAGAAAAAGGAGCATCATGAAACTCGGCATGTGGCTGGATATGGGACCAAAGGCTATTCTATCCGCTCTGTTTAGCGGGGGCAAGGATATTCTCCAGAGTTATTATGAGGATAATATGAGAAGCGTCCTTAAATGTGCCTCCCGCCTCATCGAAGAAATCGAGGGGAAAGTAGTGGTTACCACCGACCACGGAGAAGCCTTCGGTGAACAGGGCGTATGGGAGCACCCCATCGAAACCCATATACCGGTGCTGGTGCAGGTACCTTGGCTTGAAATAGAGAGATAGTGAAAATTCGAGGGCAACTTCCCGACGGTCCTAGACAGAGACTCTCCAAGGTAGAGCGCCCTCTCCGGTACCTATCTAAAGCTAAGGGACGAGAAAAGGCGTCCCGTGTAGTGGATTATTCTTTTATCATTTGGAACCAATGGTTTCTACCGGGGTCTTGGTGGTTGGAATCTCGATTGTGCCGTTAAGCTGCCATCTAACCGAATATCAAGCGCGGTCCCTCCACAGGGTTGCCCTGCGGATCCCTTGCGATTTCCCTTATTTCCCTGCTCATAGGGCCTCCTTCTAGCTCCACTATGCATATTTCGCATAACACATAGCAGGTACATCCCTCCTCCAGATGGCCTCCGAAAGCGCCGTCTGGAGTTGCTGCCGTGAAATGAACATGGGGATCTCCATCGATGATGAGACCGCTCATTGACATCAACTCGATTCCATCTTCCCATTCATCGAAACGGTTATCGGTGGGGAACCTGTTATGTTCAACCCAATGAAGGCGTACCTTGGCGAAGGTACCATACCCGCAGACCACTACCCCATGGCGAATACCATTCTGGCTAATGAAGTCCTTCATGGATACCAGAACGTCCTCTCCAGGGTCGATTCTAAGTATCCAGAACTTTTTTCCTTTGAAGCTTCTTCCGTCCATTCAAATCACATCCATAATAGGGGGATACGTCTCCTAAAACATATTTGGTGGAGGACCCTTCAAAAGAGGCCACGGATTAATGCGACCGAAAGCAATACAAGGGTTACTGTAATTGGGAGTTAGGTAAAGATGGCCTGGAAGAATGGCAAGAAGTGGGTCTATTCGATAACTTATGATGAAGGCTGCAAAGCTCTGCTCGAGTACGTGGTTCCCTTACACCAGAGGTACGGGATCCCAGGCCATGTCTGCCTGGTTGCCAGCCAGATAGGAGTGCCTAGAGACGTTCCGGGAAGCAGCTACGATGGAATGATGATTCTGTCCAAGGAGGAAATCCAAATACTCGTCGACCAGGGTTGGGGCGTGTCCTGTCACAGCATGTCTCACTCTCCAATTGATGATGAAAATGCCGGATTCGAGGTAATGGAATCCAAGAACCTTCTAGAGGAGATACTGGGAATGTCCATCCAGATATTCTGCGTTCCAGGTAGCAACCAGTGCTATCCCGCCTCGCTCCAGCCCGCCAAGAAGGCAGGATATTCCGCCATAATGACCATATATGACGATATAAACACCCCGCGAACTGACCTAATGCGATTAAGTCGCTGTCCAATACACAGCGAGTTTCCCCCTCCTTTCTATTCAACCTTTGATCCCTACAAGAGGATCCACCAGGCCATTGAGGCAGGCGGTTGGATCATCGATTATTGCCACTGTCCTATGCCCGGCAAACCAATCCACCCCTGGAAAGATTGTTCCCTGGAGGAACTGGATGAAAGGTTCAGTAGAATAGTTGGAATTGGAGCGGATGACGTCTGGCTAGCCGAACCAAACAGTGTCGTAGACTACCTTTTGAGTGGGGAATGATATGGTGAGCAGGGAGAGGGCAAAATACGGAGCCGAGGCCTTTCCGGACATGTCCGGGAACCTCCCCAGCACATTTCCGAGAATGATGGGGAGAAACTGCATGAACTACCTGAAGGAGGTCATAGATAGCGGCCTGACCTGTGACTTGGTCGGGCGTTTTGAGACTGCCTTCGCTCGGGAACTGGGAGTGGAAAACTGTATAGCCACCCCAGGCTGCACCCCCGCACTGGCAGCACTGGCCGCGGCCTTTGATTTCGACCCTGGAGACGAGATAATCGTAAGTCCAGTAACCGATTACGGGACCATACAGGGATTGGTCAGGGAGAACTACATACCGGTCTTCGCTGACACCGAGCCGGGGATCATAAACCTTAATGCAGAGACCATTGAGCCCTGCATAACCGACCGTACCCGAGCCATACTCGTTGTACATAAGACGGGGATAATATGCGATATGGATCCCATCAATGACCTTGCAGAGGATAACGACCTGATCGTCTACGAGGATGCCTGTCAAGCTATTTTCGGTGAATATAAGGGGAGATATGCCGGTACGCTGTCCAAGGCGGCCGGTTTCTCATTCGACGCCGAAAAGACCATGGGGTCAGACGTGGGAGGATGTGTGGTAACCGATGATCACGAACTGGCGGAGAGGATCCGGTTCATTGGACAGAGCAGGGGAGCCAGGATGGAGTCACATTTCGGAAGAAAGCACATAGCCCCCGGGTACGCCTACAGAATGCCACAATGTACCGCTGCCATCTGCCTGGCCCAGCTCGAGAATATCAAGGAAAACGTGAAGAAAATTGACAGCATGTCCCGACTCCTCTCGGGGCTAATAGAGGGCATTCCCGGAGTTTACCCCCTGCCCCTGCCCGATTACCTGGATGTTTATTCCTGTTGGATGTTCGGGATGACCATAGACAGCGGGGACTTCAGCTGCAGTCCCGAGGAGTTTGCCAATCAGCTGTCGGAAGCAGGGATTCCCGGCGCGGGGCAGGGTAAATACTACCTGATGCCCCTGGCATGTACATTCCTCGAGGAGAGGGCAAGGAATCACGCCTATCCATACTCCCATCCCCCGGCAAGTAGGAATTATAGGTACCGGAAAGAGATGTATCCCAACGCCACCGCCTTTCTGGATGAGTTCATCCGGTGGTCGACTTTCTGTGAGAAATGGCAAAGCGAGGATTGTCAACTCGCATCACGGATCATAAATACCGTAGCGGACGGGAACAGGAAGGGCTGAGCTTGGTCCTAAGATTGGTTGGTCGCTACTATAGAACGGTGCCCATGACCAAAGCTGCATTTGTATTCGAAGACATCGAGCTAAAGGCGGGTCAAACCGCACTGGTGGTCATGCACTGCTGGAACATCGGGTGTAGTGACGGTCCTGATATCGAGGATAACTACTGGGTGGGTATGGGATTCCCCGAGGTTCATCGGGAATCGGTAAGGATAATGGAGAATTTCATTCGGCCTGCGATGGATGCCGCCCGAAAAGCACGAATTATGGTCTGTCACGTTGAATCAAGTACCATCAAGGATAACCGGGAAAGGAAGGGGCGGAATCCGATACCCGGGAAACTGGAAGCGGAGGCAAGGAATTGGAGGGAGAGAATCGCCTGGAGGTCACATGGCAGGTCATATGAAACCATGTCCCCTCTACGCGGGATGGATAGGGCGAGCATAGCAAAGGCGGAGCCGGGGGAGCCCCTTGTGTATAGCACTAGGGACCTCCATAATCTCCTTCGCAGTGAAGGGGTAAATAGTTTGATTTATTGCGGATTTGCCACTGACATGTGTATATTGCGGTCACCGGGAGGAGTAGAGGAAATGGCCGATCTAAATTATCGACTCTTTCTTCTGAGGGACGCTACTCTCGGTGTTGAGTTCCCGGATACCATTGATGAAAGGCTCTCCACCAGATGGGGCATTCGCTTTTTTGAAAGCCACTTCGGAGATAGCCTGGAAACAGATGATTTCATATCGGCGTGTGAAACCATCTACAGGAATTGATATTCCCTCTATTCGGAAAACATCCTGCACAAGCTTTATCAACCATCCCTGGATGTTTTAGATTAGTGACCCTCATGGTAGCACCATTTGAACTCGTCATGGAGGATTCAGCCCTTCAGGAGAACTGGTTCAGGCGGATTATAGCCTTTGTGATAGATGGCATAATACTGGCGGTCATATACGGGGCTCTAGCCGCCATCTCTTTGGCCGGTTTCTTTCTAACTCGTTCCTACAATCCCTTGGGCTTTGCCAGCGTTTTCGGCGTTGGTGCATTCCTGTTCTGGATAATTGGCATACTCTATTTTGCAGCCACCGAGAGTACTTGGGGAGCAAGCATAGGCAAAAGACTGCTCGCGCTCAAGGTCGTGGACCAGAAGGGAAATAAACCGCTGATTAAGGATGCATTCATCAGAAACGTATCCAGGATACACTTCCTTCTTTTTCTACTGGATGTCCTTGGCGGTCTGGTACTGGAAGGAGACCCCAGACAAAGATTCACCGACAGGATGTCAAACACCGTCGTATATCACAAGGAATCGACAAAGGGCGGTCCCTACGTACAGCCGGATATCATACCGGAGGAGGAGGTCAAGGCAACCTCCAAGACCCAGCCTACTGAACCGGCGGAGCAGGTAGGGGAGGAAGATACAAAGGAACAGCCCACCCAGGGAAGGGCTTTTTGCCGTCACTGCGGTGCTCCCGTTGAACCGCATAGCAAGTTCTGCCCTAAGTGTGGGAAGGAGCTTTAGCCCGGCATTTAATCCAGAGCCTTAGACATCATCCAGTAATGCCTGAGACCTGCCACTCCGGGCACCTGGGAGTAAAAGAACAGGTGACTGGTCCAGGGTATTAGCGCCCGGGATATGCCCAGATCCTTCATCGACTCCAGTGCCTTGAACAATAACACGGAGCCCAACCCATCTCCTCTCCTCTCATCCTTGACGTAAATAGGTCCAAACCAGTGATGCTCCAGGGAGCCGAATACCGAGTAAGCTACCAACTCATCCCCGTCCATGGCCAGCCACACTCCTGAACCGTTTCCTCCGATAGCCTCCGCAGTTTCATACGCCCAGTTAAACCCGTTTTCCTCCTGAATCCAATTGCGGACCCATTCCTTCTCGCTCTCCCTGGCCAATCTTAGACACATGGCCTCCGCCAGAATGCTCCCTTCCATGGTTGCTATCCTTTCTGGAACTTTAAATGCAGAAAGGTCCACCACATAATCCACGCATTGGTCGCTCTTTACGAACCCTTCAGACGAAAGAAAGGATAGCAGATCTCCGTATCTCAGGTCGACCCCTGGAAATAGATGCCAACTTGCAAAATTTGAATACACAAGCTTTCTGGCCCCTTCCTTTCGAAGCCGGCCCTCCATCCTTTCCAACAAGCCTTTCATCAGATCCCGATCGAAGGGAAATGAGCATATCATCTTTAGGTATGCCGTTTCATCCCCCACTTTTGATTCTGGCTTGCTCCGGTACCTCGCTCCCAATACAGCCCCCAACACCTTCTCCCCATCTCCTGCAAGGACCAGGTCATCGCTAATGAAATTCGGGTCACCAGTTGTTACCCTCTTCAGGCTTGCTAGAGACAGGTCATGAAGGGGAAAGGATTTCTGAAAGACCTCGGATAAACTCGCTAGTAATGATTCATCAAATTCAATAAATTCCATTTATAGACCACGTGAAATGGGGCCGCCCGGATTTGAACCGGAGTCACCAGCTCCCCGCTCCATCCCTTAAAAGGAAGCTGGGAGGATGGACCAGGCTACCCTACGGCCCCTTGTTTTAACGGTATTCACACCAGGATCTTTTAATAAATAACATCCTGCCGTTGGATGTATTTTGGGTTTCTTATATAAAGATAGTGGATCATGGATCATCAATGCATGAGTTTTCGGCAGCGGCATCCATAGTTAAAACCATAATACCGGCGGCTGAGAAAAAGGACGCTATAAGGATCAAATCGGTGAAAATGAAGATAGGAAAACTCACCCTCCTAAACCCCGATCAACTGAACTTTTGTTTTGAGGTCGCCGCCGAGGGAACCCTGGCCGAGGAAGCTAAGCTCCAGATCGAAGAGGAGCCCGCCATATTAAAATGCCGCAACTGCGGAAAAGAATTCCCCTGGAACCAGGAAGTAGATGACCCGGCACTGCACATGGTCCCACCTACCCTGAAGTGTGAATGCGGGTCCACCAGCATAAAGATACAGTCCGGAAGGGAGATGAAGGTGGTAAGCATCACCGTTGAACGGAATCGGGATGGTACCTAGTCCAGGTCGAGGTTATCAATAAGCTCCTCTATACCCTGCCCGGTACGAACACTGGTCCTCACAGGCACCGCCCGGGGGTTAAGTTGCTTCAGGTCCTGCTCCAGCTTGTCAGGATCGCTTCCAAAGGTATCCAGAATATCGATCTTGTTGATGGCCACCACATCCGCATCTGCAAACATCATAGGGTGCTTTACGACCATGCTATCGCCCTCGGTCACCGATATCACCACCAACCTCTTATCGCATCCTAAGTCAAACTCCGAGGGACAGATCAGGTTCCCCACATTCTCGACGAAAAGAAGGTCCAAATCATTGAGATCTATTTTTTGAAGGGCCCTTGCCACTAGATTGGCATCAAGATGGCATTCCTTGCCCGTGTTAATCTGCACGGTCATGGCTCCGCTCTCCCTAACTCGATCGGCATCTATGCTTGTTGCCGTGTCCCCTCCTAGCATGCCCACCGACTTGTTCCTTAAATGGCCGACCAAGCATGCTATTAGACTAGTCTTACCTGATCCTATTGCCCCCATCACGTCCACGGCCTGAACCCCGTGCTTTTTGAGCAGCTCCCTATTCTCTCTTGCCAGCTCCCTATTGGCGTCCAGTAGATCCTCTTCAATCTCTATGTCCAGCATCTCCCCCTCCTGGGCCTGCACCGAGTCCTCGTTCTCCTGCTCCCCCAAAGCCCGTTGGACATGGAAAAGGGATCTTTCCATGAGCCTAGTGGCCGCCTTCAAATCGGACGCCTTTCTACCCTTTGCGGCCGATGACAATTCTAGCATCCTATCCCTTTCTTCCTGGAGGTTTTTTCCCAGGCCATTCAGCTCTTTCTCCATTATTGATCACCTTATCTCATTTTATTAAGAAATCCAAATCAAGTTTCTTCAGGGTTTCCACGGTCGGACATCCATCCTCATCCCAGCCCCTTATCCGGTAATAATCATCCAGCATTTGGTCCAGCTTTACTACTTGACCGGAGGAGCCGCCATCCTCCAGGGGGGTTTCCAGGAACCTTCTTGGAAGCTGGTCATCCTCCCTAGTGAAACCCTCCCTGGCATTGAAACCCCTTTCCAGAGTGTATATTCGTTCCCCTATCCTCATGACATCCTCTTGGTCGTATTCTATTCCCGTCGTAGCCGTGAGCAACCGTGCCAGGTACTCCTGATTAACGTTATAACCCATGAACTTGCACACAATCAACGAGTCCATGGCAGCGTATAGATCCTGGTTCCTGACCAGGAGGTCTGCCTTCCCCGACCAGTTAAACCTGTCGATCATCTTGGGTACTCCGAGTACCTCCCATCCTATCATATAACCTCTCAAATGACAGCCGCCTCTATTTGAGGTGGCATATGCCAGGGCCTGTCCCTGGGAACCACGCGGATCGTAGGCCGGCAGTTCAAGACCCTTGACGGTCATCGAATATTTTGAAGCGTTCTTGCTTTCCGCAAATCTTTTGGACCCCTCCCCCAACTCGTCCCCGATTCCCCTCCTCTGGCCTATATCCCGGATCAGTTGCTTAATCCTTTCGGAATCTCCAAACTCAATATCATCATCTATGATGCCACGTTGTCTTAGTTCCATGGCGCAGCCGATTGTAACCCCAGTTGAAATGGTGTCCAGGCCAAAATCATTGCAAAGGTAATTGGCCTCGGCGATCTCCTCTAGATCAAAAACGTCGCACTCAGGACCTAGAGCAAATACGGTCTCATATTCAGGCCCGTCCCCGGACCCCTTCTCGGTCCTGGTCTTGCGGCCACAACCGATGGGACACCCGTAGCAAGCACTTCTCCTCTCTAGAATGGTTTCGGTAAGCCTCTCTCCTGATATATCATCCGCTTTTTCCGAAAAGCCCCTCTGGAAGTTTCTTACTGGAAGCATGCCATGAGCGTTAATCACGTTCATTAGCACATCGGTTCCGAATGTAGGCAAAGCACGGGAGGTTATGGGGCTCTCCTTCAGCTTCTTTCGGGTCTCCTTTACAAAAAATTTCAGTGAATCCTTGTCGGCGATGCCAGGTCGTTGATCGCCACGGACCACGACGGCCTTCAGGTTCTTGGAACCCATAACTGCGCCCAACCCCCCTCTAGCGGCGACTCCTCCCCTGCCGCTATTTCCCGTCTTATCAAACATTATGGAGGATATGAGGACCTCTTTCTCCCCGGCCGGTCCTATGCAGGCAACCTTGTACTTATCGCCGTCACCTTCTGCCAGCTTTTCGCTGACCTCGTGTACGGACATTCCCCACAGCTCGGGGTTGCCCTTTATCTCGGCCTCCCCATTATCAACAATTAGTATCGAGGGCACCTCGGCCCTTCCCTCGATTACCAGGACATCGTATCCGGACCTCTTGAAAGCAGGTCCCCAGGTGCCACCGGCATTGGAATCCAGAATGGTGTTGGTCAGTGGAGATTTTGAAGATACACTAATCCTGCCGGATGTTGGCGAAATTGTACCGGTGAGGGGTCCCACGGCAAATATGATCTTGTTTTGCGGACCTAACGGATCGATACCCTTCCTTAGCTCTTCACAGAGAATTCTAGCCCCCAGACCCCTTCCGCCGAGGAACTTCTTGATTGCTTCCCGGTCGGTTTTTTCAGTTTTTATGCTACCCTTGCTCAGGTTTATCCTCAGAAGAGCATTCATCCAGCCGTTACTACCTTCCGACCCCATCGAAAAAAGTCAAGGCCATGATGCCTTTAATGTTTCTCTAGCTGGCATAAATGTCCCTGGAACAAAACAGCTTATTAGGATGAAGAAAACGAGAATCTGAATTGTCCGAACAAAGCAAATCATACATCTCCTACTGGATTCTACTGCTAATCACGGCTATTTACAGCATGGCTGTGGCATTTCTACCCTGGATGGGCTACGACCTTGATACCAAGACTGTTGAATTTTCAAGTATAGCCGTCATCGGGTTCGTAATTCTGGGCGTCATCTTCCTTTTAGTCTATATTCGGGACCATCTTAGGACCCCCACCCCCCTCAGGGTTGATCAGGAACAGGTGCTTCCCGAGAAGCTCAAATATTCGAAGAACCGGGTGGAGACCGGACGCAAGATAGAGGAGCAAAAACAGGTTCCAAAACGCGACCGTTGGGAAGACGGTACATGTGAGGAGACCTATGTCAAGGACCTCTGCACGACATGCGTCCATCACGTAAGGAGATACTACGGCAACTACTGCAAGCACTTCGGCATGGTCGTCGATAAGCCAAAAACGGTGGATTGAACCTACACCTGGAACACGATTATTAGTAACCAACCCATCTCTAACCCATGCCCGATGAACGGACCATATGTATCTACGTAAGGCTTCCTTCCCCTCCACCGGTTAGGTTTGCGGCATCCGAACTGAGGAGATGCCTGATGAGGATGACCGGGGATAGCGTCAAGCTCAGGCACGTTAAATCGGAGGGGGACTGGCGGGAGCTAACCGATTCACCATGTTCCCAGGAAAACGAGGTACTGGTCGCCGAACGTGTCAGCTTCAGTGGCCTTCTTGCCGATGAACTCTGCCCGGAAAGCGAGGAAGATGAGTTACTTGTTTCCCAGGACTCGGGAAGATGTGTAATAACCGGTTCTAATCCCCGAAGCGTTCTCTTCTCGGTATATGAACTGCTGAGAAGATTAGGAGCCAGGTGGGTTGCCCCAGGTCATCTGGGAGAGGTGCTTCCGGCTTCATACTGTAAAGGACTATTTGAGACCCGGATCAACGAAAAGGCATCCTATTCCCATAGAGGGGTATGCATCGAGGGGGCTCCTTCCATTAAACACGCCCTGGGCATGGTTGACTGGATGGCGAAGCACAAGATGAACTCCTTCTTCCTGCAGTTCAAGACCTCCCTTTATTTCTGGCGCAATTATTACAATCGGGATTACAACCCGGATTACGGAGAAGAGGAAAGCGTTGACGAGGAGGTCTCACTCCGGTTAGACGGGGAGGTGATCGATGCGCTCAAGCTACGGGGTATGGACCTGCATCGGGTAGGACACGGGTGGACCGCAGAGTGTCTTGGATACAAAGGCCTCGGTTGGTATGAGACGGAGGACCAACCGGACCAGGAAACCAGATCACTTCTGGCACTCGTAAACGGGGAGCGTGGTTTCTTTGGAAATGTACCCATTAACACCGAGCTTTGCTATTCTAATCCCCGGGCCTTCCAGATGATTACAGACGAGATAGTTGAATATGCAAAGGAACACCCCGAGGTCAGTTACCTTCATTTTTGGCTTTCCGATACCACCAACAATTTCTGTGAATGCGAGTCCTGCAGGAAGACCACGCCCTCCGATTGGTATGCCAGGCTAATCAACGAGGTAGCAAAGAAACTGAACAGTGCTGGACTAGAGACCAGGGTCGTCTTCCTGTGCTACACGAACACCCTGTCTCCACCAAAGAAGGAAACCCTTGAAGACCCCGGGGATCGCCTGGTCTATATGTTCGCTCCCATATCCAGGTGCTATATGCATGCCATTTCAGATGAATCCTGCTCGGGCTCAGGCAATGATGGTGGGTGGTCACTGAACGAGGTCAAGACTCCTAGAACCAACTCCGAATTCGTGGGCATAAGAAAGAACTGGCTTGATTCTTTCGATGGGGATAGCTTCATCTTCGACTACTATATGTGGAAACCTTATCTCCGTCGGATGGACCCCATCGGTTTCGCCAGTATAATAAAGGAGGATATAGAAAGGTATGGGGATCTCCACCTCAATGGATTGATTAGTTGCCAGGCATTGAGGTCATTCTACCCCACCGGGCTGCTAATGTCGGTGATGGCCGATACCTTATGGAACCGCGACCTGGATCTCCCTGAGTTGGTAGATGACCATCTTCGGTCCTGTTTCGGCGACAACGCCAATGAAATCAAGAAGTATCTATCTGATATAAACGAACTTCTCACACCGAAAACGGGCCAGCACCATGGACTCGATGAATCATCTAGCCAAGATGATCTTAAGAGCATGATCGAGATATCGCATGATTTCTCCCGTTTTCTGGAGGATATGGAGGGCGGGAATGAACGTGAGAAAAGATTTCTGGATCTACTCGGACACTATTCCACCTTGACCTCTCTAAAATATCGGTATCTACTGGCTAAGTCAAGAGGCGAAAAGGAGAAATCCCTCGATCTTATGGAAGAACTCAAGGAGTTTCTCAGGTCAACCGAGAGATTGACTCACCGATATCTGGATACATGGTTAATGCTCAGGTCCCTTCCCAATTAATCATTGACACTGCGGTCGAGGCAGCCTGGCCCTAAAATAAGTGCAAATGGTTTAAAATAAACCCTAACGTTACAATAAACACCTATATACTACAAAATTACTATATTTCCATAACAATATAGAGATATGCGTGTCCGTCGACGAAGATGAGGTAGTCTACAGTCTATTGCGCCGTAAGAAGCAGGACTATCAGGTTCGCTGTCCAAAATGCAAGAGAATGTTCAAACGCGAAGACCTGAATCACCACATGTTCATGAAGCACAGGAACTACTGGGACAAACACAAGATCTCCATAATGCTAAAGTACTGAATCCTGCGGGTTCTCAATCTCCTCCAATCATTCGTACTCTCTTCGGCCACAGCTCCCGCTTTAGCTTCCTTCCCTCTACCTCATACCAAACAACCTTTCCAATGACCTCCACCCTGGTACCGGATAGTAATCTTAGCTGGCGTACATCAGCACCCGCCCCGTAAATGTCAATCTCTCCTCCCGAGAGATTATCGCTCACCAAGCGGTATGAATATTCCCTCTTCACAACTCTGAATCCAGGTGGCGGCTCCACATCCTTGTCCACCAGGCGTACCGAGTCATTCCCTATAAATACCTTAACCCATTCCTTACCTATGGGATTTCTCCGGATAATTCCGATATACCTCTTCTCCGGCGCGGGGGATTCCCGGTAAAATTCCCTGTATTGGTATACTGGTCTCCATTCCAAGCTGAGAATCATCAGGTTAATCAGGGCAAATATGGCCAAGGCAACCAGAAACCAGGTGAGGTAAACCCTTATCTTATTCCTGGAAACCATGGCCGGTCATACCTACCGTCTACTCTAGTCTAGGTACCAGCTCTTCATCAAAAACCACCGCACTGGAGCCATTGTCCAGACTCAACCTGACTGCTTCGTTGACGGCTGTGCCCACCAATGCCTGTTCGGGAAGAGGTCTGGTCTTTTTGAACTCCTGTACCATCCGAGTCCTTACCTTCTTGGCATCTTCTCCTTCCAGATTCTTCGTCTGGGCATGGATATCTATCAGATCGTCTATGGGTTGGATGAGGGAATCCGCTCCATATCCCGCCCACTCGTTCTTCATGGGTTGATCCCAATCCGGGAATGGCTTGAAGAAGAAGGGATTATAGGTCTCCGTCCCTCCCTCGGTAGTTACGAAATTACAGTTCCTATCTGCATGGTTAGCGGTGTATGTTCCCTCGGTTCCGGTCAGTTGTAGCCCCTGGTTGGTTAGGTTCGGATTTCCCTCGGGCAGCACCCATGAAGTTTGAACGAATAAAACCGACACGTCCTCCCACTCTATGGTCGCCTGCACCGCATCGAAAGCATCCTTCCCTTGGTCGGGAAGAAACTTCTTCTGGCCGAATCCCACCACACGTGCCGGTTTAAGCCCCGTGATGAAGTGGTATGCATCCACGTAGTGGACCCCGATGTATTCAAAGGGAGAGCTCTTTTCACACCATCGCTTGAACACCTCAAGGGACATCTCCCTCTTTTCCTCGATCCAGGCATGGCCGTGGAGCATCTGGCCCAAGCCACCGTGGATGTACCTGTGTTTTGCCGCCCTTATCGCCTTATCGTGTCTTTTGTGAAAATCGGTGTACACATAGGCCGAATTTTGATTCGCCTTTTCCCTTATCCGCCTTGCCTCGTCCGTTTTGAGACATAGGGGTTTCTCCACTATACAATCGAACCCGTAATCAAGGGCATCGATTACGATCTTAGTATGGAGGTGGTCCGGGGTGGCTACCACAACCACCCCAGGGCCATCAAGTTTGCCCATGGCGTCCTTATAGCACTCCGGGTACGAGGATTGGGGATCCTTTCCCTCCGGGTCGGGAAAACCGGTGAATTCCTCGTCCTCAAATATCTCGTTAAGATGGCTTATAGTGGCCGGTCTTCGGCTGGCCACGTAAACCGAGTCTATCTTGCCTTTACGCCTTTCCTGGAATATGGTGGGCAGGATTACCTCTTCCGAGATCATCCCTCCACCAACAAGGAGTACGTTTAACTTGTCCTTCATATGCTTCAGGTGTCTGTAGAGTAATAAAAATACTCCGACTGAGAAAATTTTACTGCTCAGATATGGAGCTTTCTATGGACTCGTCCAGCACTTGGGCCCCTTCCTCAACCGCATCCTCCGGTATTATCAGGGGAGGCGAGATCTTCACCGTAGCCCCTCCAAAACCGACGGGGCTGAACATGAGAAGGCCGTTCCTGACACAGTTCTCAACTATTCGGAACGCCAGATCCCCGTCCGGATCCTTGGATCCCGGCTCCACCATATGGACCCCTGCAACCAGTCCCTTCCCATGGACCGCACCTATCACATCAGGATACCTCTGGTGTATTTCCCTTAGATGGGAATGAAGAATTTCCCCGGTTTCCCTGGTTTTTCGGGCTAGATCTTCTCCAATCACCAGCTCAATATTTGCCAGGGCCGCAGCACAGCATACAGGATTTCCGGTGTGGGTGCTGGTCATGGTTCCTGGGTCATATTGATCCATTATCTCCGAGCGACCCAGCACGCATGATAGGGGCAGGGAGCTGGTTATCCCTTTACCGCAGCAAATAAGATCGGGTTCAACCCCATAGTGCTCAAATCCCCAGAATTTCCCGGTCCTACCGAATCCCGCCTGAACCTCATCAAAGGTGAGAAGAACCTGATTATCATCACACCACTTACGAAGCTCCATCATATACTCAGGCGGTGCAAAGCTCGCACCCCCACCCTGATATGTCTCGGTCATCACCATGGCGACCTCTGAGGGGCTGACGCCCTTTTCCTCAATACTCTTCTCGAAAAGTCCAAAATCCGTGTCCTCGCATCTGAAACCATCCGGGAAGGGGACCTGTACGAAACCAGCCTCAACGTCCCTGATCCAGCCCTTGAGGTCGGGGATACCTCCGGCCAGCTGAGCACCGAGAGTTCTTCCATGAAACGCCCTTTCAAAGGTCACGATAATCTTCTTGGAAGGATCAATCTCCTGTCCATAAGTACGCCCCAGCTTCACCGCGTTCTCCGTGGTCTCGGAGCCGGTGGTGAGAAGAAAGGCCTTGTCAATCTTCTCCGGAGCTACGGAGACCAGTTTCTCCACCAGTTTGGACCTTACCTCGCTCGGGAAGCAGTAGTTATGCAATAGTCTGCCCTTCGTTTGATCCACTATGCTATTCACGATATGATCTCTGGCATGACCGGCGCTGGTGACCAGCACGCCTGAACTCCAATCGATCCAGGTGTTGCCATAGGCATCATGTACTCTATATCCCTCGGCTCTGTCCCATACCACTGGTGGCTGCCCGCGCATGGACTTTGGTTCATACTCCCTCAATCTCTCAAGAATTGGGAGCGAATCGGGCACCGGGAACTTGGTAACGATCTTTCTGTTCTCGGTTTCTATCCTGTCAGTCTCTCTCGGTTCCAGGTCGAACTCCTTTCCGGCCATGATCTATCCTTCCCGTTAAAAACTTGATATCGTAGCTAAATATCTTTTGAGGGGACGACCGCTATCGATCAGCCAGTAATCTTTTTCTTTCATCCCAGAATCATCTATCCGGTGTACCAATGCCCCAGGAGATACGCGCAATCCAGAATGTAACTACCGAGTGGTCATTTTCATCGGGAATCGACTACGATGACCCCTTCAATCAGATAATGCTCGACGTTCATATTTGTGACGAACATGGAAAGGAATGGATAATTCCTTGCTACTGGGCAGGGGAAAATGAGTGGCGTGTGCGTTTTTCGCCCCCGGATCCAGGAACTTACAAATACCATACCATTAGTAATCATGAGGACTCGGATCTCCATGATATCAGTGGATTGATCGAAGCCACGGAATACAGGGGGTCAAATGAACTGCTCAAGCATGGACCCCTCAGGGTCTCACCGGACAGGCGACATTTCAAGCATGCTGATGGATCCCCATTCTTCTGGCTTGCCGACACGTGGTGGATGGGCCTGTGCAAGAGGCTCTCCTGGCCAGCCGAATTCCAACTCCTCGGCAAGGACAGAATCAAGCACGGATATACCGTCATCCAGATCGTCGCCGGTCTCTATCCGGACATGCCTGCCTTCGACGAGCGTGGAGCGAATGAGGCCGGTTTCCCTTGGGAGGATGATTACTCCAGAATAAATCCCGCTTACTTCGACATGGCCGACCTTAGGATTCAATGGCTTACCTCATCAGGCCTGGCCCCCTGCATCGTGGGGTGTTGGGGATACTTCCTGAACTGGATGGGGATAGAACGGATGAAGCTTCACTGGCGAAATTTGATTGCCCGATGGGGCTCCTACCCGGTGACCTGGTGTCTAGCGGGAGAGGCGAGCATGCCATACTACCTTTCCTCTGACAAGGAGGCAGACTCCGTCGCATTGAAGGAGGGGTGGACGGAATTGGCGCGTTACGTCCAGGAAATCGACCCTTACAACAGGCCGGTGACCATCCACCCAACCAACATCGGGAGGGACCAGATCCTGGAGCCCGAACTACTTGATTTCGATATGCTCCAGACCGGGCATGGGGATCGCGGGTGCGCCCCTAAGCATGTTCAAAGCACCACTAAATCCCTTTCAATGTCCCCAAAAATGCCAGTCCTGGTGGGAGAGGTCTGCTATGAAGGCATACTGGAGGCCTGTAGATCAGAAATGCAGAGGTTCCTTTTCTGGTCGGCCATGCTCTCAGGGGCAGCAGGACACACCTACGGGGCAAACGGTATCTGGCAGCTAAACGAACCGGATCGTCCTTTCGGTCCCTCGCCCCATGGAGGTAATTGGGGTGTAACCCCCTGGCAGGAGGCGTATCTTCTTCCCGGTTCGAGACATGTTGCCATGGGAAAAAGGATCCTGGAGAGATACCAGTGGTGGAACTTCGAGTCTCATCCGGAATGGGTCGAGCCTCACTGGAGCGAGGATGATTATTTTCAGCCCTACTGCGCGGGAATACCGGGCAAGGTGAGGATGATATATTCGCCATCCCACAGGAAGTTTAAGGTGAAATCGCTGGATCCAGAAGGGGATTACTCGGCGACCTACATAAATCCCAAAACGGGAAAACCAAGCCCTCTAGGCTCGGTTCAACCTCACGAAGACGGGAGTTGGGAAGCTCCTGACCCACCAATATACCAGGATTGGGTTCTGGTTCTGGAAATTATCGATTAATTGGAGGTACCAAAGCAAATTTGGGGAGGGCCTTCCGAAGTGCTAGATGAGATGTGGCAGGTATTCTTTCTTGGCCTGGTTTTGACGTTGATAGGGATTTCCCTGATGGTACTTCCCCTCCTGGGATCTATGCTCTCGAAGGACCTTAGATTACCTAGCATTATTTTGTATGTATATGAGGGAAATGGATTTACCTTCGTCACCTCACCGATTCTGCTCATCATCTCCATTCTTTCCATTATTATTTACCTGATACAATTATCAACATGATCCAGAAGAGGCTCGGCTATGGACGAACCGTACCTGGACACATTGAATTATACCATGAGAGCATACGACAGGAACAGCCCCTCCATGCAATTCGAGGCAGAAACTAAGGAGGAGGCCGAGATATGGCAAAGAAATCTCAGGAAAATATTGGTACAGCTCATGGGTGGTTTCCCGGAAACAAAATGCTCCCTGAAATCCTCCACTATCCATAAGGTCGAATTCGATGAATACACCAGGGAGACAGTTCTCTTCGACAGCAGAGAGGAGATGACGGTCTACGGTTATTTTCTTTTCCCAAAACCCAGCTCAAAGGATCCGCTCCCAGGAGTACTGTGTCTTCCCGGTCACGGCAGGGGGGTTGATGACATCGTGGGCATCGAGGAGGATGGCTCGATGAGGGATGATTATGGTGGCTATCAGAATGACTTTGCACTTCAATGCGTCAACGCGGGGTATGCTACCTTTGCCATCGAACAATTCGGATTTGGTCACAGAAGGGACGAAAGAGCCCGGCAATCAGGACCTGGAAGTTCATCCTGTCAACCCGCCTCGGGAGCCGCGTTGCTGCTGGGCGAAACAATGATCGGATGGAGGGTCTATGACGCGATAAGGGCCCTGGACTACCTGGAGAGCCGGGAGGAAGTAGATTCCGGCAGAATAGCCGACATGGGCATATCCGGGGGAGGCACTACCGCCTTCTATCTATCAGCAGTTGATGAGAGGGTTGCGGTTTCCGTCATTAGCGGCTACTTCAATACATTCAGGGACAGTATAATGAGCGTTTCCCATTGTATGGACAACTACATCCCAGGAATACTGGAGTATGCCGAGATGTACGATCTGGCTGGTCCCATCGCTCCCAGACCGATATTTGTGGAGAGCGGTGATGAGGATACCATCTTCCCTCACCAAGCCACTGAAGAAGCCGTGGCAAAAGCCCGTAAGATATACGATGTATTTGGTTGTCCAGACAGGATCGGATTGGAGGTTTTCGAAGGCGAGCACTCCTTCCACGGGAAGGAGGCCTTCAATTTCTTGGATAAATGGCTCTAACTCTTCGATGAGAAAAATAATCACAGTAATAAAGGATTATAATTGCGAAAATGACCGATTATCTGTGGCTTTACGTATTCTATTAATATCGAGCAAAGAGAGATCTATCCAGGAACAAGAGATAGAGACTCTGAACCCGGGAGATCCAACTTGGGCGAAAATGCCTTCTCAAACCTAATGAAATCCATTGAAACAGTGGAAAGAATCGCTACCAAAATCCACGGACTCGACTCAAGAAAGCGAATTTTGGAGAAAGTGACCGAGGAATTCTCCAAGGTCGACGACCTTAGTTCCACCATCTTTCTCCTCAACCCGGACCGCTCGGGGGCTTACGTGGAGACCACATCACTCAGGCCGGGAATACTACGATTTGCCGAGAGGGTCACTGGGCTAACGATTGCCGCGGTAGATTTCGACCTGCATTCAACTCCTCTTCAGGAGGTAATCTCCAGCGGGAAGACGATGACCACTTCTACCGAGGCCTTCATGAGAGCCCTCGACATTCCTGGACCCGTAGTTAGAGTGGTATCCAGGGCGGTTCCAAGCAAGACTTCCATACTCACACCCCTAAAATCTGGAAAGGAGACCATTGGAGTACTTTCCGTATCATCGACGGAGATGGCAGATTATTTCATTCCCCCTGTAAGGAACCTGGCGAGGCACATATCGATGGCTCTGGAGCTTGCTGAGACCCAGCAACGATATTTGGACCTCGTGGACAATCTCCAAGCCGGGGTTTATCGCAGCACCCCAGACAGGAACGGCCACTTCACCGAAGTCAATTCGGCCATGGTTGACATCTTCGAAGCTGACTCGAAGGAAGATCTTCTTTCGGTTAGCATCCGCGATCTTTATGCCGAACCTGATAGACGCGATAGGTTGAGGGAAAAATTACAAAATGGAGGGATCGCCAGGAACCAGGAACTTAGGTTGAGAACCCTAAAGGGAAGGGAATTCTGGGGATCGGTCACAGTTGTGCGAGTGAGCCAGGAAGGAAAGGGATATTACGACGGTGTCCTCCAGGATATAACTGAGCAAAAGAAGGCACAGGATAGGATCAAGGAAAGCGAACGGAAGCTAAGGACCATAATGGAGAACTCACCAGACGCCATATTCATCACCGACAAGGAGGGAAACTACCAATATGTCAACCAGGCGGCATGTGACCTGTTAGGATACTCGGTTGATGAATTAACAAAGATGAACATTGCCGATATCTCAGTTCGAGGGGAAATCGAGAAAAACGTGGAGAATTTCCAGGCTCTCCTAAACGGAGAAGATCTGTTCACCGAAGTCAAACTGGTCAGAAAGGACGGTTCAACCGTCCCAACCACGCTAAACGCCACGGTCCTGCCAAACGGACTTGTATATGGGAGCTGCCGGGATATTTCAGAGAGAAAGGAAATGCTCAAGAAGGTCTCCAGACTGGCCGCCATAGTGGAGTCATCGGAGGACGCTATAATAGGAAAAACTTTGGATGGAACCATAACGGACTGGAATAGGGGAGCTGAGAAGGTATTTGGCTACAGCCAGGAAGAGACTATCGGGAAAAACATCTCCATAATAGTCCCCAAGGAACGTGAAAACGAGCTTCAAGAGATATTCGGGGAGATTAGAAGCGGAAATAAGGTTGGCAATCTCGAAACCAAGAGAATCAGGAAGAATGGAGAGGAAATCGACATCAACCTTACCGTCTCACCCATAGAACAAGCGGGAGAGATAGTTGGCGCCTCAGCTATAGCACGAGACATAACAAAGAGAAAAGAATTCGAAAAACATCTGCAAAGGGCCCATGACATCATAAATCGAAGCCCAGCCGTGGCCTTTATCTGGCGCAACCAGGAGGGATGGCCAGTGGAATACGTTTCCAGTAATGTAAAGGACCTACTTGGCTACACGGCGGGGGAAATTACCAGCGGCAGGGTGCCCTATTCCGAAGTGGTCCACCAAGATGATAGGTCCCTGGTTAAAAGCGAGGTCACGGAGCATAGCGAGAAGGGCGAATCGAACTTCGTTCATTCACCTTACAGAATAGTGACCAAATCAGGACAGGTCAAATGGGTGGAGGACAAGACGGTCATTAGACGAGATGATCAAGGTAGCATAATCAGATACGGGGGGATAGTTGAGGATATCACAAAGAGAAAGAGAATGGAGGAAAAACTCCGAGAAAGCGAGAAGAGGTATAGAGATCTTTTCGAAAACGCAAATGACCTCATACAAGCCGTGAATTCGGAAAGCCAATTTATCTACGTAAATAGCAAATGGGAAAGGGCTCTCGGATATTCAGAGGAGGAGGCCAAGAAAATGAACTTCACTGATATCCTCCGAGAGGACCAGATACCACATTGCATGGAGGTTTTCGCAAGGCTCAGGAACGGGGAAACGATTGACAATGTGGAAACCGTGTTCGTGTCAAAAAGCGGCAAGGAAATAATCGTCGAGGGCAACATCAATGTACAGCTGGAAGGGAGGGAAATGGTCTCTACACGGGGCATATTCCGGGATATTACCCAGCGAAAACATGCAGAAGAGAAGTTAAGGGAATACTCGGAACGCCTTGAGGAGCTAGTCAAGGAGAGAACCCGGGATCTGGAGGAAGCTCATGAAGAGCTGGTAAAGAAGGAGAGAATGGCAGCCATCGGACAAACCGCTGGCATGGTGGCTCATGACTTGAGAAGCCCACTCCAGGTGATGACCAACTCCATATTCCTTGCCCGTAAGGCCCTGAAGGATGAAGATTCCCAGAGTTTAGGGAACGAGGCCATGGTACACCTGGAAAAGATCAAGGAACAGGTCGAGCATATGGATTCCCTGATCTCCGGTATCAGGGAGTTCAACAAGGACATTGAAATCGAGCCCGTTAAAACCGACCTATGCAAGCTGGTTAATGAAGTGATTTCCGAGACCGAGTTCCCCGATAACATCCAGCCGGAATTTCTTTCGCAAGACCCTTTATCCCATGTGAATCTTGATCCGGAATCGATGAGGAGGGTTTTAAACAACCTCATAACCAATGCCATTCAGGCAATGCCCCAGGGCGGAAATCTCACCATTACCCTGTCCAGGGATGGTGATGAAGCGACAATTTCGGTGAAAGACACGGGGAAAGGCATCCCCGAAAAGGAGATGGAGAAGTTATTTGAACCTCTATTCACCACAAAAAAGGATGGCCAGGGCTTCGGACTGGCAGTATGCAAGCAACATGTTGAGGCCCACGGCGGCAGTATCGAGGTCACCAGTGAGGTGGGGGAGGGCACTACATTCAAAGTCAGGCTCCCGCTCCAGAAAGGTGAATTGGCTCAAATGCCAGGAAAGGAAGGACTGAAGGCCGCGGAATAACTCCACCAACCTCCCTGTCTTGAGGATACAATAAACAGGAATACTTTCATCGGCGTTATTGAAGGTCCTTATTGTTGAGTGCTCTAACATCAACCATTATCGCATTTGGCCTGGCAATGGACGCCTTCGCGGTTTCAATAGCCAGTGGAATTTCCGCGGGTCATCTCCGTCCAGGCAAAAATCTGCTAATTGCCTCCAGCCTGGCGGGCTTTCAGGCAGTTATGCCAATTGTAGGTTGGCTCGGTGGGATTGGCCTAGGCTACATAACCGAAGGACTGGATCATTGGATAGCTTTCATATTGCTTTCACTTATCGGCAGCAAGATGATAGCAGAATCCACGAGAAATGATATATTGGCATTCAATCCCCTAAGTCCAGGGACCCTAATTTTATTGTCCATAGCCACCAGCATAGATGCTCTAACCGCCGGTGTCACCTTCCCCTTTATGAAAATCTCAATTCCTCTGACCATAGTACTCATAGGTTTAGTGACCTTTTCGCTGTCTTTCCTGGGTCTTCACATCGGGAAAAGTCTGGGCAAGATGATGGAAGCACTTGCCGAGTTTGCAGGAGGATTAATACTAATCGCTATCGCTATAAGGACCCTACTGTTGCATGTCCTCTACGCCTAGAAGACGGATCCCACTTCGCAATCTTCAGTAAAAGAAAAGCTCCCTGTCACCGAGGTGATCGACCTGGTTCACGTAGTGGACCCTACCTCTTCCCTCCTCATAGGAGACCAAGGTGAAGCAGCAGTTGTGGTGATAGAATCTGGATCTTTCCAGGGAGGGAGGGCAGTCAACCCAGACAGAAACCAGGGCATCGATGGAACCTCCATGGGCCACTACGGCTATCCTCTCGTGCTTGTTCTCAAGTGACTGCAACTCGGCTACAAAGGGCTTAACCCGCTCGTAGACGTCATCCCAGCCTTCCTTTCGACCCGGCCACCACATCTCGGGCATTTCCTCGGGTATGGTGAAGTCGGGGAACTTTCCTGCGATGTCGCTCTTGCTTGCTCTGTCACCCGGCCCGGACTTCTCGTGGATGATGTGCCTTATTTCAACCTTCAGGCCGGTCTCTCTGGATATATTCAAAGCCGTCTGCATCGCCCTGGGATAGGGGCTGGAAAAAAGGCGTTCTATGCCCTGTCCGACCAGCGCTTTACCGGCCAGCCGGGCCTGCTTGACCCCGAGTTCGGTTAGTGTGCCCTCCTCCGGGCACGCCTGCTCGGCTCCCGCTTCGCCATGCCTGATAAAAAGTACGTGCATTTTTCTCTCAGTCCTCATCATTCCGAATGAAACATATTCGGTGCACAGCTCCCCTGTCCAGGTTTTTCTTAACTCTATTCCTTGACCCTACCCATTAAACACTTGAAAACCCCGCCCCAATTTCCGCGGGTTACCTTTATTAGCCAGGCCAAATCCGAAAATTACCACCTCTATTATTCAGGAAGTAAAACCATGAGTAAGGCTTATAGGCTATTTTGCTTTTTTTGGCTTGCAGTTATCCTTCTAACCACCGCCCCTGTCTGGGGGTCCACACTTCACGTCAACACCACGGGCTGGTATATTGAAGGTGGTGCATTTCACCCCAGCGAAACTCCCATACAGCACGCGGTTGACAACGCCACCGGTGGAGACCTGGTACTGGTCGCCAGCGGCTTCTATGACGAGGGGATAACGGTAGATAAAGGGTTGATAATAGAGTCCGAGAATGGACCCGAATTCACGACCATAAGATCCGTTAGCGGGGGAGAAGAAAATCTAGATTGCTTCGAGGTCCTGGATGACGGCGTCTCCATAATTGGCTTTTCCCTAACCAACGGCACCTATGGCGTCAAGGGGTATAACGTGAATAACCTGACCGTCGAGAACTGCAATACCTTCGGTAACTACATAGGTGTATATCTCCGGGAGGTCTCGGAGGGACGGATGGAGGGGATTCACACATACAACAACACGAATTGCGGATTCTATCTAAGGGATACAGACCATGTAACCGTCCTAAACAGCCGCATAGAATACAACGGGGAGGATGGAATAGAGGCCTTCTACTCCGACCTCAACCGCTTCCAAGGAAACACGATTACCAATAGCGATTATCTAGGGATCGAATTCGGAAGCTGTCGCAACAATACGGTGTACAACAACACGATCCGCGATAATGTCAGAGGGATCTCACTATATGTTTCGGGCAGCATATATCCCTCGGGGAACCTCATCTATCTCAACACCTTCGATAACACAATGAATGCCAATACGGAGGGGGGCTCCAGCTCACCAAATGATTGGAACTCCATAGTCCAGCTAAACTACGTCTACAATGGCAGCTCTTACTCGGGGTACCTGGGCAACTATTGGAGCGATCACGAGGGGACCGACAGTGACGGCGACGGGGTATGCGACAACATCTACTACATCGACGAAACGGCAAATGACGACTACTATCCGCTATTCGCGGGCAAGGACTCCTATACCATACAGACCGAGGTCGAGGACAACACCCCGCCAAACATCTGGGGAGTGGTGGTCGATCCCGAAACCCAGGAGAAAGGACAAGAGCTGCATATATCCTGCAACGTTACCGATGGCTACTCGGGCGTCGAAAACGTATGGGCCAACGTAACCTATCCCAACGGCACTTCCGTTAACCGGACCCTGAATCCAGTCGAGGGAACTCTCTACCAGAATACTGATGTATATCCCAGGGTAGGTAATTATTCATTCCTCATCCTGGCAACCGACTCATCAGGCAACCTAAACACCAGCGCATCCCACTCCTTCACCATCATTGACACCACCTCCCCGAGCATAACCATCTACTCCCCGCTCTGGGAGGAGATATACGACAGCAACGATATCGAACTCAGCGTATCCGCCGATGAACCCATAGACACCTGGTGGTACAACCTGGATTCTGGTTCCAATACCACCTTTACCCCGGACACCATAATACTCGTGGAGGACGGAGCTCATTCCCTTTTCGTCTATGCAAACGACAGCCAAGGTAACCTGGTGTCCCAGGAGGTGGGGTTCTGGGTCGACGCGACTCCACCCAACTCGATCACCGGGCTTGAATACATCTCAGGCCTAACCTGGGTGAACTGGACGTGGGATAATCCCACTGATGAGGATTTCGCTGGCACCAGGATATACCTTGACGGGGATTATATTACATCGACGGGAAATGAGTTCTATAACCTCACGGAGCTGGACCCATCCACCCCTTACACCCTTTCGACCCAAACCGAGGATAGTATAGGAAATGTAAACGAAACCTGGGTCAACTCCACCGCGCTCACCTCGGACCTCGTCTCGGACACCATGTACGTCAATACCTCCGGATGGTGGTTCGAGGGCGGTGCTTTCCACGAGAATCCGCTTTCCCCGATCCAGGCCGCGGTCACCAACTCGGTGGATGACTGCAGCATCTACGTTCAACAGGGGGAATACTCCGAAAGCGTGCTCGTGGACAAGCGTCTATCCCTCCTGGTAAACGGGTCCGTGACCCTCAACTCCACGGGATACGATTACTGTTTCAACCTCACCGCTGATCACACAAATTTGACGGGATTTAATCTGATTACCCTGAGTGGCACCGACGGCGCAGTAGTTGATCACGCGGCCGGTTGCCGGGTAGTCGAAAACGATATAACGGTTAGCAGCTCCGAGGGCAGCACCAGAAACGGGATACTGCTCAGCTACTCACCGGGTTCCGCTGCCATCAACAACGACATTACGGTCAGTGGCTTCCAGCCGATAGGGGTATATAACTACCACTCCGACGGCACGATAATCACCGGGAACTCAATGCAGGTAGTTGGAGACTCGGCCGACGGAATCCAAGTTTTTTACTCCTACTCCACGGTCACGGATAACCAAATCAGCACATCCGGAATCACCTCCAACCCCGGTTATGCACTTTATCTCTATTCCGCTGGAAACTCGACACTGGAGGGAAATAACCTTACCACGGACCTCGAAGAATATTACTCCCGGGATTTGCGGGTGGTGGGGTCATTTTCGGGCACGCTTGCCCATAACCTGATTTCCGGAGTGGATACCACTATCGAATGCCCGTCGGGCTGGCTGAATGTGGACGGAGTTGGGGAAAGCCTGAAACCCCAGGACCCCGATGGCTACATGAACATTTCCAGCTATCTTAATATCTGGAAGGACAGTCCGGGATGGGCATTTCTCAATATAACCTATAAGGATTCGGACCTCCCTCTCCAGGCAAACGAGACCACGCTCAGAATATGGAGATACGACGAGGGATGGGTGGAATCGGGGTGGAACGGCACCCGGGTCCTCGATACGGTGGAAAACGTCGTGGGCGTCAACATAACCTCGTTCAGCATCTTCGCCCCTCTATCCTCCAGCCCTGACACAACCCCGCCCGATATCACTTTCACCTATCCCACGCCTTCAAATGGCACCATAACCAACCTGACCTCGCTCAATATCACCATCCAATCCGATGAGCCGCTGGACACCGCTATCCTGGAGTGGGATGGCGGGAACCAAAGTATGGACGGTTCGGGGACGCAGAGGTACAGGCAACTAGCTGCCCTAGAAGAGGGAACCCATGAGTACCGGGTTTACGCCAACGACACCTCAGGCAACTCCAAGGTAACAGGGACCAGGTTGGTTACCATCGACATCGAAGCTCCGGATTATTCCAGACAGACACAGGATAAGCAGAGGGTCATGCCCGGGGAAACGGTGAATGTGGGTGCATTTTGGTCGGATATCCACCTTTCCCACGCCTGGATTGAGACAAATCACACCGTGGAGGGAGGGTCCACATGGCATGTGAGGGAGGTGGCGGCCCTGGCCGGTAACGGGTCCTGGAGCAACTTCACACTAACCCCCACGTCAGAGGATCTGGGCAACTACATAGGCTGGCGTATTCACGCAAACGACACGGCCGGCAATCAGAATACCACCGCTATGGGTAGTTTCCTGGTCTACCAACCCCCGGAAGTAGTCTCTTATCAACCGGGAACCTCGACCGTTTTGACCGATGAGGGCCAACCACAGAGCTTTAACCTCACCCTCGACCAGCCGGTAACCGTTACCTGGTTGCTAAACGGTACCCAGGTCCACCAGACCGCGAACACCAGCTTATCCTCGTACCAGAATACATCCGCCGATACAGGTAACTGGAACCTCACCGCCCGGGCATCCAATGAAAATGGCACAACAAGCCAGCACTGGACGTGGATAGTCACAGCGGTGGACACCACTGCTCCCCATATTAGCTCGGTCCAGGAATCAGTGGATCCACAGGAGGCCGGGAAATACCTGAACATAACCTGCCTGGTAACCGATGATCAGGCCCTGGGGCAGGTAAACGTGAGCGTCTCCGGTCCGGGCGGATTCGGAATCCAGAATTCCTCCATGGATGCAGGTCCAGCATCGTTGTATTATCTCAACCGGACATATAGCATCCCGGGTTCCTATAGCTACGCCATCGTGGCCACTGACCTGAGCGGAAACCAGAACTCCTCCCTTGGGCATTCCTTCCAGATACAGGACACCACCACCCCAAACATCCGGAACTTGACCGCAGATCCATCCGCCCAGAGTTCAGGAGGATACGTGGCCCTCATCTGCGAGGTGACCGACATCCTGGGGGTGGATACCGTACTGGTCAATGTCACATCGCCAAACTCCACATCCCGAACCTTCGCCATGAACCCTGCTGGGGGTTCCTCATACTTTTTCAACAACTCTTACGGCGATATAGGCCTGTACACGTTCACCGTGAAAGCAAACGACACCATCGGAAATACGGCGATCTCAGGGACCTCATCATTCACTATACAGAATATGACCCCGCCCAACCTAACCTACATGTCTCCAACCCCACCGGACGGCTCACATCTCTCTTCATCAGCCGACTCGGTGACCATTATGGCGTCATCCGACAAGGAGATTCAGGATTGGATTCTCGGTTGGAATGGAGTAAACCAGACACCCAAATACTCGGGTACCACCAAGACCTGGACGGTGCCGGTTTCGGCTGGAAACTACTACAGCTTCGAGGTGTTCGCCGAGGACGCTGCCGGTAACTCCGTTTCGGCTGGATCTCGCGCTTTCACCGTGGAATCGCCCCCTCCACCCCCCACGGTGCCAGACAAAGTGACCGGTCTCGTCGGGACCGAGGGATACGAAAAGGTATTGCTGGATTGGGATACGCCCTATAACGGCGGTCTTCCCGTAACCGAGTATAGGATATACCGCGGAATGGATTCCAACCAGCTGGACCCGGTACCCGTGGCCAAAATCTCCCTAACACAATACACAGATTCCCTCTTGACCAATGGCCACACCTATTACTACGAAGTGAGCGCGGTTAATCTGCTGGGGGAGGGGCCCAGATCGGACAAACTTGCGGTAACCGTGCACAAGATACACAATCTGGAAACTGGCGAGGGATTTCCCACCATACAGTCGGCCATAGATGACCCGGATACCGCGGACGGCCACACCATCCTCGTTGATCCCGGAAGCTACCAGGAAAACCTATTGGTAGATAAACAGCTGGCCATCATCTCCCATGCAGGGCCTGAGGAGACCACCATAGAGGGAACCACCCACACGGATGACGTGGTCCACTTTACGGATTCCAATATCACCCTGGATGGTTTCAATATCACCGGGGCATCGAAAAAGGGAATCTATATGCCTCCAGCGTCCGGAATACTACTGTGGGGCTCCCAGAACTGCACGATTACCAATAACTGGATCTCCCAAAACTATCATGGAATAACCTTCGTTAACTCTCCCCAGAACCTTATTTTGAGAAACGATATAACGGGGAGCTCCAAAGCCCTGAGCCATTACATCGGATGGGGCAACTCACCTGCCAACCATATCCATGAAAACACCATGACCCAAAACACGGTTGGCCTCGACATTCTATACGCCTCCGGGTGGACCATATCAAGTAACAACATCTCCCAAAACTCCGAAGCCATCCACCTGCCCTATTCTTCCGGGAACCTGATCTACGATAACTACTTTGATAACGATGTGGAATGCTCCTTCGGATTCGACTCCCCCGGGGCCAACCACTGGAACACGACCAAGACACAGGGGTCAAATATAGTGGGAGGGGAATATCTTGGAGGCAACTTCTGGGCCGACTACCAGGGCCTGGACCTCGACTTCGACGGTCTGGGTGACACTGGAGTACCTTACTGGCCGGGTGATCACCTACCCCTGGTAAGGTATCCCGTTCACAACCTGGATACGGACGATAGATACCTCTCAATACAGGAGGCGATAGATGACCCAAGTACCAGGGATGGCCACACGCTGGCACTATCCCCCGTGACCTACGAGGAGAACTTAGAGGTTCACAAGAGCCTTAGTATTAGGCCGTCATCTTCCAGGCCCCAAATTATCCCGCCCTCCACCGGGCAACCTGGTCTCAGACTTAACGCCCCCGATATCTTCCTCCAGGGATTAGTAATTCATCCCGCCTCGAAAAAGGGCGGTACAGGGGTGGTTACAGGGCCACTGGGAACCAAAATACTGGACTGCAACATCTCGGGCTATGCAACCGGGATCGAAATAATCCCCGAGGCCATGAAAGCCCCCGTGGAAATCCTCAACTCCACCCTCCAGGACAACGGGTTAGGGGTCTCGGTCACCGACTCCGATCTACCGCATTTGATATCCGGCAACTCCATTTTGGATTGTAATAAAGGGATCCAGGCCCTGCGTTCCACAGCACTATCCATCGACCAGAATGAGTTAATCGATTGTGGGAACGGCCTCCTTTTGGAGTTTGGCCAGGGCAACCTGATTTCGAATAATTTCATCACGGGCTCCAAGGTCGGGTTTGAGCTACATGCCGCGCAATCGAATTTTCTCCAGGGAAATAACCTAACCGATAATGAACTGGGCATCAAGCTGGTGGAATCGAAGGATAACCTCATTTTCAATAACTACTTGGACAACCTGGTTAATGCCCAGGAGGCAGGGGAAAACACCTGGTTCAGGCCCAAGGAACCCGGTATAAACATAATGGGAGGGTCCTTCATCGGCGGTAATTATTGGAGCGATTACCAGGGTGAGGATATAGATGGGGATACCCTGGGCGATGACCCCCATGAGATAGGGAAGAACGCCGATATGCACCCGCTGATGAGATGCCCGGTGCTTAACGCAAACACAAGCCTTCGGTACACATCCATACATCACGCCGTCGAGAACCCAATGACCCTTAACGGACACCTAATACTGGTGGATCCGGGGAAATACCGGGAAGACCTGATAATTGAGAAATCCATCAGCATCCAGGCATCGCCTGACTGCTCCCTGGGCGAGGTGTTGGTCGAAGCACGACACCAGCAATTCCCGGTTTTCCACGTAATGGCTCCAGGAGTGGAAATATCCGGCCTGCTGATCAGGGGGGCGACCGCCGAGGGGACTGCTGCAATATATCTGGAGGGCGTTACCGACTGCCTGATAACCGGTAACAGGATCAGAGATAACCGGGAAGGCATCAGGTTGATGGAGAGCAAATCCGAAATACACGGAAACCACATAGTCGATAACCGACTGGGCCTCAGAGTCATTAACTCGGACGACAACCTGATTTACGACAATATCCTGAGCAATGTCAAAAACGTGCAGGGGAATGGTAACTCCAACCACTGGGCCGTTCCGGACACTGCACCCTATCACGGGACCAATATCATTGGTGGCCCAAAGAAGGGCGGGAACTACTGGAATGACTACACCGGAATTGATCTTAATGGTGACTGGCGGGGAGACGCCCCACAATTCTACAATATACCAGGCGACGCCTGGGATGATAGCAAACCACTACTATCCCCGCGAACGGATCCCATCCATATCCAGGGGAACGATGATTTCAGCTTTGCAAACGGAGTCCTGTACGGAACTGGCAAGCCCTATGATCCCTATGGCATCGAGGGACACAGGATAGACACTAGGTGGCCCAATACCGAAACCCACGCCATATGGCTGGAGAACACTGATGCCCACGTGACCATCCGTGGCTGTAACATTTCGGGAAGTCCCCAGTACTCATCGATACTGCTCGACCATGTAGAGAATGCAAATATCGAACATTGCTATAGCCACTCGCTGGTCGGCAGGTACTATATCCATCTTGAATCCGCGAACGGCAACCAGGTCAGCCACTGTAAAATAGACGCGGATAATAGCCCCTGGTGCCAGGCAGCTGTGTACCTGAACGCTTCAAACGCCAACTCCATTTCAGGTAACCGGGTCCTGAACTGTGATCAATCGGGTATCGAGCTCCAGAGTTCCCACGACAACACCATAGGCGAAAACGATCTTGCAGGTAACGTTAACGGGCTCAAGCTAGTCTCGTCGAACAACAACCGGATCACCGGGAATAATGCATATCTGAGCAACCAATACGGAATATGCCTCTATTCGTCCTCCCAAAACGTGCTCGCCACCAACAATGCATCATTCAACTCTGGACAAGCCAGCAGCGCAGGCATCTATCTCCACTCATCATCCCAAAATAGCTTGAAATCAAACCTGGTGACCAAAAACGACTTCACCCGGATTATGCTAGTTGGAAATACCTGGACCTATGAACACGGAGCACGGGGAATCGAGCTTCAAAACTCCCAAATGAACGAGCTTTTCAACAACACTGCAACCTTCAACGGTGGAGTTGGAATTAGTCTTGGCCAGGGCTCGCACTCAAACGGACTTCTTAACAACACGGTAGTCTCCAACCCGTCTACGGGGATGCGGATCAAAAATAGTGATGAAAACCACATTACATACAACCTATTCTCCTGCCCGGATGAACAACCTCAGGAGAACGCCCTGGTTCTTGATTCCAGCGTCGGTAACCAGGTTTACACCAATTACTTTAGAAATAATGGCTTCGGCATCCGGCTCACAAACTCTCAATCCAACCTATTCTACAACAACTACCTCGACAATTACTGGTACGACGGGTACACCTACAACGTGTTCGGAGATATCTCATCAAATGAATGGAACATAACGAAGACCCCGGGAAGGAACATCATCGGTGGTCCCTGGATGGCAGGTAACTACTGGTCCGACTACACGGGTGCCGATCTAGATGGGGACAAGCTGGGAGATACTCCATTCCATGGCGATGCACATCCGCTGTTGGATATACAGACCATTCACATAATCGGCGATGACGACTTCACGCCCGAGAAAAAGGTAATGGCCGGAAGCGGCACCGCCTCCGACCCCTACCTCATTGAGAACCTGGACATAGACGCCTCAACCAGCCACGGGATATGGATCGAAAACACCACTGCCCACTTCACGATCAGGGATTGTTCCATATCAAGAGGAAGGGACAACCTCTGTTACGGGGTATATCTGGATAACGTGGAGAATGGTAAGCTGGAAAACATGAATATCGATGACAACCACGTTGGCCTGGCCATCGATGACTCCAAGGAAATTAAGGTTATGGAAGGGAATATCGCGGGCAACCACATGGGCATCCGCTGCGATTTTTCCTCCTCGATACAGCTCCTCAATAACACGATAAGTGAAAACCAGGAAAATATCCAGATTACAAATTGCTCGACCATGGAGATATTCGAAAATCAGGTTGAATTATCACCGGGTCGTGGCTTGCTGTTGGCGGACTGCGGGTCCTGCACGGTGTCCAACAACACTTTCCAGGATAACCATATGGGTCTAAGCCAGTCTTCATGTCCACAGACCAACATCACTGGTAATTTCCTCGATGATAACTACCATGGACTCCACCTGATTGACTCGCCACAGACACTTGTAGAATCCAATAATGTATATGACAACGTCGAAGGCATGAAAATTGAGAACTCACCAGAATGCCTGGTAACCCAGAACAACTTCTCCGCCAACGAATTGGGTGGACTTTTCATTGGTTCATCAAACACCATCCTGCGGGATAACAGAATATCGGAAAACCAGAATGGAATCAAATTCACTTCATGTGACCATGTCTCAATCACCGGCAATTATCTGGCCTCCAACCGATTCCTGGATTTCATATCCTATTTCTGGACCTGGCATACGGCCGGGACCGGTCTCTGGATCTCCCAGTGTCAAAATGCCACCATCTTCAACAATACCATGGTCGATAACGGCAGGGCGGGCCTGCTCCTGGAGGACTCCCAATTCCAGGCCAGGGGAAACCAGTTCAGGTCAAATCATGGCTCGGTCGAGATACTTGACTCCCATGGAGATTTCGAGAACAATGTGATATCATCGAGTTCCGCAAAGGGTGTCTTTATTGACTGCCCCGGTCTCACTGGAGAGGAGGAAATCCATATCCGTAGAAACACGATATACGACGGGGGTTCATACGGGATCAAGTTGATGTCATTTGGGGACAACCATGATATATCCCAGAACCGTCTCTATGAAAACAATATCTCCGTCATGTTCGAGTCCCCCACCCCAGGATATCTATCCCATAATGCCATCTATGGCAATAGGGGAAGAGATATAGCGGTCTACTCCGACTCCTCATCGGAATACGTCACCCTCGAGTCGATATACTCGGGAAGGGAGAGGCTCAACACCACAGGGAACCTACAGATGACGGATTCATCCCTGGCCCAAAACGATACCCTGGACTGGGGATCACCGATGCTCTCTGCCATGATACACAAGGTCGAGTCCACCCAGTACGGGGTTAACAGGAATATAGGCGATCTGGTGACCGTTCACGTCAAGGCCAACTCCTCCCGGCCCTTGGTACATGAACGTCTGTTCATGGTGGATAGGAGGATGAACGGGAATTACGAGATATACAACTCAACCATGTCCACCTCCCATGTAGATAAGGCCATAGCGGCATCTGTATGGGCGCTAAATGACAGCGTCTATGACCTTTTATACGAGGTCGAGAACGATATAGGTCAACACGCGCTGGGTTATGTACAGGTCAATGTAAAGCACGTGGACTTGAAAATCATTAACGTGACCTCCACATTCGCGGAAAGAATATACTCCTGGCGCAGGATACGTAAGCCAAATGGTCCAGAAATATCTTATTCCCAGGTTTACCCCGAATCCGAACGAGGATCCATCCTGGGCATAAGAGTGAAGAATAACGGCACCAAGTCCGGCTTTGGCCGAATCGAGGTCGACCTTCCCTCCTATCTGGAACAAGTCACCAGGGATCCGGTGAGAATTGTACATCTCGACCAGGGCGAGGAGGCTAACTACACCTTCCATATCATACTGACCGAATTCGACCTCTCTACCGGCTGGAAGCCCCAGGATCCCTCCGTCTTCCCGGATGATAAGAAACTGCCCATCGAGGTCAGGGTCCAGAACTATCCCAGCTACACGCTGGCCGAATCCCTCAACTCCTCCATCGAGTTCAGATTGGGCCCCATATTCAAGATGGTGCCCGGGTCCCACGATGTATTTATTTTGGAAAAGATCACCAGCGACCCGAACCGCCCCTATGATGGCGATGGGGACAACGTGCTGGAGGCGGCGGAGAGTTACCACTACAACCTCGATTTCATAAATATCGGAGATGAACCAGCCGATATAGAGAGATTCCTCTACTCCCAGAAGATCTTCTGCAACTCATTGCAATACCGTCCGCGGGATGATCAGGATTATCAGCAGGATTATATCTCACATGGTAAAACTCTCACACCCATGAGCGACCTATCGGCTTTTGGAACTGATAGATTCCCGAACTCCTATGACGAATTTCCCTTGTATTTTGAGCCCCAAATCTGGAATGAAAGTGGATACAGGATTTTCGGTGAGCTATACCCGCAGGACAGTGACCAGGTACCAGAGACCTCTACACCCAGAGGAACATACCTTACCAAGTCCATCGATGCTATCCTGTCCGAGTGGTGGCTAGACAATTCCTACAATATCCCACCCGTCAACTATAGCGGGGATGTACAGGCCTCGTTATTACTGACCTACAACATTCCCGGGGATTCCAGGCCATATCGATACTATGCGCGTACCATAAACACCGACAGCTTCGAAGTGGAAGCGCTAAACAAGACCTTTTCACCCAGCCAGGCAACGCTCAAGGAGGGGGACGTCAAGGTTAAGGTAAGGTCCGTGGATATCGAGGAGGGATCGGTCCAACTGAGGGTGGAGAATCTAAATGGGGATGTTTTCTTCGAGTACAGGCTGGACAGCTACTACGACAGCTCACCCGAGGGGTATAAGTGGTACCACACCATCCCACCGGAATATGGCTTCAACGCCTTCTGCGAGAACGCCCTAAAACCCAACGTCACCATACCTCAAATGACGGTGGAGTTTGGGGTGAAGTGGAGCCTTTGGGCAAACGAACTCAAGCTAGGGATGATGGCTTTGGAGGCCGTGGTCAATATCATATTGGCGGAGACCACGGGCGGCGCCGTATCTGTCCCATTCTCCGACACCGTTATGGCAATGACCGAGACCCTTCTGCAGGTTATGAACGCATACGAATCCATGGAACAAGGGGTCCCCCCAGTGGTGACCATAAACGGGATTACCATCGACGGGCAGGACCTGGCCGATAGCGGGCTGGATAGACAGTATTTCCAGGACCTGGGGTCGGGAGACGTGGGACCCTCCACCATCGATACCTTCATCAATGCCGTGTGGGAGATAGACGGGCTCAAGGAGGCCTTCGGGCGCGAGGTCATGAAGGCCATGGCCGGTAGCATGGGCATGACCGGTATATACAACAAGATGATGGAACCTGGACCGGAGGCCGAACAGGCCTTCTCCGACTTCTCGGACGACCTGCTGGATTACCTGGAACAGGAAGACAAGCTGACATCCACCCAGGCCAAGCAGGCAGGGGCGGTAATCGAAGCTGCCCAGACCTTCATTGATATGGGCAAGTGGACCTTTAACAACATCGCTGCCTCCGGATACGACGAGACCATCATAAACATAATTGACCCGCCCGGTACATTTACCACCGAGTTTGAGAGACGGGATACCAACCTGTTTGGAGGTCTATACGGTTCATCCCAAGGGGGATCGGGGTCAATTGACCTAAACATCCTGGACAATGATCTTGTCGAGATATCCGGTGATTACCGTGTACCTGCGGAGGACTTGCAGATACCCCTGGAGGGAGTAAAGGAGATGACCACCAGGCTTTCCGGCCAGAGGCACGGCCAGGTCATGGAGGGAAACGTCTCCATGGTCATAACCCCGCAACCCTCTCACATGCTCCAGGCGGCCTCGGCGCTCAGAAAGCCTGGCGCGGGACGACAGATGGTATCCGGATACTTCCTAGGTATAGACCACCTGGAAGTAGAACCCCTGGGGAGCACCATAGAGATTTGGGCCTCGGGAAAACTAAACGCCAACCCCGATGATGTGAGAACTGTGGCCGAGATCTCGATAAAGGACGGCTTTCTAACCTCACACGTCGAGAAGTCCGGCTGGTATTTGGATCTGGTTGATGGAGAGAGAAAGCTGGATATTGAATTCGCTCCCAGGTTTGGTGTGGCCCTAGGAAATACCGAGCTGGAGCTAAGGGATGAGGATGAGATCAAGTCACTGTCCAGCACTCCCGAAAGGCTTCAGGGATCGGTTACCAAGATCCTGAATCACCCACCTATAATCATAGCCCTCCAGCCCTCAAACCATACGCTGGACACCGCCGAAAACGTGGCCCTGTCGGCCCGGGTCCAGGACCAGGATGAGGAGCCGGTTGATGTCAAGTTCTTTGATTCCTTTGATGATTCCGTCATAGATTCGGTAGCCGGGGTACTCCCCGGGGACGGTGCAACTGTGAAATGGTCAGGATTGGAAAACGGGGCTACCTACACCTTCTATGTAGTTGTGGATGATGGAAAATCCACCTCGAGAGTTGGGGATGTATCCTTCACAACCCGGGAAAACTCTGCCCCCAGCTCCCCATCGATGTCCGCACCCCAGAAGATCACGGTGAAGGAATCAATAACCATGAGCCTTTCCTCAGCCGATGCCAACGATGACAAGGTCAGATACGGGATTGATACGGATAACGACCATGAGGTTGACCTCTGGACCGACTTCTCGGAGCCTGATAAGGCCACAACCATTTCGCACACCTGGGTGGATGAAGGTACATATGCACTCAGGTCCATGGCCGAGGATGACCAGGGAGCAAGAAGCGAATGGAGTCAAGTAATGGAGATAACCGTGGAGCCAGCTCCCAATCAGGCACCGCGGGTCCATTTCAGCCATCCGCCTGAAGGTACCGAGATCCAGGGGACCATTCGGCTGAGAGGAAAATCCGAGGACACGGACGGATCCATCACCGAGGTCCAAATCAGGATCGATTCAAGGGACTGGATATCTGTATCCGGGAAGGAGGATTGGGACTACACCCTTAACACTACAATGATGGAAAACGGGGAACATCACATCCAAGCAAGAAGCAGCGATGGATCTGAGTACTCAAACCTCACCTCTCTGAACCTCATCGTGTTCAATAACCACCCGCCAAGGGTGCACGTTGATTCACCCAAGGATGGGGAAATAATCGAGGGAGACACGACCATCAGTGGAACCTGCGACGACCGCGACGGCCGGGACACCATACAGATAATCGAGATAAGAATCGACGGAGGGGATTGGGTGCCGGCTCAGGGAACTGCTAACTGGTCATATGACTTCAGTGCCGACCAGAAGGAGGGCGAACACCAGATACTGGTACGGGCATATGACGGTCATGAATATTCCGAACTCCAGTCCGTAACCCTCAAGGTGGACGGAGAATCCGGCTTTGGATCGGTCTTCTTGGCAATGGCAGTGGTCATAGCTGTGGGTGTCCTGCTTATCATTATCAAACGTTTCGGGCTGAGGTCCTGATATCAGGGGATGGATAAGTGGAAACCCTAACCACCCTCAGCTACCCGGCCCTTTCCTTAACCTGAGGACCATGAATAGGAGAAAGGCACTGACAACAATCATTAATCCAATAACTATCCCTAAGACCCAGGTTGTTCTGATAAGGCGTTGATTCTCCTTCTCCAGCAAATCTATTTCGGAGTCCATATTTTTCGTGGTGTTTTCCAGGGCGTTGACCCTTGATCTATTGCCCCTCAGCCTTTCCTTCAGATTTGAAATTTGGTTCGTTAGGGACTCCTTCTCCCCTAGTAGCTTCACGTATTTCTTTTCAACCTCCTGTTTACTGGATCGGAGGGCCTCTCCCCCTAAGGTCAGCTTTGAAATCTGTTCAAATTTTGCTTCCACCTGGGCCTCGAGATCCTCACTGCGGCTTTCAAGGATCTCCACCTGGTATTGAAGATTATCTCTCTCAAACTTGGTAGCATTAAGCCCCCTCCTTATCTCTGCTAGTTCCTCCTGGGTGTGGGCAAGTTCTCCGGTTAGACTGGCAATCTCTCCCTCCAGCACTGTCTTGTTCCTCTCCGTGATGGCAAGACTGTTGGACAACGAGCTGATATTTGACCTCAGAACCTCGATATCTCCCTCAAGCTGTTCCAACTCAACCAGCAGTTGGCTCTTCTCTAAACCCAGCTGACTTAAGGTCTCCTGAAGGACCTCCTTTTCTCCGCTCAAATCGGCCAAACTGGCCTCCAAAACCCGTATCTGATCCCTGAGGTCGTCATTTTCGCCTTCCAGGTTCGCCAGCTCCGCTCGCGCCGAGTCCAACTGCGTTTGTTTTTCGCTCATTTTACCCTCAAGTTCATCTACATCCCGATTTAGGCGTTCTATCTCCTCCTCCCACCAGTAGGGGATGAGGGTAAATTCAAAAAAGGCAGGAGAAGGGTCCTTCAATCCCTCGTCATCCACCGCCCGAATCTCAAAGGTGTGGTTGCCATGACTTAGCTCGCTGAAGGTAATGGAGTTCGCTTCAGTCGTTTCCCAGGTTCCGTTATCCAATCTGTACTGGAAGCGGCTTATTTGACCATCAGCATCCGTCCCGTACCATTGGAAAGAAGCGGTTTGACCCTCTACCGTTCCATTGGTGGCTCTCAGGAGGTGGGTCTCTGGATTGGAAGTGAAGTATACCTCGAAGCTTCTCACAGGCGGCGATAGATCCTTAAGTCCATCATCATCCACCGCCCGCACCGAAAATGAGTGCATTCCCTTTGTCAGGTTGGTGAATGTCTTTGAGGTCTGGACTGTTGTTACCCAGGAGCCCCCATCAACCCTATATTGATAGGAGGTTACCTGCCCGTCAGGATCTGATCCTGACCAGGTAAACGTGGCGTTCCTGATGGAGATAACCCCAGTTGGCCCACTCGTGATCTGGGTAGCAGGCGGCTCCGGTGGGGGGATTACGGTCATCGATGCACCTTGAACGGTGGTGGCTATGGGCTGTGCATCGGAATTGGAGAGGGATACGTCATTAAGAGATATTGTTGTACTACCGGTTGCTTTGGCCTCGAATACCATGGTTGCTAATGTCCCTGAGCCATCTACGCCCTCTGAGACCCCGGTCCTCACCACGGCTGCATCGTCTATGATCCCCGCATCATTATCGATGTCGGGAGAATTCCAGTAGACATTTGCTCCCTGCTTCAGGAAATTCCCCTCACTGGCCGACTTTGCTCTCAATACATCCGGATTGAAGTGGACATCAAACTGGGCTCCGTAGAGATCCGACACGGACTGTACGTCAACCTCAATGGTGAAGATCGATCCTACCTCCACCTCGCCCGGACAACTGACCAATACAGTGGTGGCCATTACGGGTCTGCAAACGAGTATAATGGCAATTGCGAAGATCATTTTGCCCATCCTGGGGAGTTGGAGATGTGGTTGCCACCCTAGAGGGGTTGCATGATCTACCCAGGGGGTGATTGAATGGTCCCTTTCCGAATGGGCCACAGTTCTCGCGCCAATTATCATGCTATTTCTCCTAATTTGTTGTAATTTCAAGAGGAAGGACCTCGGCTCCTATGGCGTAGCCATTGGAATCCTCCAACCTCACATTCTGAGGATATAGAGGGCTCTTTCCCTGTGCCTTGACCGCGAAGCATACCGAGGCAACCGGTCCTGATCCTGATGCTCCAAATGAAACCCCGGTTCTGGTCAGGCCCGCACCCAGGATCTCACCATGTGAGCTATCCACCGATGGGGATTTCCAGATGGTACTTGCCCCATCGCTGGCCATGAAAGTGCCCTCCGTAATGTTTACAAACTCCAGAATGGTGGGATCGTAATTGAGATCGAACTGGATGTGGTACAGATCCGTTACGTTATTCGCCAAAACCTCCATCACGAACTCATCATCTTGTGAGAAAGCCCCATGTTTTCCGAAGTCCTTGCCAACCAGGACTAGGTCAAAAACATTGATCGAACCGTCCCCGTTAAGGTCTACGTATGACTCGTAGGATTCCTGACCTTCAACTGATCCCAGCGCCCTTCCGACAAGAACCATGTCAAATACGTCCACCCGACCATCCTGGTTACAGTCGGCTGGAATTGAGGGCATACGCACCGTGACTTCCCCCTCCAGCTCCCATAAAGGCTCCTTCTTTTCAATTATGCCATTGTTACCCAAGGTCCTGTACTTAAAGGGCCATGGCCAATGCCCGCCCTTGTACGGGGCACTGGCGGTTAGGGTGGCAAAAGGGCCATCTCTCCCGGACCCAGCAATCTCGACCTCCCCGTCCCCATCCAGGTCCCCCGCTGAAGGCTCAAAACCGCCTAATCCTCGAGGATAGAAATACTGAATCTCCCCGCTGTATCCCGATAACACGGCGCCGGACCCGGACTGGAGACCGTCGCAGTTACATCCCCATCCCAAGATGATGTCCGGCCTCCCATCCCCGGTCATATCCCCAATTAGAATGCTTCCCCCGGTAATACCTGACACTCTGCTCCTCCATAGAAGGCTACCATCATGATTAATGGCGTACACATTTCCGGCCAGATCCACGGTAACGATTTCCAGATATCCATCCAGGTCTATGTCACCGGTCGCTATGCCCCCTCCGTGAATTCCCGTCCCGTTTATAACCCCCCACAGGTGTTCACCGAGAGTGGACCTCCAGATCTCGGACCCGTGAGCACTCAGTAAATAGAGATATCTATCATTGCTGTGAACCAGGACCTGGTATTCGCCGTCCTGATTAAAGTCAGCCACGATTGGCTGGTGGACCATACAGCTACCGAATGGGAATCTCCATCTTTCATTGCCATCCGAGCCCGCACATATCAGGTTTCCCTGATCATCGCCCCATAATATCTCAATAATTCCGTCCTCATCAATATCGAAGGCATTTGGCACTCCCAACGGCTTGTTTTTTGTATCAAATGACCAAATACGCTGGCCGGCTTGGTCAAAAACGTTCATCGAAAGCTGACCGGCACAAACAACATCTGCCTTCCCGTTACCGGTGAAATCATGGAGACAGGGGGTCCCCTGGGCGCTGCCAGGACCTACCCATCTGAGAGAGCCGTTCCCGGCATTAATACTATACAGGTTACCTCCGGAGTTGTTAACGGCGGTGAAAATGATCTCGTCTTTGCCATCACCATCCATATCACCTATGCAGGGAACACCGCTAATATTGCCCGGTATTCCGTCTTGTCCCAATGGGGGATAGATCCATCTTATATTACCGGAATCACCCTCAACGCATAATATCCGCCCAAAGTTCCCATTAACTGGAATTACGACCTCTAATCCATCGTCCTGGTCAATATCGCATACCCGCTGGTGACCGTAGGTCAATTCGCCAAGCCCGGTTTCCAGGCCATATTTCCTCTCCCTCTCGGTTGTTAGCTCCGGAGCGGCGATAGAGAAGTTCCAGATGGAGGAAATACCGGGTTCCCAACCAGGTTTGCGGGATATTACGGTCCACTCGTGGAGGCCTAGGGAGGCATTTATCGCCACTGTCGCGTGGCCCGTTGCATTTGTGACTGCTTGATCCCTCAAAACCCCATCCACCATGAATTCCAACGTCACGTTTTCGTGGGGAGGTCCAGTTCTTGCCACCATCTTGACCGGGTTTACCGCTCCGGTAGCCCCATCTATGGGAGAAAGAGGTAAGCAGGACAACCTTTGGGTAATCGGGAACCACAAGGAATTTGAGTACGCGCTGACTAGGGAGAGTGCCATTTCCCTCTGTTTTACCGCACTCAGAGCAGAATGATCGCGCTCAGGCCAAGATGATTTTGTAGGATACTGCCCGCCCGCAGTCAGGCAGTACAACTGGGTCTCAGAAAGGGTCTTTCCCTTTAATTCCACCACCCACTCCGACTCGCCGTCCTGGTCAACGTCGCCCCACCAGCCACCGTTCTCCTGGGTACAGTTGAGGGCCAGGTGTTCATTCCAGTAGTACGCCTCCAGATTTCCACTGATGGCGTCTACCACCAAGGGGAAGGGCACTAACATCAATATCTCCAGGTTGCCGTCCCCATCGAAATCCACGATAAGCAGGTAATCGGTTTCCTGGCCCTCCATCGCTCCTTTGGGGATGATTTTATCCTGGGTCCACTGGGTGACGTTCTTCTCCCACTTGGTGTTCATGGTGACCAGGTCTATCACGTAGATGTTAGACCCCGACATCAGCGCCATGTCCAGGTGACCATCGTAATCTAAATCGCCTATTGGCTGGGCCATTCCAATATCTTTTCCCCCGGGTTCGGTCCACCTCGAGGCCTCCGTTCCATTGGAATTCACGATAATAACTGAGGCTGATGGTGGACCGGTGCATACCACGGCTTCGTACTCATCATCGCCATCGACATCCGCCACCACCGGGCTCGAATGTGGAGTGGAGCCGGCATTAAATCTCCATTCCTCGGTGCCGTTACCTGACTCTGCCACGTAAAGATTATGATCGTGACTAATCCAAATTATCTCCATTTCATCATCCGAATCGATATCAGCAATGGTTGGATGAAACCCATTGGGACCTCCGCACTGGAAGGAAGTCCATACCAGTACCCCCTCATGGCTGACGCGGTGGATGTAACCATGATCATCGTTCATGAAAAACTCCACTAAACCGTCTCCGTCCACATCGTATGCCTGGGGAGCACCACTCAGGTACGCTCCCCGGGGATTATCCCAAGTCCAGATCGATGTACCGTGACCACTCAGCACATGGAGGCTGGTCCCTCCATCCACAAAACACAGCTCGGGCATCAAATCGCCCTCTACATCCACCAGAGAGACCTTGCTCGTGGAACCCGGAAGGCCGTTTTCGGCTAAAGGCGGGTAGATCCACTCAAAGTTGCCGAACTGGTCCACGCACCACATCCTCTCGCTGTCCCCCCTCTGGGTACCAAATACCACCTCATTCGCTCCGTCGCCGTCGATATCCCAAATCGTCTGGCAACCTTGATGTCCGGAGCCAAATGTCCTGTTTTCGAATATATCACTGGTATTGAAGGACCACTCGGCATCCAGTTCGGATGATGACTCCACGATCTGGAAGCTTACAATTTCCTCCACCCCGTATCCAGTATCGGTAAATGCCTCGGCCACTGCCCTGTATCTTCCGAGGGGCAAGTGACGGTCCATGTTCAGGGAGCCGCATGACCACATCTGACCGGATGGCCAGGAACCGTCCATAGTCATGGAGGTCTGATTCAATCCCGGTGGTTCGATAGCCGTACCATTCGGGTAGAACCAGGTTATATTCACCTGGCTATTCTGATACTGGTCATTGGGGTTCTGTCGTCTCCTGAGGAATATGGGGTCGAATTCGAAATTCGCCCAGATCTTCCCGGGATTCCTCTCAAATACATCACGGGGAATTGAGGAAGCCTGATGCAGGGAGGTATATCCCTCTACGGGGTCATCTATGTAGAAGGTCTGACATTCCTCCGCACCCGGGAAGAGTCCTGAACGGGAAACGGTTCTCACGTGAAATGTGCCAAAATATTCGGGCAAGAATCCTGCTTCATTATCTATGATCTGGGAAGGTATGCTCCCCGTCCATGAATACCGCTGGGCACCGTTCGGGAGGGGTTCGTAGCCGGTTATGTTCCAGCTTACATTTGCCAGGGTTCTCAGGAACTTGCCTCCTCTCCACATCTGTATTGACAGGTTATTCAGGTTCTGGTATGGATTCTCTGCAATGCTGGTATCCATAATGGCTGTGAAATTAACCTCAAAACCGCTTGGATCGAACCACTGACCCTCAGCAGTCTGGACATCGATGGTAGTATTGATCCAAACCTCCTGGTAAAAAGAGAACACATGGAAATATTGGACCCCCAGGTAGGATCCCATCCGGATCTCAACCGTATAGGGATTCGTGGCATTTGGCGGAAAGCTCGACGCATTCAAATCCACGATATCCCGTGTTATCCATCCAGAATCTCTCCGGTAGCTGATTGGGCGGGACCTATTCATTATGGTATTACCACCGGGGTCGATCCATTTCACAACTGCCAGGTTGGTTCCCGTCGTATTTCCCGGTGGATCGAGAACCATGGTTGCATTGAGCCGGGTGGAGGGTAATTCCCCGTCGATGTGAAATGGATCGACCCTGCCATATTCATCCCTTACCTCCCGCAAGGCTCCGGTCAAAATGGGAACCCGGAAGAACATCCACTGTACGTTTGGGTTACCTGCCGGGTCATCCCAGGAAGACCCGTGGCCGGGACCGGTCTCGTTAATTCGAATCTGCCAAATACCGGGGGCGCCTTCGGGGTCGAAATCGGTGATGAAAATTTGGTAGGTGTGGTCCCCAATGGTTCTTGTGCCTGACGGGCATAGGGTTGTGGACCAGTTGGGATGGGCCTCTGGAAATAGATGGCCGCTCTGATTAAATCCCGTACCCTGACCGGAGTGGCTTGAATTATGATAGGTGAGAAAAGTCGCCGTTATGTTCGAGGAGTCACTTCTCACCACGTAGGCCAAGCTCACCTTCTCCAGCCGGTAGGTCAGATTAAGAACTCCACAGCCCGTGTTGTTGTACTGACCCCAGGTCTCAACGGGCTGATCTTCCTCCTTGACCCAGGCATACTCCTGCATCTGATAGTCCTCCGGGGGTGAAACCACGCTAAGATTGAATCTCTGGACATCAAGGCCACCCCGGTCATCCATCACACAAAGCTCGACCTGGTAGCTGTCCAGATGGGTTCCATTTGGCGTCCAGGATATTAGACCCGTGTCGGGGTTGATGGTCATGCCAGGAGGAGAGATCAGGAGACTGAAATTGAGCGGGTCATCATCGATGTTAGAGACGTTTACATCATATCTGTACATGAAATTCCTGGCAGCAATCTCTCCTGGCTCTGAGATGATAACGGGAGCCAGATTAGGTGGTTCTATTGGTGTGAGCGTCGGATCTCCCAGTATTGTCATACCATAGAACCAGGTAACCTCCATCTCGTCAAATGGAGCTTGATTCTCAAACCATTTCTTCAGCGCTGCACCAAAGGACTTTCCGGCCCCGATTTGTGTGTAGAAATCCTCCATATTAAGCATGGACCCGCTCTTGGTGCTTCCCAGGACGGCAAGCGAATCGGTATCTGTGCCCATTATGTAGGAGTTGCCAATGCAGTTGTAGTCGGTGAACCGTAGAGCCCCACAGGCAAATAAATTGTAGAATATGGCCCTGGGTGGAGCTGAACGAACATCGCTATTTGTGACGCTACCCCCAATGGAAAAGGAGTGGTCAACGGATGATGAGTGACATGCAAGCTGGATAAAATCGTATGAATCATCAGGAAGACGATCATTGACGTAATCATCCCTGTTCACTGATGGGTACCAAAACGCTTCATAATTGTCATAGGCGTAACCAAGGCTGAATTTGATGTCGTTGCTGTCCTTCCACCTCTCATCGGTATAGGTGAGCCCCTTGCCGGTGGAGTCTATCTCCCCCACCCAGTATCTGTGAACCTTTTCCAAGTAGTCCGCCAACAGTGCCTCCTGGTCGCCGGGGACTTTCGAGGCATCTATTCTACCCACGAATACCTCGGGGGCCACGTCTCCATTACCAGGGCCGTGGCTATCATAGAGACCATCATCATCCGTATCCTGCCAAAGCCCATCCAAATCCATGAGAAAGAGGTCGCAGGGAAACTGGGCCGGCATGCCGCCGATATCAAATGGGTGGTAAAACCAGGCAGCAGGAAGGTCCCCGACCAAAACCAGCCCGGCGAGATCATATCCTTCGGCTGAATAGTCAATAGCGATTTGTTTGATATCCTCAGCTTGCCCGCCGGAAACGTTGAGCAGGACGGAATCGTATCCCAAAGCGGTAAGAGTCAGGGCGTAAACCCGCAACTCCTCTTCCAGAGCAGGCAATAATGAGGAGTTGACAAAAACAATTACGGTTGAGCCTCCTCCGCTGGAGTAATATTCTCCGAACTCGTTAACGGAAAAGGAAATGCCGGTTTCCATTGGTGAATTGGTAAGTGGGGGTTGTGCCCATTGGAGAAGCTTAACATGACCTATATCACCGGGATGTAAGTCATTACCCATTACCATCGGAGAGGACGCTACGAATACCATGAGCAGCACGAAAGCGGGATTCATGCGCATGTAAAGGGCCTCCGCCCATCGATACCTCGTCAATTTTTACAGAACTCCAATTCAGAGTGGGGAATGGATCTTTTCCCGTGCGCGTCTCTCCTTGGAATACACTCCTTCCAATGAAGATCGGTTACTCCTTTAACTCAAAATGACTTCCCTATCCTAGAGGAAAAAGGGTGAATAAATCATAATAGAGTGGTTCCGAGGTGGATTAGGGTAAACCCCCGGCTGGATCATACCCACAGGTTTTTATCCATTCTTTTAGCCTAGAGTTCAGATCCTCCACCAAGTCCCCCTGCTCTTTAGCTATATTCTCGCTCTCCTCTGGGTCACTGGCCAGATCATAGAGCTCTATCATTGATTTACCTTCCCCGTGGGATATTTTCTCTAGCCGTTGGAAACGATCCTCAATTAGATTCTCCTCTTCATCGGGCTTCGGCAATCTACATGTTCGGATCATCTTAAACTCGGGTGTCCTTACCGACCAGTGCTCATACCAGTACATCGTCTCGTGGAGAGTGTGGGAGAAAACGTATTCGCGTCCGCTGTCGTCATCATTAATCTGCTCAACCAGCTGCCTCCCATCGAGTCCCGAGGACTGCTCCAGGGAGCAGAGTTTCATAATGGTGGGAGCTATATCCATGGTTTCAACCTGTCCTCCAACCCGCTCCCCCTCGGGAAGTACTCCAGGCAATCTCATTAGCAGTGGTACCCTCACTATCTCGTCGTATAGATTCAGTTTCTTCTCCATGAACCCGTGTTCCTTGAACTCCGACCCGTGATCGGATGTGGCCACGACCAAGGTGGTTTCCGATAGCCCCTCTTCGTCCAGTTTTTCGAGGATCTTCCCGAAATAATGGTCTACATAGGAGATCTCTCCCTCATATCGGTTATGATACTCCGTTCCCCATTTGGACCCGAAGGGCTCGCTGGCAGCGAAGTGCTCGTGGGTATCGTTGGTGTGAATGTAAATAAAGAAGGGCTTGTCCTTCAACATTTCAAAATAGGCATTTACGTGTTCGTAGAGGTTCTCCATCATGTTATTGTACGGAAATGCATTTGTGAATGAGTTCATACCTCTATGAAAGCCATATGACCAGTCTCCACCGTAATGGTTCTGGTTGCAGAAACCGAGGGTAACATAACCAGCTTTCCGGAATACCTCGGCCAACAGGCCTATATTCTGGGGAATTTGTCTCATTTCCTTCAGATATATGACCCCGTGTCTTATGGGGTGAAGCCCGGTCACCATGGTTACATGTTGGGGAAGGGTCCATCCACAGTTAGCGATACAATCCTCAAAAACAACCCCTTCGTCTGCCAGCCTATCCAGATATGGGGCCAGAGGCTTTTCATAGCCGTAGCACCCGAGGTGATCACGTCTCATGGTGTCAAAAGATATCATTATCACGTTGAAAGGTCCCTTCAACTGCACACCACCTAATCTAAGGATACTACCTCGATCCCACACGCTCTGGCACCCGAGTGCATGGGAATGGACTTTCCAACGAACCTTACCTCAAGCACTCCATCATCGCTACTTACCTCAAACTCCTTCTTAACCGCCACATCGTGCCCGGCCTCATCGTAAATATTGTAATTCTCGATGAATTTCTGGCCATTTATGTAGACATCTTCAGCCTCAGCATCGCTGGATTCCCAGAATATCTCGGCAAACAGGATCCCCACTCTGTAACTACCGGGGTCCATATCGAATCTATATCTAAACTCCTCACCGACCCGGATCGTCTGGTAGAGTGCCATATCATCGGTTCCCCCAATATCATCGGAGGTGGTTAGTACGTCCGTGGTGGCCATGTCCAGGCAACCCCAAAGCCCCCCGATATAGGCTCGATCGGCCTCCCAGATATCCTTCGCCGCAGAGAAATAGCGCCCTCCTCCAAGATTTATTCTCACAGAAACCAAAACATCATCCTCCCTGAACGGGTAACTTTCCATACTTCATTACGGCCCTGGTTATCGCTTCTAGCCCCCTGTCCCTCTCCTTAGGGGGCACGGTCTCCGTAATTCCGAATACCAGACCCCTGCCGGGAGCGGCCTCCTTCAAGAGCCCGTGAATGTATTCCTCTATATCTGGATCCTTTTTGTAGAAGATAACCTCGGGAATATTCGCCCAAATCGCCAGGTCCTGACCCCAGCTCTGGCGGGCCTCCGCGATGCTTAGGTCTCCCATTGGAGGAGGGGTGAAGGCCTGTACGACATCCAGCCCGGTTTCTGGAATCAAATCCTTTATGATTTTCAGCCTACCATCCATATGGGACATGGCTATCTTGCCGCCTCCATGAAGCATGTCGGAGAACTCCTGATGGTAAGGAATGCAGTAGCTCTCATAAAGCCTGGGATTGATCATCAGGCCGTCTATATTGTCGCCTATTTTTACAATTCTCACCGGTGAGTCGGCCACGACCTCAACCCGCTTCCTCATAACCTCCCCCATGAGCTCCATCAGGCCCTCAACCATCTCTCTGCGTCGCCTAAGCTCGATCACTACCCTCTTGAAGCCCATGTATCTTACCACTAGCTGCATGAAGGGCGTGTATCCCGTTCCCGTCTGAAGCACGCCATGATCGGAGACTTCCTCCTTTTTCTCCTCCAAACCTTCGTAGCTTGGCTCCACAACCTCGTCCTCGGTCATGAACTCCAGCACCTTGTAGTCATCGGGTCCTTTGATCACCGGATCTACTATCCAGGAATCGCCCCTTTCTCCCTCATCGGTGGGCAGGTTTATTCTCCTTTTTTCGAATATCTCCCCCACCGGGGTCCTATAGATCGTCTTCTTGTAGTCTCCATTGATCTTGGTCTCGGTCTCTACGTTTGGACGTGAAACTTTGGTAACCGAAACGGGGTAGGACCGGCCCATTCCAATTTCCAATAATCGATCAATTGATTTGGAATCGCGCGGCGTGTGGTTCCTCTTGGGTATCCAGGGAACATAATCGGGGTCACCCCAGGTAAGGGCTTCCATTACTCTTTCCCGCATCTTCATTGGAACTTCTCCTGTGTTCACCGCGACACGATCGTTTTAAATGCGATCCGTTGAGTGCCAAAAAACCTCCAGGTGTGGCCGACATTTATTTACACCGGATTCGGAGTCGAGAACATGGAGTACCTCACACATCCCATAACCGAGAAGGAAATGCCGGAATTCCTGACCGGGGTAATAACGCCTATGCTAACCGCGTTGAACGAGGATCTGTCCCTAGACCTTGGAGGGAACCGCTCGCTGGTGGATTGGTACAGGGACACCGGCGCGGTAAACACCATCTTCGTTAGGTCCGGGACCGGCCAGATGTTCACCTATAGCTATGAAGAGGTCCAGACCATGATCGACCTGGTTGTGGAACAGTCCAGAGGGGACATGTACGTCATCTCGGGGACCTCGGGCACCTTCCCCAGCGGGGAGAGGGATAAACGTCCCGACGACGGCAAGTACATAGAGGAGACCCTGGAGTTCAGCAAGTACGCGGAAAAGCAGGGAGTGGATGGCGTTGTGGTGCTGCCACTGGGGCTGAGTCCCGCCAGAAACATGGCCGAAAAAATCTACGACCTCTACAAGCAGGTCGATCGAGCAATAGACATCCCAATCGTCATATATCAGCCGCCAGGAGTTAAGCCTCCTCATTCAATGACACCCTCACTCCTAAACAGGCTTGCAGGTCTCGAGAATCTAAAGGGAATGAAGTACTCCACCTCGGATATGAAGTATTTCGGTGCCTTGTGTAACGCTACTCTGGGACGGGACTTCACCATGGTATCCGGGCATGAAGGGGCTTTCCTGCCCTCCCTAATTCTGGGGGCTGGTGGTTGCATAGGTGGAGGATGCAATACCCACCCGGAGGTCCTAAAGGAGATATTTGACGCCTTTATGGTGGGGGATATGATGAGGTCCCTCAAGGCTCAATTCAAGGCCATAGAACTCCTCAATGTCCGATTCCAAGCCACTGGCTCCTATTCTCGAAAGGCTATGAACTCCAAGAAGATGTATCTAGCCAGGAAAGGGGTGGATATTAAGCCATATAACCGCGGTAGAAAGGTCCTTGACGAGAGCAAGATAGAGAAGGCTGAGGAGGCAATAGACAAGGCTGTGGAATTCGCTGAAAAATCCTAGTACTTGTCTTTGCCCCTCCTATACCCCTCCTCGTACATGGCAACCACGTTTTCTGCAGGGGTATTCGCCTGAATATTATGGCAAGGAGCTAGAATATAGCCGCCGTCCTTTCCCAGCAGCCGTAAATTATCGGCAACTTCCGCCCTTACGTCCTTTACATCGCCGAAGGGAAGCGTACGCTGGTTATCCATGGCACCGTGAAAAATTATTTGATCCCCGAAATCCCGATTTAGACCTTCCCTATCCATGCCCTTGCACCTCCACTGGACGGGATTGAGAACATCTATTCCCGCCTCGATCATGTCGGGGAGTATTTCCCGCACCGATCCGTCGCTGTGATGGAAGACGAAAGCACCTTCCTGATGGGCCAAATCCATCATTCTTTTCATTCTGGGGATGAGAAATTCATGAATCTGCCTCGGTGACATCAATAACCCAGTCTGGGTGCCGAGGTCCTCCGCGATGTAGGTAATCATCACCTCCCCCGGTATACGATCGTAGATGCTTTTCGTTTTGTCAAAGGCTAAATTGAACAGCTTGTCAAGACAGTAGTGGACCATGTCCGGGTTCTTCACCAGGTCAACGTAGGCCTGCCACTGCCCTCTCAGGTTCTTGTATTTCAGAAAAGGCTCCGACCCCCCTCCCCGAATGGGATATTTCTCCTTCCCCCTGATCTGGCCAGGTACTCCGGAGTAATCCCACCAGTCGGGGTCCGGCCATTCATAGTTCTGCTTTATCTCCTTCAGGCTCTCATATTCGGCCAGCGGGTTATGAATCACCTCCCGGTATATCCCCGTTTCATACTCCACATCCTTGAACCTGCACCCGAAGACGTCCTCTCCCTCGGGCACTTTCGGTCCTACGTACTTCCCGGACACAGAGACCACCTTGTCGATGTGAAGCATCTCAAAGGCCCGTTCAAGGTCCTTGCAGCCAAGGTAATCGATTAGATTCTGGTTAGCCTCTGGTGTCGCCCAGTAATCCATGGGTACCCTGTCCGGCCTTCTCCTTTCAAGCACCGCTAACCAGCGCTCCCTTGGCTTCATCTCATCATATGACAAACATATGCCTCCTCAGATATCAGGTGTCCTTAGAGCCTTCCGAACCAATTGGGTTCATTTCCGGTCCCCAGGGATCAATTAACTCGACTTCGGGACCCATGCTTTCCAGGATATCCGGGATATCCAATTCCTTTAGAATCCCTCTGGGAACGTTCGAGGCGGGCCAGGTGACTATGGGAACTCTCATCCATCCATCGAAGGACGGAGGGTAATTCTGAAGGGTTACCTGACCGGTTAGGGGATGGAGAAGACCCGCGAACAAAGCAAGTATAGAGCCTTGACCTCTTCCCCAAAGATTGATGGTATCGGCTCCCTTTTCCCCCAGGAGATTCATGGTTCTCAATATATCAAACACCCTGTCTCCCAGATAGCTCCTGCCCATCAACAGACAGAATCCATGGTACATATAATCCAACCCGTAGGGATGGAAATAGTTCTCCTTGCCACCCTCGGGCAGTGATTCCCCCATTCCCCTGGGGTCGAGGGCGTAGAAAACTTCATCCAGGGAGGAAGTACATCCCTTTTCAATATCCTCCTCGCATGAAACGTGAGGTAGATAGAGATCAATTTCCTCCTTTCCCTCCAGACGATTGACGTGCTCATCCCTGAGGACCCGTCTTCTCAGTATGGCTCGGATAGTTCCCTCGGTTTCCACGGCGTAGCGCCCGAACCTATCCTCATCGGGCCCGGTAGCTCGGAGAACACGGTAACTGGGTACCCCTCCAAATTCCTGGATCGCCAATATCCCCTTTACCCTGTCCTTCAGTGCTTTTTTCTCCAGTTTCCTCCTCGAACTTTTCGCCCGGTCGGCGAGATCGGCAAGGATATCGAACACCGGCTTTGACCCCTGTGCTACGACATTTCCATCCTCCGTTGCCCAGAGGTCACCGTCTTCTACAACCTCGGTATTTTCAAGGCGCCTGGCCTTAACCCCCGCTTTGGAGGAGAAGAACTCGACCATTGCCCGCTGGTTCTCCTCATGGTACCCGTGGCCATGGGGACCTACGAGGAGTTGAACATCTTCTGGTCGGCCAAGTAGCTTGTAGAAATGCTTGAGATCCCGGAAGGCCTTGACCAGGCCCCTCTTGTTGAAATAATCGTACTCCTGACCCAACAGAAGTACCGGTTTTGGGGCCCGGGCCACCATTAGGTCTATCATCTCCAGGCCTCGCCCCATTATACCTGGGGGGTATTGCTCGGAATCCTGAGGAAGCTCATTCTCCAGGTTTGCTAGGAAGGTGGTGATGAAACAGCTAGGCGCAGCCATGGTGAACCTTTCATCAACCGCCCAGAGCCACTCGGTGAGGGTTCCTCCCCCGGAGTTTCCGGTAAGACCAATCAGGTTTTCGTCTACCTCGGGGCGGCTCAGGAGATAGTCGAGGGCTCTCACGCCATCCCATGCTCGCCACATGCCGAAGAACTCTCCTAGAAGTTCCATCTGCTTTCCCATCATATTGTGAGCATGGGTCGAACTATCAACCTTCTCCCTATTCTCGAGGTAGAAGTACTGGTCCCGCTCACCCTGATTGAAGGGGTCGTACATAAGAACCACGAACCCGGAGTTGACCAGCCTCTGGCAGAATCCCTGGTATAAATCACCGGCCTTCCCGTTGCTGGTGTGTCCGCAAGGGGCTATAACCCCCGGCGCCTTTCCATCCAGCTCCGAAGGCAGGTATAGGTTTGCGCTGACCAGGCAGTCCGGCCTACTCTCAAAAAGCACCTTTTCAATCCGGTGAGTCGATCTGTCCACAGTCCCCGTCACCTCGGCCTTGAGAGGCGTCTTCGGGGGCCTGGGTGAGAAGGCCTCGTCGATGGCCTCCTTGACCCTTTCCTGATATGATCTGACGTCGTCAACGGTCTCTATCTCTCGCAGCGATTTGTCGCGCTGGGAACTCATCTCCCTTACCATATCGACGTAGTGATCCTGGACCATGTGCTGGTAGCCGTTTCTCATTTCCACCACCTCAGGTCTTCAGGGGATGGAACTTAAACTGTTCCCCTTTCACTATGCCGTAGCCGATTCATTCCCCCTGCTGGTCGTAGCAGTGGACTACAATTCAAGGCGTTTTGAGAATGACTTATCAGGGATTGGATAACTCGACTACCCGACTTACATGTTCGAGAAGAAATTTGATGTTCTCATCGTGGGATCCGGGTCGGGAATGAATGTCGGGGCCAGGGCCATAAATCACGGGCTCAAAATTGCCGTAGTGGAACACGGTCTCTGGGGTGGTTTGTGCCTCAACCGGGGCTGCATTCCCTCAAAGATGCTAATTTTTCCGGCCGACGTAATACGTATGGCACAGGAAGCCGAGAAGATTGGGGTGAACGCCAGTATAGATTCCGTGGATTTCAAGTCTATAATGGAGAGAACGAGAAATCACGTACGGGGGGAGAGGGAGGAATTGGAACACTCCGCCGATCATCATCCCAAGATCAACTGGTACAAGGACACCGGGGAATTCGTGGGGGACTATACCATCGAGGTGGGCGGGGACAAGATAAAGGGGGAAATGATCTTCATCGCTTCTGGCGCTCGCCCGAGAATCCCAAATATCGAGGGGATTGAGGATGTTGATTATCATACCAATGACACCATATTCGGGTTAGAGGAGAAACCCGAGAGAATACTGATCATCGGCGGGGGTTACGTGGGGTGTGAGTTTGCCCACTTCTTCTCTGCAGTTGGTTCCCAGGTTACCGTACTGGAACAGGAATCAACGCTAATGACCAACGAGGAGCCCGAGATATCCAGGCTCCTCCAGGAGAGCATGATGGATCAAATGCAGGTGCTCACCGAACACAAGGTAGAGGAGGTAAGTCAGAACGGGGGTAAGAAAAAGATCGTTGCCAGGAATCTGAACAGGGATGAACAGATCGAGATCGAGGGAGACCAAATCCTGGTGGCTGCCGGCAGGGTTTCAAATAGTGACCTACTGCACCCGGAGGAAACCGGGGTCGAGACCGATGAAAGGGGGTACATCAAGGTGAACGAATACCTGGAGACAACTAAGGAGAACATATGGGCTTTTGGGGACGCATTGGGGGTCCACATGTACAGGCATGCCGCCAATTATGAGGCGGAGGTGGCCTGGAATAACGCTCATCAAACCCTGCACGATGACCAGGAACATGGACACGGAAAGATGAAGGTCGATTGGTCCGCCGTTCCCCACGCGGTTTACACCCATCCCCAGATAGGTTCTGTAGGACTAACCGAGAAGCAGGCGCGCAAGCAGGGGAGGAAGATAATGGTCGGTAGGTGGGACTATGCCGACACGGCCAAGGGGTCAGCCATGGGCGAGCCACCCGGTTTTGCCAAGATCATCGTGGATGACGAGGACCTGGAGATCCTGGGCTGTCACGTTATCGGGCACTGCGCCCCGGTCATGGTACAGGAAGCCGTAAACGTCATGAACTGCCCTGAAGGCAATGCAATGAACATATTGAACTCGATGCACATACACCCCTCACTGACCGAGGTTGTACAGAACGCATTTGGAAGTATGGAATGATGGATTCATAACGAGAGAGATTTCAATCCACGGTATTCCCGGGCTGCATGCGTCACCCCATCCCACTTCTTCTCATAATGGTACTCGTATTCCTGGTTCCTTGCAGTGCCCAACAGCTTCCCTTCGTCCGCGCCATATACAGCCCCTGGAACGCATCCGAAGCGGCAAGCGTCGGATTAGACGCCAGATATCGCCAGGGTGATTGGGATTGGGGAAGAGATTGGATACTTAACACCTACGGCAATGAAAGCATGGCAGCCCAGTAGAACGGTATCCTATTCATCGCGGGTCAGTACTACGATGCCGCGGAGGTAGATTTCGAATATGTTCGGGCCATGAATAGGCATGGGAACCAAGAGCCCAGGACTACATCCCCCCTTGACCAGAAATACTGGTCCAAGCACATTGAACAGGGTTTGCTTTTCCTTGCCAACCTTTCGCTACAATACCCGATCTGGGGAATCGTGATTTACATGGAGCCCTATAGATCAACTGCCAAGTGGCCAACTGGTTCCTATACCTATGATGAGAGTTCATTTTACAAATTCGGAAATGAAACCGGTGGAAATTTCCCTTCCCTGATACCCAGGGAACGCCATCCCTATCTTGCCCAGAGGGGGCTCGTTTCCCAGTACGAGAAATGGCAGGCCCATAAGGTGCGTTCAATGGCCGATGAAACCGAGAGGAAGGTTCATGCAATCAACCCAAACCTTTCCCTGGGGATTCTATGGCATAAGGACTCCTGGCTCATATGGAGCATTCTCGAGGGGTTTAACTCATCGCTGGCCCCCATCACTTCCTGGACCGAGGAAACCTACCCGGGATATGACAGAGACTACATGTCGAGAATGAAAGAGCAATGGGAGGACCACCATCTCAACGGCGTCCTCATCCCCGGCTTCTACACCGCCTGGATGGAAAGCTGGAGATAATGACCAATCGCACGGAAATCGGATATGTAGGAGCAAACCTGACCACAGAGACCCTTGATCGTCCAATAATATACCCCGAAGATCTTCCCTGCCTCCTCTTCGGCCTCGATGAGGGAGATATTCCCAGAACCCACTGCCATTCCCTTTTCAAGGAACTTGAGGACCTTGTGGAAATTGATATTCGCCTATCCCTCGGTGCATTGAACCATACTGCTGAGGGGCTCGATCTGTGCAGGGAAAAGTTCCCCGGAGGACTTATCCAAGAGGCAAGGGAGGATCTAATCCTACTTAGGGAGAGGTCCTACCAGAGGTTGATGGATGTAATATGGCCAATGTATCAACAGGCGGAGAGGTCTCCCAGGAACAGCTCCCTTCCGCTGATAGCAATGAAAAGCATCGCCTCCGCCAACAATGAGTTTTCCAAGGGCGATCTTGTTAAGGGCAGGGGGCAGGGAATATCTTTGGAGAGGTTTCGAGCAATGGAATAGCGCGGTGAGCGAACCCCCTCTTCTATCCACTTTAGCAATCCTAATGATTTTACTTAAATTCTCCTGGTTCTTAAGGCAAAAAACGACCAGTTAAGAGTAGGACGGATCGGCAACCAATTCATCCAAGTAATAGTAGATTGGCGATACATTTTTGCACAACCCACCACCAGGGTGAGGTGAGAATCTTGAGCGAAAAAATACCTTTTCCATCCGAGAATGTAGAGGAATGGATCAAGTACCAGAAGAAGCAGCAATCCAGGGAGATCGTTCAACCCCAGAAAGTCGAGGACATGATTCGGGAGTTCGATATCGAGGACTACCAGGAACAGATCGAGGACTCCCGCCGAAGGATAGAAATGAGTAAGAGATTCGAGTCCCCGGATTCGGTTCCCATCAAGATCAGCGTTTCCGGGAGCTATTTCTGTAAGCTTAATGATGGCCAGTATAAATCCAACGCGGACCTCCGGGACTACTACTCCAATATGGACCTGGATTTCAAAATCCAGCTGCAAGGGCACCGATGGTCCTTTGAAAGGCTAAAGGACGATCGCACGGGGTGTAGCCTCCGCACTGAACTGGGACCTGTAGGCGAAGGTGTATTGTTCGGCTTCAAGATTGAGTACCACGATGACACCTCCCCATGGATAGTGCGCCAGCTGGAAACCAAGGATGACGTGGAACGGTTCATCAACACCGAGATACCACACCCCGAGGAGCACCCGGGCCTGGAATATGTCAGGGAGCTGGACCGGAAGGCAAAGGAGAGGGTTGAGGACGCGGGTGGGAACATTTCCGCGGGTGCTGGAATAGGTATACATCCCCCCCTCTCTGCCTCCTGCGCTCTGATGGAGCCAAAAACGGTCATAAAGTTGATGTACACCGATCCGGACCTGATACACAGGTTTTTCAATAAACTGGCGGAGGAAAAGATACGACTCCATGAATATGAGGAGAAGGTTGAGGGGAAAAGAAAGGAGAAATTCGGCCTGGCAGACGATCACATGCTGATGCTGAAGCCCGAACAATACAGGGAATTCGAGATGCCTTATGTAATGAGAATGTATGAAAGGTTCGGCCCAAAGGGGAGAAGACTCCACGGAGACGGCCCCAATGACCATCTCTTCGACATTTTGGCCAATGAAGTCAAGCTAACGGATATGGATATAGGAGGGTTCAGTTCGCTGGAGAAGGCGGTACAGAGCCTAAAGGGTAAGGTCAACTTTTCCGGGGGGCTGAACTGCAAGGATTTCTACGAGGGCACTTCCTTCGATCACGTGCGTTCCAAGCTGGACAATTGCATTGAACTTGGCGGTATCGGGGGAGGCTATCAGGTAGCAATAGGCGGAGAGACCTATGTCGGAGTGGACCCGGCCCTCTTGCGCAAAGCTGTTAGCTACGTTCGGGAAGCCGGGAAGCTTCCCCGAAACTAATCAAAGGTTCGGGTTGCCGATACCTCCCTGTACAGGGTTCTTCTAACCATCAGGGTCCACACCACGAACCCGGCTACCAGAAGGGCCCCGGTGATGCTGAGCCACTCCACGATATATACCCAGAGCAGGGCACGGTCCTTCAGATTGGCTGCCTTTTCCTCCAGGGACTCCAGGGCACTGTTTGCTTCCTTCATTGACTGGTAGGCATGATCGAATCTTCCCTCCAGGTAATGATCCTTGGCTTGAGCTCTCAACCCCTGAACCTCGTCAAGATCCCGATACATCGGAGCGGGATTGGCCCCGAACTTCTCGGCAAAGTCCAGAAGGCTCACCAGCAGGGACTTCCCGATGTTAAAGTCATAGAGGTCCCGCCTGAAATCGTGAACCCTTAAGGGGTCATCTGGAAGCTCACGGCCGGTTGCGAACCAGATCACATTTGCCGTTATATCAATGGTGTAGGGGTTGTGCAGTGTGGAGCCTGGTTGATTCCAGAAAAGATGGACGGGTTGATCCTGAAAGGTGAAGGTGATTGAATTGTTCCATTTCCAGTAAAATATGTGGGCAACCTGTCCCGGAATGGGGTGTCCTTGCCCCTGGTTATTCCTGACGTAGGAAAGGATGACAGACCCGGGCTTGGGTATGGTGTTTAGGCCTTCCAGGTTGGTAAAGATCCCTTCCAGCGGCTCCTTATATGGTTTCATTATCGCCGGTAATTCAGGGTCGTCCTTGATCACCAGAGGACCGGGAGGTGCCTGCTGATGCGCTTCATCGGACACAACTGTATCCGCGTTATTCGGAAAAGCCTCTGACACCACGCTATCCGCCCAGGGTACATTGAACCAGTCATGGGTGCTCATGACGCTCCTGGTATTGACACCGCCCTTCGATCCCCCAGTAATAGCATCATAGATCCATTTCTCCTGCTTGGGGGAAAGGAATGTCATATCGGTCTGGGCAAGGTAGTAGAAATCATAGGAATTCAGGGCTTGGTAGGACCTGGGGAAATAGAGCCTCATGTACCTCCTGATATCTTCCCTCGTCACCTCGCCGTAAACCCGGGTGACCACGATAGAGAAATCTATTGAAGGCTCCGCATTGAACCAGGCCGACAGGGTCTGAACGACGTTTGCCTTGCTCAATACAAGGACCTCTATCTTTCTCTGATCCCCTTGTCCCTGGCACTGTGATGATAAAAAAAGGATAATGCACATCAAAACGATCGGTGTCTTCGCCCTCAAGGCCCTTTCCCGTCCATATGACGAATCCTATTCGATAAAAATCTTGTATGATTTCCACATTATCGTGCAACCAACCACAGGGATTAGGGATAATAACCTGGAATTGCTATACGTATTCGTTGTATGAATACGTATTCTCATTGGTCAATACTTTTCTTAGATCTATTGTAACAGTACCTGGCGATGTGTATGGAGAAGGACAACTTCCTCGAGCTAATAGAGAACTCTCAGGCCAAGAACGTCATGTGCATGTTTAGCGATCTGAGGGGTATACTCCAGAGCTTCACCATACCGGTTAGGGAGTTCATAAAAGGAGATGCCACGGAAGGTGTAGGATTCGATGGCTCATCGATTCGCGGATTTAAGTCCATAGAAAGTAGCGATATGGTTTGGGTACCTGATACATCCAGTTTAAGGTACATTCCCTGGATCGAGGAACCAGTTCAACGCTCGGTAATGGTCTTCGGGGACATATTCGAGGCCTTTGGTGAAAGCAGCGATGGAAATCCATCCGAGGTTGACCCACGTGGTTACGTTGGTAGAAAGGCGGTGGAGATGGCCGAATCGATGGGCTATTCTGCGGTTTTTGGCCCAGAAATTGAGTTCTTTGTCTTTGAAAGCATAGATCCAACGAACCTGGTATACGATCCCTTCGTATCCCCAAATGGTGGAAAGGGAGATTCCTGGGGTCCCCCCAGGGTGGTCCCCCGGTCACCCGAGACGACGACCGGGAAGGTTCCTCTGAGACCCAAGGAGGCATACTTTCGTGCGCCTCCCGAAGATACTACTAATGATTATAGAAACGAACTGGCCTCATATCTCGAAAGCATGGATGTCAATATAGAGTACCATCACCACGAGGTTGCGACCTCCGGTCAGGTCGAACTTAATTACAAAGCTAAGACGCTCGTCGAATGCGGGGACGCCTTCTACACCTACAAATTCGCTGCCAAGAACGTGGCCGATAGGTATGGATGGGTCTCCACCTTCATGCCCAAGCCAATTTACCTGGATAATGCCAGCGGAATGCATACCCACCAGAGCCTCTGGAAAGGTGAGCCCTTCAAGGGCGAGAATGTCTTCTACGATCCTGACGAGGATTACAACCTGAGTCAGACGGCCAGATACTACATCGGCGGGCTAATTGAACACTCAAAGGCCCTTACCGCTCTCTGCTGCCCGACCGTGAATAGCTACAAGAGATTGGTCCCGGGGTTCGAGGCCCCAATTAACATCAGCTGGAGCCCCAGGAACAGGAGCGCCCTCATCAGGGTACCTCTATACTTTAGCAGCCCGGGAGCCATACGTTGTGAGTACAGGGCCGCAGACCCAACCTGCAACCCGTACGTTGCTTTCGGGGCAATGCTGGCGGCCGGGCTGGACGGAATTAAGAACAAGATAGAGCCTGGAGACCCCCTACGTACGGACATGTATGGACTGTCCGCAGCTGAGAAGGAGGAACACGGCGTGGGAGAGCTACCGACCACCTTGAGAGACGCCATCGATCATCTGAGCACGGATCAAGTCCTCTTGGACCTTCTCGGGGATCACATATTCGAACAATTTGTTGGTCTCAAGATCGATGAGTGGAATCAATATTGTCTCTACGTAACGCCGTGGGAGATAATGAAGTATATGGATTACTGAGGTGATAGAATGGGTGTACATAGAGTAACGAGCGATGCTGCCAAAGCATATGTGAAGAGGGAAAAGGTTCTGGGAAATGCAATCTCTCTTCTGGGAAAGGCCAGCACCATGGTCAAAGAGATGGATGATGATGTCCTTGAGGAATTTGGAGATCTTGCGGCTGATATCCTCCCTCACGCACCTGGTTACGCGGGCAAGCTAATGCTGATAATCGCCAGGCTGTTCTGGTCCCAGGCCGGAGTTGCCGAGAAGCCCGGCAAGGACACAACCATAGATGAGGTCAGCAAGCGCCTTGAAAGACTTGGAAATATGATGGAAGGGCTCTAGATACATGCATAGAGATGTAATTGATTACATAGAGCCCTACGACCCTGGCCTGTTCCCTGGGGATGTCCATCGCCTATTCGGTCTTGATCCCGAACATGTAGTCAACTTGGCATCAAATGAGAGTCCCTACCCTCCAGCTCCGGCGGTCCAACAGGCAATTTTCGAAGAAATACCTAGAATAAATCGCTATCCTCACCCTGATTATGTTCATCTGAGGACCGCGATAGGCAAACACATCGGTTTCCCAAAGGAAAATATAGCTGTGGCCGGCGGCTGCACCGAGATCATCGATATCGTCTGCAAGGTCTTTGTGGAACCTTTTGACAGGATAATAATTCCGGTTCCCTCCTACAGCCTGTACATCCTGATGTCCATGCTCAGGGAGGCCCAGATATTCTTCGCGAGCACGGAAGACAGGGAATATAGCGTTAGGTCGGGTGACCTAATTTCCGGAGGAGAGAGATCAAAAATCACTTTTCTCTGCTCGCCCAATAATCCAACTGGAAGGGCAATAGAGCGGCATGAATTGATAGAGATAGTCGAGAACTCCGATGGAATTGTGTTCCTCGACGAGGCGTACGCCGAATTCTCCGGTTGCTCTGCACTTGACATCCTTGATCAACACCCGAATCTCATTATAGCCAGATCGATGTCCAAGTCCTTTGGCCTGGCAGGACTTCGTGTTGGATACGCGGTCGGTCATGAATCCTTGATCTCCAAGATGCGCAAGTCCCGGAACCCCTTTAGCGTGAGTAAACTTTCAGCTTCGGCCGCAATATCGGCTCTGTCCTGCTCACCGTATTACTCCATGATATGGGAGAGAATCAGGAAGAATCGCCTGGAGGTATTTTCCGAGGTATCTAGGATGGAAGGGTTATTTCCCCTGCCCTCGGAAGCGAATTTCTTGATGATCAGGGTCGATCCCCGAATCCCAAACCTGGTCAACGAACTCGCTAATCGAGGAGTATTGGTAAGAGACCTTCAGGGGGTTCAGGGGCTGGAGGGTCAGTTCATAAGGGTTACAATCGGTACTCCGGACCAGAACGGGATCCTGTTAGAAGCATTGAATGAAGCGCTGGGGTAGTCTACATCTCCTCACGTTCAACGGTCCGGTTAACCGCGATTTCTGCAAGTATCATTATCGATCTGAGCACGTTCTGTAGCTCCCATACAAAGGAAACCTCGGCCGAAATCACGGACCTCTGGTCCTCCTCCTTGGGAAGAGATCTCTCGAAATCCACCAGTTTATTATGGAAGGAGTCCTCCTCACCAAGTATCTCGGCGGCCCGTTCAACATCTTCGCGCCTGAGGGCCTGATATGCCTTATCGTACATTGCCCTAATTTCGCTAATGAAACGGATTATTTCCTCTACATCCTCTTTTCTGCCTTTTGATGCCTGATTTGCGACTCCCGATATCATGAACATGCTTCTGGTCATGTCCTTGAGGGCCTTAGCAACCATTCTAGAGCCGAGGCATTGAATCACATCGGCCAGCCCAACCCTCGAGGCCACCTGCTGGCTCTTTACTCCCTGTACTAGTTGTCTTACCAGTAGCGAGTATATCTTGTCGACCTCCCTCGCTCGGTACTCAACCGTCGTTGGGTCCTGCAAAACGCCCTCCCTGAGAGCCTTCTCGACCTCCTCTGATAGGTAAAGGAAGAATGAACCCATTCTGGAGATCAGGGAACTGACCGTGAAGGTACGGACGTCTATGGAGGTGTGGACAACCGTTTCATTGGCGGATTCCTTTACCACCAGCGTTCCGTATAGACTATCAACCGCCTCATGTATCTCCCTGATTAAATCAGGGCGAAGCCCGCCTGGATGCCTTATGTTGATGTTCTCGTATCCGATCTTATAGCATGCCTTGATCGTGCTTGCCAGAGCTCCTCCGGTGGTGATATCAGTTGCATCTAACTTTTTCTCGGCGGGCTCCTCCTTCTCCGAGTGCATGACCTCCGGCATGACATGCAGTATTCCCTTCTTATCAACGGTTACAACTACAACTGATCCGGAATCTAGTTTCCTATCACGCACCCAATCCTTGGGCAGGGTTACTGCATAACTTGACCGGCCAAGGACCTGAACCTTTCTATATTCCGCTTCCCCAACATCCATACTTATTCACGCTAGGAAAGTATTCTGTTCCGTATTTATGTATTTAGTCCCATTTGTTTCCTATTTTTAAGAATTGGTTTAACCAGATTTTAAATACGTATTTCAAATACTAACTCGTACTTCAATACGTAAATATTTTTCCAATAATATGCACAACCACTATACCCCCGTACCTGAAGTGGTCCTTTGAATAGACTGGCAGTTAACGAGGATGCATGCATCGGATGCCACCTCTGCGAGATTTGGTGCGTCGTTGCCCACTCGAAGTCCAACGACTTGATTAATTGCTTCAAGTTGGAGAAGCCTCGCCCGGAATCAAGGGTAACCGTCCACGAAATAATGCCGGTCACCTTTCCACTGCAATGTCGACAGTGCGATGACCCCGCATGTGTATACTCCTGTCCCTCAGGGGCTCTGAAAAGAGTCGATGGCTCGATTCAACTGGACTATGACAGGTGTAGATCGTGCTGGACCTGTATTCTGGTATGTCCATTTGGGGCGGTCAGGAAGGGAAAGGATCACCCCATCAGATGTGATCTGTGTGAAGATCGGGAAATCCCGGCCTGCGTTGAGCATTGCCCTAACGAAGCGATATCTCTGGAGGAGACTACATGAGTTATCATAACATCATAATCGGAAACTCGGCCGCTTCGGTGGGGGCCATAGAGGCCATCAGGAGGCTTGGCTGTTGCCAGGATATCTGTGTGGTATCGGAGGAAAACAACCCTCCCTACAGTAGACCTTCAATTGGGGATATTATTTGCGGTAAGAGGAATGTGGAGGATCTATGGTATCGGCCGGCGGAATTCTATGAACGGAACCAGGTCACATTTCTTGGTGGCAAAAAGGCGGTTCGACTGGAGACCGATTCGCGTGAGGTTCAATTGGATGATGGGGACTCGATCGGGTTCGATGACCTCCTGCTGGCTACGGGGGGCACCCCATTCATTCCTCCTATCCCCGGTTTGAGGTCTAACGCCCTGACATTTTCCGGTATATCCGATGCCCGGGTTATCAGGGAGAAAATTGAAAGTGGGAATATCTCCAAAGTGGTAATTCTGGGCGGGGGACTGATAGGGTGTTCTCTGGCCGAGCCGCTTCTGGAAATCGGACTGGAGGTAACTATTGTCGAGCTAGCCTCCAGAATACTATCATCAGTCCTGGACCAACCGGCATCGAATATGGTCCAGCTTCTCTTCAAGGATCGAGGACTCAATTTGATTACCGGCCACACCCTCGAAAGTGTATGCTCAAGCGGAAAGGGGATCCTGGCGATTTTGGATGATGGACGTCGGCTCTCCTGTGAATTACTGGTGGTCGCTATAGGCGTTCGGCCCCGAACCGACCTCGCGGAGGATGCCGGGATTCAGGTAGATAGGGGAATAATGGTGAACAAGTCCATGAGCACCAATGTACCTCACATTTACGCTGCCGGTGATTGTGCCCAGACCTTTGATTTTATCGAGGGGCAAAACCGAACCCTGGCTCTCTGGCCGGCCGCATATGTAGAGGGCATGGTTGCAGGATACAATATGGCAGGAAAGAGAGCTAGTTCGCAGTGGGCTACCTCAATGAATTCTATGCATTTTTTCGGAACTTCAATACTCTCCGCCGGCATCACTGAGGCCAGGGAGGGAGGTAATTGGAACCAGGTATGTGAGGAAGGGGACCTAAATTACAGCAAATTCGTTACCAGGAACGGCAAACTGGTGGGGTTCATACGGGTCGGCAATATCGACAATACTGGAATATACCTGCAGTTGATGAGGAACGGCACCCCTCTGAGTGATCTCCATAGACCCCCCACCGCGGAAGGTTTCTCGCTGGTCGACCTGCCTACCGCCTGCAGGCGGAAGATCCTAACGGAAGGTGATAATGTTGCTGAATATTGAGAGGAAGAACAACCCTTACGGTGACACGAAGGTCATATCCAACTGCTCCATATTCGGAATGATGGACATGTCGGGGAAGTTGCTGGATGGCCGATCCACAATAAGGGCCATATCCAATATGAAGGAGAGGTCCAATGGTCTCGGCGGCGGGTTCTCGATATATGGTCTTTATCCGGATCATGCCGACGACTACGCGTTTCATATCATGTACGAGTCCAGGGAAGGAAAGGAGCTGACCGAAGCCAGATTATACGAAAACTTCGATGTCCGGGACGAGGAACGGATACCGACCGACGATGAGGTGAGCGCGGTGGCCAAGGCCCCAATTCTTTGGCGATACTTCCTCAGGACGGAGGAGGGGCAACCGAATTCACAGGAAATGGTTGCCGAAGAGGTGACGGAGATCAACCACGGTATTGGGGATGCCTTCGTATTTTCCGCCGCGAAGAATATGGGTGTTTTCAAGGGGATCGGGTACCCGGGAGATCTTGCCAGGTTCTACCGTCTCCAGGACTACAGAGGATACATCTGGCTGGCACATGGAAGATTTCCAACCAACACCCTCGCCTGGTGGGGGGGTGCGCACCCGTTTAGCATGCTTGACTGGTCAGTCGTTCATAATGGGGAGATCTCATCCTACGGTGCAAACAAGAGGTTCGTGGAGGACCACGGCTATAGATGCAGCTTCTTCACTGACACCGAGGTCATTGCCTACACAATGGATCTTTTGGTAAGGGGACATGCCCTGCCTCTGGAGCTTGCAGCAAGGGTGCTAGCGCCCCCACTTTGGGATACCATCGATAGGATGGAACCCGACAAAAGGCGTCTCTACAGGGCCTTGAGAATAACTTATGGTGGACTCCTACTAAATGGCCCGTTCTCGGTAATAATTGCCAGAGAGGGAGAGATGATCGGACTCACCGATAGGATTCGTCTCAGGCCATTGACCGCGGGTATTTCCGGGGACGTGCTCTATCTATCCTCGGAGGAGGCTCCGCTCCGAATGATCGACCAAGACCTCGATAGGGCGTGGTCCCCGCAGGGAGGAGTTCCCATAATAGGTCGCCTTGGGGATGGTGTTTCATATGAGTGTTCATAGGGGTGAGGTCGTTGCTTGAAACCCAGCTTCTCCCAAATTTCAGCATCGCCAGGGATGATGATCGCTGTATCAGATGTGAGGTCTGCATAAGACAGTGTGGATTCGATGTCCACACATATGACCAGGGGAGGGACATCATCCTGAGCGACGAATCTAAGTGTGCAGGATGCCAGAGATGTGTGGTGCTCTGCCCCACTTCCGCTTTAAGCATCTCGGAAAACCAGCACCCTTATACCCGAAACTCTAACTGGACGCGGGAAAAGATATCGGATATTAAGAGGCAGGCAGAATCGGGTGGGGCGCTTCTTGCCGGTTGCGGTAACGATAAGGACCAGACGATCTACTGGGACCACATGGTCCTAAACGCCTCCCAAGTTACAAATCCCTCAATCGACCCCCTCAGAGAGCCCATGGAGCTCAGGACGTTCCTGGGACGCAAGCCCAAGAAAGCGATATTGATGGATGGGAATGCTGGCGATGAGGACCCTCTGCTGGAAATAGAAACACCTCTCATCTTCTCGGCCCTGAGCTTTGGGGCCATCAGCGGACAGGCCCAGGAATCCCTGGCACGAGCGGCAAATGAATCAGGGACATTGTTCAACTCGGGAGAAGGTGGACTTCCCGAGAAATTACGAAAATACAAGGATCACGCCATAGTTCAATGCGCCTCAGGCCGCTTCGGGGTCGAGCCTGAATATCTCGCAAACTCGTCTATGGTGGAAATAAAGATTGGCCAGGGTGCAAAGCCCGGCATAGGTGGGCACCTTCCAGGAGAAAAGGTCTCAACCGAGATATCATCCACCAGAAAGATACCCGCCGGAACTGATGCACTTTCCCCGGCCCCCCAGCATGATATCTACTCGATCGAGGATCTGAGAACGTTGATATTCGCATTGAAGGAGGCGACGAATTACCAGAAGCCCATTTCAGTCAAGATAGCTGCCGTTCACAATGCACCGGCCATAGCCTCCGGTATAGCAAGGGCTGGAGCTGATGTCATAGCGATAGACGGCCTGAGAGGGGGAACCGGGGCCGCTCCCAAGGCCATACGGGATAACGTGGGCATACCAATCGAGATGGCACTGGCCTCAATCGATTCCCGTTTGAGAAGCGAGGGGATTAGAAACGAATGCTCAATAATCTCCGCAGGTGGTTTTCGCTGTAGCGCTGACGTTGTGAAGGCAATAGCTCTGGGGGCAGACGCGGTGTACCTGGGTACGGCTGCCCTGGTGGCCATGGGCTGCACCTTGTGCCAGAAGTGCTATACCGGCATATGTAACTGGGGCATATGTACTACGGACCCATATCTATCAAAGAGAATTAATCCCGATGTCGCTTCCAGAAGACTGGTACGCCTACTTCACGCCTGGTCCCTGGAGATCAAGGAAATGCTGGGAGGAATGGGCATCAATGCCCTGGAAAGCTTGCGGGGAAATCGCGAGCAGTTGAGGGGCATCGGCCTAACGGACTGGGAGCTTGACGTTCTGGGGATAAGGGGAGCTGGTCAATGATGTCAACCACCACCAGTCCGGAAAGGAGACCCGTCTGCAGCGCTGATACAAAGCACACGGAGATCGAAGCCGGACAGCTCGAATTCAGGGAACTCAACACCGAAATTCTATCCGCAGCCCGGTCGGGTAGCAGGAAAATAATTCTCAGAGGGGTATATGGGCAGAGGTATATAGGAACCCGGCTTAATGGCCTTCCCCCAACCAAAATTGAGATCTGGGGAACCCCCGGAAACGATCTCGGGTCCTTCATGGATGGACATATCCTGGTTGTTCATGGGAATGCTCAGGACGGGGTTGGTAATACCATGCATGAGGGAGAGATAATCGTCGAGGGGAGATGTGGGGATATACTTGGAATGTCGGCCACAGGCGGTTCCATATTGGTTCGGGAGGATGCTGGTTATAGAGCCGCCCTCCATATTAAGGAGCACGGGGAGAGGTTTCCCATCTTGATGATTGGAGGAACTGCTCAGGATTTTCTGGGGGAGTATATGGCTGGAGGCCGGGTGATCGTTCTGGGCCTGGGATACAAGAGACATCGCATGAGATTCATCGGAACTGGTATGCACGGCGGAATCATTTACATACGTGGAAAGATCAACGAAATGCAGCTAGGGGAGGGTGCCCGGATCAAGAGCTTGGACAAGGCGGACAGAGACTTCCTGACCACTCATATCGATGACTTCAGGAAGAGATTCGAGTTGAAACGGGAAGTGAACCCCACCGAGTTCTGCAAGGTAGTACCCCGGGAAACGAGGCCCTACTCTAGACTCTATGCATAGGTTGTAGATCTATTGGTATCCCCGAGTAGCTTCATCACCAAGATTCGGCCATACGCTTTTGCGGAAATTGACAGGACCCGGGATGAATTGGAGAGCAAAGGAGTGGACGTGATTGATTTTGGAGTTGGAGATCCAACTTCCCCTACCCCCATGATCGTTCGTAAGGCCTGTAAGAGCGGACTGGATAGGAGGGCCCGGTCGGGATATCCGAGCTATGAAGGGTCCCCTGAATTCAGGTCCGCGGTCGCCACCTGGTTTGAAAGGAGATTTGGGGTGTCCCTGGACCCCAACTCGGAGATCACGGCAACTATAGGCTGTAAACAGGCCGTATTCTTGACACCTCTGGCCTATGTGAACCCCGATGATGTGGTCCTGATTCCGGACCCGGGATATCCTCCCTACACGACCGGAACCGGGGCCCGGGGTGGTAGATGTTACTATCTCCCTCTGGAAGAGGAAAACTCCTTTCTGCCCGATCTCTCCAGCATACCTTCCAAGATATGTAAACGGGCAAAGATACTATGGATCAACTACCCGAATAATCCCACCACCAAGATAGCGCCCGTTGAGTTCCTCCAGGACGCCGTGGAATTCTGTAGGGAAAACGACGTTCTTCTGGCATCCGATGAGGCATACTCCGAGCTCTATTATGATGAGAAACCGGTATCGGTGTTTTCCATCCCCGGTGCAAGGGATGTTTCCCTGGTCTTTAACTCGTTATCCAAGAGGTCAAGCATGACCTGTTATAGGATAGCTTTTGTGGCCGGGAGGAAGGAACTACTTGACCCCTTCAAAAAGGTGCAGACTCAGGCACATTCGGGTGCAGCAACATTCATCCAGGATGCGGCCGTGGCCGCATTATCAGATGAGGATCATGTGGATAGCCTAAGGCGGGAATACAGGGAGAAGAGGGATTTGCTTGTTGGGACCCTGGAGGAAATGGGTCTGGAGTCCGTTTATGCGGACGCGACCTTCTATATATGGGCTAGAGCGCCCAATGGAATGGACTCCTTGGAATTCACCAAGATGCTTCTCGAGGGAGCTTACCTGAATACCGTACCCGGAAAGGCCCTGTGTCAATCGACGGACGCTGGAAAGGACTTCCTCCGGTTCGCGCTTGTACCGGACCTGGAAAGGACCAAAGAGGCATGCGAGAGGATGCTTGAACTTTCCCTGTAGATGGTGAAAATGGAAAAAGTGGAATTTCTAAAGCTTCATGGACTGGGAAACGATTTCGTGCTTATCGATGAGACCGGATCCGAGGTAGTGGAGGAAGACCGAAAATCCAGCTTTTGCTCGCAAAAGTGTAATCGAAACAGGGGTATTGGCGCCGATGGTGTATTATTCCTTAGGAGGGAGGACCATGGAGTCCAGTTCAGGATATTTAACGCCGACGGGTCGGAGGCCGAGACCTGCGTGAACGGGCTTAGATGCGCCGCACTTGCCCTTCATCTCAGGTTATGGGAAGGGCAGGAAAAGTCTTTCAACATACTCACCGCCGGGGGAACGGTTAGGGCCAAGATCGTTGACATGGTGAATGACCTGGAGGCCATAGTAGAGCTGGAAATGGATGACATGCCCCTATACCAGGGATTCAGGAAGGTTGAGGCCGCGGGAACAGCGCTGATATACCATCTCATAGATGTAGGGAACCCACATGCAGTCACATTCATTGATGGTGATCTGGGATCCATCGATGTGGAGGGTATTGGTCACGCAATGGAGTATCACGATCAGTTTAGCCCCCAGGGAATCAACACGGAATTCGTTCGGATGGATGAACCTGGCAAGTTGAATATGAGGGTTCACGAGAGGGGAGCGTGCGAAACCCAGGCATGTGGCTCTGGAGCTATGGCAGCAGCCAGGGCGGCAAATGAACTCAACCCCGATTATGACCAATGGACAGTGGAAATGCCCGGGGGCAAACTTGACATAATCCTGGGGGATAGAACTTCAGTTCGTGGTCCGGCAGCCCTGGCATTCGAGGGTAGAACCTACTTCTAGCGCCCATCTTCTTCCCCGGAACCAGTGCAAATCCCGTCGATTGAATAAATACGTATAATTATTACTAATACGTATAGCAAACTACGTTACTTGTATTCCTTAGTGAAGACTAATATGCGCTCCGGATCCCATATTTACCATGGACAACGGAGCTGTGAGTTCGTCAATACTCCTGCTGATTCTAATGGTCTTTCTGCCAGGGGTTTTTGCACTATCAGATACGCCAGGCCTGACCGAGATAATGAGAAGCATAAACACCCTCTGGGTGCTCCTGGCCGCCTTTCTGGTTTTCTTCATGCAGGCCGGTTTCGGCATGTTGGAGGTAGGATTCACACGGGCCAAGAACGCTGGAAACATCATCATGAAGAACCTCCTTGACTTCTGCATGGCCTCCATCGGGTTCTGGGTCATTGGTTTTGGAATCATGTTTGGGCTTGGAAACCAGGTAATGGGAACAACTGGTGTCTTTCTATCGAACTTACCCTCCGAAATGGCCGGAATTCCGACGCCAGCATTCTGGCTTTTCCAGGCCGTGTTCTGTGGGACCGCTGCTACCATAGTTTCCGGTGCCGTGGCGGAGAGAATGAAGTTCTCGGGATATATCACATACTCCCTGTTGATTAGCACCTTGGTCTATCCCATCGTCGGGCACTGGATATGGGGTGGTGGCTGGCTTCAGGATCTGGGATTCGTGGACTTTGCAGGGTCCAGTGTGGTTCACGCTACGGGGGGTATCGCTGGCCTGATGGGGACACTGGTTTTGGGACCACGTATCGGAAAGTTCGCCCGTGACGGAAAGGCAAAGGTCATAATGGGTCACAACATACCACTGGCAGCGCTGGGAGTGTTTATTCTCTGGTTCGGGTGGTTTGGATTCAATCCCGGGAGCTCGCTGTCGGGAATGGACTCGGACCTCATAGCAAAGGTCGCCGTGAACACCAATATCGCAGCTGCCACCGGGGCTTTGGGCTCCCTGGTAATAGCCTGGTTTCGCCTTGGGAAGCCTGATGTAGGTATGACCATGAACGGAGCACTAGGTGGACTTGTGGCCATAACAGCCCCCTGCGCTTTCGTAAGCATCTCCTCCTCGGCGGTCATAGGCCTCCTTTCGGGTCCAGTAACCGTTCTCGGGGTCACCTTTCTGGACCGGCGGGGAATCGATGACCCCGTGGGTGCCATTCCGGTCCACGGAATGAACGGCATTTGGGGAACGCTGGCAGTGGGCCTCTTCCACAGCACAAGGGGTATTACATCTGGCGCTGGCTTCGGACTGCTATCGGTCCAGATCACCGGCGTGGTGGCACTGTTGGCCTTTGTAGGATTGGTTATGTATGCCTTCTTCAAGGCGCTAGACCGTTTAATGGGGCTAAGGGTCAGCCGGGAGGAGGAAATCAGGGGTCTGGATATAGGTGAACACGGCATGGAATCCTACAGTGGATTTCAGATATTCGTGGCCGAGTGAGAGGCGTTTAGATGAAGATAGTAACCGCGATAATTCAACCGCATAAACTCCCGGACGTAAAGGCGGCTTTGGCAAAGGCAGAGGTTTTCAAGATGACGGTGACCAATGCCCTTGGGTGCGGCCAGCAACGGGGGTACAAAGAGGTCTACAGACAGGTCACCCGGGAAGTGAATCTCCTCAAGAAGGTCAGGATAGAAATCGGAGTAAACGAGGAATTTGTGGAACCGACCATCCAGGCAATAATAGATGGTGCTAGAACCGGAGAGATAGGTGACGGAAAGATCTTCGTGGTCGACCTCAAGGAATGTATAAGGATAAGGACCGGGGAACGCGGGGAGGACGCGATAGGTTAAACCACCGCAGTGAGTAACAGGTTCTATTGTGGTAGCGCCCCCTTTCGAGGAAGGAAAAAGGATTTAACTTATGATCACAAAGATCATCCATGAGGGCCTCGGCTCCGCATCTCCTTTTCATCTCGGCAATTATTCTGGTTTCCCTTCCATGCGTTACCTCGTTAGCTGATCTATCCTCCGGGGACCCTCTTACCATCGAGGTGCTAATGATCGATAGGGGACTGGCTCAGGGTGGAATATTTCACAAAAGACTGGGAGCCGACCCCTCGATATCGATCCTCGGCGTACCCCAGCCGGGACATTACTCAATCGGCCATCTTAAGAAGGACCCGGAATCCATCAACAGGGCGATGAGGATCTACATGCCCAGGAACTATCAACACATGGTGGAAACCAGGGATATGATACTTCTCCGAGAGGCTTCATGTGGAAGCAGCCAATTCCCGGAGGTCTTCTTCGAGCAGGCCTGGATGTCCTGGTTCGTGGATGCAGTACGTGAGGAGGGAATGCCGCTCAGCATGTGGGGAGGGGATGCCTCCTGGGGAGGGGGAGGAGAGGGCTGGTATAAGTCATGGGGAGATACCATAATAGATGGCATACTCCCCTTCAGATGCCTGGGAGGATATAACCCACCGAGAGCGGCATTTCAGAAGCCTCATTTCACGGATCCCGGTCATCATCTGGCCCGGCTGCCCTGGAAAAGCTCGGGACCAGTTGAACTTCTAAACAAGGTCAAACCAAAGGATGGGGCGAGACTTATAGCCACCGCTATTGCTCCGGGGAAGGAATTCCCATGGATAGCTTGGTGGGAACAGGGAAAAGGAAGGGTTCTTGGTGAAACCCAGGTATTTGGCAGCTACGGGACCACAAATAGGATGCTAAACGACTGGCCTTGGTACCAGGATTTCATAATTTACCTTCTGTATTTTGGGGCTGGAAAGGAGATACCGGACGACATAATCAGGGCCCACCGCCTGAGGGTCGAGATAAACACCCACCTGGACAAGGCCTCTCTCTACGTGTCGCTGCTCGAATTCGTGGAGAACTTCGGCGCCTCAACCCTTGAACTCTACCAGGAGCTGGACGAGGTGAACCAGATGGAAAAGGAGGCCGAGGAAAGATTCCGTCAAAACGACTATGATGAGGCCGCCGAGATATTCGAGGAAATCAATGCCGCCTGGGGGAGGTTAAACGCAAAAGCGATGGAGGCCAAGAGCAGGGCCCTCACCTGGGTATATTTAATCGAGTGGTTCGTGGTTTCCGGCGTTGCGATGCTGACCGGATTTTTTCTCTGGGCGGTGATGATTAGAAGGAAACTTTACAGGGAGATAAAGACCACCCGGACCAGGGGCCATTAACCCTCAGGTCATCCTTACCGGGGTAATTCTGCCACCTGTTCCATGTATTTTTCGATATCGAATTTACGTTTGCATCCGCTGTAACTCATATACCTAACTTTGCCATAAACAGGTCGTTCCTGCCAAGCTCTATCGTGAACCCCACCTATGCTCCAGGCGATACCGGTATAACCGTTTGGGTCCCTCCCATCGAGCTCATACTTGTCGTTAAGGTGAATTGCAAACTCCAAGGCCTGCTCCGGCGACTCCGTCCATTCCAAGATCTTCTTGGCCCAGTACATCCTCATGTAACCGTGCATTTTGCCCTTTTTCATCATTTCCATCTGGGCTGCATTCCAAAGTTCATCGTGAGTGTCCCCCCTTTCGAACTCTTCAAGGGAGTATAGATATTCCCTCTCATCCTCACGATGTTCGTTGAGCGTCTTTTTTGCCCAGGAGTGAAATCCCTCAAAACTATCATAGTGGGGATTATAATGGCAGAAATTGTCCGATAGCTCCCGTCTCACTACCAATTCCTCGAGAAATCCCTGTTTAGATTCCTCATCTGCTTCCGATCCCTCAACCTCCAGAGCTACCCTCTGTGCTGACAGGTGCCCGAAATGCAGATAGGGAGATAGACCGGATTGTGCCCCCGCGGTGGGATCATTTCTCATGTCCGAGTATCTACCAAGCCCGTTGCTCAAAAAATCCCTCAATTGGTTCATCCCTGCCTTTTCACCGGGATCTATCCAGTTGACCGGAGGTACCTCCCCATCCTCTTCCATATCCTCCAGGATTCCTTCCCAGTCAATTGCCTCCTCCTCCCCAGTCCAATCATGGGGATGTTCCTCTACCGCTTTGAACTCCGTCAGGAATTCTGGCAATGCCTCGTGGATCTTTGGCCTGATGGTGTGTGCCGCGTACTCTAGCTTGGGTGACGAAACCCAGCAGGGGATGATGTTGTGTGCATCTACCTCGTAATACCCGCAATCAATGTTGCTCCTTACATCATCCCGCCATTGGGTCTTTATCCTAAGAGGGCTAAAATCCCCCACGATCGTTGCCACGTCGTTCTCTCGGCAAAACTCCGGTAGAGTCTCCTGGGGTTTGCCATCTAGGAGGAAGAAGGGTATATTCAGGTCGGAAAGGGAGTCCTTTACCTCCCTAAGACCTCGCAACATGAAGGAGTATTGCCGCGCCCCGGCACCCAGGAAACCGGGATTCAGGCAGAAGGCCACCCCCAGCCGGTCACTACGGTTGATGGCCATCTCCTGAGCAAATATCAGGGCCCAATTATCACTGGCCCTTTGATCACGGCTCATCCAATATAGTACGGGGCCTCCCTCTTCGCTCCCCTCCTCGAAAATATTGACCCTTCTATTATCATCGGGATCTGAATTCGATAACATCCAGCCTAGTTAGAGGGTTTGGGGACCCTAAAAGGTAACGCTTAGAGCCTCAAAACTCAGGATCGCGAAGAACCGATGGACCTCCAGGTCGAACCCTCTCTACCAATAAGCTTCTCCAAACAAAGACAAATCAAATCTAGATAACATCAAGACTCTTTCATATTTAACGGCAATTGACCCCGAAACATAAGCTAGGTGATATTAAGTCGGGGAGTTTTTAGGTTCAGACGATCCGTATCAGGGGAATTAACCTGCACCAGACGCGGAGAAATCATGATGACTGAATACAATCACCAATGGTGTGGTCGGAGCCAAATCTCGGAAACGAGCGGTCCCCTGCCGTTGTTCCCCCTCCTGAATACCAGCTCCAATGTTCCGCCCTTCGTCAGCTCGCGTGGAAGTTCGAATTCGTAGGAGGCGGGGGTATTCTCCGGTAGCTGGACCTCGTCATGGACGATGCTGTCGTTGGCAAGTAGGACCTGTGAACCACGCATCCTCCTGTTAGTAACATAGGTAACCGAGAGGCGATAAGCCATGTCGGGGTTCAGGTCATTATACCGGTACACAACATCTGCGTCCCACTGGCTTCTGCCGTAAGACATTCTACGCTGGGATAGCCGGATGCTCTGGTCTAGGTCCTCCAGATAGTAATCCTCTCCCTCGACACGGTGTGATTCCCTCTCCACATTGCCACAGTCCTCATAGAGCCCGCCGGGGCCAGAGTCCTCGTGGTCGACTATTCTCGATATAGCGGCCTTTTTTTCCTGACTTGGCAGGTTTTTCGCTTTATCCAGAATGGCCTTCATCCAGGGTATGTCCGCCAGATGCACCTCCAGCCTGTCCAGAGGATCAAACCACATGCCCTTGGAGGCCTTCAGCTCTTTCCCCATGCGGATTATCCTTTCTCTCAGATCCGACTCGCGGGAGTCCGGTCTGCTCTCGGAGAGGGCCTCGAGAGCGGAGTCAATCCTTTCATCCGCCCCCATATCACTTTCGAGTATATGGAGTGCTTTGGACTCCGTAGCCCGTTCCCTCCGAAGCCTGACTTGGACGTACAGGTCAATGATGGACCTCAGCAGGAGCAACCGGTACCTCCAGTTGCCCGTACCGCCCTCAACCTCCGATCCTATGTCCTCGACGACCCCCAAGATCTCGGATATACGCTCATTTTCGATAACCGGCGTCTTCCAGCTGGCCTCAAGGTCAAATATCGCCCTCGTCATCGCATCCTGGACCTCTTCGCCGAAGTACCAACGTACGTACTCGGCAACCGATTCCTCGGGACCAACTCCCCAGTTCAGACCCGACCATACCGCCTTATTCAGGTCATCGTGCAATCCCTCGGAGTAGGGCATGGATCCGATTAAAAACGGGGCCGTCTCCTCGTAGATCCTCTGCATCGCCCTGGGTCGGTAGGTGGGGGATTCACGGTGATGGACCAGGGCATTTGCATGGTCGAAGCCGATTACGGGGTACTGGCAGATGATGAGATGGGTAATATCCGGCATGGCGATGATGTCGTACCTTTCGGGCAGGCCTCTCCGAAGCTCGCTTAGCGGCCGCGATTGCGGTCCCCAGACGATCCCGTCCAACCAGTCCGGCGACTCGGATTCAAGATAATCGAAGAGCCAAAGGTTCTCGTCCCTCGAGAGAGCCTGGTTCGAGATGTAGAAATCAGCCTGGGGATGGTGCTCCCTGACTATGGCCGCCTCCTCCTCGACAAGGGGAACAAAAGCCTCCACCCACGGCTTGCATCTGGGGCACGGGCAGCCACCCGGGTCGTGAGATGCGGTGAAAACCGCATCTACCCTACTCAGCCTCTGGAAGAGCATCTTTCTCGAATCCAGGATTAGGCGCCGTCCCTCTCGCGTGGAAGGACAAACGTAGGACCCCTTGAAGCTGATCTCGGGCGTGACGAGCTCCGGGGATATGTTGTTTGGGAAGGAATGAACCCCAAATCTCATTCCGTATCTCGAGGCTATATCCGCCTGCACATTCTGCAGGGAACAGTGCTTCTCCCAGCGTACCCTCGTTTCCTCTGAACAACCCTCGAGTGGAGCCCGGCAGGACGTGGTTGACCATATCCAGTTAGCCCCCCACAGTGCCAATTCTCGGGTATAACTCTCCCAATCCTCCTTTTCCCACGAATCACGGTAGGTCTTGGTTGACAACTCATGCCCACGGTGCCGATGGGTCGCCTTGAGGTTTATGTCCATCCGGGGGACCACGAGACCCTCGGGCCTGAATGTCATTGATCTCAGAAGCTTGCCGACTGCGTGAATCACAGCGGTATGCCCGGAGGCCTTAATGTCCACTGTTGCAGGTACGGTCGATGCCGGGAATGAGATGGAAAAGCTATCTTGGGTCATGTCTTTTTCGGGGCGAAAGCGAAATCGAATACCGTTGTTCATTCGCTGAGCCGGATGGTCAAGGAAGGAAAACGAGGCAGAACGGCTTACGATCTCCTCCTTGAGAATGCGGGCTGCCTCAGCGAACAGCTTAGGAGGATCTTGACCTAGGTCGACGGTACCACTGCGGAAGGAATAAAGAGTTCCTTTCATGAGTCAAGCTTCTAGAAGATGTTTTAAATCCTTTTCATTCCCTCCTCGGCAGGAATGAATGATATGAGTTCCCTTTTCCAAACTGATGCAAACCCCCACCTGAAACTTAAAATTCAGTTCAAAGGAAGAACCCCCCAAAAAAACCAAAACCCCTTCTTCAACCCGTGTCCCGCGCCTTCTTTCGATAGCGATAATATAACCGAAACTCGAAACGGAAAGACTTTTTATGAGTCATTCTGGCTTGATGGCCAAATGTCAGAACTTGCGATACTAGGAGGCCGGAAAGCTGTTGAGGTCGAGCCGGAGGAGAACTGGGAAGTACCTGTTGAAAGGATAAAGGCTGCTGTCGGAAAGATGATAGATGAAGGCGTGTGGTCGCAATCGGGAGAGGGCACTCCAAGGGAACTGGAGAAGAGATTTGCGGAGTATATAGGTACCGATTACTGTCTGTGTCAACATAACGGTACTTCGACTTTGTGGGCTGCATATTACGCGGTTGGCGTTAGAAGGGGGGACGAGGTGCTACATCCATGCTACACATGGATATGTTCGATTGCCCCGGCGGTACATATGGGTGCCCGGCCAGTATTTTGTGAGATCGACCCCGAGACGCTTCTGATAGACCCTGTGGATATGGAGAAGCGGATTACCCCCCGGACCAAGGCCATTAGCGTGGTCCATATGTATGGAAACGTCTGCGATATGGACGCCATAATGGAGATCGCTGAGAGGCACGGTATCGCCGTTATCGAGGATGCATCTCATTCGCACGGCGCTGAGTGGGGAGATCGGAAGGTTGGTTCTATAGGGCACGTAGGGTGCTTCTCGATGCAGGGGTCGCCTCCAGGGGGAAAACCGCTGCCGGCCGGAGAGGCGGGTCTGGTAACAACCAACGATCGTAAACTTTACGAGAGGATCCTGTTATTCTGTCACCTTAACCGTTCGGGAGTCGAAGAGGAGTTCAGTAACCCGCGCTTTAGTTCTCTGGCTCCTACTAATCTCGGGCTGAAATTTCGCACACACCCATGGGCGACAGCGGCCGCGATGGTCATGTTTGACAGTTTGGACGAGAGGAATGAGAGGAAGCAGAGTTATGTGGACAAGATATTCAAAGGTTTAGACGATATTCAGGGGATAAATCCCGTGAAGGTCCTGCCGAAGGCGAAGGCTGCTGGGTATTACGGTGGGCTTCATATGATCTATCGGCCAGATGAGTTGGGGGGGCTTCAGCCTGAGAGGTTGGTTGAAGCGCTGCAAGCGGAGGGGATCGATATGAGCCACAGGGGATACGGTCTTACTCACAGGTTGAAGTTGTTTGAGGAAGGATTTGATATCTATGAGGATGGGGGTCCACTTACCGGTGACTACCCTGGCTATCCGGAGGGAAGCCTGCCCATTTCAGAAGAGGTACATAACAGGATACTCGGGATGCCCGTATTCATCAAAGAGACTGAGGGATACTCCGATCAGGTGCTCGAGGGCTTCCGAAAGGTTACCGAGAATTACAGAGATCTACTCTGATCAATCTTCAGCCTATATCCTAAGAATGAAGGAATAGAAGTTGCTTCATCCTTGGGCTTCACCTTGTGGAGCTGGGAGGCTATTGGACGTCTTACCCTGTAAAAATGGCACTTTCGCTGTATGGCTGGGATTCCGCCTAAGTTTTTGATTCGCTGTCACTCCAGTCCTGCCACCAGTTTCGTTATTCTGGTATTAGACACTATATTTGGTAGTCTCAACTTCGCTGTATAGTTTCTTTTTGATCATTAAAGTCCAGAGAACGAAACCGCATAACAAGAATGTCCCTGTGACCGAAAGCCATTCAATCAAGTAGACCCATATCAATGCCCGGTCCTTGAGCGTCACCGACCTGGCCTCGATTTCTGATGCGAAACTTAATGCTTCCCTGAACTTCATCTCCGTTTTCTCGAAGTCATGCCTTAGATAAAGTTGGTCTGCCTCCTCCATCATGGACCGTAAACTCCCTAGGTCGGTCTCAATCTCATAGGAACTGCCTCCATATTTGTCTATGAACTCGATGAAGTTATCGATCACACTAATCCTGGCCCTTAGCTCTGTGAAAGAATCCCGTAAGTTGCGGACCCTAAGCGGGTCTCGGGGGAGAGCCCACCCACAGGAAAGCCAAATCATACCGGTGAAGATGTCAAGTGCGTATCTCTCTTTTCCATCATTGGTGCGCCACATTGGGCTATCGAACTGATCAGCGGTTGTCCATGTCAATGCTTTCTTGGTCCCATATTCCCATGAAATGAATAATGGAAAGCGATCTAGGCCATAAAAGGTTCGGATGGCGGAGGAGGTACAGTAGGCCCAGACTGTGGCTCCTTCCTTCGCAAACGTGGGCCTTGCTTGGCCGAAGGGTCTAACAGACTCTATTCCCACCTCTACGTAAGGGGTCAGCAGGGGTGGAAGGTTCGTATCCTTTGCTACCACTAAATTGTAGTGTTGTCCATCAGGAGTTCCCATTCGGAGATAGGCATGGTGGTTGTAGGGGAAACACTCGCTCAACTTGGTTTCGAGCCATGGACTGTAGATTTCGGAGTACATGCTCTGCATGAAGCACAACCCTCCCACGCCATGGTCGGCAATCACGGAATGCATATTTTCAATTGAAGATAAAGAAAAGTACTTAAGTACCGGTTGGTTGAAAAGTATAAAATCGTACTCCAACATATTTTGAAGATTCCGCGGAACGTACAAACGAATTTGTCGCCTGAGACCTTCTTCTCCGAAAGTAGTGCCGTGCATCTCTCTCGCTATGGCCAAGGTCACATCTAGAGAGGGCTCAATGTTACCATAGTCTGATATGGGACAATAGCTCGGATCGACTTCACCGATAGCAAGGACTCGCATTGGACGCGCCTCGGAAGCGTAACAATTAGCATATGACATCAGTATCCACATACATGCTAGAAATATGGTTAGGTGCCCCTTCAATCAAGAACCCTCAAGTCTTGGTCCTTTGATTTAAGCCCTACAGAACCTGGATCCGGCATAAAGTTGCATAGCTAAATATAACTCTTTGGATATCTATGATCGTCGGGCATTCTTGTTTGTCTTTTGTTTTTAATGGTGTATGGAGGTTTTTGGTTTAGATTAGGTAGGATAGTTGTGTTAGATTGTAGACACATATTCTGGCTATCACCTCTAATTTTCTTCTGGATTTTCCCTTGCTTCGAATGCTCCTAACGGATTACCTCGGGGAAGAGGATAATGACACGGTTATCGTTGGGGATCAAGTCTTCAATAATGAATACTTTGGACAGATTATTAGAGACAGGGACCCACAGGATAGAGCTCACCAAGGAAACCCTGCACATGTTCGAATCAGCAATAGAAAAGATCCTGAGTATTCATGTGGAGAGGGCAACCTTAAACTCAAGACATATACCTCAGATATCTCTCCATACATCATAGAACTATACTGTAGTCTTGGCGAAGATAACAACCCATGAATAGAGAAACTGTAATCAATGCCAGTGGATTATAAGCTGGCACTTTGCGACCCTGGTTCCCTCGATAACACATCCACCTATTCAAATTCTATTGTAGAGGGGGGTTTTGTGGTTATTTCGTAGTATGCATGTTTTATGGAAGGCAGCTCCACCAGTCGGGAGCCCATATCAAATAGACTCGGGAAGGGGATCCTGGAGGGTATTGCCGTCATGAAGTCCCTACTCTCAACAGATCTGATAACTGCCCCGAACTGTCCCTCATCTGACCCCGTGAGGCGGATTAAGACCCGGCAAATCTCCGGGACCCCTCCGGTTATGGCACTCTGTAACCTGAGGATGTCGAGCCATTCCATCGACTCCCATATAGATTCCGCCGACTCTCCAAGGTCGATGGATACAATTTCACCCAAAAGCCTCTCATCTCCCTTGACGCCAACCGCAATATCATCGAAACACTGCGCGTTTAACTCGATTGAGGGGCCAATCATCCGGCTGCAGGTCGATTCCACATCGGGACGGGGGGTTGATTCCTCGCCGATAAGATAGACCAGGTATTGGGACGGATTCAGATCCAATAATGCGTTCTCCACGATTGAAGTTGCGGAGCGCAGAGTTTGCAGCTTTTCCTTCGTGACCTCCCCGGAAATACGTACCGCGAGTGCGGGTCCCGGAAATGGCTGTCTTTCCAGCAGGGTTTCTGGGACCCCAAGTGCATTGCCCAAAAGACGGACCTGATACTTGAATAGATCTCTAAGCGGCTCTAGGACCCTAATCCACATCTCTTCGGGAAGACCCCCCACATTGTGATGTAGTTTTATCATCCCCCCGTGATTTGAACTATCACCCTCCGAGGCCTGGCCCCTCAAACTTTCAATTGCATCTGGAGCTATGGTCCCCTGGATCAGTGCATCGATTTCCTGCTCGGAGGCAAAACGCTCGAAGGTCCGTATGAACAGTTCACCGATCACCTTTCTCTTGGCGTCTCCCTCCGAAACTCCTGCCAGTTGGCCAAGAAAGATATCGGATTCATCGATAAACACCGGGTCCAACCCGGCTTCCTTCAATTTCGAAACAACCCATTCGGACTCGCCCTCCCGCATCAACCCCTGATCAATGTGGATGGTAACCAGCCTATCTCCAACCGCCCTCTTGGTCAAGGCCGCGGCAACCGTGGAATCCACACCTCCGGACACGGCAACAAGAACCCTTCCATCCCCTGTCTGGTCCCTGAGCCAGCCTATCTTGGAGTCCAGACAGGAATCGGTGTCCCAGCTCCCTATTGTAAATCCACATACCTCGGATGCGAAATTACGAAGTATTCCCCAGCCCTCGGGGGTGTGGCTAACCTCGGGATGAAATTGAAGGCCAAAGATCGGTCGCTCCCGGTGGTGTATCGCCGCGTTGGGACAACTCCTGGTGGAGGCCGAGGAAACGAAATCATCAGGAAGCTCGACTACCTCGTCCCCATGGCTCATCCAACATATCTGTGGGGAGGTCATTCCCCTGAACAGTGGATTAGCGGTCTGTACCTCCACCTCAGCAAAGCCGTATTCTCCGGATCTGCCGCCCCTTACCTCTCCCCCCATCAAATGTGCTATAAGTTGGAAACCGTAGCATAACCCGAGTATGGGCTTCCCGCTCTCCAGAATATCCACGTCCAGGGTGGGAGAATCGGGCTCATAAACGCTATAGGGGCCCCCGCTGAGAACTATACCTCGGAAATCCTCTAGCCGGCCGGGTTCCGAATCTGGGGGCATGATCCTAACCGGGATCGCCATTTCAGCAAAGGCCCTGGCGATATTCTCCACGTACTGTCCGCCATAATCCATTACCGCTATTCCAGTCTCGGCCATTCACTCACTTAAAGCTACTATATCCGATTTCTCAATAATCTTCCCTCAATCTTTCGTAGGTCCGGTGGAAGACACAAACCCAGCCCTGCTTAGCGATCATTTCCCTCCAGAAAACGAGCCACAGACGGCTCACGAGGAAACTTTAAAGAACCGTTTGAGGATCTTAGCTTAATTTGGGAAGTTGTCCTCTTGAGAATTTCTTCTTCATTAACGTACGTATTTATTCTCACCCTTCTAGTTCCGGCTGTCTGGGGTTCCTCAACCTCCGTCGAGGTATTAACGCCGTCCAAATCCAATGCCACCATCACCTCGGTGGTGGCCCCCTGCCTTTACGCTGAGCGAAATGACGATCTTCACGCGGTTTGGGTTAAGACGGAAGGGGGAAAATCGGATGTATACTACTACAAGTTCAATAATGGGTCTCAGAAATGGTCGGATGGAACCCCCCTGACCCAGGGAGCCGGGGCCAAGAATGCTGCGTTATCCGGGACATATTCCGGTGAACTACATTGTGTCTGGCAGGATCAGGGGAATATATATCACAGAATGTGGAATGTGACCGCGGAGGAGTGGAATCCCGCGTTTTTAGTCGCGGAAAACGCATTCGACCCCATAGTCCTTTGTGACCGTTCCCCAAACACCCATGTGGTGTGGGTCCAGAGAACCAACTCCACCTCTCCCTCAACCTTCCTAGGTCATCGATACCTGGATACCCGGGGGGAATGGAGCAACGCCACGGCAATTAGTCCCCAGAACGCCTTTGCCAAGGAACCGGCGATTGCGCTGGATCGACGAAATGGTATCCACGCGGCTTTCAAGATGTCTCAGACCCAGGGGGGTGAGGATGATTTGTTCTACTCATATCGAAAGGCGGGCAGGGACTGGGACCCGTATCAGGTAATCTTGGAGGGGACGGATCTTTCACTTGGCAGGCCCGCGGTGGCCGCGGACGACAATGGTTATGCATATGTGGTCTGGAGTCAAGATGCGGAGGGTAGCTCCCAACTCTTTCTCAGAAACTGGAAGGGGAACTGGGAGGATCCGGAGCAGATAACCAACTCCACGGGAACCAAGAGCCATCCCGTTATCTCCTCCGATGAGGACGAAAACCTACACCTGGTGTGGCACCAGACCCCCGGTGGACCGGATAGCGATTCAATCATGTACAAGCGCCTATGGCCAAACGGGATCTGGACGATTCCTCAGGAGATCGGTAGCTCCACGAGTGGAAAAGTGGGCCCTCCCAGAATTCATATCGGCCCCAGGAATGGGGACCTTCACATGTTATGGACCCTGTTTTCTGATGGAAATGGCCAAGTTCTCCACGCCACCTGGCCCGGCATAAGGGAGAGAAGCCTCATGAGAACGGCCTCCCGAGCAAGGACCCATATTTCAGAGGTCGAGAGAAGGCCCTTTGTCTCACCGGAGGGTAAGGACAAGCTAGCTCAGGCGCGAGAAGCCTACCAGGCCGCTATTGACTCATTGAGCAGATTCAATGCATCACAGGCGGAGGAATACTTCGATAGATGCATGGAATTACTGGATGAAGGATATGAACTTGACGAAAAGTACAAGGAAGAAATGGGCCGCAGGATGGGAACGATAATGGCACTAGTTGGTATGGCTGGGGGAGCCGTGATTATCATCGGTTGGCGATTTATGAGGCCCTGAGAGCGGAAACCTGACTCGTATTATTGGTTCAACCCGTCACATAAACCTTAGAAGGCTGATCGCGGCAGCAATCGACCCCAGGTTCGCGGTCTCCTCGTCGCTTGCAGAGCCCACGACCACCACGTCATCATCCTCCACAGTCAATTTCTCCATAATTGAGTTTTCCATGTGGGGGTCAAGTTGACCGAGATCGGACGCCATGCCCGGGAATTCCAATCCTCCGTTCCTGTATACGAAGGTGGAGGCTCCGGTAGAACCAACGCCCATGGCCGCATCACGTTGTTCAACCCCGGAATTAACCGCTTCCGATGCATCCCACGCGCATCTGGCAACGTTGTGGATATCCAGTGTTGCCTCCCCGGGGTCTACATAGACACCCTCCGTGAACTGATCCCTGATTGAGCTGAGAATTTTAGTTCCCCTGGCCGTCAAGTGAGTTCCCGCTCTCTTGGTCTCAATCAAGCCCGCCTCCTTTAGTTTTTTAATGACGGTCCTGACGCTACCCTCGCCGACCCTCAGTTTCTTCACCAAAACCTTTCTCCCCAGATAGCGGTTTGAGACCAGCTCCAGGAGTCTTACCACGTGCACGGTGGTGAACAATGGTCTCGGTCCGCTTGCACTCTGGTCCAGCATGCTTTCAAGTTCCTGGTAAGTCATGCCTCAACACTCTCAGCTTCATTGCGAATCACCTTTACCCTAAATCTATCCCTGAATCTGTCCAGAATTCTCAAGGTTCTGGGACCCAGTACGAAAAGAAATACCGCATTACCTATCCCCTGCAGAAAATAGAAGGGGATCCCGGTTATCCATATGGCAGCGAAGCTTCCCCAGCTGACCACCGATCCAACTATGAGTACCCAGAACAGGCTGGTAATGGTTCCGTACGTGAAACCCCATAAAAATCCAATCATCGCCAGAGCTCTTCTTCCTAAAATGAACCTAAACCTGCTCAGGATGCCACCCAGCACCCCTAGCGCCCCCATGCCAACCATCTGGTATATCGTCCAGGGCCCGTGTCCCAGCCAAAAATTCGAAACCAGCATGGTTGCAGCACCCACGGTAAAGCCCGTCAAGGGACCAAATACCAATCCCATGGATAGAGTTAGCCAATCGACGGGGGAGACATTGGGCGCAGCCGCGAAGAGAATTCGGCCAGCAGAGCCCAGCGCAACCACCATGGCCACCAGAGCAATTTCCTTTGATTCCCCCAAACGAGGTGCCTCCGCCGAGAAGCCGGTTAAAAGAACGGAAATGGCGAGGGCAATTCCCAATACTGGATCAAAAACCCTGGGGCCCACGGTTCTACGAATTTCGGACAGAAAACCCGAAGTGCCGGCCGCCATCACGAGCACCGCCAAAAGACCCAAAGACAATATGCCCAGAGCCGCGGTGGTTGATCTACCCACGGTCCAACAACTCCCGGAATCCCTCAACAATCGTATCCACCCCACCCTCAAGAATGATCTTGCCCCCCGAAATAACAACTGCCCTATCGGCGAAGGCCTCCACAAAATCCAGGTCGTGGCTCAGTACCATCACGCTAAGCTTTCTATCCAACATGATGTTCCTATTCAGATCGATGATTCTCGCCTTTTCGATTGCGTCAAGACCCCTGGTAGGTTCATCCATGATCAGGATGTCGGGCTCGTAGCTTAGAACGCTGGCCATGGCCACCTTCTCCTTCTGTCCCCCGCTAAGGTCACGTGGATTCCTATGCGAAAGACCTTCCAGGTTCATTCTCTCCAAGATCCTGTCCAGTCCCGGGCCATCGACATCCATATTTCTTCGGGCAAAGGCAACCTCGTCCATTACGGTCTCGTGGAAAAGATGTTTATTGGGATCCTGGAAAACCATTGCCACCCTACCTTTTCTAGGCTCGCCGCCATCTATCTTCACCGTGCCCCCCTGGGGATCCAGCAATCCGGCCGCTATCTTGGCTAGCGTGGTCTTCCCGGAACCGTTTTCGCCCAGAACGGCCAGCACCTCCGATTCAAGAATATCCAGGTCCACTTTTCTTAGTACCCACTCATCTCCATCCTGGTACCTGAAGGAAACGCTCCTGGCCTCCAGTTTCGGGGCACCAATTCTCGATTTTTTCCTGTCCGTCGTGGGGCGCGGTTTCTTCATCCCCGCCAATTTACCCGAGATCTCTTCAGGTCTTCCGTCACCCACAATCTCGCCCCCATCCAAAATAATCACCCTGGACACGTGGGGCAACACCCGGGATAAACGGTGTTCGGATAGAACTATGGTAGTTCCCTCATTATGTAGGTATTTCAACATCGAAAATATCTGATCGGAGGAGCGCGGATCGAGCTGGGATGTCGGCTCGTCAAGAACCAGCACATCGGGTTCCATTGCCGCCAGGGAGGCGATTATCGCCTTCTGTTTCTCTCCTCCGGATAATGTGTCAGGGGCCCTATCCAGAACTCCTTCAAGATCGAATGATTCGGCCATGGCCAGGGTCTTCTTCCTGATTAGGCCAGGATCGGTATTTAGATTCTCCTGGCCAAAAGCGATCTCGCTCCTCACCGAGGTGGTAACAAACTGGTTTTCGGGGTCCTGAAAAACCAGACCAACCGACCTCGAAAGCTCCCTGACCGAGTGTTCAAGGGTGTCCAGACCATCGACGATAACTCTTCCCTGGAAATATCCGCCATGAAATTGAGGCACGAGACCATTCATGCATCGAAGCATAGTCGACTTTCCACTGCCCGAGCGTCCACTGATAAGCAGATATTCTCCCTGGTCTATCTCCAGGTCTATTTCATCCAGAGCTTTGATCCTTGAGCCGGAGTAACGGAAACTCACCGATTCGAATTCAATCATCCGGACCCCTCCAAATCAGGATTGGAACGAGAAACAGGAAAATCATTAGGGGAGAAAAAGCGGCTTTCCAGCTCAGGCTGACAAATTCTGCCCTACCAACCCCCAGCAAGGCCCATAGAGAAATGAAGATTAGAAAATTAACCAGGTAGAAGATGCTGGCCATCAAATCACGGCCATCATCCATTAGATCTACCCGAAGTGATGACCGATCACCCCCATAACCCCGGCTCTCCATAGCTTCAGCCAGTTGGAGGCTCCTATCCAAGCTGTTGGTGACAAGTGGGATCGCCAGGGAGGCATATGCCCTTAACCTTTCAAACCTGCCCCCTTGTTCAAACTTGACGCCTCTTGTCCTCAGGGAATCCTTGATCTCGGAACCATCTGATAGAATAGTAGGTATGAATCTATAGGCAAGGGCCAAAAGCACGCCAAGGCCGCCAGCCGTCTTTATCTCGGAGATCTTATTTAACACAATCTCTGGCTTTGTGGTCAGCGAGAATAGGAGGAATGCCTGGATCACGGAATACAAACGAAGAACCATTCTCAAGGCGGCAGTAGCCGATTCCCCGGTAATTCGGAACGTTAAATTCCAGAAATAGAATCTGAACGATGTTTCAAAGAGTATGTTCGATCCGTGCTGATTGACCAACAGGTTGATAATGAAAACCAGAACGGAGAAATACAGGAATGCTCTCAGCAGGGATACCACATTTTCCCATACACCTGAGATCCTGGTGATGACCAGGCAGATCACTATGAGGGTGCTTAGAAAAATCAGATCGGAGTATATCAGGCCGAATATGGCCAGCGACCCCAAGAGGGCCATCTTTGGTCCCGCGCCCATCCTATGAACAGGGGAGTTAATATCCCGGTATGTCAATCCTGACATCATATCACCGGGAGATTGATTGTCCCATCTGGAGTGACGGCAAATCCACATGCGTATTTTTCGCCATCACCCTCGTTCAAGGAAGCCAACCCCTTCTTCAGCCAGCTTTCATTGGTTCCGATCAGGAACACCATCCACAGGTCCTTGTTTGGAAAACCCATGCACTGGACCGCGCAACCCTGTTCCAGCTCCGATCTCTGGGAGCTTGTTGCGTTGAGGAGCTGTATCTTACCTCCCTCGACCACAAAAGGCCACATGGCGTTAGGATTCCATTCTTGAAATCGCCGGAAAAGAGTGCAGTTGTAGGTGGTTGCAAGCAGAATTATATTACCATTCAAATCCTCCTGCAGTCCAGAAAAGACCTCCGGTCGGTATCCCAGAAGATCCTCCAGGTTCCGGGCAAGCCCCGATCCCAGCCCCACGACTTCCTCCGAACATAATATGGTAGTATTCCGTCTTTCTCCTGCCAGCCCATAAACCAGTTTAGACGGATATCCACTCAGGAACCCGGGCGAGAATGAAAATCCTCCCCAGTGATGGTAGTCAACCTGAACAACCTCGCCCGGTCCAGGGATATAGGATGCAAGCCCCTTTTTCATGTAAACCCCATTGCAATAATAGAGCCAGTCCGTCTGTTTTTGGGGTTTGGAAGTCAGGCCAAACATGCCATGAAGGAATAAACCTCCATAACTGGTTTCAACCTCGGTCACATTTCTCAACATATCCATGACCGTCATTCCACGTCCCGGATCGAATTCCCACTTTCCAATCACCGTGCGTCCAAAATTCTCTGAGACCACCAGAGTCACATTCGACGATATATTCCCGACCCTAGTGGGACCCAGCAAACGGGGTATGACCAGTCCCAGGAGTATGAAACCGACCACAATAGAGGCTACCAGTATGGCCTTACCCTTGTCCCCCATTCAATCTCCCCAACAGAACTATAATGCCAACAAGCGCGGGAAAAACAAAAACCTCCCCGACGAGATGGAGTCCCGGCACCGGTTTACCCGAAAGCGATGACACGGCAAGACATGTCGGCCTATAGGTGCTCCACGGGTCCATGAATTCCCCCGTATCCTTGTTCTGCATGCCAACCAAGTAGTTGACCGGGTTATCCTCACCACTGGCCCAGGCACCGGCCGTTGGATCTCCATCCTCGGCTAGAATAGCATTAACACAAAACGCCGTAGAACTCACATCGGGATCCGTCCCCCAGGTTGACTGGAAGAAGAAACCGCCATTTGTCGTATTTTGGAAAGATCCAAGCGCCTCCAGGCCATCATCCAGCTCCTCTGCTCCATAACCCATCGCCGACATAGCCATAATTGAAAGGGACAAGGTATTGGAATCTCCCCCCATGCCACTAGAATACTCAAAACTCCCGTCATCCAACTGCAGCGACAACAGACAATCAAGAGCATACTGGAGACGGGAATCCTCCTCATCCAGACCCCCGGCTCTAAGGGCAATTATAGAGTAAGCGGTATCAGAAGCCCCGCCACCGAAGCACCCGGTCGAAGAATTTTGCTCCCCGGCCAGAGCGGAAAAATGATCATGACCCCCGAAATCACTTGCATTCAAACCACATGCAGAAAGAGCCAAAACCATGTTCACCCGTTCAGTCAAGGGATTACTACCAGAAACACCAGCATGGACATCATCCGAAACCGAAAGCAAGTAGTCATCAACACCCAATCCTCCATTCTCGTAATCCAATGGATCCAGACCAACCGCGGACAAAACCTCCACGGCCAACCTGGTAGAGGACAAGCTACTCGAATCCGGCCCAAAACCACCATCATCATTCTGGTTACTCAAAATAAAATCAACAGCATCCATTAGCTGTGATTCACTAACGGAAAAAGGAGACTCCACGGATGTAGCCAGGGGTATGGCCATTAGCAGTATGAGTATGACCGAAAGATCACGGAAACCAGCGTTCATAGTGATGGATGGTTTATCCATTATTTAAATGTGATACCTAATTAAAAAAAAGTGGATCACTTATCCTTGGCTGATACGACCAGACGAAATGCCTCCCTAAGTATCTCCCGGCGCTGTTTTTCAGAGATCCCTTCCCATCCTTCCCGCCTTGAGATATCGTCTAGAACTGCCTCCAATAGGCCAAATTCCTTGGCCATTGCCCTCAGGGACTCCGGTCTAATTCTCGTACCATCGCCATGGGCTAGTGAATAGTCAACCATCTTATCCGCTGACTCCATAATTGATTCCCTTTGGCGGTCATCTACGGAAGAAAAAAGATCAGAGACATCGATCTTTGCCTCGGGAGGCTTGGGTGTTGACTCCGGACTGACTCTTTCCCGGGGGATACGCTGAGGGGTTGGACGTACCTCCTCCTTGAAAGTTCTTCTCCCTCCAGCAAATGAGGCAATGATTCTGTAGGCGACGACAAGGATGAAAACCACGGCGGCGGCAATCAGTGCGTAATTCACCAGCATCTCTATTTCCAAGGAATTTCTCCTCCTCCCAAATTGTATGTAATCCCGGTTCTTAAGCTTTCGCAGTTAATTCAGCAATCCTTTCGAAATGTGGAATGTCATCTGGTCGAGCATTCTCTCGGGTAGGGCATCTAACAAACTCCAAATTCAGTTCCACCTGGTAACGCCGGCCTCCCTATACATCCTCCTCTTGACCATCAAGGTCCACAGAATGTAACCGGATATCATAAGGGTAGAGATGAGGGAGAACCATTCGATCATATAGACCCAGATGAGAGCCTTGTCCTTTGCCCTCATGGCCGCGTCCCTGATGTATATCTGCTGGGATCTTCCCCTTTCCAAGACCTCGATGGCTTCATCGAGATCTGCCGTCAAATAGGCATCATAGGCCTCCAGCCTAACCTCATCTAGCTCCCCAATTTGACTCTGAAGAAGAGCTGTGTTTCCTCCAAATTTTTCCACCCAGGACAGCAGGGAAAACAGCATCGAATTTCTCTCCTTGAATTCCATAAACCCGTTCATTACCCGTAGGAAGGCATGAGGGTCACTCGGGATCTCCTTTTCCGCAACCCTATACACCATGTACATCATGGCCTGAGGGAAGAAATCCCAATTTCTCACCCAGGGGATGACCCCGTTGGGGAACTTGCTTGAAAAGGTCAAAACACATCCCTTTTAAATATCCCAAAATGCCATGAGGGGATAGCCCGAGGGCTGCCCCGAGGTAAAATCATCTCTTACCCTGGCAAAGACTCTGGCTCCCTCCCTTGCTTTTTGAAGAATTAGGTTTGCCAAGGGCATGGACTCCATCCAGGGAAGGCTCTGCATCAGCTCCTCCTCGGTGTCGATCTCCGTCAACCGCCAGCTACCTGAAACGGTGTAGGCGCCCATCCTGTCCCTAAGCGGTTGAACCGGAAGTATAACGGCCAGCGTGGTTTCTTCCCAGGACTCAAACCTTAAATCCGCTATCAGGCCCAGCCATAGCATTCCCAGGCCTCCTTCCGTAACTGATTTCTCGATCCAGAATATCCACTCGGGTCTAAATACCGAGCTATCGGCATCGCTAAACAGCAGGATGTCATGGTTGCTTTCCAGTATCTCCCGTGTTCTCGGCATGTACATCCTCATATTCCTAAGAGCGTCCTCGCGCCCTCCTAGGTAGTCGGGTCTCGATGGTATAAACGAGGCCTCTATGGCCGGGTCCTCCTGAATTACGGTGAAGCTGTTGTATCCCCCGTACTGGTCAATTATATCCCCGAAACATAGAACCCTGATTCTATCATTGGGGCCAATTCTGGCGCCGGCCCAGGCTGGTATCGTGCATACCAATAGGACCGCGATAAACCCGCAGCCAAAATAATCAAATTTAGTATTCCCAGTGCCTAGATTTTCACGCCACAACCTGATTTGCAGTTCCCATCACCGACCTCGAGAAGCTCCCGGAAATATTAACTGGAAAAATTCTATCCTGAAGGATGTCCAAGATACTCTCTGATCGCGCTCCCCGGCTAACTCCCACCTTCCTGGTCGACGAAGTCCAAAGATTCACCGCTGTAGACCGTTTTCTTGACCCAGGAGGCTTTCTCGCGATCAACCTCAGTTCTGTACTGGACGGTGGTCTCGCATTCCACGCATTCAGAAGTGATAATTATCCTGATTATTTTATCCTCGAGCACCATTTCCTGTTCTGTTTGCTCCATACTCGCCCCACACTTGGGGCAGGGTTCATCAAGCGACATTCCTAGTATGAAATCCTACTCGAACCTCTTAAAAGCTTCCTGGTCTAGCGGAAAGATTTTTCCTGCATATAGCGAAACTATCCCAATCGGGATGTGGCAAATGCCGGAGGAGAACGGTGTATTTTCTGCAAGGGCGCTGACTGAGGCTGAGGTTTCCGGTCGAATTAAGATTGAGGATGTCCTGCTATGTCCATCCCCTCCCAGGATTTGCTCCTTCAAGGCCAAGGTTGGATGGTTTTTCCTGGCCAAGACCAGATTTCTGGATCCTAGAGCCGCTTCCATACAGGGGAATTCGTTAAAGGTACGCGACGTCTTTCTCGATGAACCGCCGGGAAATAGCTTTCCGCTGTCCAACCAGGGGTGGCTACTGGATGGTGACGGGAATAGGATGGGGGATGTACTTGACTTTCTTGTCAACGCCAAACTGAAAATAAGGGAGGTGGTGGCCAGTTTAAACCACGAGCTGATTCTACCTAAGGATGAAAGGGAATCCTTGCCACAGGAAAAGCAGGACCAGTTCATGAAGTCCATTCCCGACGCAACCAGCCTGGGTGGTGGGGCGTACACCGCGGTTTCAGTTCCCATAACCAGGGTCACGAAGATCGAAACGGACCCCCTTTACTATGAGGTCATAACCGATGTGCTTGCCAGCAAATTGAAAGAGGAGCTCATCGATGAACTGGGCTCGGGGGAAGCCGAGGAGGGCCTGCTCAGGGAGGTATTCCGTCGTATGGCCGCCTAATTTATATGGAAAAAGAGCTCAATAATACAGGATGACCCGGAAGTTGGTCCTCGTCCTCTCCATATTCCTATTTCTAGCAACCGCCACCGCCTCCCCGCCTGATATACATAGGCATGCCAGCAGCGGCCGGTCCTTACCAGGTCCTGAGGTATGATCCGCTTGTTTCGACCCTTCCCATTCATGGAAACCTGTACGGCATTGAGAGCTCCAAGGTTAAGAGATCAATGCGTATATACCTGCCTAGAAATCGCCATAGGATGACCAATGAATACGATATGATCGGCCTTGACGACACCACATACTCCTCGTTTCCGTCACAGAACATCCAATGGATGACTGAGGGCTGCAAGGAGGATGGGCTTCGTCTATTCATGGCAGGCGGTTTCGAGTCCTTCGGCGGTTATGCTGGATTCGGGTCATGGGACAATACAGTTCTTTCAGAGGTCCTGCCGGTCAAATGCAGAAGCGAGTATCTCGACGAGGGAAGGAACGTCGTTCTCGAGGATAAGAAACGGGAAAATACACTGATGAGAAGCGTCCCCTGGGAGGGATACGAACAACACGATGTTTTTGGCGGCTACAATGCGGTTGAATTGAAGCAGGGAGCCGAGATGCTCTCCAAGGTGGTGAGACTGGGATCTGGGGGCGGAGGGGAGGACCCCGGATGGGTCTGGTGGGACGTGGGGGAAGGGCGATTCTTCGCCTCGGCCCCTGGTTTCCGCGGGGGATCGGCCGGCAAGGAGTTCATGCGATGGAAGCACTATCCGGATTTCGTCTCCAATATGGTGTATTTCCTGGCCGGACTCGAGCCGCCCTCGGACGTAAATCTACTCTATCAAACCCGTTCCCGGTTCAGGGATATATACGATCAGAGACAGACGGTAATCCACCTGCTGGATTTCATCGCCAGATTCGATGCCAAGACCGACCGTGTCGATGATCAACTGGCCAAGGCCCGGGAAATAGCGGATGAAGCCAGGGAGGAGTTCGTTGACCTTGATCTACAGAACGCAAAGGAGAAGGCGGACCAGGCCTTTGAACTACTGGATGAGGCCTACGACCTGGCCTTGAGGGCCAGGGATGAAGCTCTTTACTGGATATTTCTAACCGAGTGGCTAGTGGTAACCGGGACGGGCCTGATCTGTGGGGTGCTCGTCTGGACCCTCATGGTGAGAAGGCAGTTATACCGGGAGGTCAAGGTCACCAGGGGAGGACGCTACTGATGGATCGACCCTTGACTGGATTCATCGCCATTATACTGATAATAACCACAATTACCTCGGTGATCATCTTCAACGTGGAGGACGAGGAACCGGTGCGTCTCCTATCGCACAGGACCCCCAAGAATATACCGGGTCGAAGACCGGGCTCGCCTTCCTATTCACTCGACGTCATGGTCACCCAGGACCTGCCGCGTATCCTAATAAAAACCCATTTCCTGGAAAAACTGGAGAACCTACAGCTCGCACAACCATGGAACGAAACCGAGGCCCGGTCACTCGAGGGTCTGGTGGAGAACGTTCCCGTTCTGGCCGCATTGAGCGCGGAGATGGAGGTTCTCTCCAGGAGGATGAACGCCAGCACCCATGAGGTGATCAAAACCCGGGCCGGGGGAGAAACCAAGCTCTACTTCATCGATTTCACGGATTCCATGGCCATCATCGCCGGGGAGAGCCAACTACCGACCACCCGCTCCATATATGCCTTCCAGGTGGACCCCCAGGGTAGCGTATCCATATATGGTGGATACAGGGACTTCTTCTTCATGAGAGAGGAGGTCATTAGCGAGATAAGATACCAGCTCCCTTCACAATACCTTTGTTTCAGATCGGAGGATGCCCCCGGTGGAATGGACGGTTGCCAGCCGGTATTGGAGTCACCGGTAGGTATCATAGAGGTGGAGGACATACACCCTGATGAGAAGGTACACCTGGAGGTAACCCTCAACACCCAACAGATGTTCGGCCACAAGGGCATCATACAGCTGGTCACCGTGGAAACCGGCCACGGTAGGTTCCCGATCATCGCCGATTACATCGGGCCAAAGGCGGTCAGCTGACGGGGACGAAACACTAATCATGGCAACCTCCGATGCCTCCCTATGGACATAGAAACCAAGATGGACCTGGTTAGGGGTGTCGCCGAGGAGATCATAACCGAGGAGGAACTGAGAGAGCTCTTCGAGACCAAGGAAAACCCCATAGCCTATGACGGTTTCGAGCCCTCAGGACTGGCTCATATTCCCTTCGCCCTCTATCGTTCCATCAATCTAAAGGACCTGCTCAAGACCGGAATCGAGTTTAAACTATGGCTGGCTGACTGGTTCGCCTGGATCAATAACAAGATGGAGAGCGATCTTAGCAAGATCAGGAAGGTGGGCGAGTACTTCATTGAGGTATGGAAGGCAGCGGGAGTCCCCACCGAGCAGGTGGAGTTCCTCTGGGCCAGCGAGAACATGGATGCTGAATACTGGAAAAGGGTTATTCTCATAGCCAAGAACACCACCGTGAACCGCATGCAGAGATGTCTAACCATAATGGGACGCAGGAAGGGCGAGATGCAGGATGTCGCCCAGTACTTCTACCCCGCCATGCAGGTTTCCGACATCTTTCAGCTGGAATGCGATATCTGCCAGCTGGGCATAGACCAAAGGAGGGCAAACATGCTGGCCAGGGAGGTTGGACCCAAGATAGGCCTCTGGAAACCGGTGGCTGTACACCACCACATGCTCATGGGGCTACAGGGAGTCAAGACCCCCGAGGGATTTGAGTCGGATGAGAACATGGACCTCTCCATCAGCTCCAAGATGAGCAAGTCGGTTCCCCAGTCCAGCATATATGTCCATGACGAGCCGGAGACCATCAATGAGAAGATAAAGTCGGCCTACTGCCCCCCCAAGGAGGTTGAGAAAAACCCGATCATGGATTACTCGAAACACATAATCTTCAGGGAAAGGGATAACCTTCAGATAACTAGGCCTGCAAAGTACGGGGGCAACCTGGAGATACAGAGCTACCAGGAATTGGAGGACCTGTACCGTGGGGGGGAAATACACCCTCTGGACCTCAAGAACGCCGTGGCTGCAGTGATCGACGAGCTAGTATCCCCGATACGTGAACACTTCAAGAAGGACGAGCAGGCCCGGGAGCTTTACCAGCTCGTCAGGGAAATCCAGACCACCCGATGAGTCAAAGTTTCCTCGAAAGGGAGATCCCTGAATATATGGCCCGAAAGCCGTTGTCCTCGTAAACCCTCTGGGCGGCTATATTATTTTGATCGGTGGATACCTCGACATACCTAACTCCCCTGGAGGACAGCCAGTCGAGGCCCGCTGAGACGAGCTCCTTACCCGTCCCTCGTCCCTGCTTATCGGGATCCACTGCAAGCGATACGAGCCTGCCCCACTCTATCCCGAACTGCTGGGTCCTCTTCCTATCAAACTCCAGAACTATGTGTCCGGCTATCGCGCCCTCATCCTCCGCCACCAGTATCCCCATATCCTCTTCCCCCGATTCAACCCTCGCTGCATATCCAGCGATTTCATCGGCGTAGTACTCGGAGACCTTGTCCGGGTCCAGCTTTGAATCTATGGCAAAACGAGCGAGGCCGAGGCCCACGAACGCCCTGCGGGCAATGTCCTCCATCCGATTAAGGTCCTCTTCACGGTATGACCTGATATTCAAGATATTCAACCCGACGAAAATAATTCCCTACATTATTAAAGATCCGTCTTCCCTATCTCCTCGGATGAAAAGATTCCTCCTTCTGGTCATCATCTTCATCTTGATTTCCTCCGGCACCGGCCGGGAACCGAGACGAGACCCGGAGACGGGAAGGATCAGGGTACTCTACATAGGAGATGCCTGGGGCCCTACTCCCTTCTTCCATATAGAAGCGGAACCCTCCTTTATTGGAACCCCCATCCCCGCAACCTATGCCCATATAGGCACCTATAGGCCACGGGAGCTGAAGCAGTTCATGCGGGTATACATGCCCAGAACCTATGACGAATTCGCGGATAACCACGACATAATCATCCTTAGCGACACCAACCGTGACCTCTATGAGCTAAAGCAGCTTCAGTGGTTCGAAAGGGGCGTGAAAGATGATGGCATCGGGATGATGATGGCGGGGGGAATAGAGGCCTTTGGCGGGGATAACTACCCCAGCTGGGGTGATTCCCCGGTCGAGGACGCCCTTCCCGTGATCTGTATGAAGGGCAAGACCTTCAGAAAGGATTTCAAGGCCGTGGTTAGTACCGAGGATAACGATTTCGTCCAATCCCTACCCTGGAAAAAAATGCCCATGTTCCACGGAATGAACATAGTGAAATCAAAAAAGGGATCGGAGATTCTTCTGGAAGCGGGGATAAAGCCACATTATCCGCTTCTTATCTATTGGGAATACGGGGAAGGGGCCTCACTGGCACACACACCGGACTGGACCCCGGGATGGGGCCAAACGGTGATGAAATGGGACTACTACCCGGACTACGTGGCCAATATGAACTACCTGGTGGCCGGGGTGGACATACCCGAGAACCCCCAGCTCATACACAAGATTCGGAATGGGTTCAGTGATTACGAGGTCAATAAAGCCCTGGCGGTAAGCCTCATGGAATTCGTGGAGGAGTTCGGGGCAGAGGTCACCCCGGGCCAGGATCACCTTGACGAGATAGTTCAGATGAAGAAGGAGGCCGAGAGAAGCTTCATCGAACAGGAGTACGAGGAATGCTCCTCCCACCTTGACGAGATCTCGGGGGAATTCGAGAAGCTAGACCAGGAGCTCGTGGAGATGAAGGAGAGGGCGCTGTTCTGGATTTACCTGGTGGAGTGGATGGCGGTAAGCGGCACTGCCCTGGTATGTGGTTTCATACTCTGGACCCTGATGATAAAGAGACGCCTATACAGAGAGGTCGAAATCACCAGGGCGGACCATTGAACCACTACCCAACCCATCACACAAAACTTCTATTGGGGTCGGAAGATATTTATCCGATAGGCATGGGGCGAAAATATGGTCCAAGAAGAGATAGCACTGGTATTGATGGGGTTCATACCCTGCCTCTTCTACGTTCTGTGGGTCAGGCATTCGGAATTAACGGACAGAGCCCCATTTCGTCGCATTCTACTCATATTCGCCCTGGGAGCAGTGGTCTCCACCGGTTTAGCACTGGTCCTGGAAATCGCCGGGGAGCAGGTAATCGAACTGTATAGCTCTCTCACCAAGGGCGTTCCCGGAGGCACCTTCCTGGTTGGTATCGTTGTTCTGGCACCCATTTTCGAGGAATTTACCAAGGCACTCCCGGTCCTGATGATCAAGGACAAGCCCTATTTCAGCGAGATCGAGGACGGTCTGGTTTACGGGGCAGCAGCCGGGTTCGGATTCGCCGCCACCGAGAACGTGATGTATTTCTTCATTTCCTGGAAGGAGGCCAGCGTACCCATGGCCACGGCAAGCCTTTCTTCCCTTAGTCTTTTAATCATAGTCAGGTCCCTGGGCTCCGCCTCCCTTCACGGGGCAACGGGCGCGATCTCGGGTTCCGGTATCTCCACCCAGAAGATCCTGGGGGGATTCTGGGTAACTAGATATGCCATGGCCGTGGTATACCACGCGCTGTTCAATTTCGCAATCTTCCTATTCGCCGCCCTTGGAGACACCTTCCTGCCTGGTCCCCTGTTTGTGATTCCATTGATAGTTGCCTGTGCCTTTGGCCTCTACCTCTTCAGGTCCATCCTGTACGAAATAAAGGTCCTGGACCAGGGCACCCTGGCCTGATTATGGTCACGGAACCTAATGGGCCCAAAGTCTTTTTACCAAGTAAGGACAAAATCACAACATGGGTGACGGGACTTTGGAGATCCAGGAAGGGGGCTCGACCGGAATATCAACTAAAGAGGTTTTCTCATTTAAGGCGAGAAAGGAATTCATGAGGGATATCGTTAAGATGAACGTCGACGATATCCATAAAATTGGACTGGAGCCCGGCGACTGGATCCAGCTAAATTTTGAACTCGGAACCCTGATCGGTAAGATCGTTGAGGATGAGGTTGAAATCGGGACCATCGGCCTGGACCCACAGATAATGAAGGTGTTTAACCTGAGAAAGGATGAGAGGGTTTCAATTACTCCCTACACCGGTCCGCTTCCAGACCGAAGGTTTCACGAATTCTAGGCCGAGGGTTTTTTGTATTTGATGACTTCCTCTAGCACATCCACGTGTGAAACTATCATTCGCCTGCAACAATAGCGGGTTATCCCCAGGTCGTCCAGTACCTCCCCGGGTTTCTCACCCTCTTCCACGCGGTCCTTGAAGACCTCGTACTTATCCCCGAGTAATTTGCCGCATGTAAAGCATCTTATAGGAATGATCATGACCCAATCACCTGTAACTCTTTTGCTTCCTGGCCCTGGCTCTCCTTCGACCCGGTTTCTTAGCCTCCTTCCTCCTAACGTCGCCCTTGATTAGGGATCGATCATACTCTAGGAAGGCGTTTCTCAGATCCGGGTCTCCAGTCCACTGTACAAATCCCCTGGCTATGCTGGTTCGGATGGCGCTTGTCTGACCCGCTATTCCTCCTCCCTCGACGCGGATCTTTATATCCACATCCTCGGTCAGCTCTCCAGCAAGGGCTAGGACCTCCTTGACCCTCAGTCTACAAAGCTCCGTTCCAAACACGTCTAAAGGGACACGGTTTATCCTGAGACCACCATCGCCCTGCTTGATCGTTGCCCTAGCAATCGCTCTCTTAATCTTTGCCGAAACAGTTACCGGGATATCTCTCAACTTGCCATCCCCTTATTCGCTCCAAGTTCATTTGCTATATCCTGTACCGTAATGAATTTCCTAGTTTTCAGACGGTCCGCAGCTGCTTCATCAAATGTGGTAAATTCAGAATCCTTTAGCGAATCTGGCATGCCACGATAAACGCGTAGTCTCCGGAACGCCTCCTTCCCCTTGGATTTGCTCCAGGGCAACATTCCCCTGATGGTCCGGCTCATTATTCTATCAGGCATCCGAGGGTAAAAGGGCCCCTTCCTTGGATTCACCGCCCGCGACAGGTCGTACCTCTTCCTGTACTTCTCGATGGTTCTCTTGGAATTACCGGTGATTACCGCCTTTTCCGAATTAACTACGGTTATTGATTCTCCTTCCATTAGTAGCTTGGCCACCTTTGAAGCCATTCTACCAAGAATCTGATCGGTTGCGTCTACTACGATCATTTTTCTTCCTCAGGCCATAATTCTGATGCCCGAGCCATCCGGGTATTTGTCTGCAAGATCCATTAGAGTTATGCATTCTCCTCCAGCATCCTGGATCTTCCTCCTCGCCTTCTCGGTAAACCCCATACCAGCCACGGTCAGCGGATGATCTAGATAACCGAATCCCAGGACCTTCCCGGGCACGGCAATTACCTCATCGGCCTCAGTATGCAGGGAAAGGGAACCGACATTCACCTCAGCCATCGTCCTAGTGCTCTTTGAAAGCCTATTCGCGATATCCTTCCAGATATTGACGCCCTCTTTATATGAAAGACGCCTGAAGGATTCGATTAGGCTATTGGTGATCGGATTCGTCTTCTGTCTGTTCTTCAAAGATATTCCCCGAGGCGAGAAATGAACAAAACCCGTGCGCGTACCGGCGCACCTTGGTATGAAGGGCGCAGCGTTTTTCTTAAATATTATCTCAAACCGGGTCCATTTGAACCAAAGGCCGGAAGATTCGGACGATAAGGCGGCCGAAAACCGTTTCAGCATACATATATGAATTGTTCCAACAACCCTAATTTAGCTCTAATATCATCTCAGGTGCGTCTTTTGGACAAACTGGTAATCGCGGTAATAATTCTTGGTGTATTCGCCGCAGTCTCACATTCCCTGATCTCACTAGAGCTCTACCGGATCCCGGAGTCCCGGAAAATGTCCTGGGATGCTCGGTCGGGCACGGGAACCGAGGAAGGGTCCAACCTTTTCGAATCCATAACCGCGGACCAAGGACGGGGGCTGGAGAGCACCAAGGAGGCACCCCTCCAGGGCGGTGATTGGATACCTCCCTACAACGATACCCCCGTTGAGCAGGTCCCCACCTTCGTAAAGCGGGACTCCACTTCAATATCCATTGGCGAGGAGAAAGTGGTAACCTCCCATCCGGATCAGGAAAAAACCACCGTATATTCCAGTCACTTTCTGGCCGCCATAACGGTTTCCGAGCGCGAACTGCAGGATGTTGCTTTGGATCTGAATGCCGTTATAATTGACCAGATAGGGGAACGGACCCTGGTCCTTATCCCAGCACAAAACAGGGAAGTTCTGGAAGATATGGTCCAGTCAGGTAGAATAGAGGCCTTTGAGATCGGTGGCTGGGGCTCCGGCATAGGGAAAGGATAATACTGCTGACGAGTAATTTTCTTCTCCCCGAGCGAATTGAAAAGTTTTATATATAACCGATAAAACATATAGGAAATAAGGTGAATAATTTTGGGAGCACAACTTGGAGGTACACCGGTTCTAATCCTAAAGGAAGGATCCGAAAGGAAACGAGGTCGTGACGCCAAGTCAAACAACTTGATGGCGGCCAAGGTAATTGCGGAGGCCGTACGGACCACTCTTGGGCCTAGGGGCATGGACAAAATGCTCGTTGACAACCTGGGAGACATCGTCGTTACCAACGATGGAGCTACCATCCTAGACGAGATGGATGTAGAGCACCCAGCGGCCAAGATGATCGTGGAAATAGCCAACACCCAGGATGAAGAGGTCGGTGACGGTACCACAACCGCCGTGGTAATGGCCGGCGAGCTTCTCAAGAAGGCCGAGGAGCTCATGGATCAGGACGTCCACCCCACGGTGATCGTGAACGCCTATCGGGAAGCTTCGAAGAAGGCACTGGAAGAACTGGACAAGATGGCTAAGGACATAGACCCCGATGACGTGGAGACCCTGCAAAATATAGCCAAAACATCGATGACCGGAAAGGCCGCCGATGCAGCCAGAGATCGTCTGGCAGAAATGGCCGTTGATGCGGTGAGGCATGTTGCAGAGGATTCCGACGGCGGAGTTACCGTAAACATAGATCACATAAACATGGTCAAGAAGCAGGGTGCTGGAGTTACCCAGTCGGAACTTATCGAAGGGACAATAATCGACAAGGAAGTGGTCCACCCCGCTATGCCTAGATCCATTGAGGACGCCAAGATAGCCCTCATTGACTCGAAGTTGGAGATCCAGGAAACGGAGACCGATGCCGAGATCAAGATAACAACCCCCGACCAACTGAAGGACTTCCTGGGCGAAGAGGAGCATATGCTCAAGGAAATGGTCGAGAAGTTCAAGGAAATTGGGGCAAAGGTGGTCTTCTGCCAGAAGGGCATAGATGACCTCGCCCAGCACTACATGTCCAAGGAAGGAATCATGGCCGCCAGAAGGGTCAAGAAGAGCGACATGAAGAAACTTGCCAGGGCGACCGGAGCAAGGATAGTCAGCAACCTTAATGATCTGAGCGCCGATGACCTGGGTGCAGCAGGTATGGTCGAGGAGATAAAGATCTCCGGGGACGAGATGATCTTCATAGAGAAGTGTAAGAACCCCAAGGCGGTGTCCCTGCTAATCCGCGGCGGTACCGAGCATGTCGTGGACGAGATAGAGCGTGCCCTACACGATGCGGTATGCGTAGTTGGATCGACCCTCGAGGATACCAAGATTCTACCCGGTGGAGGAGCAGTTGAGACCGCCCTATCCCGTGCACTGGCAAAATTCGCCTCTACCAAGGGAGGCAAGGAGAGCCTTGCAGTATCCGCCTTCGCGAATGCTCTGAAGATAGTGCCCAAGAGCCTGGCAGAGAATGCCGGTCTGGACCCCATTGACATGGTTCAGGAGGTCCTGGCCAAGAACGAGACCGAGGGTTCATCGATGGGCATAGACGTGTACAACGGTGAGATAGCCGACATGTACGAGCTCGGGGTTGTCGAACCTCTGAACGTGAACCGCCAGATCCTGAAGTCCGCCGTTGAAGCTACAAACATGATCCTCCGGATCGATGATGTGATCTCCGCCAAGGAAATCGGAGGAGGAGGAGAGCCACCAGCCGGACCTCCAGGAGGAGCACCCGGAATGGGTGGAATGGGTGGAATGGGCGGAATGCCCCCCGGTATGGGCGGCGGAATGCCCGGAATGATGTGAAGTCAGTCGCCTAGAAAATAATTGATGATGTGGGCGAAAGCCCACATTTTTCTTTCTTTTTTAGAAGTATTCGTAACTGTCCGAAAAGCTATGATCGCAGAAGGGACACTTGTATGGTTCCTGGTTACAGGTGAACGATCTCTCGCAGTTCGGACATGTATACTCCTCCCCCTCAACTTCATCCTCCTCCCTATCTAGAGATATCATGCCCCTGCACTTCGGGCAGGCTATGGGTCTCTTCTTGATCTTCTTTTCAACACCAACTTCCGTGGGACAGCTCTCACAGGCAAATACTCTGTAGGTCATCTATGATTAACCTCTATTTACGGAGTGAATACGGTTGCGGTCATGGTGTCCACCACTCCCTCCACGGGATGTATCGAATTTAGCACCATCCTCGGTATCTCGTCGGAAGATTCCCCCTGCAACCTGCAAATTATGTCATAGGGACCCATGACACAGTATACTTCCTTAACGGCATCTATCATCAGAAGCCTCTCTCTGACCTCCGATGCCTTGCCGATCTCAACCGAGATTAGAACGAAGGCCTCAGCTTTCCCCATCTGCCTATCCAACTCCCATTTTTTCTATTAAATCTCTCCCTCCGAAAGGTGACTTCCTAAACCTCATATCACCGCGTATCTGCCGACCGTGGGTTCGTATACGTCCCCTTCATCCATCAGGTCGATAAGGCCGGACTCGATCTCTTGACTCGAATGGGAGTCCCTGAAGTTAGCAACGATGTCCTCGAGAGGGACTCCCTGGCCCTGGTCGTTCCGTTCTAGGAAGTCCAGGATATCCCCCGAGAGATCCTCTTCATCATCCTCTTCCTGATCCGGAACCTCGGTCTCCATTCCTATCTCCCTTGCCGTCTCCCTGGCTTCCTGAACGTTCTCCTCGTGGATGGAAAGTGCCTGGGCATCTCTGTATTCCCTGCGGGATTCGAGTTCGCCTCTCAGGACCTCGGCCCGGTGAAGAAGCCAGAAGTTAGGATCGATGTTACGAATACACTCAGCAATAAGTTCAAGATCTCCCCTGTACTCATTCACCGTTGCCACCACCTGGACCATTTGACCCCGCTCCAGGTCTCCTATCCTATCCACCATTTCACGGAAGCCGGAGATCCATATCAGGCCGGTCGAGTCGTCGAGGGGGAACCTGGCGTAAGTTCCCTCGTTCCCGACCAGGGGGTTCGAACGCACCGTACCAACTACCTTTACCCGGTGAACTCTGATCCCATTGGGCATCAGGGCATAGTTTGGCTCGAAATCGCCCTCGCTGCCCATGAACTCTGACCTCAGGACTGACTCTATACGCACTCTTACCGATGGTAATCTTCGTCTTGACTGAATATTCGTTCCTCCATCTGCAATATTTCCCTGTAAAGGTCAACCTCGAAGCCGGTGAAATCCTGTATTATCATGGCGTCCAGCATGACCTGGTCATCGCTGACAAAAGGCATGGCAATTATTCTAATTAGCGATCCGAGTTGTGGTAGGGAGTTCACATTAACCGTTATCTGCCCCGTTCCGTCATCAAGGACCATCGATGACTCTTCGCTATTCCTGGATATAACGGTGCCGATTGTACTTATGCATGGGGACTCTGCCGATATTTCGTTGATCCTTTTCTCGACCGCAAAGGACATATCTCCCCGTCCTTCGGCCTCATTCGACAACGGCCTTCACCTCCTCCAGTACCCTTTTAGCCTCAGCCACTGGGTCTGGGTGGTCCACCTCGGAGACGGAAAAGACTATACCCCTGTACTCATCAGAGTCAACCCTTCCACTTAGGATTAATTCCTTTCCCAGAAGATCCCCGTGCTCCCTATGGAGGTACTCTCTGGCGGCCCTTGTATCATCCATCCCCTGCTCGATCAACGACCGCATGCCTCTCCGGGCCTCGGAGGGAGATACACCCAGGATTTCCCCGGCTATCTCCCCGAAAAACTTCGCGTGCACGAAACCGGATGAATCATCTACGCCTATATCAAGGATGGATCTCGGTTCCGCCTCTACCTCTCCACATCTCTGGCACTCGCCGTCGGATACCTTTCTACCACATCTGGGGCAGGCATCATAGACCCATAACCTGTAGAGCTTGACCACGGTGGCCCTAACCTCTATGTTACTTTTACCTGCATCGAGATCCGATATTCGCCTTCTCTCCGATGATGGCTTCACCGCCTCCTTAACATCATCCAGGTCCTGCATTCTCGGGTCCTCGGCCACGCTTGGGTTCAGCATGAGCCTGGCCCTTCTTCCCGTATGGATTTCCTTTCCCCTTCTACCGGATTTGCAGATGCCACCAACTATCCGGACTGCATCTCCAATCTCTACCTCATCCAGCGTTCTGCACTCCTGGTCCCAGAGGGTCAGCCTCACCGAAGCCGTGTCATCTGAAAGGATCAAACCACAGACGAATCCCTTTGATCCATCCTTTCGGGTGAATCCCTTGGGCTCGTTTATCTCCATAACCTTACCCACGATGTCGATTTCTTTGGCCCCCGGCTCGAGATCCCTGATCTTCATGGTCGGGGTCTGGGTTTCCTCACCCAGGGTTATACCCAGCTCATTTGCAATGAGGGTTAAAGCTCCCTCTTCAGTGAGCATGTCGTACTCCGCCTTTTTCTTATCTACCTCTGCCTCTAGATCCTGTTCGGAGTAATCGGAGTTCTGCAATATCTTCTGGAAGATGTCATCCGGACCGGCGATATCGTCCTCTTCCATATTCGTCTACAACCGTTAACCCTAATTCGGGATGCTATTTATTGATTTCCAGAACAGGATGAGTAAGAAATTTATTAGAACCTGTGGAAAGAGGCAACTAGCCCGGTAGCCCGGTAGAGACGTCCCCTGGACGTTCGCCGAGTGTAGCGGTCAATCATTCGGGCCTTTGGTCGGTCAAAAAACCGGAAGAAAGCCCGAGACCTCGGAAGAGGCATGGATCCATGTTTCTGAGGATTTCGAATCCGAGCCGGGCTACTTACTCTATTTCCTTATGCTAACTCGGGGCACGATGCATGACCCGGAGAACCCAGATAGAGAACCTGCTTGAATCCGCCCGGACCGGGATGACTGGCCGGGAGATATCGACAACCCTGGGCATTGGAGAGAACGCCGTCCAGAGAGATCTAAAGCACGTGGCTAAAACCGTTAGAACCAAGGGAAAGGTCCTGATGGCCGAGCCTGCAAGCTGCGAGGAATGCGGATTCGTATTCAATCCCCAGCGCACATCACCCCCCAGTAGCTGCCCTGAATGCCGGTCCAACAGGATCTCACCGCCCAGATTCATCATCGAGTCCCGGTAATGATGGGTTTCTCTGGAATAATTTTTCAATCGGGGGAGACCGTAATGGACATGTACCGGGTCCTCAACAAGGAGAAGCTCGCACCAAATATGAAGAGGATTGAGGTCCAGGCCCCCGAAATCTCGAAACGGGCCAGGCCTGGACAGTTCGTTATCATCAGGGTCAGCGAAAATGGCGAAAGGATCCCGCTCACCGTTCACTCGGCCGATCCCGAGGCGGGAACCATCACCCTGTTCTTTTTGGAGGTGGGAAAGACCACCAAGATTCTGGGAAAGGTGCCCCAGGGGGGAGAGCTACAGGACGTTGTAGGCCCCCTGGGGGTCCCGTCCCACATAGACGACTATGGCGTTTGCGTTGCCATTGGGGGCGGCATAGGCACCGCCTGTGTTTACCCGGTGGCTGAGGCCCTCAAGAGGGAGGGGAACACCCTTATATCCATCATCGGGGCCAAGACCAAGGACCTAGTCATCCTGGAGAAGGAGTTCCGCAAGATATCCGATGAACTATACATCACCACCGATGACGGGACATACGGGAGGAAGGGATTCGTCACCGACAAGCTCCGGGATTTAATCGATTCCGGACAGAAGGTGGATTATGTTTATGCGGTGGGACCGGCGATCATGATGAAAGCGGTGGCCGAGGTCACCCGCCCCCACGATATAGAGACCACGGTGAGCCTCAATCCCATCATGGTCGACGGCACCGGAATGTGTGGCGGATGCAGGGTCGAGATAGGCGGGGAAACCAAGTTTGCCTGTGTGGACGGGCCTGAATTTGATGCCCATAAGGTGAACTTCGATCTTCTACTCAAGAGACAGAGGTTCTACACCCAGGAAGAGAAATGCCAACTTAGCGATGTTGAGTGATCGGATGACGGAGCAGAGAAAGCCCATTCCCAAGCAGGGAGTCCAGAAAAGGATAAGGAACTTCGATGAAGTCGCTCTGGGCTATAACCCAAAACAGGCCGTGGCCGAAGCCAGCCGCTGCCTCCAGTGCAGCAAACCCAGATGTGTCGAAGGGTGCCCGGTGGACATCGACATACCGGCCTTCGTGAGGAAGGTGGCCCAGGGAGAGTTCTTCGAGGCGGCGCGAACGGTCAAGGAGGACAACGTTCTTCCCGCCATCTGTGGACGGGTTTGCCCCCAGGAAACCCAGTGCGAGGAGAAGTGCGTTCTAAGCAACAGGGGGCAGCCGGTGGCCATTGGCAGGCTGGAAAGGTTCGTGGCCGACCAGGAGATGGAGAGCGACGAGGTTTTCATGCCCTCAACCGCACCCCCGACCGGTCACAAGGTAGCAGTGGTTGGCTCGGGCCCCGCCGGACTGACCGCGGCCGGGGACCTGGCCCGGCTCGGTCACCAGGTGGTGGTATTCGAGGCCCTCCATCAACCCGGAGGGGTGCTGACCTACGGTATCCCGGAGTTCCGGCTGCCCAAGGGCATCGTGGCCCGGGAGATAGAGAACCTGAAACGCATGGGCGTGGAGATCCGGACCGACTACGTGGTTGGACGCACGGGTACCGTGGATGAACTGACGGATTCCGGCTTCGATGCGGTTTTCATCGGCACCGGTGCCGGACTGCCCAGATTCATGGGCATCCCGGGGGAGAACCTGGCCGGTGTCTACTCGGCCAACGAATTCCTGACCAGGACCAACCTGATGAAGGCATACCGTGACGATTACGACACGCCCATAAGGGTGGGCAAAAGGGCGGCGGTAATAGGGGGTGGAAACGTGGCCATGGACTCGGCCCGTTGTGCCCTGAGACTGGGGGCGGACGAGGTGACCGTGGTATACAGGCGTTCCAGGAAGGAGATGCCGGCGAGGGAGGAGGAGATACTCAACGCCGAGGAGGAGGGAATTAGGTTCCAATTCCTGGCCTCCCCCGTTAGGTACCTGGGGGACGAGGATGGCACTCTCAGAGCCATGGAGTGCATAAGGATGAAGCTGGGGCCCCCGGATGCCTCGGGGCGTCCGAGGCCATGTCCCATACCGGACTCCGAGTTCAGGATGGAACTGGACACGGTGATCGTTGCCATAGGGCAGGGGGCGAATCCGCTGATCTCATCAACCACCGAGGACCTGGAGGTCACGGAAAGGGGATACATCAAGGCCGACCCTGAGACCGGCCAGACATCCAAGGAGGGGGTTTTCGCCGGTGGCGACATCGTGACCGGCCAGGCAACGGTAATTGCCGCCATGGGCGCCGGGAGAAGAGCAGCCCGACGGATCCATGAATATCTGACCGCCTAATGGGTAGAGATATCAATACCCGGTCCCAGGACTTAACGTGCGGAAAATATCGATATCGGTATTCATACTCGCTCTGATAGCAATCGGAGTGGTGCTCGTAATCCTCTATCCGCGATCCCCTGGCTGGACGGAGGTGCCCAATGACAGGTTTGTTTACAAACAGGTCCAGGCCGAAGAGGTTGTAATAGAGGGATTGCTGACCACCAACTATCGGATCGTTTTCGCGGTGACCAAGGATAACGACTTTGAGCTTTTTACCGAGGCCGGGATCGACGAGCTGAACGGAAACGGTTCAATGGACCGGTACCGGACATTTCACAAGCAGGAGTGGTCACACAGGTTGGAGGGGCAGGACATCTCTAGGAACCCGAGCTATCGGGAAAACGGCACTGCCTACTTCCTAATCCTCTCCACGGGCACCGAGACCTGGCGCTCCTCCTCCGTTTTGAGGGAATTCGAAAACCAGACCGTGGAGATAAAGGGAAAATGGGATTCTTATTCCAGCCCTGACTACCCCCTGGCCGGGTCGGTGGTCCAGTTCCTGCCCGAGGCAATCCGAAAGGTTTCAAAATAAACCCGGAGGTAGGCTGCCTGCAAAGGGCAATCCGGGTGCCGGATAACACATTTTTTCAGTCAGGATTCATTTCCCATGTTCATTGGAGGTAGAGGATGATCACTGACCTGGATGCCGAGGACTGGGAAACCGAGGTTCTTCAAACCACGGGAAAGATGGTGATAGTGGAGTTCTGGCATGATGAATGCCCCTGGTGCAACAAGTTCAAGCCAATATACGACCAGGTTTCGGAGGAATTCGAGGACGAAGTGGAGTTCACCAGGCTCAACGTTCTACAGAACGAGGACAATAAACAGATCGCCATAGACAACGGCGTGATGTCAACCCCCACCCTGGCCTTTTTCTGCAATGGCAGGCCCACAGGTTCCGCGGTTGGATTCATGGAAAGGGAAGAGCTGAGGGACCTGGTGCGGGAAAAGCTGAGTGAACGTAAGAAATGCCTGGAAAGAAGTTCAGAGCTTCCGGATTAGCTGGAGACACTTGAGGCCAGCTCCTCGACCTGTGACAGGGTCGGCAGCGAGGTCATGGCCCCTCTTTCCCTGACCACCAGGCTACCCACCACATTGCCATACATCATGGATCTCTCCAGGCCCAGACCACGCAGGACGCCCATCACGAACCCGGCATCAAACCCGTCGCCGGCTCCGGTGGTATCCACTGCCCGGGTGGTTATTCCATCCACCCTGTGGACCTCTTCCCTGGTCCCTCCGATACATCCCCTTTCTCCTAGTTTAACCACCACGGTCGAGGGACCCAGGGAAAGCAGCTCCTCGATGGCCCCCTCGGGTTCCTTTCCGGTTAGAAAACGTGCCTCCTCCTCCGAGGGCAGCAGCAGGTCGCAGGACCTGGCCACCTCCCTTACCTCCTCCCGTATCTGGTCCCTGCTCTTGGGCCAGAGATGAAAGCGGATGTTGGGATCGAAGGAGATGGTCACCTCCCTTTCGCCCGCGCACTCGATGGCCCTCAGGGTCGCCTCCCGGCTGGGACTCTCGGACATTCCAACGGTACCGAAGTGGAGAAGCCTCGATTCACCGATGTACCGGCAATCGATCTCCTCCGGTTTCAACATCACATCCGCGCAGGGACGCCGGTAGAACATGAACTCCCTTTCACCGTTCTGGGCTATGGAGACGAAGGCCAGGGCGGTCCTGTACTCCGAGGTCTCGACCTGGCTTACATCGACGCCCCTATCCTCAAGCGTAATGGTCAGAAAACGTCCGAATGCGTCGTCCCCCAACTTGCCGATGAAACCGGTATCTAGCTCCAGTTTTGAACATGCAACCGCAAAATTCGCAGGAGCCCCCCCGGGACACTTTTCAAAACCCGGAGCTTCCTCCAGGCTTACTCCCGACTCTAGGGATATGAAATCTATTAGAGCTTCTCCTAAAGAAATAACATCGACTCCCAACGCAAGCACCTAGCTTGAGAGCCGACTTCACTATTGATCTATGTTTTGCAGGGGATGTGATTCCCTAAATGCCCTCGGTAAGGTCCAGAAGGGCCGCCTTGGGGTCCTCTGCCTTCACCACGCCGGATGCCAGCAGAACTCCCTCGGTGCCTAACTCAAGGGCGGCCTTCACGTCCTCGCCGGTGCTAATACCGGCACCGCAGAGGACCACGACCTTGTCGTTGACCTTCTTCACGCTCTCCACGCTGCTGGTCACTACGTCCGGATCGGCCTTGGAAACCGGAACCCCGGTTCCGATTAGCTCTGGTGGCTCAACGGCAACGAAATCCGGGCCCAACGCGGCCGCAGACATGCTTACCGCGACGTTGTTGGTACACACACAGGTAGCCAGGTCCATTTCCTTGGCCTTTGATACGATCCACTCGATATCCGCGAGCTTCAGCCTGTGTTCCGAATGGTTGACCAGAGTCCCGTCGGCACCTACCTCCTTTATTGACTGAAGGGTAGTCCAACCCGTCTGGCTGCCCGGTTCCAGGGCATCCACGGACTGGGCCATCACGGGGATCTTTGCCTGGGACGCGACCTGACCCAGCTGTACCTGCTGGGGAGTAATCACGATGGAGGCGCCGGTCTCATCCGCAACTTCCTCGCACGCTTTGAGGAGCTGAAGCCCCTTGTCGCCCGAAGACTGGGCGTAGGACTTCACATTGAGGACTATGACCGGAGTCTTTATTGACAATTGCCGGCCTCCCGTGTAATCTACTCGACGTCTTCGAACCTTTCGCTGAGCTTGTCCAGAACCTTGGGCAGGGTGGTGTACTCCATCTCAGCAAGAGGTAGTCTATGTGGCTCGAACGGACCATGTCTCCGCATGTAGTCGGAGACCTCGGCCGCCTTCTGCCTCTGGTAGTCCCAGACGGGGTCGGCGAACAGATCCAGGGGTCCGTGCAGGATTCCCTCGGAGTAGTTGAATCCGAGACCTATAACTCTAGGCGGACCATCGAACCTGGAACATATCGCGTCCTCCTGGGCGCAGGGCATCAGGGGACCATTGTGGCTACCTCTCATCCAACCGGATACCAGGTGTGGCAGGGCGAAGCCCTCCAGCACCTCACCGGTGGACGGTAGACCGGACTGGCAGCGGACGATTCCACAGGGGTCATCCTTGCCAACGTATTCACCGGCTATCTGGAAGAGTTTCTCGGTGCTCACCGCGACAACGGGCTCGTCAGCGGGCATCTTGGGGTGCTCCTCCTTGGGCCATACCCTCTTGATAACATACCTGCTCTTGGCTCCTATAAGGGCCAGCAGATCGTAGGTCTCCTCGGGACAGCTCATAATGACCTTTTTGTGCTCCATTATGTCCCAGACCTCGAACCTGAAACCTGCGTGGGCGTTCGGATCGATGATCAGGCCTGCATTGGTGAAGGGATCGGCAAATATCTTGAATATGGGCAGGTTGAAGGCACCTGGCTCGGTCTTGTCCATCATAAATACGGCCAGGGGGTCTGCCTTTCTCTGGGTGAACTCTATCTCGGCGATGCCAGGTCCCATTCCACGAACATTTCCCGAAAAGGCGTCGGAGAGAAGATCCTGACCGGCTCCATAGAGCATCATATCCTTGGCCTTGTCGGCCGCGGCCTCGAATGCGTTCCAGGCCAGTCCGTGGATTTCCTCGCTATCCTCACCTTTGTCATGACCCATTACGAGTTCCAGGTCATCTCCACAGTTGGTGATGTGGAAGTCCTTTATCACTCCGTTGCCCTTGGCATCGGAGAGTATCTTGTTCGCTTCTTCTTTCAGTTCAGGCGGAACAACGGTATGTCCCGCAAGACTCCCAACGTCTGCTTTTATTACGCTCAGAGTCACTTTAGCCATGCATTTTTCCTCCTTTGAGAGCCCTCTTCTTCCCTCATCATTTAATACCAAAATGAGATAAAAGAAAGACGGGGCCCAGGATGCGTACGGCTCCTTGTGCGTGTTGCCCGAAAGCGAAATAAAAATGTTTGTAGGGGTATCGTACCCAGGAAAAAAGGGATTTCTCGCGGCTCAGAGACCCTAATTTCGGGTAAAGCAAGGTTTTTCTCTGGAGAACGATTTTTAATCAGCGAGGATTACCTCGAACCGGGGCCCGTGGCCTAGCTGGATAGGGCGGAGAGATGGATTCCCGCAAGCCTTCTAAGCCTCAAGTCGCGGGTTCGAATCCCGCCGGGCCCGCTCTTTG
>CAZUNO010000006.1:22010-156335 GCA_964621445.1 Hadarchaeota archaeon (SeqCode) | reverse complement strand
AATTGATCAAACAGTACGATACTTTGCCAAAGGCAAACTGGACGAGGATTAGTTTCCTTGGGAGCATCCCGAGTTTTCACTCATTTGCCGCAAGTTTCATTACCTCCTCAACCGGAGGTTTCCTGGTTTCCTTGAGAAGCTCTGCTATCTTACAGAGAGCTAGGGTTCTTGAGCAACCGGCAGCCGCTTCCACCCCGCCGTTCTTTGCGTATAGAGCAAGAAAGTCCCTTTGATTGGATCACCATCATAGATTATGTCATCCCATTTACGGCAGAAGCCCACGTACTTGGTATTTACATCGTATTGCATTGTCCAGAAAAAGGGAACGTCCGCATATTCCCGGTTATTACCAGCCATATTGCGGGCTGCTAGACGACCAAGTTGTAGCGCAAGACGCCAAAGCTCGATACGTATTCCCGATCCCGTTCTCCAATCCAGGAATCGGGCTATATCACCTGCGGCGTAGACGTCCTCACAAACTCGCATATGCCTATCCACGCTGATGCTTCCGTCCTCATTTAGATCCACCTCCCTGATATATCCCGTGTTGGGTGACACGCCGATGGCGATAATTACCAGGTCCGTTTCCAAGCTCGATCCATCATCCAGTACAACGGTATCAACCTCGCCACCTCCCTCAAAACGATTGATCTCCCTGCCAAGTCGGAATTCCACCCCGTGTTCTTCATGGACCTCTCGGTACATATGACCAATATCCTTCCCTAAAGCCGACTCCAATGGATATGAATCTGGGGAAACCACAGCCATGTGTACTCCCCGTCAGCCAGTGAAGCCGCTACCTCCATGCCAAGAAAACCCGATCCCACCGCTACCGCTCTTGAAGCATTCCCAATGACCGACCGCAAATCCCTGCAGTCTGCATAGGAACGAAGCTTAAACACCATGCCTAGGGTCTCCCCGGGTACATCCAGTCTGCGGGGCCTGGATCCGGTGGCCAGGAGACATCTATCAAAGCAGAGCTTAGAACCGTTTGAGAACTTTATTTCCTTTTTACCGACCTCAAGTCCCCTTATCTCATGGCCTAACATTATCTCGATCCCGTGTTCTCTATAGAAACCGCTTGAACGTATGAAGGGCTCATCCGCATGAGGATCAGCAAGATACATTTTGCTAAGATCGGTCCTATCGTAGGGGGGTCCTGTTCCCTGGTCACCATGACGATTCTTCCCTGGTAACCGTCCTGGCGCAGTGTTTCTGCCGCAGCCATACCCGCCGCCCCGGTTCCTATCATGGCAAATACCCGGCTATCCAGGGCGGGATTCATTGCCTTCATTACTGGAACCAGGAAATCGGGAACGGGTTCCGGTAAAGTCAAATAGAGACCATCATTCCTGGTTCGAAGCTTGAACCTAGGTATGGAGTCCAAGGAACAAGGCTCAATTAACTCGCCATCGCCATTATTGATATCGAATACAGCTTGGTGCCATGGGCAACGAAGATGATGGTCCTCAAGATGGCCCTCGGAGAGCGGGGCCCCTTTATGGGGACAGGACGAACCTAACGCCCTATACCCCTCCTCAAGTCGGACCAGAAGAATACTGTTTTCTCCAACCTTGACCTCCTCATTTCGATGATCTCAAGTTCATCGACATCTGCAACTCGGAATTCCCTACCTACAGCTATTCACCATCACCAAACAAGCCGCCGAAAAAACCTTATATGGTTTGTGAATATGCGGTTCTAGACACGTCAAAGCAAATGGACCATGCGGTTCATTCCGAAAGACAAAAGAGTCCATGAATTATAGAACCGGTTTGGAGGTCCTCAATGGAATCCCCCCGAGAAAAATTGAACTTCGTGTTTATTCTGGTTGATGATTTGGGTTGGATGGATCTGGGTTGTCAGGGAAGTAGCTTCTATGAGACACCGGTCATAGATTCCCTCGCGGACCAGGGAATGCGTTTCACCCAGGCTTATTCATCCTGTCCCGTCTGTTCTCCCACCAGGGCGGCTCTGCTAACTGGAAAGAACCCGACTCGCCTGCGTTTTACGGGGCATATAACGGCCGTAAATAGGCATCGATACCCGGAACATGGCCGTATCATCCCTCCCGATGATCGATTTTACATTCCTCTTGATGAGATCAGCCTGGCCAGGGCCCTGAAACCTGCTGGATATGTATCGGCGAGCATCGGCAAATGGCATGTGGGTAACGAACCAAAGTACTGGCCGTTGGGCCATGGATTCGACGTCAACGTGGCTGGCCATACGCACGGCAGTCCCCCCAGCTACTGGTACCCCTATGAGGCGCCGGACCGTGATTGGAACCAGGAAATACCAACCATGGAAGGTGGAGAGGAGGGGGAGTACCTCACCACGCGCCTTACGGATGAGTCCATAAAGTTCATACAGCATAACCATGACAGCCCCTTTTTCCTGTACCTACCCCATTACGCGGTCCACACACCGCTACAAGCTCCCCCGGAGTATGTGGCCAAATACGAGAAAAAGATGGAGACGGATCACTCCCAAAAGAGCCCAATCTACGGGGGAATGGTGGAAAACCTGGATTGGAATGTGGGCCGGATTCTCCAAACGCTTGAGGACCTGGGTATCGTGGAGAACACCGTGGTTATCTTCGCCAGCGACAACGGCGGATCCCAGAAGGCAACCAATAACGCTCCGCTGAGGGAGGGTAAGGGTTTTGTCTACGAGGGAGGGATAAGGGTTCCTCTCATAATAAGATGGCCAGGAGTGGTGGAGGAGGGAACGATCTGCCGCACTCCGGTAATCAGCGAGGATTTCTACCCTACCCTGATAGATATGGCTGGCCCGGGAACTGCCTCGAACGAGGTTACCGATGGGAGCAGCCTAATTCCGCTACTGAGACAGTCCGATGGTTTCCCTGATAGAAACCTCCACTGGTATTACCCACATTACGCACCCCCGGCAAAGATGCCCGGCGCCTCAATCCGCTCGGGGAACCATAAGCTGATTCACCACTACGACCCCGAGGAGACGGAGCTCTATGACCTGTCCCAGGATCTGAGCGAGGAAAATGATCTATCCCAGGAGATGCCGGAACTGGCAGATAACCTGAAACGGGAACTCTATGAATGGCTGCGGTCCGTTGACGCCAAGATGCACACGCTGAACCCGAAATACATCCCTGAGAATGATTCCTAATTATGGAGTCGGTAGCTCCAGGCTCTACCGGACCATGACGAGGAAGGGCGAGCTGTGTCCATATCCCCGGTTATACGATCCATATGCAGTCCTCACCTCAATCGTGGGGACATACCAGTGAAAGCCCGGAGAAGGTTCATTATCCTCCAGCTCAATCGTTGCCGAACTCCTTTTAACAGGAGTCCAGGGGAGTATTTCCCCGTCCCTGATCAAGGTGGCCCTAGTTATTTCATGACCGCAGGATGCAGATAGACTTACTGACAGAGTCCCTTTGCCCTCCATGGTTACCGTCGATCCCGCGGGTTGTCCATCCAGCCAGGCGGCCATCGACACCTTGGAATCCGACATGGCGATCGTATATCTATTGCGCAGTGCCTCCCATACACCCTTGGGGGTGATTTCCTTGACCCAGAACCCGGTTAAGCAGAAATGGTTGGGCCCGTTGCCCCGGTAGTGATCGGTACCTCCCACCAATCCTATCCTGGCTCCCCCCGTCAGAAATTGGTTCGGGAACCGGGGATATTTCTCCGAAGGCTTTATCAGCGCATTTATCCGGCCTTGCATGGCCTCCATTGCAGGCTCCAGCCGCGGCTCGAAGCTGTGCATTATCACCTTTTCATCTTCCATGCCCCCGTGAAAATGCCGGAGGGCCATCACGCTTCCCTCCGGCAGCTCCTCCCTTACCTGACGGTAGCAGTTCTCCCTACTGGTCCCCTGAGAGTTCAGGATGCATCTCAACTGATCAAAGGTGTCCCGATCATACGCATACCAGTTTGTATGCCGGCCCGGACTCATCCCGGTCTCAGCCCCAAAGATCGGGATTCCTCTCCCTCCGGCCAGTATCTCTAGCTGGTCATTAACCCAGGTGGACTCGGGGCCGCCCAGCATATTGGAATGATCTATGAAGGTGAAGACCTGGCATCCCAGGACATCCCTGGCATATCTGAACATCTCGTTTGGACAACCGTCGGCAGCTGATACGCACTTAGAGTAATTTGTATGGGGATGAAGGTCGCCCCAAATCAGGGTTCGTCCCATATAGGTTTCCTCCAGTGCTGGTGGAGTTGGTGCCACGTTTCTATATCCCGTGGTGGGCAGGTATTCATCCCTCTCCGCCTCCTTAATATCCACACGGGGAAGGGCATCGTCTCTATCCAACTCCACTATCTCCACCCTGAAGTTACTGCACCGAGTTGAACCACCTGGATTGTCGATGCAGGGGAAAACTCCAAGATACCCTTCCTCGGTTGGAAGCACCGCGTACCCCGTGTCTGGAGTGGTTCGATTGGGGGTCATACGAACCGGGGAGCTCCAATCGCCCTCGATGAGATCCAACCTGTATACGTCCCAGCCAAAGGCCTTGAACCCCGAATAACGGAACTGACGAAATGAAACCGATGTTTTGCCGTTTTGAAGGTAAATGTGGGGCCGTATGGGCGGGGTATTCTCGGTGCTCCAGTAGTTAAAGGCGCGCGGCTTGATGGGAAGGCGACCGGTCTCGCCGGATAAATCCCTCAGATCGCCACCTCCGTCCAGGCTCCAAACCTTCAGATATCTATGCATCCCGACCCGGTCGTCCATCCCGAAGGCAGGGCAGTTCTCGGCGACGACCAACAATTCATCATTCAAAGCATTGTAGGCAAGATCCGCGTTGAATGTGTAATCATCCCCACCTTCAATCCTCGTTGTCCTCGCCAATTCCAGGCCATCAAACTCATGAATAACCAGGCTGACTCTATTTTCAGAGATCTCTTCCGTCAGTAGCGCGATCCCCTTGCTAGATGTCACCAACTTAAGATTCCGCCCCTCCGTGGAAATGACTCGGTCGCCATTTTCCGAAAGGACTAGAACCTCGCCCTTGCCTTCAGTGGTATCTCTCTCACATGCAAAAAGTATTTTCTCCTCAAACACGGATATCTGAGGATTCCTAATCACTCGGGAATCACCAAGAACCGTGTGGGGCCTCTTTCCATTGTGGTACTTGAGTTCCCATGACCCACTAAATCGCTGTGTCCAGGCCACTAGGGGAGTTTCATTACTCCTTTTCGGGCACACAGGACCGCAAATACGCTCGCCCGCGGCTAGATCAGTTACATCTCCATCGCTCTCCCTGACCATAACTAGGCGTCTCTCCAGACCCCGCGCCCTTCCCTGCCAATGTCTTGCCTGTTCCCGACAGGTCTCGTATTTTTTGGGATTCTTCTGAAGAAAATCCTCATCGATATCATCGATTACCAAAACCCCAGCGAACCACCCCGAATCACATATACCTGCACAGGCGCTGTATCCCTGGGGGATACGAATTAACTCACGAATCATGTATTCACCCAATCATATTGGCCATATATGTATTAACTCCGGCGGTTGTTACCAAGGAGATTTCCGGGCCCCGGTAAGGTGGAGGTATTCCTTTATGCGAAAGCCTGCTTGATACTCACACCCTTTCCGGTTTGATAGACCAGGAATATAGTTCAGCATTTCTCATTTTGAACCTGATACGCATCTGCTCGCCAAGTAACCCGTGCCAGGCGTTATTCTCCTCCCAGATGACCGGAATTCGTATGGCGTCATCTCTAATAGACCTTGATTTGAGACCCGGTATCTCATTTTGGTTTTCATCCAAGACCTCGACCACAATGTCCCCCCATCTGGATTTTGCGTTCAGGCACATAGTCACCTTTTCAGGAAGTACAAGGGGAATTGTGGTTATCTGACCCGAATCGAAGCTTGCCCTCATGGAACACCAACCGTCGACACGAATGGTGGCTAGGCCTATTCCCACCTGTCTGGGGCCGGTGTCTTTTAGTGCGGTGAACTTCTCGTACTCACCATGCCGATATAGGCGTCCCGAGTAGTAGACCCAAAGCCGGTCTCCCACCCTGACCAATTGGGTTGATGCACACTGGTTGAACCGATCCCATTCGCCAACCCCGCCCCGGGGAAGTACCAACTCTCTCTCGCGGTCCCAGTTACGCCCGTCTCGTGAATATGCAATGGCCAGATCGATATAGGCAAGCCTGGGAAGCGACCTGAACACCTGGACCAAACCAATCCACTCCCCCTGGTAGGGATAGGCAGCCATACCGTACAGCTCGGTACCATCCGGTTCGTTGGTTTCAGCATGCACCACCATTTTGGGCGGGGACCAGGTCCTGAAATCCCTGCTGGTGCAAAGCGCGATGGCCCGGCCCCAGTATGCTGGTCCGCCCCTTTCCTTCAGGTCCTGATCCGCATGCTTTGCTCTATTATACAGCAGGTAGCATTTCTCCTTCGGGTCCCAGGTAAAACACGCCCTGTCCGGGTTGCAGGGGGGTTCGGGGGTGAACGTGGACACGATTTTCCATTCCAGGCCGTCGCGGGATTCGGCCATCAGGTAGGTTTTATCATTGGTCTCCGCATCGGCCGCGGGAATCATTAACTTATACCCGCCTTTCAGAGGATCCTTTAAAACTCCCGAAAGGCCGATTAAACGCCAATCAGGGTTAATGAAAACCGCATTCCTCGGTTGATCCGCATCGCGATCCCCAATTCCTATATCCGGCTTCTCCCACCTCAACCCATCGTTGCTACGGGCATAGGCAATCCATTGTGTGTTAAGTCCCCAGGCGAAGTACCACATCCTGAAGACCTCCTTCTCAAGAAGGGGATCAACATCCCGAATAACGGTGCCGAATAGGAAGATATTCTCCTCGCGGTCGGATCTCAACATGATTGGGTTAGCGGGGTGTTTTTGAAGGCGGTGCCAGATCCTGGTAACCTTTTCCTTGCTGTGTATGAGGCAATCGTCCAGAAATAGCTGAGACTCACCTATTGGTACTTCATGCGGTTCCTGCATATTTCTAGCCACCGGGTTTACCCGCTCGGCGGATAGAGAAAACTGTTAACCCGGGTGGAGCTACCGGAAGCCATCCATGATTTCCAGTAGCTTCTTTCTATCCGCAGACCTCTTGAAAAGGGAAGTCTGGTCTCCGCTGGAGTAAGGCACCGATTCCTCCTCGAATGTTGGTCTTGGATTGAGGTAGATCAATCCCAATGCCAGCTTATCCTTTTCCACGGCCTTTGAGAAGGCCAATTCCCTGTCCTCAGGGTCATATGACTCAGCAACCTTGTAGGTTTTTTCCCGGAACCACTTGAAGGTATTGACCTTGTTGTAGGATACACAGGGCTGGAAGACGTCAATCAGGGAAAATCCCTTATGCCCTATGGCCTGCTTCAAGGTCTCCTTCAGATGGTCCTTATCGCCGGCGAATGTGCGGGCCACGAATGACGCACCGAGGGATATGGCCAGAGCTACGGGGTTCAAGGGACGCTCGAAAACTCCCTCAACCTGGATGGAGGTCTCGAATCCAAGCTGGGAGGTTGGTGAGGCCTGGCCCTTGGTGAGACCGTAGACCATATTGTTGTGGACCATGCAGGTGAGGTTCGGATTCCTACGAATGCAGTGAATGAAGTGGTTCCCGCCCTCGCCATACATGCAACCGTCCCCGCTCTCGGCAATCACCTCAAGGTCGGGGTTGCAGACCTTGATCGCCGTGGCCACAGGCAAGGATCTGCCGTGTAGACCATTAACCAGATTTGTTTTGAAGTAATGAGGCGTCTTGGCCGCCTGTCCTATCCCGGAAACGAATACCACTTCCCAGGGCTTTAAATCCAGGTCCGAGAGCGCCTCCTTCAGGGTGGGCAGGATAGAATAGTTACCGCAACCCGGGCACCAGGCTATATCAAGGTTTTCCATATTAAAAATTTCCGGATCCATAATACCACCTCCTAGGTTAATCCCTCCAATCTATCCTTAACTTCCTCAACCGAAAAGGGAAGTCCATTGTACTTGTTTATGCTCTCCTCGATCTCTAGACCCGTCTCCAAGCGGAGTAGTTTTGAAAACTGGGCAGTAGCATTATTTTCTATAACCACCGATCTCTCGGCTCTTTCTATGATCTCGGTGGCCTGATCCGGGACAGGGTAGACCTGTGGAAAATGGAGCAGTGATACCGGTTTGTCCCCCAGGCCCTCGACCGCCTCTTTTAGTATACCCAGGGTCGAGCCCCATCCAACAACTAGCAACTCGTAATCCTCACCGCCAATCAATCGCGGGGGCACGGCCTCGCCTCGTAGCATTTCAAGTTTTTTCAACCTCTTATCTACCATGCTCACCCTGGTATCGAAATCCTCCGTTATGTGACCCTCCTCATCATGCTCGTCGCTGTCCACTACAACCAGGCCTCTCCCCACTCCTGGAACGCCTCTGGGAGAAACTCCGTCCTCGGTCAGATCATACCGCCTGTAATCCTCCCCTGTCTCCAGGTAATGGTTTTCAGGCTCTTTGTCATCCAGCTCCAGATCGGGGAGGTTGTAATAGGAATCAACCAGGTATTGATCGGTGAGAATGATTACCGGAACTTGATACCTGTCGGCTACCTGAAATGCTCTGTAGGATAGCTCAAATGCCTCCTCCACGGAACCGGGCGTATAGATGACCCTGGGAAACTCTCCATGAGCCGTGTACACCGAAAAGAGCAGATCTCCCTGCTCGGTCCTGGTTGGCAGCCCGGTTCCCGGTCCCGGACGCTGTGCCAGATGAATAACCACCGGGGTCTCCAGGATGCCACTGAGGCTTAGACCCTCCACCATGAGGGCGAAGCCTCCTCCGGAGGTGGAAACCATCCCCCTGGCCCCGGCATACCAGGCACCTATAGACATGTTAACGGCGGAGATTTCATCCTCGGCCTGCTCAACCAATAATCCCAGGTCCTGTGAGTGCTGTGCGATGAAGGTTGGCACCCCGGTTCCCGGAGTCATTGGATAGAAGGAAACGAAGTTGCAACCCCCGGCCAGTGAGCCCAGAGCGACAGCCTGGGTTCCATTCAGCAGTATTTGATCCTCAATCCCCTTGCCTCTCTCTATCTTTATCCTGACCTTTCCTTCCTTAACCAGATCGGATCCTGCTTCGAACCCCTTCTCGGCCGCCTCAAGATTCTTATCCACTATTTCTTTTCCCTTTTCGGAAAATTCCTCTTTCAAGATATGGCTCAGGACCTCGAATTTCACGCCAAATAGGGCGGAAATGCTGGAGGCAGCCACCGTATTGGCGTAGATCTTTCCCCCTACATCCTCTGCTATCTCCGTGAGGGGGATCACCAATCCCCTCTCCCTCTGGATTTCAGGGAAAATCACCTCCTCCTCGCCCATCACCATGGTGGCTTCCGACATCCTGCTTTTGACGTGTTTGATCCCCCCTTTACTAAGAGGCACCAATAGGTCGATTCTATCGCAGTAACCTCTCACAGGGGTTGAGGACACCCTAATGGATGTTGAATTTGTTCCCCCCCTTATTCGGGACATGAACTCCTTTGTCGCGAATATATTATACCCACTCGATTTGAGAACCTTGGTCAATAGATTCTCCACTGTCTTTAGTCCCTGTCCAGCAGCCCCACAGAGTACTAACGAGGCCTCCTCGGCGATATCGAGTTTCCCTTCCATATAAAAACCGGCCTTTTAGCCTATGAACCCTCGGAACGGGTTTATTAATCCAGCGTATTATTCCCTTCCCCTCCATTATCTCGCAGTTTGGAAAAATCTAGATTAGGTAGGGTCTCGGATAGATTATTCCCTAGATCTATACACAATACCCGCCTTCGGCAATCAGACAAGATGTTAACAACAATTAATATCAGTTGAACCCAAGCCAGGCCTCGATCAAGATGCAGACAGTCTGGTCCGGTCACATAAGCTTTGGCCTTGTAACCATACCGGTAAATATGTTCAAGGCCACCGAATCAAAGTCCATATCATTCAATTATATTCATGACCAGTGCAAGACCCCCCTGAAGTACCAAAGATACTGCCCTCAGTGTGAAGAGGTAGTGCCCTGGGAGCACGTTTCCAGGGGGTATGAATATGAGAAGGGAAACTGGGTGGTCATAGAGGACGAGGATCTGGAGGCCATCGATCTACCAAACCCGGAAAATATTGACATCATCCAGTTCCTGCATCTAGGGGAGATAGATCCCATTTTCTTCAATAAGTCCTACTACCTATCACCACAACAGGGCGCCGAAAAGGCCTACGCACTATTGACCAGGGTAATGCAAAACACCGACAAAGTCGCCCTCGCCAAGATAGTGATGAGGACCAAGCAACACCTATGCTGTCTCAGGCATTACCAGAAGGGAATATTGCTGGAGACCATGTATTACCCCGACGAGATACGTTCAATGGAGGGGGCCACCACCCATTTGGGGAGCATCGAGGTAAGATCTAATGAACTACGCATGGCCGAGGACCTAATTGACTCAATGACCGAGGAGTTCGAATCCGAAGAGATCGAAGACCAATACAGAAAGGCGCTCAAGAACATCATACAGGCTAATATAAGCGGGATAGAAGTTGAAAAGAGGGTTGAGGAAGAGGAGGAGGAACCTGAAAACCTGGTTGAGGCGCTTAAGAAGAGCGTGAAAACCGCCAAGGCGCGCACCCCTGAATGACCAACTGAACTCTAACCCATTCCCCGATCCTTCCTTGTATGTCTTAAAGCTGCCACGCCTGCCCTTATGCCAAAGCCAGAACCGAAAACGAAACCACCCCCAATTAGAAGACAGAATAAGGAGCAGGCAATCAATAAAACCCCAATTCTAAGATGTTGCCTAGGCATTATCCTCAAGGCCAGTCCACTTGCAAGGATTATGAGCGCGAGGGTGAAACAGATCGGAACTAAGTTAAGAAGAAGTTCCATTCCAATTAGGTATTTTAGAGGAGCAAAAAGGTAATCGATAATCTCCTCATCTACCCATATTGCTATCGCATTCAAAATCACTAGTACCGATGATAGGATTGAGTAAATGAATCCGGGTGGTTTTTGGTCCTGTCTTCCTCCCTCCATTCTTTTTCATATCCTCATCCAAAATAGACATTAACCTCATTAGTCCAGTGAAAATCGGATGCGATTTCTGTCAACTCCATTATCAATCCCTGACTTTATAATTGAATTCCGAATCAATTCCAGATAGTGATTGTATTGGAGGAAGATATTAAGAAAAGAGTAGTGGACGAAATTTACTGGGATAACCGCGTCGATGCCTCGGACATAAAGGTGGATGTCAAAGGAACGGTGGTAACCCTTTCGGGGACCGTCCCCGACAGGAACGCGGTGGACGCTGCAGAAGCCGATGCTTGGCTAGCCAGGGACGTTACCGATGTCATTAACCAGATAGAGATCGAACACCCTGAGGAGATAGTGATACCCGAGGACGAAAAGATAGCCGACCACCTGGATCAGCGGCTAGTATGGGATACCACCATTCAGTCATCAAAGGTCGACATAGATGCAGATTCGGGCGTTGTCACCCTGGAGGGAACCATAGACGTCTATTGGAAGAAGACCAAAATAGAGAACATAGCATACGAGACCCTGGGCGTGCTCGAGGTTATCAACAACATAGCGGTCGTGCCCACCGATGATTACGTCGACGAATCCATTGCCCAGGACATCACTGATGCCCTGGAGCGAAGGCTTGGCCCGGATGCAGGTTCGGTTGACGTGGAGGTAGTGGACGGGAAGGTAACACTGACGGGAAGCGTTCCAGACTGGGCATCCTACCGCATGGCCCTTGACTCCGCCGAATTCACCTCAGGCGTCGTCGATGTGGAGGAAACCCTGGTAGTGGCCCCCGAATAGGGAGCATCTACATTTTCTTTTTTCTTTCTTAATCCTATATGACGCTGGAGTCATACAAGGTTATACCTCATTAGAATCAGGTAGCTCATCCGCGATATCCAGAGTTACGAATATCCTGTCTATGTCCTCCCAGGGATTCTTCTTCTGTGTTATTCTCCGAAATATGTTTTTCAATTTATATTTCCTGGGACGAAAATTCCCCTTAAGCTCCTTCCATTCTAGCGGGGTTGCCACGGGAGCTCCCTCCCTAGCTCTAAGCGAGTAGGGCGCCACTAAAGGTCTGTGCATACGAGTTGCGGTAGGTATCGATAAAGACCCGATCCTTCCTTCTATCCTTTCTCTGCTCCACGGTTAGACGATCCTCATGCTTTTCCGCCAGAATATTTGCAGTTTTTTGGTCGAAAGTACGTGACTCCTCATAGGAAACCTCTCCTCTAACTGGAACCGTGACGTGTACTCCCTGGGATCCGGTAGTCATAACCAGGGGGATCGTCCTCCTCCAGCAATTCCTTCACACGAAACGCGCCAAACACCACATCGTCGAACTCCTCCTCAGGCGGGTTCAGGTCGAAAACGATTCTATCGGGACGATAATCTTGTGGACCTCAATCTCGGTTATCCACTCCGGGAAATGATCAGGCTTCTTTTTTGGGTAAAAATCCTCCCCTGCCAGGCCATCCGGAAACCTGTGCATGCTCAATGGCCGGTTCCTTAGATGGGGAAGGATGTGAACCGATATGTCGCGGTAATACTCTAGGACGTCACCCTTGGTTATCCCGGCTTCAGGAAAAAGAACATTATCCCAGTTGGAAATCTAAATCTCCTTCGATCCTACCCTCACTCAAATCAAGTCCGTGTCCGGTGCACAGGTTTTTACTAAGCCTCCTAGATTCTTAAAGCGGTTCTAGTTTCCTCTGAATCCAACAGACCCTCTGCCTCCATCTCCTCGGAGATGATGTCCACCAGGACATCCTTTGAAAAGCCCTTTAACGTCTGTCGCACTCTGGACATCTCACGTCCCCAGGCGAGGGAATCAATCAGATCAGGATCGTCAATACGGCCCAATATCTCCTCCACGTTGACATCCTCGTGAGTGCCGACTTTTTGCTCGATATAATGATGTAGAAAGTTCCTTAGTACCTCTTCGGCCTCATCATCCTCAACGGTCAGACGATCCTCCATCTCATCTGGATCTGGGTCAGTCATTATCTCGCCTTTTCGCTTTCCACATTAAAAAACATGCGGTTTCACCCGCCATTGATGGATCCTCACATTGGGATGATCTGGAAAATGCTGCTGCAAACTACAAGGATGAACCCGTAGTAGTTGACGGAAATATGGTAACCTCGCGCCACCCCCGGTGACCTACCTCAGTACTGCCAGGCAATAATACGAAACATCCGCAACAGAATCTAAAATCCAGTGAAAGAGTTATCCTATTTCACACAGCATTAGCCTTTGCCAATTCGCCCTGCATCCTAACCAGATTAGCATAGACCCCGTCCTTTTCAAGCAGCTCCTCGTGTTTCCCGCGTTCCACGATCTTGCCATCCTCCATGATGATGAGCTTATCGGCATTTCTCAAGGTGGATAGTCTATGTGCGATGGCAATTGTGGTCCTGCCCTCGATTAGCCTCTCCAGTGCCTCCTGAATTGATCTCTCCGTTGCCGTGTCAACAGAGGAGGTTGCCTCATCCAACACGATTATCGAGGGCTTGTTAATTATTGCCCGGGCGATGGATATCCTCTGCTTCTCCCCGCCGGATAGTCGAGCCCCGCGCTCACCAACCTGGGTGTCATAACCCTCGGGAAGGCGCATTATGAATGAATGTGCATTTGCCGCTTTGGACGCTTGAATGATCTCCTCTCTGCTTGCCTTTGGACGTGCATAGGAGATGTTTTCCGCTATGGACCCATGGAACAGGAAGGGTTCCTGAAGGACGACACCTATTCGCTCTCGTAGTGATCTCTGCTTGATCTTCCTCACATCAACGCCATCGATGCTAACCTTTCCCTCGTCGGGGTCATAGAATCTGGATATCAATTTAACCAGAGTCGACTTGCCCGAACCGCTGGGACCGGCGAGGCCAACCATCTCTCCCGGCTCCACCTCAAGGTTAATGCCCTCCAGAACTCTGCTCTCATTATTGTATGAAAAGGACACGTCCTCAAACGAGATTGCTCCCTTCATGTCCTCCATCTTAACCGAATCATTTGCATCACGAACCTCGGGGGTGGTATCCAGCACTTCATATATCCGCTCTCCGGCAGTGGAAGCCTTCTCAATCTGATCCGTTATCTGACTCAGTCTTTGAACCGGCTGGTAGAATCTCCAGAGATAGGAGACGAATAACGTAAGCGTCCCTATGGTAATGGTCTCCTTGACGCTTAGAATACCCCCCCACCAATAGACGATAACGCTTCCCATGTACATGAGAAGTCCCATGGCCGGGAAGAATAGAGACTTCAGTTTATGGGTTCTTATCTTGGCGGATACAAAACTATCGGTGCTATCCTCGAACTTGTTGACTTCCCTATCCTCCTGTGCGAATGCCTTTACCACCAAGATGCCCGGAATTGTATCGGCAAGTACCGAACTCATCTTGGCCCATGAACGCCATACCCTATGATAGATGCGGTGTATCTTTTTGGCAAAAAGAGATGTTCCCAGGGCCAGGATGGGGACCGGCAAAAGCGAAACCGCCGCTATCCTGGGCTCTATGGAAAAAAGAATGGCGGATATAGCAACCATGGTCACCATATCAACTAGTAGTTTCTGGCTGCCCTGTATTAGAAAGGCCCTTATGTTGGAGCTATCCTTCTTGACCCTTGAGATCAACTCGCCAGTTCTCTTGCGGTCGTAGAACCTGAGAGAAAGCATCTGAAGATAACGGTACATGGCCTTCCTGATATCGAAGGTTATTTTTTCTCCCAACCATCCATTCAGATATCGACGCCCCGCCTTTGCCACCGCGGAGGTCGCGTACACTATACCCAAGAACAAGGCCAGTTGTCCTAAAAATTGACTCGCGGCGGAGGCATCCCCACCCCTCATGTCAACTAAACCATCTATTAGGTCCCTGAGGAGTATGGCCGGAACCAGGTTTGCCAGGGAGATGAAGACGGTGAGAATGAAGCTCACAGTAACCGGGATCCAATAGGGTCGAACGAATTTCAGTAACCTCCTAAATACCCGTCGTTTCTCTACGCAGTGGGGACAGATATCGGATCTCTTGGGAAGAGGACGACCACATTTGGGGCAGCGCCGCGCCTCCTCTCCTGCATCCCCTTCGACCTTAAGTCCCTTTTCCCTATCTTCCTGATCCTTAGCATTTCCATTAGACCTTAGGACCTCGGCCACCTTTCCCGCCAGGTCCAGGAATCCCTTGGATCTGGTTCTGGAAAATCGAACTACGTCTATCCTTTTCTCCTCATTGTCCAGGACTGTTAGAAGCCCATTTCCCACAAAGTCCCTGATTTCGACCATCTGGAGGTTGGCCATTTGCAAATTGTACTTTATCTCACCATCATCTTCTATTACCATGAGATGCTTCTTAGTGAGGAAAACCCAAATCCGGCCATAATTGCCCTTTGAATCTATGTCGGCCATGGACCTGGAAATTATCTCCTCTCCCTTTTCTATCAGAGAATCCAGGGAGGTCTCCACTTCTTCCGAGGGCTCGGGATAGAAGTCCTCCGGGAGATGCTCTTCATCTCCATTCATCACTAGCCACCTCCGAAAATGGTGTCCATATGAAATAGTCTACGCTGTGGTTATTACCAAAAATTTCACACAAAAAGAAAACCCCCTCACTCGGAGCTTTTTTCAGCTTCCTTTAGGGTAGGACCGAAAATGCAATTACCAAACAGAATCGGCACTCACAAAACTGAGTAATAACCGAATGGTCCGGATGCATCTTCATTACCTAGGGATGACATGCCCGCTTTTAAAAATATAACTTCATCTTTTGTTGAATTCGCCAAAATTTGGAAACTCATTTGTGAATCCTACGGCAGTAGATCCCTGTATAGAGTGGAGTGACTTCCAAGTGATTACTAAGTGCTCTAAGTACTCAACCCATGGTGGCGCTTAGAGCAGCCAGCAGGAAGATGACTACCGTGGAAACGACCTCTACCTTCAGGATGCCTATTCTCCGTTCCATCTCCCTTGGAGCCTGCAAAAGATCATAGGATTTCTTGACCTTAATGGCAAGTATGGCAGCGAATGCTACTAAAAAGATTGCATGTAAAGAGAATATCCAGTAGAGAGGAAGTAGAAGCATGTACGCACCCAGGTACAGGGGAAGGGTTACCTTTACACCCCTCTCCAGACCCAAAGTGCTGGGGATTGACTTAACCCCGCTTGAGGAGTCACCCTCCAGATCCTTGAATTCCTTCACCATGCAGGAGCCCGTTGCATATCCAAGAACCAATATACCGCCTAGCAGGACATCCCCCTCCAGGAGTGAGCCGTGGTAAGCAGCGGCAAATAGGAAGGAAAGGGAAGCAAATCCTGCTATCACCAGGTAAGGCGCAATGAACAACCTTCTTAATCGTAAGGGGGGAGCAGAGTAGAAAATGCTCAAAGCGCACATTATGATCGAGATTCCAATTGCTATAATTGAACCTGATGTTGTGGCCAATAAAAAACCGCCTGCCAGACAAAGGGAACCAACTACCGAAACCTCACGTTTGGAGAGCACTCCAGTGGGAATTGGACGATCGGCATTGCTCACCTCATCGACGTCAACGTCAAATACGTCATTGAGCATATAGGCAGATATTGATATCAACAGGATGGATATTACGGGAACAAGAAAACCAATGCTCCTTGGTCGTCCTAAAATGAATAGAGATGCGGCGAGCCCCATGGACGGATATATCAAGGATGTGTGAAGCCGCATCATCCGTATCCAAGCCTTCGCCTTCATGGAAAATGACTCGGGGGGGAAATTCCAGGAGACCATTCTTTTTTTGGCAACAGGGCAGACTAAAAAAGGTCTTGGAAGAGTTAGCGGACTCATCGATAAAAGGCGGTTCGATGAGAATCTATCTTTTTGATTAGTTTCCAATATCAAAGACATTTTTATGTGTTCAAAGAAAATTGCCTCAATAATTATTCAATGGTTGTAAATATTGTTGAAATTATCAAGAAATACAAGCATTATAGCTGTAACCTGTGCGGTTGCTATTGGAATTACACTATATTCGAAGGGCTACATGCATAATGGTGCTCTCCTACTAGCTGCCGTCTCAATAATCGCCTTCTTCTACAACATGGTATATCAGTATGTAAGAATAGAATCGGTGAGCGGCAATATGCCAAGGTCCTACCTTTACGCCTTGGCCTTCTGCGTTCTCGCCTCTGGATATATCGCAGTAGTGGCCTACCTAATTCTGGGCAATTCATGGATGGTACTCCTTGGAGGATACTGCCTGATTCTTGGATTGATTCTTGCCCAGTTCTCAAACAAGCTCCTACTCCAGCACATAGTTAGGGGGAGGAGGTGGATTCTTGATCGGGCTGGTAGCGATAATAGGTGAAATCCTGGCCCTCGTTACTCTGGCCATGGGAGTGATTGGTTTTCTCCAGTTCTATGCAAGGACCAGATATACCCCTCATTTGGCAATGCTCCCCACCGTTATTCTCGTACTGGGTCCTTCGCTTTTTCTATTCCAGGCCTACTCCAATGGAAACCCCGATCAGGCCATGAAATTCCTCGTGCTCCAGGCTCTGGGTCTTCCTTTCTATACCTATTGGGCCGAACAAAACCGGAGAAGAATGGAACAGATAGCGGCAACGGGTCATTTTGACCCTGGATTCCCCTTACCCTCGGACAATCACGTTGCCCTAAGCCTATTTGGACAACTGTACCAGGATCTTGCACAGCCAATAGTCGTTCTTGAGGGTGCAGAACGGCTAAATATGATCCTAGAAAGATATGTTAATAACCAAGCCATATTATCGCGTTCCCGATTCACGGACAAGGGCGAATTCATGCTTGATCGTGATTCCGTTCTGAAAGTCGACCAGGATCAGGTAAGAAAGGAAGAACTCGTCGACCTGTTTGAAGCCATCGTTGATCATTTCGCGAAAATTGCTAATATAGATGACCATGAGGAACTTCGAAGGATAGTCAGATCCAACTGTGGCAGAACGGTGAATAAGTATATGGACTACCTAATAGAGGAAGGCCTTCTCCATACCATATATGACGGGGTGTTGACCTCCCGGATATCCACCGGAATTAGCCACCTCGATAAGGCCCTCGATGGAGGACTGCCAAAAGGCATGGCAATGTTACTGGTCGCAGGTCCCAACCAGGAAAAGGAGGACTTTGCTCGGGCCTTCATCCAAACCGGACTCGATCAAGGTGAGGGCTCCTTGGTGGTGAGTGCGACAAGAACACCCGACAAGATACGCTCAGATCTCAACCAGGGTAAATCCCGGCTCAGGATCGTTGACTGTTACACCAGCCGGTTTACCGAAGTCCCCACTCTGGAAACACATGAAGATACCTACGTATCCCCAGTGGCATTATCTGTGGTTGAAGTAGCGATGTCCAGAGCACTGGAGGCAATTGAACCAAGGAAAAAGAGGGCTTTGGTTGACATTCTATCTGCCTATCTAGTATCATCACGGATAGAGACCATCTATCCCCACATAATGGAAATGGTCGATCGTTTCAGGAAAGCGAACTGTACGGTGGTGTTCATGCTGAATCCCATGCTAGTTGAAGACGAGGCCGACTTGGCCATGATAAAGGAGCTTTTCGATTGCGTTCTGAAGCTAAGGCAGGCAGAGACTCCCGTTTTGGATTTTGAAAAGCTGGGCTTCAGCATATCATCCGGCAGGCAGAGTTATATCCGCCAAGGAATCCAGCTTTCCAGGCCTGATAGCAGGAAAGCTAGTAACCGGTTGCCCAGCGAATCCTGATCGAATCGTAAATTGCTTTTCTTACCATTCAAATTCCTAAGTATTTGGTTATATTCTCAGGCTGAAGAACCCCAGTGGGCCCTAGGCCACCAAGTTATTCAACCTATTAGGCTCCCTTACGATCTCAAGCTATTTGCCTTGGATCCTGATTGTTAAAAAGGACCGCATACTATCCCCTGCCTGGAACCGAGTTCATAGGAGGCATTCAGAATCAATGGGCAAAGGACGGAAAGGAACTACTAATTTGAAGAAGTGAGAATTCACCAAATGCAAGTTTATCGGTTCCTAGATGGTGGTAAAGAAAGGTTATTATGAACTCCATCTCCGGTCCACATCATGCCCTACAAGGACCCTGATTTCTCGCAGGTTCCCGGGATGGTAATCAATCACTCCCCGGCCAAGAGCGAAAGGTTCATCGGCTCCCCCAGCATAGTGGTTCTTCCCGATGGAGGGTTGGTGGCCTCCCACGATTACTTCGGTCCCGGGGGAGACAGAGGGAGGTACAACAAGACGTTGGTCTTCCAGTCAGAGAATGGAGGCGAGGGACCCAATATATGTACAGCTATGACTACAAAGCCTTCCACAAGTTCGCCAACGAAACGGGCAGGCGGTTCCGGGATATTGCCCCCGGTGAGCGCTACCAATTCCTGGAGAACGAAGGCCTCCTAGAGGAATTTCAGAATTGGGAGGAGAGAAAAATCTATCAAATGGCCAGGAATACGGCTCAGAAGGTCCGGGATATCAACCCGAACCTGTCTTTAGGAGTTCTGGCCTTTAAGGAGGCATGGGTGGTTGGAACGTAACCCTTGGCTTCAATACGTCGGAGGTTCCGTTGACCCTTTGGACGGAACACCCATATGGTGGCTATGATTCGCTGAATTATGAGAAGCTAAGGGAATGGTGGGAATTACACGCAGGGGACGTTAATGGAGTGCTCATTCCGGGATTTTGGACCGCCAAAATCAGGCCTTTCGAACTAATAGATGACATGGAACAGGCGGTGAGAAACGAGGGGGTGATGTGGATATACCAGGGACCCACCCCATTCAAGCTGGCCGACGAAAGCTCCTACCAGGCGGCGTACCGCCTGGTGAACAAATATATCTTTTTTAATCGATCAAAGGCCTCCCCATTACCCGTTGTTTCACTATACCCCATGATGGAGGCCAGACCATACGGGGGACCCAATGCCACCACAATCCTGCTCGAAGCCCACCACCTAAGCGATGTTATAGCCGACAAGGTCGCCATCTTCTCGGAAACTAGAGACCTAACCTACATCGGGGTCAACCTCAGCGAAAAAGAATTGATAACGCCAAATATAACCATAGATGACGCTCCTTGCCTTATTGCAGAGATACCATGGAATGACCTGTTGTTGAGTCAGGCAAAAGGGATGATCCTTGAGCTGGAACTTTTAATCCGTTATGCAAGATGGCTTGATCTTAACCTTTCCACATCCAAAGCCCTGGAAGCCGGGAGGAAGCACACACGGAACGGTGAATACGAGATGGCCGCATCCAGCCTTGAGCCTGCAATCCAGAGATCTTACACGACGATGTTCGAGGATGTCGTACCCCTGGTGGATGATGTCCCGCCGGAAATCCCACCGCCGCCCCCGGTGCCAAGATCAAGGTCCGGGCTCGTCTAAGATCCGAAGGCCCTATCCGGGAGGCCAAAATATACATGCTGTCAGGTCTTTGAGAATGGACCGCGGAAATTGAGGAGCCTAGCCTCTTCATATTATTGTTTATACATTCGCTGTGGGCTTGGCCATTAGCCGGTCCCAGTGAGAAAACCTCGAGGCCTGCTATCTCTATTTTGCGTATATAGATTCAAAGATTTTCATTATACAGACTATCTAGGGATAGATAGCTGAAGACATTCCCATTGTGAACTGGAGGATTCTCGCTGGTGGGAAAAAAGATGTCTATGCGTTTCCTTCTGACTTTGAGGCATCCTAAATGTTTATATACCTCTAATGCAACAAAGGCTCCTTCAAAATTCCTCACCGGGGGTTGGTTGATCTTGAGAAACGTAAACCAGGTCTTCATCCTGCTGCTGCTTGCAACCACCATAAACCTGGGAGCAACCGTCTGCCACGGGGTCGAACTTCACGTCACCGCCCCTGAAGAGATCTATAGCGATGCCGACTCTGTTACCTTCCAGCTGGCTGCAGAGGGATACGACACAGATGAGGTAACCAAGGTTGTTTGGAACTTCTCCTACTACAAGTTCTACGAGAGGAACACGGACCCATACGACTATATGGAACCCGTCACCCTTTCCACCGTATCGGACCTAGTAGTGACGAGGGAAGGAACAGGCGTGACGATAAGCGAAATGGAACGACTGTGCCGTGAGCATGGAACCCTGGGCTACGGGAAAGAGGGGGAAGATATTCTCGTGCTACAGTTCAGCATCATCGTCGAGGCCTTCGCAGGAGACGAGACTATTGGAAAATCGCCTCGCTTTGACGCGAGTTTCGATTTTATCGCAACACGTGGCCTCACACTGACCGTCAGTGGTCCACAAAAAATCACGCGGGACAAGAAAAAGGCCACCTTTGCTCTACAGTTCGGTGAAGGGGAGCTGGGCGAGGTTGAGGAAGTAGGATGGTTCTTCGAATACCACACCGATGCCGAGTGGGCTCAGGATATGTTTGGTGGGTGGCTATCAATCCCGGGTCAAGACTTGTTTGGGATCTTGAAGCCGGTCACTTGCGAGGCCCTCCAGCTGAACGAAGAGGGAAAGCCCCTGAATCTGAGCTATCTGCGAGAACTCGGCGAAAACTACGCCCCGGAGGACACCGGGATTCTAAGGATGAGGGTCTACGTCAAGGCGTATCTTCCAAACCACTCGCCACTCGCGGAATCCGATCATCATGAGTTTGAGATCTGGGGAGAGAAGGTTCTCCTAACTCTAGAGCATTTTCATCCTTTTGAGTACTTTAAAGCCGGAACCGGGACCGATATCGAGCCTGCCGGCGGATTGGTTTCGTTATTGAAGGAGCCAAGTGGCCAACCGGTGAAGGGAAAGAGGGTGTACTTCTTCGCTGTGAAGGAGGAAAACGCCGGACAGTCGGAACCCGGGAAGAATCTGAGGGGAGTACTCAAGCCGGCACCGATCATGGTGGATGTTCCCGTCTTCGAGATCTTCGGGATTGATGAGAAGACATACCTGGATGCTGCCTGGACCAATGATTCGGGAGGCGCGGAAGTGAACTACATCCTGCAGAACCTCATCGATCCCGTAGAGTTCTCAAAGATACTGATCCAGCAGACATACATCCACGGGGAGGAGGCCAAGATAGGCGGAACCATTAAGGCTGTGACCGTCGATCCCGAGAACAACGAGATCGATCTCGAGGCCTCGGTCGAGGTGGAGTTCGGCGGAATCGCACAGATCGTGAGCATAACGGGTGAAGGACGGTCCCAGAAGTATAAGGATGTCTTCTTGGAGGAATATCCGCCATTGGCTCCCTGGGGACCGGGACGGGTAAGGGTTAAGAGGGGTCTTGCCCACCCCACCTTTGATTACAAGCCCGTTGAGGAGGGCTTCCTGTTGATGCCGGGGGACATCATAGATATAGATGGAGGGGTTAAAATCGAGATCGCGTGGATCAACGGTAATAAGGCGACCATCCAGCTACCTATAAGCCGCAAGATGTCGGACTGCGAACCCCCCATTCCGCACGCGAAGATTGTTCTCCTGCCGACCGCCTACGACTCAGGTTTCCATTATCCGATTGAGGACAAGTTATCCGGGCTCTTCGGCTTCGGTGTCATGAAGGGAGTGGACGCATTCATACAGGTCTTGGAGAAAATTCCCCTCGTGGGCATCCCGGCCAAGGTAGCCAAGTTATCCATCGATATCTATAAGGCAACCGTGAATAAGATGGACTGGTCCAAACTCGAAGCCCTGGTCAAAGTCCGGGTCCGATCCATTGTTAGAATCGATTCCACCGGGGAAGACGTGGAGGTTTACAACCTCCAGGGCTCCCCGGATATAAAGACGAGATCGGGACAGGAAATAACCCTCAGCAACCGAACCATGGTCAACATATCCTCCAACGGAGGCCTCGGAGAGCCGCAAGACTTTGACCTCCAAGCCGACATAGAGGAGTGGCCGGATTTCATCGTTGATCAAATAGATATACAGGTAAAAGAGGCAATACTCCCCATCATCCTCAGCCTCATCCTACTGCCGATACTGCCATACTTGAAACGCAATATACCCAGAAATAGGAAATCTAGCCCGCCTATTCAGTCACCCAAAACTGATGGCCCCTTCATGATTTTTGACGATTGATTTTACCTTTAGAACCCTCGTTCTGACACCATTTGTTGGAGAAATTCGTTTCCAATGCCAAGGCATTTAAAATTCAAGCCGATTGGATTTTCCAAAGGAACCATTGTATCCGCGGTCAATCCCAATTAAGCAAAAACTCACCTCGCTCCATCTTGGCACCGCATTTGGGACAGGGCATCTACTTCGTGTTCCAGGTCTTCAGATTCTCACCGCCGCATAGGGGGCATTTACCAATCTCGGTGGAAGTTACATCCTCGTACGGCGGCCCGCTCGTTGCCGTACTACATCCATAAGTTCTTGGCAGTCGTGCCACGTCTTCGTTAGGGTTTCAAAAAAAATCCACAGTCTCTTCCACCCGATAAACACCACCTGCGCCCAAGAGCTGGGCGACCTGTCATAAATATTACGCGCCAGATTCGGTTTTAAGAGATACTTGTCAGAGTTGGAACTGATTCCGGAAAATTGAAGTTCTTGAAACACCCCTCATATAGCAGGCTTAACCAATTTATTAACTTAAAGTAAATATTATCCAATATTTTTTCTTTGAAAAACATTTTGAAAGATAAATATCAAATAACAAAAGTCAAAACCAATTTTGCCTTAAAATCCGGCCAAGCTGGCATCAATTAATATAGCTACAACTCAAAATTCCATCTCACAGGCTGCCTTCCGGCAAACCGGCACTTTTACCATTTATACATCGTTATCAGAGTCTCTCAGATACGGGAAGGCCTCTTGCACCACCCTTCCCTGCTAGGTCTGACCACAGCGGTGAATCGACCCAGGGGGATGATGAAGAACTCGTCACCTTTCAGACTAAGACCGCCGGAGTCTAGAAATTGAGAGAAACGTTATTCTTTTCGGTGCCCAAATCCCCTTACGAGAAGGTCACCATGAAAAAGATAGGAATACTTCGAGGCATGGCACCGGAGTCGACTCTACAATTCTATCGTCAGCTAGCGATGCTTGCTCAACAGAATCTACCCGGCCGGCAATATCCTACTATTATCATCTACAGTTTGAACATGGAGACATTTCGAAAGCCACTGAAATCTAAGGATTATCCCGGGGCGATATCAATCCTGTCTCATGGAATCGGCTGTCTTTCAAGAGCCGGAGCCGACTTCGCGATCATATCTTCCAATACTCCCCACATTTTTTTTGATGAACTGGCCCAGAAACCTCCAATCCCTCTGTTGAGCATACTGCATGAAGTGGCAAAGGAAGCGGAAAGACGGGGCTTTGCTGGCGTGGGCCTGTTCGGCACCAAGTTTACCATGGAAGGGGAGTTCTTTACGAAGGAATTCAAAGAACACGACATTTCCGTCGCGGTCCCGGAGTATGAGGACAGAGATTACATCCACCAAAAAACCATGGGTCAGCTTGCCGACGGAAAAATCGTGGAGAGTACCAAAAGAAAACTGGTTGAAATATGTAAAAAGATGGTTCGGGCAAATTAAATTGAAGCACTCATACTGGGTAGCACGGAACTCGGACTCGTTTTGAACGAAGAGGTTCTGGGAATTCCCATTCTTGACACCGGCAAAATAATTGTTCGAGCTGGCTTCAATTATTCCCAAGGATGAGTAATGCCCATGGCCTCTGACTCAAAAGAGGTCTGCAAATGGTACCCGGTGTGCCCAATGAAGAGATTTTATGAACAAGGGAAGCTCCCCTTCCTTAAGAGATCGAACCCGGAAAACTTGGATCTCAAGAGATATAACTAATATTTCAGTTTCAATACCATGCTTGACGGGCAAATAGGTGCGGGGGACGGGTTTCGAACCCGCGCAGACCTACGTCACAGGCTCCTCAAGCCTGCGCCTTTGACCAAACTCGGCCACCCCCGCCTATTCAAAGCTTGTCGGCGAATTCCTCGGCTTTCCTACGCAGAGCATCAACGCCTTCAAGGAATATCCTTTCCGCAGACAGTGCTCCATTTGACTCAATCTTAAAAACAAAACTTGACTCATCGGTGGTTATCTTGATATCCGGGCAGATCTTCTGACATACACCGCACATATTACAGCGCGTCGTGTCCTTGACCACTACCTCATAGTCCTCAAGCCCGAACACGCCTCTGGTGCACTTCTCCACTACCTCGCTCGGACAGTCCTCGGGAATCTCCACTCTATGGATGTTCTTGTAGGAGATGACACCGGGCTGCCATTTAGCGTGATCTATACCACGGCCAAGTTTAGCGACGCATTCCATACGAACCCTTTCCCCTTCCGCCAGCTTAACAAGAGGTATCTCATCACTAACCGGAAAGATTCTGGGGTCCTCGGACTGCAGGTCCCCGCTATAAACGGTTCCCGGACCTTCCCTGTCCAGGATGAATATCAGCGAACAGGATGGACATCCCTCTCCATCACAGGTGCAGTTCTCAGGGAGCACGTAATCATCGAGGTCGGTCTTGAGGGGAACCAGCCCCAGCCTATGGGCCAATATCTCATCGTAGATCGAGGACGAGTTTTGGTATATCTCCACGTCTTCTATACACATGGTGGGTACCTCGGTCATCATGGCCCTCCTCAAGGAGTTCGCCAGGGCGGGCTTTATATCCTCTACCATGACCTCGATCTCCATCTCGCTGCTCTTTAAGATACGGAGTTTCAGCTTGATCACCCGGGAATCAGACCCGGCGGCCTCTCTTGCCGCCCTTCCCCTTGGTACCATCGTGTGGCATGGGGGTTACATCCTCTATCCTACCAGGCTTTAGGCCTGCCCTTGCTAGTGCTCTGATTGCGGCCTGGGCGCCGGGTCCAGGGGTCTTTGCCTTGGAACCTCCTGGAGCTCGGACCTTTATGTGGACTCTCTTTATCCCCTTCTCCATGGCCTCTTCAGCGGCTGACCTCGCAGCCTTCATGGCAGCATACGGACTTGACTCCATGCGGTCCTGTCTAACAACCCTTCCTCCGGACCATAGAGTTACCGTCTCAGCGCCGCTTAAATCGGTGATGTGAATTATGGTGTTGTTAAAACTCGAATATATGTGAGCTACTCCTTCCTTTTCCTTTCCTGCCATTTACATTATGCCTCCCCTTCGGCTTCCTCCTCGGTGGGTCCCGCCTCGAAAAGCTCCGCAATTGTAGAATTCTCGGCATGCCCAATAAGGTCTTCCTCTTCCTCTCGAACCATATAGCTGGGTACGGTGATTCTCCTTCCTCCGACGGTGATATGACCATGCTTAATGAACTGCCTGGCTTCATTCGCGGTCCTGGCAAGACCCTTCTGGTAAACCACGGACTGCAGTCTTCTCCCCAGGATGTCATCAAGCTCCAGAGTGAGAACAGCATCCAGGTCGGCCCCCTTCTTCACAAGTTTCAAAGAAATGAGTTTCTGAATGAGCTCGGATATCTCCCTTTCGGTGGCCTCTCCACGCTTGGCCTCAAGTCTTCTGGCCTCACGTCTGAAGCCTCTCAGCATGGTTTCGGCCTTCCATATCTCCTTCTTGGATTTAAGTCCAAAATTCTTCCGAATCCGGCTCTCCCTTCCTATCCTGACCTCGTCCCAAGGGTGCTTGGGACTCTCGAACTTCTTGTGCATCTTTCTGGGTCCGCCCAATGAAATCTACTCCGTGCTTTCCTCCGACTCTTCCTCGGATTCCTCGGGTTTTGCGGGCTTTCTCGCCCTTCTCTCTCTTCCTCTTCCTTCCCTCACCAGGCCGCCGCCTTCCTTCTTCTCCACGCCGACGACTCCACCTTTACGACCGGTGGATCTGGTTCTTTGTCCCCTAACCTTCAAGCCTAGCTGATGTCTTATTCCCCTGTAGCATCTGATCCTTTTCAAACGAGAGATGTCCTCTCTGTGTGTCATTAAGAGATTTGATGTATTGAGATGGAGGTCCTCGCCAGTTTCAAAATCCTTCCGTCTATTAAGCTTCCATTTTGGTACCCCCACAGATAATGGATCCTCGGTCGCCTTCTCCAGCTGGTCGACCTCTCCCTCGGACAGATCCCCCATCTTCTTGTCGAAAGGGATGCCCGTGGCCTTGACTATAGAAGTCGCCATATTTAGACCTATACCCTTAATGCTAGTCAAACCAAGGGATACTGGTCGGTCACCGTCAATATCGGTACCGAACATTCTAACTATGTAATTGAAGTCTGATGACATGGTTGCCTCCTTAGGCCCCTGTTTAACCCATCACACTAGCTTTCTTAACTCTTTTCTGGTCAGCCCGTAGTTGGATGAAGTGTGAATGGTTAACTGGGCGTTGTATAGATCAACCATGGCACTTCTTCCCATTCATATCGTGAACGGCGTCGGGCCATGTTACCGGTGGCTATTCCCTGGGAATAATCATATTCTTGGAAAAAAGATTAGAATGGACAACGCAAAATCAAATCCAATAACGTTTAGAACTCTTAACGAGGTAACCGAAGGTGACGAAAACACGATATACCTCAGACCTTACCGGGATAAGGGAGTCAAAACTTCATAGAGACCTCAAATCGTATTACGCATACTGCCACGATGGCTTACTTGAACAAGAAATAGATGGTTATCGAATTGATGTTCTTGTAGATGATACAGCTTACGAAATCCAAACCAAGGACTTCTACAAGATACGCGACAAGGCCAGGTCCCTGCTTGATTCCGGCTACTCGGTTTGTGTAGTCTATCCAATACAGAAAGTACTGGAGATCAAGACCGACTCCAAAACCAGGAAGCGAAGGAAGTACCCTTCACCCCTTAAGCCATTTGGGGAACTGGTCTACATCCCTGAACTCCTGAAGGAGAGGGAATTCTTCGTTGAAACCCTCGAGCTACGGGAAAGGAGAACCCGCCAGAAATCGAGGAGAAACAGGGTCAGGAAAACCAGACTTGCGGGCGTGGTGGGTAGAAACACGATATCAACTCCCGGGGACATGTTAAAGTTACTTCCTTACGATCTCCCATCACCATTCACCACCAAGGACATACGCCGGGTTGGAAAGATAGGTAAAAGGCTTTCCGGAAAAGTTGCCTATACCCTCCATAACACAGGCCTCTCTGAGAAGGTAGGCCATAAGGACCGGTATATTCTCTATGAACTTACCGCTACTGTTTGATCTCAGCACCCATCCATAGATTGACCAGCGGGTTTTGGGGATCGGTCTTAACGTGGTGGGACTCCCCTGGCTCGATTAGAATGACATCTCCCAGCTCGAAGGAATGGTTTTCACCCTCGACCTCAACGACACCCTTTCCTTGAACGTTTATGAAGACCTCGTAATGGCCCTCGTGAACGTGTCTGACCTCGTCAGCATGGGAAACCTCATTAGGTTTGAAGAAATGAAGTCCTCCCTCCTTGAACTTTCCGACGGGAAGTATACCGTCCAATATATTCTCAGTTCCTTCCGATAGTTTATAGATGCTCGACTTTCGCATTCAAACCCCTCAAAGCTTTATGAAAAGGTTGTAGAAAAAACTGTCCTCGAGTGGGATCCAAATACTGGGGTAAATGATGAAAACCGGCGTACATAGAAACTGGAAAATTTACTTTACATCACAATAATTTTATTCATGGAGTTTGGAGGTCGGATTGCATTGAAGACCTGCCTTAACACCATAACCCTGGGTCGGGACAATGATTTCCCGCGAGTACTATCAGCCATTTCCCGAGCTGGGTTTCAGGGAGTCGAGTTATTCTCAATAGAGGAAGCCCAGGAATTCGCTGGCCAGAGGTCCATAGGTGATCTGAGGTCTCTTCTCTCCAGGCTTTCCCTTGAAGTGGTGGGATTCATTCTGGGGGGATTCGCCTTCGCTGACAATGAAACCTACGGCAAACTCCTTCCCGAGATAAAGGACAAGATGGCCATAGCAGGTGATATCGATGCAAGCAATGCACTTCTTTTCCTCCCACCGGTAGAAGACATGCCCGAGGAAGAGGCAATTGAACTGGCAGTCGAAAGAATAGGTGAGACTGCGGATACCGCGCTTGATTATAACCTCACAATCAGCCTGGAGCCCATCGGGAAAGCCCCATTCCTCAATACACCTTCTCGAGTTCTACGCCTTATCGAGGAAGTAGGAGCTAGAAACCTGGAAATCACCATAGACCTCTTTCATTATTTCACTGCCGGGTGCCCATCGAATGAACTCCGCGAAATCCCGGTCGGATATATTTCTCTTATCCATGTAAACGATGTACCTGACCTTCCTTTGGAGAATCTTACCGACTCGGAAAGGGTATTACCCGGTGAGGGAAGAATGGACCTATCCGGATATATTTCCACACTGCATTCCATTGGTTACACGGATTTCCTATCGGTAGAGCTCTTCAATCAAGATTTATGGGACCAAAAGATTGAAGACGTTTGCATCCGGGCCAAGAATATGCTGGAAAGGGTAATGGATCAGGCTGGTGTTTGAATATGATGATAATAGGAATCTCGGGAAGCCCAAGAAAAGGCGGGAACACCGATAAAGCGGTCTCGGAAGCCCTGGCGGATGTGCGGGAAAGGGGAGTGAATACTCGATTTATACGCATATACGACCATAGAATCGAAAGCTGCCAGGGCTGCAGAAAGTGCATGGACCTGGGCCACTGTGTAATCCAGGATGATGACCTTGAGGATTTGCTCTCCCAGCTGGCGGAGGCGGACGGATGTATCATGGGAGCACCCGTTTATTGGAACGGGCCACCGGGAAAGATGAAGGACTTTATCGATCGAAGCCACGGGTACTACTCCTCCAAGGGAGGCACTTTGCTCCGGGACCTCAAGTACAGTCTATTGAGCATAGCAACCGCCTCGGGGTTTGATCCTCACGAGAACGTGATGTCCAGCTGGATCGACTACTATGGCGCCCGGATGGTGGGTAAGGAGAGAATCTATGCCCGGGATAAGGGAGACCTTGACCGCCGACCATCCGAGCTGGACAAGGCAAAAAGAGCTGCCCGATGCCTTGTTCATCGACTCAACGACTAGTTGAACCGAACATGCCGACCCTTGAGGATGCATAGTTGTAGAGCTGGAGATAGTCCGACATATCCTCAATCCTTATCCTTATCTTTCTCAGAAAGCCCGGAAACTTGTCCGGATAAAAGGTCAGGACGCCCCCTCCATGCGATTCATTGCTCGATTCGAATCTGGAAATCTCATCCCACTTTACGAAGAATGCCTTTTCATTACCAGCATTTACGGGCTCTATCCTGATCCCCTTCTCCTTGATTATGCAGCGTGCATCCCTTCCTCTCCTCATCAAGAGCAAGGGTATTAAGACGGAGACGGAGGCCGCGCCCAGAACCAGCAGTAGAAGAAGATTGGGGTTACCTGCAATTTGAGAACCAATTACCCCCAGAAGGGCCAAAAGGCTGGGAAAAACCTTGCTCACCGCATCCCCGGTGTTACTCGCCTTACAGGGAAAGGAAGCAATTCTCTCTCCTTCATTCTCCTCCTTCATCCGGACTTATTACCACTTATCGATTTGTATTTGTTTTCGTGAGCAAAGAGATTATTTCTCTAATATGACCAGGAGCCTTTATCCCTTTTCCAAAGCAGGGTCATGCTCCCATACGGGTAGAACCGGTCTCCCGGTACAGGCTCCTGCGTACCATTAGGGACCATACGATAAATCCGGATATCATCATGGCCGACATGGTGGCAAGCCACTCGATGAGATACACCCACATCAAGGCATTTTCCTTCAGCTCAATGGCCAGGGCCTCGGCACGGGAGCAGGCCTTCCAAACCTCCTCCATACTCTCATGGCAGGATACCAAATCCATGTCAAGATAGCTTTCCGCTGCATCCTGGAAGAGACCCTCTATTTCTGAAATCTCCTGGTCCATCCTTGCGGAGCTGGCGCCGAACTTTTCAACGAAATCCTTTAGGGCCATCAATATTCCCATTCTCTCCCTGTATTCGATGAAGGACCTTCTCGTCCTGTGCATTATCTCAACGTTCTCGGCAGGTGGCCTGCCGCAACCGTAGAGTATGATGTTGATCAGCATGTCAAGAGCGTAGATGTTGTCACTCTCCGTGCCCCGGTACGAGGACCAGAAAGTATGGCCGAAGGAGTCCCCAGTGGTCAGCGTTCGTCCCTTTTCGTATTCCCAAGCAGCTATGTAGGGCACATTCTCTCGCCGAGGAAAATTTCCGACCTGCCATGCGATGGCCATTGCCCCCTGCCTTAGCATGACGAACCTGGAGTCCTCTCCCACGAAGTTCTCCACCCCCAAGTCAAGGAAAGGAGTGAGGACCGGTTCCGGGAACCTCTCGTTTACCTCTATCTTGAAGGCCTTTACATTGCTCGTTCCCCCGCCCATCTTCTCGGCGACACCGGGCGCATCGTTGGGAAATGCCTCCTGCAATACGGAGTTTACCCAGCCACCGTAGACCTCCGGGTATTGGCTCATGATGCTGGCGGTGTTTAACCCACCGCTACCAGCGGCTATTGCATCGTGCATCCACTTTATCTGCTTCATCTCAAAAAGGCTCATGACCGGCGAGTTCAGCAAAATAAAATCAAATCCCCGAACCAACTCGTAGCTCCGCGGGAAATAGATTCTAATGAACCTCTTCATGGCCTTGTTTCCGCCCAGCTGGTCCCGAAGATCCCTGGATGGAACGGCATGATAATTAATCAAGGGCTCGCTCTTAAACCAATTCTGCAGTGGATTAATCGATTCCTCTATCTGTCCAGTTAGAAGAACCTCTATTCTGCTAGCTCCCGAAATATTAGATACGGCAAATGCCAATATGAACAGGTAGGCAGCAAATGCCACGATGCAGAACTTGAGTGGTGGCAAGGATTCCACCAAATCCATCAAAAGCATGATCTGGCCATATAAAGATCTATCCGCTAACCAAAATCACAATCCATCAACCTTACATCGCTTGGTTGGAGTCACCATAAAATGGCCTAAATGCCTCGCGATAACCACCTCAACCCGCCTGCCCGCCATGTCGGTTATGTTGATTACTCCCTCTTCTTTCTGATTGGTTCAATGCAGCCCAGTAATGCGATGATTACCAGAATGGTGAATATGGACGATAAGATCCTCGAGAATTTTATTTATACCATTACGTGATATGTTCCCGATATTAGTGCTACCCCTTCTTTTTACTCGGGATATACACTTAACTGGATAACCGTAGGATCTGACGCCGGGAGCAATCTGGACCACGATGCTTTCCGGAAGGTGAGATAAGTGCCGAGAAAAGAAGAGATGTTGAGATTACCCAAGTCCGAGGTCTTCACCGCTCTGGTAGAGGCCTATCCCAATGCCTTTAACCACGAGAAAGGATTGAAAACGGTGACCGAAGAGTGGAGTAAGCCCGGCTATGATCTATCAGCCGAAAACGGGACCTGCAAAATTAGCCACGGGACCAAATCCGACCTGATGAGATCGCTGGGCCAATGGATAACCCGGAGGCCGGATGAACTCTCGGAAGAACCGGAAATGAAGTTCCGGGGTTTAATGATTGACAACTCCAGAAACGCGGTGATGAAACCGGAGAAAATTAAGGAGATCATGCTCAAGCTCGCGCTTTTCGGATATAACGCCCTCTGCCTATACACCGAGGACACCTATGAGGTTAAGGAACATCCTGAAATTGGATATATGAGAGGTAAATACACCCATTCCGAGCTAGAAGAACTGGACCGTTACGCCCGAGAACTCGGTATCGAGATGTTTCCATGCATTCAAACGCTAGGCCACCTTAGAGAGATACTCTCCCATCCAAATTACGCCCACCTACGAGATACAGAAAACGTGCTAAATCTAAAGACCGAGGAGACGTACTCCCTGCTTGAGAAGCTCATAGAAAACGCTGTGGCCCCCTATTCAAGCAAGCGTATCCATCTGGGACTAGACGAGACCAGGGGACTGAGCACGGGCCGGGCGTTCATACCTAATGAACCCATCGACCCCAGGGAGGCATACCTTGATCATCTGAACTGGCTCTCCGATCTGTGCGAAAGCATGGGCCTGGACCCCATGATGTGGGGGGACATAGTGATTGGTATGAGTGGCACCCAGTCCTTCGATCAATCTCAAACCGAGAGGTTGCCCGAGAACATGAAGATGGTTTTCTGGACCTATCGAATACATGACCAGAAATATTACAGAGATACCATAAACAAGTACCGAGAGATGGGCTTCAATCCCCTAGTTGCCCCTGGACTTTGGAGCTGGGGTCGACTTTGGGGTTCACAGTCCATGGCAGATGCCACTGCACCCCGCTTCATGGAGGTTTCCAGGTCGAAGGGTGTCCAGGAGGCCCTGATGACCATGTGGGGAGATGACGGGCACGAGGCTCCATTCGCCTCAAACTATCCCGCCCTGGGCCAGTTCGCCGAGGATTGTTGGCACTCCCAGCTGGTAAACCAGGATACCGCAAATTTGGTACAAGCAATATGCGGTACACCACTGGAAACCTACTCGCTGCCCTCTCGTCTCGATCATTACCCGGGAAGGGAACGGGAAAGCATAGAGTCCTTCGCCAATATCAGCAAGGGAATACTATGGGATGACCCTCTACTCGGCATCTACGCAAGACATTATGAAAACGACTCCCTGGAAGCGCATTTCGAAAAGATCGGTAAGGACATCGAGTTTTCATCCACAAAGGCATCCTCGGATGATGGGGCTCTTTTTCAATATGCCAGAGATCTTTCGGAGGTCCTCAGATTGAAGGCCGACCTTCACAATAAAGCAAGGAAGGCCTACCTCAAAGGAGATACGGAGCTCCTTCGATCCATATCCGAAGGAATACCAGGACTCGTGGAGGCCATGACGAGATTGAAGGATGCTCACACCGAAATATGGCAGGAGGAGCGCAAGCCATTTGGCCTCGAGGTCCTCCAGGCCCGTTACGGTGGCCAACTCGTCCGCCTCCGCCATATGGAAAAGAAGCTAGAGGGCTTTCTCTCTGGAGAAATCTCCGAAATCGAGCAATTCGAGGAGAGAACGGTTAACATCTGGCACAGCGTAGCCAGTAGCAGGGTGAGATACGGACAGGTCTCCACCATTTCCACCGTGAGATAAGGATATCCATTCACAGTAGGATCTGATCCGGGAAAGCGAGGGTAGGGAGAACAGGGCAATCAGGAGGAGGTCCAGGGCACGTTCTCCTTTTCCATTATCCAGAAATCGCACATCCCTGCCATGGCCGGGGGACCTGAATCGGTTACAAACTGGATTCTTACCTCTCCATTTTCGGTAAGCTCCTTGGGTATATCCATCTCATGCAACTCAAGTTCGCCCCTGATCCTCAAACCATCACATATCGTTTTTCCATTGATCCTGATCGAGGCTTCGGCCTCGTCCTTTTCCTCGTGGGGTCTACATCCCTTGGTGTGCACCCTGGCCAGAGCCCTAAGCCTGTACTGAACGTCCTTTTCCAGACCATCATAAACCAGAGTGATCCTATCGCTTTTCACGGGGTCGGGGTATGCCAGGCCAAAATGGGAAAGCCTGGCCGGGCCCTGGAAGGGATAGAGCATCCAACGCAATCCTTTGCATTCCAAGGTCTCCGGTCTGTCGAACCATCCCAATTGATCGTGCCTGCCACCCTTTCCAGGATTTTCGTATTCAAGCACCATATTGATCGAATTCACCATCTCCTCTTGGTTCCCGGTGGAGAGGCCTTCCTTCAAGGTCTTTATCCACCAGTCGATCTCGGTGAGGTCCCAATTTACCACCGTGAAGCACGCGGGTACCCTGTAACCAATTATCTGGTTTGACTCCTCCCCGATAGCCAGGGCCTCCTCCCTTATTTCCCGCATCCGCGAAGTTATCCTAGTGCTTTCAAGAATCTCTAAGGCCTCCTCGATCCTGGACCGAGGATCATCTGATTTTAGAGCGTCCTCAATCAGGGCCCGGGCCTTGCTTTTCAGTTCATCCCCTCTTTCGAGCTCCAGTTGAATATAGCGATCTATCAGTGCCTTCTGGGCTATTATCCGATACCGCCAATCGTGCTCCATCAGATTTTGGGGGATCTTCTCACGTGCCGACCGAATCAATTCCACTGCTTTGGATATTCCGGTATTTCCGCGTACGGCGTTCTCCAGCGTCTGCTCCATTAGCATTATGACCTCGGTCATCTCGTCCTGGGCATCGTCACCAAACCAGTATCGGCAGTACTCCCTGGTTATCTCCTCCGCCGACTGGTCGGGGTCCCAGAGCAATCGAGCCCAGAACCACTTGTTGAAATCGTCATGCATGCCCTCGCTGTAGGGCATCTCACCTACCGCGTAACGGAAGGTTTCCCGGCTTATCCTATGGAGCCTTTTCGGACGGGCATTCCACGTGCGGCGGCCGAAGACCGCGGAAAGGGCCGGATCTGGCTTCTTGATCCCGTACTGGGCCTGCATCCAGTGGGTGATATCCGAAAATAGGGAGATATGGGTGTCTCTCGGTAACTGGTGATGCATATGCTTTACAAAATTGCCCAGTCGACCAAAACCCTCGTATTCGAACCACCTGGGGTTAACGGGTCCTCTGAAGAAGCCCCTGGTCTGCATCTCATCTGAGCCGGGTCCGTAGGATATGGCATACAACCAGGTCGAATCGTGATCGTTCAGGTAATCGAATAGCGCCTGATTGTCCTCATTGGTGAGATCCTGGTTGGTGGCTATCACCTTGCAGTCAGGATCATATCTATGAAGTATCTCAGCGATCTCCCTTACCAGCTCCATGTACGTCTTGCCCCAAGGCCTGCATTTGGGGCAATGACACCCTCCGGGATCCCCGGACTTTATGAAAAACACGTCGTGGTGAACCCCCTTGCTGAAAACCTTCTCGAAGGATTTCAGCAGGGCCTTCCTGGCCTCGGGTATCGAGGGGCAGGCCAGTTTATTGTTCACACCCTCGTCCGCTGCCCATTCATCCTTAACCCTCCGACTTCCATCCGGTCCTCCCAGCATCTCGTTTGCCGCTCGACGCTCAGCCGTGGTAGAGACCATCATCCCATATAAACGTAGGACATCCGGGTCATCACGCATTATATTCACGCCGAGAAGTAGGAGATCCTCCAATATCTCCCTTCTCTCCTCCTCGGTCTGGGGCCGGATATCACCAAATTTCCTGGCCGAGCTTCCCGGACCCGTAGCTTCGCTTCCTCGCAGCCAAAAAGCGGGTTTCTCCCGTACGTCAAAGCTCGGTAACTCTATATGGTCGGGGTAGTAGCCGATCTCTCTCAGTACATAACCGACGCCGTAGATTGTTCCTCTATCATCAACCCCGACAATGACGATGGCTGGTTTACCTTCGTTGACCCCAGATCTAACCAGGAAACCCTCGGGGTGTTGCTTGTTCGAATTGGGTAGGGTCGGTAGCTGGGCGCCGTAATCCTCCATCAATTTACTCGATATATAATTATTGCCCACGGAGAAAACAACATCGGCCCAACCGATGGCATCCTCTGCCTTTGTGTGAGGCTCGATTCTGACTTCAACATTGCTACGTTTTTCGATTCTTGATTCTAAAATCTCCGCTGCCCTTGACTCGAGCCCTGTTGCATCAGATCCCACTATTATTACTATACGTTTTCCATTCCTGACATTGAATTCTCCTTCCGATTGTGGAATGCGACCAGACCTCCTGAAAAACAACCAGATAAATGCCAAACAAAAAGGTTACCTTAATCTCTAATTCAATGGTTAAGCCGCCCTGGGAACCCAATTCATAGAATTGCCGCTCAAGTGTTCTTGAGGGTAATACTTTTGGGGTGGTTGGGTAGGAACAGTCATTAGATAATGTCAGATCCTGGTTTTAATCTGATCTGAGTGACACAGGGATATTGATCCCTCGAGATGCCTTCTCCTCCGAGATGACCTGTATAACCACCACAAATTCTGTATCTGGCTTCGATCTCAATCGGAGTTCCAACGCGGTCTTTATGGACTGCCCTGGTCGAATATCACCAACAAACAGATCCTCATCGGAAGGAAGTAGTACATATTCGGGACACGCCAAGAAATCGACAATGCATCTTTCCGCTTCTGCATCTCCGACATTCTTTATTTGGAGAACAACAGAGAATCCCTCATCGTCATCCTCTATAAAGATGGGAAGAGAGGACAGGACATCTACTTCGATTCTTGCATGCTTGGGACGTTCTTGAAGCCCTAATAATTGGCTTAGGACAATGGGAGAGAATGATACATAAGAGAGAATCAATACTACTATTGGCCAGACAACTATGTCCCGTTCTTTCTGCCTTACGACGATTGTACCTGCAAGCCTGTCCCCGATTCTCCTTCCAAGTGAATCGGACATCATCGACCAAAGGCCGACGAAATACATGGTTGGAAGGTAATCCACGTCCCGGAGGAGGTTCCTCACTATGCACCGGCCTCGTGTAGGAAGTTCCCATTCATTATAAGGAAAGGGAGAGTAATCAATATCATGAAGATCCAAAACGCGATAAGAGAATCCAATATGAATGCTATTCCCCTCTCCCACCAATGGGCCAAGCGATAATCGCCCGGGATGGTCTTTTTTTCAACCCCTTGCTTTGGGTGCATGGATATCCGACCCTTTCTCCCCACTTACTCCCTAGATCTAGGAGAAAATACCCATACACGCCAATAAATCATACGGGTAAAAAGGCGCCGGGGGAAGGATTTGAACCCCCGTGTCCCGAAGGGACACTGGCTCTCAAGGTTCGCCCCGCCTCTCGGGGTCCAGCGCATTACCACTCTGCCACCCCGGCGTTGCCACTAATGGCCGTGATAAAAAAAGGGCGTACAACTAAAAAATCGTGCTACCCAAGTAGCTCTATCTCTATGCTTACCTCGCTTTCAGGCATCCTCACTCGCATTATCTGCCGCATTACCCTCTCATCGGCATCGATGTCAATGAGTCTCCGGTGAACCCTCATCGTCCAGTTTTCCCAAGTAGCGGTCCCCCTCCCGTCGGGGGATTTTCTGACTGGAATCTTAAGCTCCCGGGTCGGCAGCGGTACGGGACCTGAGATATTGACGCCGGTCCTCTCAGCGATGAGTTTCACCTGTGAGCAAACGTCATCAAGCTTGCTCGGATCCGTACCTATGAGCTTTATTCTCGCTTTTTGCATCGACTGTCCTCAAAAAATGAAGAGAAGGCTAGACCTTCTCCGTTATCTCGGTACAGACACCCGCTCCGATGGTCTGCCCCTGATCCCTTATGGCGAACCTGCTCAGCTCTGGAATATCGCTGGCCGATTCTATTACCAAAGGCCTGGTGGGCTTGAACTTCACGATGGCCACGTCTCCCTTCTTGATGGTGGCCGGGTTCTTCTCCTTGGGCTCTCCGGTCTTGGGATCCAGGGTCTGCATCAGTTCAATGAAGGTCACTGCGACCTGCGAGGTATGGCAATGGAACACCGGGGTGTAACCCGCGGTGATGGCTGTGGGGTACTCCAACACCACTACCTTACCGATGAACTCCTTGGCAACGGTGGGTGGATTATCGGGGGTACCAACCACGTCACCTCTGTGGATGTCTCCTCGGCCTAATCCCCTCACGTTGAAGCCGATGTTGTCACCGGGCTCGGCCTCAGGGATGTTCTCATGGTGCTCCTCGATGGACTTGACCTCTCCAGTCACATCTGAGGGCATGAACACGACCTTGCTGCCAACTTTAAGCACTCCGGATTCCACCCTTCCCACGGGAACGGTTCCCACACCAGTGATGGTGTACACGTCCTGCACCGGTATACGAAGGGGCTTCCCCGTGGATTTCTTGGGGGGTTCAATGGTATCCAGGGCCTCCATGAGAATTGGGCCCTTGTACCATTTCATCTCTTTGCTCCTGGAAGTCAGGTTCTTGCCGTGGAAAGCGGAAGCGGGAATGTATGGGAACTGATCGGCCTTGGGGCCATAGCCTATGCTGGCCAATAGCTTCTTGACATCGGCCTTAACTTCCTCATACACATCCTGCTTATACTCCACTCTGTCCATCTTGTTAATCAACACGATTACCTGCTGTACACCCAGAGTAAAGGCCAGGGCAGCGTGTTCTCGGGTCTGGGTCATCACACCATCGTCGGCAGCAACGACCAGAACAGTGGCATCTGCTTGGCTGGCACCGGTGATCATGTTCTTGACAAAATCCCGGTGGCCAGGGGCGTCTATGACCGTGAAGAAGTTCTTGCTAGACTCGAACTTCTGATGCATCAGGTCGATGGTTAGGCCCCTTTCTCTCTCCTCTTTGAGCCTGTCCATGATCCATGCATACTTGAAGGTCTTTCCTTTCTCGCCCATATCTTCAAATTTCTTGATAACCTGTTCTGGTACGTCCCCATGCTCGACCATCAGATGACCGACCATTGTGGACTTTCCATGGTCAACGTGACCTATCGTTACGAGGTTTATATGCGGTTTTTCGGGCATTTCCACACCTCTCTTGGTTGCAAAGGGTCAATTCCTATTAATATCTTATTTGGAGTTCCTCGGAATAGACCAGTTTGCTTCGTTGCCCGGCCGAAACTAGAGCAGGACAACCTTAAGCAATCAAGGTCCAAAGCGGTTATAACTCTTTTCCCGTAGTTTATGAACTCGCAAGAGAGCGGATTAGAGTCAGGGTAACTACACCGTGATCCTTAACCCGCCTCTATCCAAACGGGCGTCTAGGTCAGGAAATCGCTGACCGTTGGTAGCTTCTCCTTTAGGCCCTTCCTGGCCCTTATGGAGCGCACCAAATCCTCCTGAAGGTTCTCGGGGACCTTCTCAAAGCCGGTGAACTCCGTCGTCCACAGGGCTCTGCCCTCGGTGGCTGACCTTATTGCTCCCGAGAAACCGAATAGCTCGGCGACCGGGGCCTTGGACTCTATCATGATCTGGTTGTCATCCTGTCCGATATCCCTGATCTGGCCCCGCCGGCTCTGGATCTCCTGCGTGGCCTGACCCATGAACTGCTGGGGCACGTTGATGTAAACGAGCTGCTTTGGCTCCATCAATATGGCACCCGCGCTCAGTATACAGGCAAATATCGCACTCCTGACCGCCGGGATGACCTGGGCCGGTCCCCTGTGCACCGGGTCCTCGTGTATCTTTGCGTCCATCAGCTTGACCTTGAGCCTTATGGCGGTCTCCCTGGACATGGGTCCAGCTTCAACTGCCTCCTCGAATGCCTCTATCACCAGCTCGATTATCTCTGGCAGATAGGTGATTCCTCGGGTGGAATCTATGAGAACATTTCCACCGCAAACGTCGATGACCCTGCGGGCCTCGGACTTCTCCAGCCCTGCCTCCTGGAACTCGGCGGCATGTGATCGGCCGCGGATTCTCCCTTCAGGGAGGTCCCCATCTTTGATAGCCTGGTATACCCCGGCCTCCAGGGGTTCCACCACGATCTCGAACCTGTTATGCTTGTTTGGAGATCGACCCTCGATGGGCCCGGCCTTCTGGCCAATGGTCTCCCGGTAGATGACAATGGGTTCAGAGGTCTCCACATCCACTCCTTTATCGGTCCTAATTCTGTGAATGAGGACCTCCAGGTGCAGCTCTCCCTGTCCGGAAAGCAGGTGTTCTCCTGTTTCCTCCGATATCTCCACCTTTATCTCCGGGTACTCCTTTGCCATCTGCCTCAGGACCTCTATGAGCTTCGGAAGCTCCTGGGTATTCTTTGCCTCCAGGGCAACCGTCACCACCGGCTCGGAGTGGTGCTTTATGGCCTCGAAGGGCGTTACGGGTCCATCGCCCCCGGAAAGGGTTTCCCCGGCAATTGCATCCTTCACGCCGGTCAGGGCAAGGATGTTACCTGCGGGTATAGAGGGCATATTCACCCTTTCAGGGCCCAGGTATACTGCTGCCTGCTGAATTCTGGCCTTCTTGTTCACCCCGCATATCCATATCTCCTGGCCCTGTTTGACGGAACCACTGAATATTCGGCCCACGGCTACCTCTCCCGCATGTCGATCAACGAGTATCCGGGTGACAACCATGGCCATGGTCCCATCGGCATTGGCCTCGATCATGTCCTGTCCGATCTTGCTTTCGGCATCTCCCTTCCAGATATGCGCTATCCTCATCTTCTGTGCCGTTAGAGGATCGGGAAGAAATCTAACCACGGTGTTGAGAAGTACGACGTGAAGTGGTGCGTTTTCGGCTAGCTCGTTCTGGACGTCATTCTGGCAGGCATCTATTATATCCTTGAAACTGGTGCCCGACCTCTCCATATAGGGCACGCTGATGGCCCAGTTTCCGGTAGCCGAGCCAAAGCAAACGGTTCCATCATTTACACTAACCTTCCATTCTTCCTCAAGCCCCTCAGGCGCGAACTCCGAGATGAGCTTGTTTACCTTGGTGATTATCTTTATGAAACGGTTCTGCATCTCCTGGGGATCGAGCTTTAGCTCCTTTACCATTCGGTCGACCTTATTGATGAAAAGTATGGGCTTGACCCGCTCCTTCATGGCCTGTCTTATCACCGTCTCCGTCTGGGGCATCACGCCCTCAACGGCACAGACCACCACTATGGCCCCGTCTATGGCCCTCATGGCCCTGGTAACGTCTCCTCCAAAGTCAACGTGACCCGGGGTATCTATCAGGTTAATCAGGTACTCCTGATCCTCCAATTCATGGACCATGGAAACGTTTGCAGCGTCAATGGTTATCCCTCTTGCCTGTTCCTGTTCGTCAAAATCCAGCCAGAGCTGGCTTCCGGCCAGTTCGGATGAAATCATCCCTGCTCCAGCAATCAGGTTGTCGCTTAGCGTTGTCTTACCGTGATCTATATGAGCAACAGTTCCGATATTTCGGATATACTCTCGCTGGCGCATAAGCTCTCCAATCTTGTTCATCATTTCCTCTCTTTTTCCCATTTACGTCACCTCGATGACATGGCAACCCTTTCGGTCTCCTCCTTACGCGCCACGGCGTGACTACTTGAGTCATTCCTGGCTGCAAGGACTAGCTCATCCGCCAACGCTTCTGCCAGATTTCTCTTGGATTTAAATGCAGACGCCGATGTTCCCCGGGCGATATTTCTTAGGGCCAAATCCACCCTTCTCTGGGGTGAAACATCCACCGACTTGTGGTAGGAAATTCCACCGTAGGAAATTGTTGTCGTCTCCTCCCTGGGAGCACAGTTCTCTATCGCCTGGATGAGGATCTGGATCGGATTGGTATCCGTTTTCTCCTCAATGATATCGAATGCCTCCCTGAGATTCCGGATGGACCTCTCTTTCTTACCGCAGCCGTACTTGTTCCTAATGAACTTACCGGCGATTTTCTTCCTTCCCGTCCCCGACCGCATGCACTTATTGACCAAACGCTCCACAATATTAACATCTGACTTTGCAAAGCGCTTATTGGCCGCCCTACCAGCGGTATGGGGGATAATTACAGGATCCAGGCAAACATACCTCTGGAGCCCCGGATCGACTTCCCCAACCTCCGGGAAATTCCACCTGCCGAACAATTTAACCCTGTCCTCAGGCTCCTGCTCGTCCTCCGTTTCCTCCTCTACCTCTGAGTCTGACTCCGATTCGGCTGGTTTTTCCTCTTCAGCCTCCTCTATTGACTCTTCCTCTTCGTTATTTGATTCTTCATCTTCATTGGCCATCGAAGATCAACCCGTTAAAATCATCTTATGGGTTTCTCTTTCTTGCCCTTGACCATTTCCTCAAGGGCAACCCCGTTCACTTTAACTACCTTCCACCGAACACCGGGAAGATCGCCGTAGGAACCGCCTCTAGATCCTCCTATACCCTCGATGAGGACCTCATCGTGCTCATCAACAAACTTTAGAGCTCCATCGCCGGGGCAAAAGGCGGTAACCTGTTTCCCGTTCTTTATTAGCTGGACTCGAACTACTTTTCTCCATGCGGAGTTGGGCTGCTTTGCCTCGACCTTGTCCCTAAACAGGACTATACCCTTGGCCTGAGGCGAACCCTCCAGGGGGTCCACCTTGACGTCGAGATTCAGTGCCCTACGCATGTAGTCACGATCTCTCCATCTGAATTTCTTCCTGTCCTTCTTGAGTTTTCTAGATGCAAATAGTCCCCTTGAACCTTTACTCAATTTAACACCTCACGACAAATAGTTGCGTCGCTTCAACCATCTTACTTGATCCTGGGTGTAGCGGTAAGCTATATCCCCTTTGGTATCGCTCTGAACCTCTCCCAGGGAAACGATAACCACATCGCCTTCCCTTACCCATATCCTCTTTCGCATTCTACCGGGGATCCTGCACATTCTGGTATGACCGTCCTTGCATTTGACCCTAAGTCTTCCAGTACCTAGCATCTGCTGTACTATACCCACTACCTCATTCCTTCTAGGTATTCTTACTTTAAGCGTTTCCTCCTCGTTTTTATCTCGTGCCATAATGCACCTCAAGAGAATCCAGGTTTTGGTAGAAAATGCCTACCCTCACCTGGGCGAAGTTAAGGTTTATTCCCTCTGGCGGATATATAACTTTATCCTACCTGACCGTACGTTGAAAATCTATCAAACAGGGAAACTCTAGACCACAACCACGTTGTCTATCGAGTGATGACGATCGCTCAACGTCCTTACCTTTCGGATGGTCGAACCGCCGCGCCCTATGGCCATTCCCTTGTCCTGGGGATGGACGTTGACATAGGCCGTCTTGTTTCCCTCGGACTCCACCAGACGGATGTTCTGGACCCGGGCCGGTGATACCAATTTGGTGATGAATTCCTTGGGGTCCTCGGAGTACTCCACCACCTCTATGTCCCGGCCTATCATGTTCTTGGCCTTCTTGACGTTAAGGCCGCCCCTTCCGATCGCCTTGCTAACGTTATTCTTCTTGACCACAAAGACAACACGATTTGCATCATCAGGAATAATGCAATCGAGTATTGGCGCACCCGAGATTCCCTCGAAAAGGGCCATGTACTCAAGTTGCTCCTCGCCGAGCTTTATCCCCATCTAAGCACCTTGAACGGCAGACAGAACGCTTGACTCGCCTGCATCTATCACCGCAACCGAGGCCACGTGAAATGGCTTTCTACATGCTCTCCCTAGATCGCGGCTATCCCCCTCGAATTCGATGATGGGAACCTCCGACATGCTCGAATAGTAGCGGAGATCATCGAGACTGGTATCGGGACATCTACTTGAGACTATTACCAACCTGGCCCTTCCAGTTACAGTGGCCCTTATGGTGGTCTCCAGTCCTATCTCTACCCGTCCGGTTCGAATTGCCTCTCTCAGGGCCTTGTCTATATCCACGGTCATCAGCCACCCTCCTCCATGGATAGCTTTACCATTCCTGTACCTAGGGGAATTGGCTGTCCAATTATAACGTTCTCTATTATGCCCTCCAATCGATCCACCTCACCCCTGGAAGAGGATTGAAGCAGATGCTTGGTTGTAACCTCAAAACTAGCCCTGGCCAGAACGCTTGACTTGGAGCCGCTTATGCCATGCCTGCCGATCTGCTTGACTCTACCATCGCAGGTCATCATATCAGCGACCATCATTACATGGCGCATATCCACTTGAAGGCCACCCTTCTCCAGGGTATCCATCATTTCCCTAATTATCGCCATTCTGGCCGCTTCCAGACCCAACACTTCCTCGATCTCCACTATTGAATTGGTGGTGGTCCTCTTGTAATCCACTTCCGGTATGACCAACACGTCCTCCAGGTTCGAGCCCTCGGTGTATATAACATACTCCCCAGCCTCCCTCTTCACGATCACCCTGTTGATGTTCTTCAGGCCACGAAGTCGCTTCTTCCTTATCCGTTCGCTGACCCTCCTTATATCCTTGAGACTGACATCCTCGAACTCGTAGGTAATTACATTCCCCTCGAAGATCACATCCTCTATCTTGCTGATAGATTTAGTGGTGTCCACTATCTCATCCGGGGATAGGTCGAGCTCCATCAGCCTGGCATTGTCGAGTTCAGCGGTCATGGTGTTCTCCAGGACGTCAACCTCCACCTTCCGGGCCACGTCATCCAGTATGACCCTTCCGATGGTCCTGGCCACCCTGGTGGCAACCTCCTCGTCCTGTGAGTATTGCTCCCTCAGATATATGGTCATCATAGGGGTGGAGGGCTCGCTTCTAGCGTCCACTATCTCGATCATTCTGGGAAGGCCTAGAGTAACATTAACCTCACTAACACCCGCGTAGTGGAAGGTGTTAAGGGTCATCTGGGTTCCGGGCTCGCCGATGGACTGGGCCGCAACGGTGCCCACGGCCTCGCCGGCATCAACCTGTACCTCCTCGTACTCGTCAATTACCCTTTCAATTACCTTTTCTACCTTGGCCTTGGTGAGTTTCTTGCTCTTTTCGGCCAATTTCTCCTTAAGCGATTCGATGATCCTGGAAGGGAGCTGATCCTCCTTCTCAAGTACCATCTTATCTATGGTCTTCTGTGATAGCAATCCTATGCCTCCACAACCTGCTCAACGATCTCGCCGGTATTTATACCGCCTTCACCCTTCTTCCGGGCCGGGTCAACGCCGTCCTCGCCATATCTGAACTGGACAATTACATCCCTGGTATCGCGCACAGTTCCGTCGTAGTCCACTCTTAGGTCCTGAAGTGCGTTGATTAGTCTTCTCTGCATGTAACCGCTCTGGGCAGTTCGTATGGCCGTATCCACCAATCCCTCTCGGCCGCTCATCGCATGGAAGAAGAATTCAAGGGGGTCCAGTCCCTCCTTGTAACTTGATTTTACAAAACCTCTAGCCCTGGCACCAACGTCATTTCTCCTGAAATGGGACAGCGACCTGTCACTGTAGCCGCGGTGCAGCCTCTCACCCCTAACCGCCTGAGGGCCAATGCAGGAGGTGATCTGGGTAAGGTCCAACATGTTGGCCCTGGCGCCCGTCTTTGCCATGGCCACCGTGTTCCTTTCCATCCCCAGGTGCTTCTCGGCAATCTCGCCAGCCCGGTTCCTGGACTTGCTGAGGATCTCCATAACCCTCATTTCGAGCGTTTCCTCCAGGCTCTTTCCGGGTAGGTGCTCCAGTTCCTGGCGGTTATAGGCCTCTATCAGCCTGTCCACTTCCTCTTCCCCCTCCTCCAGAACCTCGGTAATGCCCTCCTGGGCACGTTCTGGAATATCATAATCATCCAGGCTTATCGTGTAGCCCTTCTTTGAAATGCAATAGACCGCGAGACGGGTGACCGAGTCAAGGAAATGACGGGCCCTCTCGGTTCCGTAGGAACGGGTGATCTCGTCCAAAAGTTTGCCCTCAAAATAAGCTCCTACGGCGGCCGCATCGATTACTCCTGACACCAGCTGGCCATCCTCGATGCTTACATATCCCTCTATATCACAATCCTTCTCGTTGCATTCATCACAGTCCGCACACACGTTGGCCTTGAACTGCATATTGAGATCGTCGGGGAGGGATTTGCTGAATATCTGCTTTCCGGTCCAGTACTCAACGCCCTCCTCCTCCTTGGCTGGCTCCGGAAGGACAGTGTCAAGGTCCGCGTACTCCAGCATCTGCTCTGCCTGCCACTTGGTGTAGAAGGTGCCTTCCTTGGTCAGGTAATAGCAACCAGATATATGATCATGAATGCATCCTATCAGTGGGCCTCCCACACGTGGAGAGAGGATCTGCTCCTGAACCTCCAGTAACATCCTGGCCTCGGCCCTGGCCTCTTCCGTCTGTATGACGTGGAGGTTCATTTCGTCCCCATCAAAATCTGCATTGTAGGGAGGACATACGCATAGATTCAGCCTGAAAGTCTTGTAGGGCATTACCCTTACGCGGTGGGCCATTATGGACATTCGGTGGAGCGATGGTTGACGATTAAGGAGGACGATGTCTCCATCCCTGAGGTGTCTCTCGACCACGTAGCCTGGCTCCACCTCCTCGGATATCTCGACCTTGTTCTCCTCGGTTATCTTCTTCCTGCTTCCGTCGGGACGGATCACGTAGTTGGCCCCGGGATGGGCCTCATTTCCGGTGCTAACCAGCTTTCGCAGTCCCTCGATATTCATATCGGTTACCCTTTCGGGTACCGTGAGCTCCTTGGCCATCTGCTCGGGAACTCCACCCTCGTTTATGCTTAGACACGGGTCAGGTGATATGACCGTCCTAGCCGAGAAATCCACCCTTTTACCGGAAAGGTTCTGTCTGAACCTGCCCTCCTTTCCCTTGAGTCTCTGGGAGAGGGTCTTGAGAGGCCGTCCTGACCTGTGCCTTGCCGGTGGGACTCCCGATATCTGGTTGTCAAAATAGGTCGTTATGTGATATTGTAAAAGGTCCCAGAGGTCATCGACTATCAGCTGCGGTGCGCCGGCGGACATGTTTTCCTGAAGCCGCTGGTTGATTCGAACTATATCCACCAACTTATGGGTAAGGTCATCCTCAGATCGATCACCGGATTCCAGGGTGATGGAGGGACGTACGGTAACCGGGGGGACGGGCAGGACGGTGAGTATCAACCACTCGGGACGTGCCCGTTTGGGATCCATGTTCAATAGCTCAACGTCCTCGTCCGGGATCTTCTCGAAACGTTCTCGCATGTCGCTTGGGGTGACCCTCTGTCCATTCTCAAAGAAGTGGGTCGGTTTCTCGAAGTTTATGTCGGGCTTTGCCTCACCACAATGGGGACAGGTCTTGGTCTTGTCCGCCGTCTTGAAGGTCCTCTTGTATATTGCGTCCTTTGCATCCTGATTCCTGGCGCTGGCCAGGTCCCTCTTTATCTGTTCAGCTTCCTCGGGCTTGAGTCTGATCCTTGAGCACTTGGGACACACTGACCTCAGGATCTTGTACAGACGCTTGGAATAACCAACATGGATCACCGGTCTGGCCAGGGAAATGTAACCAAAGTGGCCGTGGCACTCCTTGCTCTTCCCACCACATGTCCTGCACTTGATTCCTGGGTCTATTACCCCCAGGTGAGGATCCATTAAACCGCCGTTTATGGGGTATCCATCCTTATCATAGGTGTCAGCCGTGGTAATCTTAACGACGCCTAGTTTCAGTATCTCTTTTGGGGAAAGAAGCCCAAAGCCAATTTCGCCAATCATCTTGGGAATTCTCATATTTATCACCTAGGCCTTATCCTTCAACTCGAATCTTGGATTGATGCCAAGCGATTTCAACTCGTCAACTAGAAGCTTGAAGGCGTAAGAGATCTCGACCTCCTCCAGAATTGCGCTCTCACCGCACATCGGACAGTACTGCATATCGGTTATTCTATCATAAACGCCTATGCCGCCACAATCCGTGCATACCAGGACCGTGCACTTGTCGGACTCCTCCAGAAGTCTCTCCTTTAGCAGAAGCGCTGCGCCGTGACCGACCAGGCAATCCCTTTCCATCTCTCCAAACCTCAGGCCTCCCTCTCTAGCCCTTCCTTCAGTCGGCTGCCGGGTGAGCATCTGTATCGGTCCCCTGGACCGGGCGTGTATCTTGTCGGAGACCATGTGATGTAGCTTCCAGTAGTAGGTTATGCCCATGAACATGTCCATGGACATCTTTTGGCCGGTAATTCCATCGTAGAGAACCTCCTTGCCCGCATGGTTGAAACACTTGTCCTCGAGCTCCTCCCTGATTTCTTCCTCCGTCATCCCATAGAATGGAGTGGTATCAACCGTCTCGCCGTTCAGTGCCCCGATCTTCCCGGCCAGGGTCTCCAGTATCTGACCCAGGGTTTTCCTTCCCGGTATGGCGTGGGGATTCAATATAAGGTCGGGTACTACCCCATCCTCGGTGAATGGCATGTCCTCCTGGGGGACTATCAGTCCGATTATGCCTTTCTGCCCATGTCTGGAGGCGAACTTATCCCCTATCTCCGGGCTTCTCAGGTCCCTAACCTTGACCTTGCAGAGTTTATTACCCTCTGATGTCTCCGAGAGCATGACCACGTCAGCTATTCCCTCCTCACGGTGTCTAACGTAGGTGGAGGTCTCCCTCCTTCTCTCGACTCTGGTACCGAACCGGTCCATTTCCTCCAGGAAACGCGGGGGACTGGTTCTTCCAATCAGCACATCGCCGCTTTCAACCTCGGACTCGGGCCAAATTACCCCATCATAGTCCAGATACCCATACTTCTCCTCACCTCTGAAACCGCGGGCTTCCTCCTCGGGAAGCTCAAACATGTCAACCTGACCCCCTGGGTATCTCTTCTCCTCGGCATCATATGAACGGAAGAAGGTGGAACGGGAAAGACCTCGATCAATCGATGATTCGTTAATTATCAGGGCATCCTCGATGTTGAAACCATAATAACACCCCACGGCCACCACGAAGTTCTGGCCGGAGGACCTCCTATTCAGGCCAATTGCATCCATAACCCCGGTCTCACATATCGGACGCTGCGGGTAGTGGAGGAGGTGTCCACGGGTGTCCATTCTCAGGGGAAAATTTGATGAATAGAAACCCAGGGCCTGCTTGGACATGCCCGCCCCATAGGTATTTCGGGGCGAGGCGTTGTGTTCCGGATAGGGGATTAAAGAAGCACATATACCAAGCGTTGCCGATGGGTCGATCTCCAGATGGGTGTGCTCCTCCGTGAGCTGATCCTCGGAGACTGCGATCAGGCAATTCTCCTCCTCCTCGGCATCGAGGTACTCCACTATTCCCTCCTCGACCAGGTCTTGCCACTCCATATCGCCGCTTTCCAGCATCTGGATATGGGTCTCGGTCAGCTTAGATACCCCGTCCTTTACTATTATAACGGGTCTTTTCACCCGTCCGGCATCCGAGTAGACCAGGACCTCCATAGTCTCGTCCACGAGCCTGACGTTTACTTCCTCCGAGGTCATCCCTTTTCTTCTCAGATCCCTGATCTTCTCAACTAGATCCTCGGGCTCGTCGATGACCCCGATAAGCCTACCGTTTAGGTAGGTCGCCGACCCCTCCTCACTTCTCCCGGGAACCATCTTTCGTACGCCGAGATCATATAGGGTGTTCTCCACGATTTCCTGGTCGGCCTCCGTTGAAATGTGGGCCATGAGGGACAGGTTCTTGACCAATCCACAGTTGGGTCCCTCCGGGGTTTCCGAAGGACATAGGCGTCCATAGTGGGTGGCATGAAGGTCCCTGGCTTCGAAGTGGGACTGAGACCTGCTCAGTGTGGAAATGACACGTCTCAGATGTGATATTGCAGTTATGAAATTATCCCTGGCCAATAACTGGCTTACGCCGGTTCTGCCTCCGGGCCAATTTCCGGTGGCAAGCGCGTGTTTCATCTTTTCCGACAGTTGATCGGCCCTAACCGCGATCCCGATCTTTAGCCTCTTCCCCCGGCTTATGCTCCTCTCGAGCTGGTATTTGATGTCCTTTCCGAGAGAGGTGAACGAGACTCGGAATAGATTCTTAAGTAGGTCCCCGGCCAAGCTGAGCCTCTTATTTCCGTAGTGATCCTTATCATCCTCGTCCCTGGTTCCCAGGGACAGTTCGATGGTTCTTTCCGCCATGCGCCCAAGGTAGTAGGCCTTTCTCATGCGGTCCGAGGACTCATTCCCAAGATGGGGCAACAATGACCTGTCGACGACCTGGGTCGCCCTTTCTACCCGGCGTTCCAGGGGCTGACCGGAGGCCACCCTTCTACCCACGAAATCCAGAGCCTCATCCTGGGAGGATATCTCCCTAGCATCCTCCAAATTCGGATAGAGCTCGTTTAGAATCGCTGAATCCCTGGATACTGCATCCGCTATGTCCTTATCCATCTCCATGCCCAGGGAACGCATGAGTACGACCAGGGGTATGTATCCGGGCACTCTGGGGAAGGATACCCTGAGGGACCCGTCTCTCTTCCTCTCAACCGTGATCTTGGCCCTGTATCCGTGACGGGTGGAGAACAGACGGGTACGCTGGGAATGCCTCCTCTCGTCCTTCTCGGTTATCATGCGGTCCTCGGCCAGCTCCTCTATGGACACGATCACCCTTTCGGTACCGTTAATTATGAAGTAACCGCCGGAGTCGACGGGGTCCTCTCCCGCCTGGATCAACTCCTCCTCCGACATGTCATGCAGGGCACATAGATCGGACTTTAGCATCACCGGAAGCTCACCCACATAGACCTCTTCGCTCTCAACCTCCAGATCCCCATTCATGAGGCACATCTGGAGATATATCGGTGCGGAGTAGGTGAGGTTTCTGAGCCGGGCCTCCATGGGCATTATCGCCCGCCGAGCTCCATCCGCTTCCTTCATGGAGGGAGCTCTAATGGTAACCCTCCCAAGCTTGACGTGGTAATCCTCGACATCGAGGCTTATCTCCCCGATCTCGTCAATTACCTCTTGGATACCCGTACTCACGAAGTAGTTGTACGAGTCCAGATGCTGCCTGACCAAACCTTTCTCTTCAAAAAACGCCTTCATTAATGGCCATCTTGGACCAACCATTACTCTTATCCTCCTAGTTTTGCGGGCCCGCGGGGAATTGAACCCCGGACACCTGGCTTAAAAGGCCAGTGCTCTGCCAGACTGAGCTACGGGCCCTGAAATCTAAGGTGCTGAGGGAGCTACCACTCACCAAGATAACTTCTGAAAGACATAACGAGAAGGAGCCCGGCAACCAGCTTTCCCTCGGAGAAAACTAAGTAAACATTCCTGATCCTCTTTATAAATATTACTTCCTCCTATGTAGATTCGCGGATTTCTATATACACCTTTATCATAGGATTTCCACCCCTCCCTGGCGACATACCACGTCCTCCTCCCAGCGCACGCCAAACCTCCCCTTGTAGTAGATACCGGGTTCGATGGTGAAAACCATGCCCTCCTTCAGCTTCTCGTCGCTGTTGGTCGAGATTACGGGCGGCTCATGGACACCCAGGCCGAGACCATGGCCCAGACTGTGAATGAAATAACTGCTTTCCTTTCCCAAAGCTTCCCTAGCGGCCTCAGCGACTTTGGTTAGCTCCATGCCAGGCTCCATACCGTCAACTGCGGCATTTATGGCCGATCTGACCTTTTCAAGACTTTCCTCCGCGGGACCTGGAAATGTAAGCATGGTGCGGGTGATGTCGCTGCAATAGCCATCCACCCTAGCTCCCAGGTCTATTAATACGATCGCCGAAGACCCCAGCTCAGTAGTTGTGGGAGAATGATGCGGGAATGCCGAGTTCTTATCGAAGGCAACTATGGGTTCAAAGGCCGCGATTGAGCCCCTGGACATTATTGCACGGTATATCCTCCCCGCCAGCTCCAACTCGGTCTCCCCCTCCTCGATCTCAGATGATACCTCATCGTAGACCGCGCCGGCGATCCCTCTGGCCTTCTTTATGCGGCGGATCTCAAGATCCGATTTTATCATCCTCATGTCCCTAAGCCGGTCGGTTCTGGACAACTCCAGATGGTCCAGATCATCCCGGACCTCTTCAGGAATTCTGTCAAATGATATCTCGCCTATCTCCAATTCCTGGGCAACCTTTCTGATAGCTCCTCCCAGGGAGTCCGAAATGACTTCCTCGTTTCTTCTTAGACTTACCTCTCCCTTGTTAAACTGCCTCACATCGTCTATCCAGGTCTGGGAACTCGCTCTCTCGGCCTCCATCCTGGACGCCAGGAGCACCGGTTCCCTCTCAACGGGAACCACCAGCGCCGCGCCGGCATCGGAGCCCGTGAGGTATCTCATATTCTCCCGGTCGAAAATTAGCAGCGGGCCGCCAAAGGCGGCCTTGACGGTCCTATCCCTGAAGGTTTTGCTACGCATCATTCCTCCATGAGGAGGGAAACTCCGGTATTATGTGTTGTGCCAACTCACCATTCCGGCAGAACCCGGTTAGATTGGCATTCGCGGTGATAACCCCTTTTTGGAAAGACTTATCCCTCGTCCCTGGTTAGGATCACCGAATGATGCTCAGAGATTTCCTCTCCAAATTAAAGTGGGATCACCGTGAGGACCTTTCCACCGCCAGGATATCCTATGTTGATAGAGCAAAGGATACCAGAGGGAACACCATCCGCAGGATTAAATCCGTTAAGGGTAGCTCAATCGTCGAGCTGGAGCCTGGATTCATGACCATAAAGATGGGGGATGATATCTCCCATGTTCCATTTCATCGCGTTGAGGAGGTGAGGGATTCCAATGGCAAGGTCCGATGGGCAAGGAATGGCTGAATCCCGCCAAGAATTTCGCTTCTATTCCATCGATATCGAGGATATGATAGACAGGGCCTTCTCCAAAGCCTCCGAAGCGGCCGAATCCCAGAACGTCTCCGGCCTTAGGCCGCGGGTAAAGGCCAGAATAAAGGAGAAGAAGAGAATCAGGGTGGCCGCCGGCACCATCGATCGGCATTTGACTAGGCTCCAAAAGCAGATCCCGGGCAAGAAACAGGTGAGTCCATTTCACAAGGACATGTTGAAGGCCATGGGAGCGATGCCCATCTTCGGCGCTAAGAACGAGGTAATGGATGTCTCATCTTCCATAAGAAGAATCCGCGACAAGACCCTTCGTAAGATGGATTCCGCCCGTAACTCAAGCTCTCTATATCGCTTTAGAACCAGGGCCTATGGGAGGATATCCTCCTATTGCCGATCATTGAAGCCCGTCATGGACTTTTTGGATGAGATAGCTCCCAAGATGAGAGAGATGCCAACCATAAAGTTTGACCTTCCCACCATAGTCATCGCGGGCTGCCCAAACGTGGGAAAAACCACGCTGCTCACCGTTCTAACCGGATCGGACCCGGAGGTCAAGCCGGTGCCCTTCACCACCCAGAGAATCCAGCTCGGGTATTACCAGGAGGGGTGGAAAAAGATACAGGTGATAGACACCCCGGGACTCCTGGACCGGCCCCTCGAGGAGAGAAATGAGAGCGAAATGAAGGCCGTAGAGGCCATGGAACACCTGGCCGATCTGGTCATATTCATTATCGATCCCACCACAAGAAGTGGGTTCGTCCTCGCGGACCAGCTGAACCTATTGCGCCAGATCCTCGAGCTTTTCCAGAACCCGGTCATCGTGGCAATTAACAAGATTGACATCGCTGGAGAAGATCAGATAGCGGAGGTAGAATCCAGTTTACGGGAGGGGCTCCCGGTCTTTACGATAAGCTGCGTGGATATGGTTGGAATCCCGGATCTGCAGGACCAGATTTCAACATATTTAAGAGATTTGGATTTCTAGGCCTCAGGTTAACTCACCTTTCGAGAGGCGATCGATTGAACATGGAACAGATGATAGAACAGGTGCAAGAGGAATACAATATAGTGGGTCGGGAAAACGAGCTCAAGAGAGCCCTGGCAGCTAAGCTATCGGGGCGTCACCTCATGATTGAGGGCAATATTGGAACCGGCAAGACGGTTATCGCCAAGAGCATAGCCAACCATTTCGATCAGGCTTTCCTCAGGGTCGACGGAGATGAGAGGTTTACCGAGAACAAGCTCGTCGGCTACTTCGATCCACCCATGGTTGTTAATGAGGGCTACGACTGGAAATCATTCATCGAGGGGCCGCTGACCACCTCAATGAAAGCCGGTGGCATACTCCTGATTAATGAGATTAACCGTCTGCTGGAAACCACTCAGAATGTACTATTGACGGCCATGGATGAGGGCCAAATCATCCTTCCGAAACTCGGTCCGCTGCAGGCCAAGGACGGGTTCATGATAATAGCCACCCAAAATCCCTCCGAATACGTGGGCACCACCGCTCTAAGCGAGGCCCTGCGTGACAGGTTCGTCTGGATCTGGCTGGATTACCAAAACGAGGGAGAGGAGAAGGGGATCGTTAGGGTACGTTCCACCAACAAAGATTCAGGCCAGATCGACATCGCCGTCAAGATAGCCAGGAAGACCAGGGAACACCCCGACGTGAGGAGGGGCTCCTCGGTGAGGGGAGCCATAGACATCGCCAACCTAATCCAGCATCTCTCAGGTGATGAAGAGGGCTGGATGCTTGCTTCCGTGATGTCCCTGGCTACCAAGATCGAGCTCATGGATGGTTGCGGTAAGAAGGTACAGGACGTCATAGCCGAGTGCGTCAAGGACGTTCTCACCCCCGATTTTCGGTGATTGAGGGGGAACCTCCCCCCGATGACACACCGGTAAGGTTCGGTCGGATGGACCGAGACCAGATGCTGAGAAACGACATAATCAATCCCAGCAATCCTCAGGATATATACCTCAAGACCAAGGGTCTGGATAAGGATAAGGTAACCGACCTAGCTGAGCTGGCGGTGGAGGTTAGAAGCATTCCGGCCCTAATCGGCCTGGCCAAGAGGAACAAGTATGCCGTGGCTCACGTCCTGGAACACAACGAAGAAGCTAGCGAATTCATGGTTGAGGAATCCAGCAAGGAGAGCTGGGAGCTAATAGACCTCTATTACAGGGTCAAGGAGAACCTATCCGAGGGCGCGAGGAGGTTCTTCCTGAGCCTTACAACCAAGATCATCCTCCGCTCCGCTCTTAGAATAGCCGGGAGGGGAATTCGGAAGGACCTCACCAGGAGAACCCAGTACATCCCCGGGATGGAGGAGTTCGATCTCGATCAGACCCTTGAGAACTACCTGGAGATGGGTTACCTGGGAACCAAGGAGATAGTGGGGCTGGAGAGGCTGGAGAGGAAGAAGGTGGGCATGCTCATTCTGGATACCAGCGGTTCCATGTACGAGGAAAAGCTTGCCATGGCTGCCGTCACGGTGGCAGTTCTCGCTCACAGCATGAAGCACGACAACTATGCCGTGGAGCTATTTGAAAGCGAGACCCATGTTCTGAAGAAATTCAATACCGAGGTTCCCATTGAACAGATGATCGAGACGATTTTCGATCTCAAACCGTCGGGATATACAAATATCGAAAATGCACTTCTGGCCGCTCGGGAAGAGATGAACAAGATCAAGAGAAGAGACAAGTGGGCGGTGCTGATCACCGACGGAGACTACAACCAGGGGGAGGACCCCCGTGAGATTGCCCCCAAATTCAGGAGACTTAACGTCATTCGTGTAGGGGGCATCAAGAAAGGGGAGACCCTATGCAAGGATCTGGCCCGTTTGGGACACGGGAAGTACGAGAGCGTTTCTGACTATAGGAATCTGCCCTTGGCCCTGCTTAGGATAACCCGATAGCCCAAATAGGGACATCATGATACATTAATAACGCAACTCAGCTAACCTGAATATAGAATGGTGAAAGATTTTGCCCGTTACCGAAGAGGAAATGTTCAATAAAACCGTTGAGAGATTCGAGGATGACGGGTACCAGATAGAGTCCAGTGGCGAAGATGAGCTTATCGGAACCACGGATGACGAGAAGATAATCATTAGAGTGATTACCGGGGAGAGATCGGTTGGCGTAGCGGTGGCTAGGGAACTCAGGGACAGGATCAAGGAGGAGGAAGCCACTGAGGGTCACATCGTATCCGATGCACCGCTAACCCCATACGCAAAGAGACTGGTGGCTAAGGAGAATATAAGATACCTCAACATGCAAAACGTCCTCATCGACCTCTTTGAGCATGAGCTAGTGCCAGAACACGAGATAGTAGGTGAGGAGGAACGGGAGAAACTGCTAGGACAGTTGGGCATAGAGGCCAGCCAATTGCCCAAGATCAGGCAAAACGATCCCCTAATCAAACTGCTAAGAGCCGAGCCCGGGGACATCATCCGGATAAAGAGAAATAGCCCTACCGCCGGAAAATCCACCTATTATAGATTGGTAGTAGCCGCATAGGCGGTATGAGGAGCCGGGTTATATTGGATAGATCCAATTTAGAGAGACATAGAATAAGGAAGACCCTCGAAAAGCTCAAGTCCTATAGAGGACGCCATACCGAACTCATCTCCATATACATACCCGATGGTTACGACATTAACCTGGTGGCCCAAACGGTCAGAGAGGAATACTCTACGGCCCAGAATATCAAGTCCAAGACCACGAGGAAGAACGTCTTGGGAGCCCTGGAAAAGATCTCCCAATTCCTAAAGCTCCACAAGCAGACCCCCGAAAATGGTCTCATAATCTTCTGCGGAAACGTCAGCGAGAGGGAGGGAGAAACCGATATCCAGCTATTCGCCCTGAACCCCCCGGAACCAATCACCATCAGCCTATACAGATGCCTCCAGAAATTTGTTGTGGAGCCCTTGGAGGAGGTTCTTAAAGAAACGGAGGTGTTCGGACTCCTAGTTTTGGACCGAAGGGAGGCCACAATTGGGATCCTTAACGGAAAGCGAATAGATTGCCTGAAGAAGATGACCTCAGGGGTCCCAGGAAAATTCCGAGCTGGAGGCCAATCGGCAAGGAGGTTTGAGCGTTTAAGGGAGGCTGCTGCAGTCGAGTTCTTCAACCGTATCGGCGAGTCCGCAAATCTGGCCTTCTCCCAGATCGAGGACCTCAAGGGTCTTCTGGTAGGTGGTCCCTCGCCCACCAAGGAGGAATTCATGAAGGGGGGCTACCTATCAAATGAGCATAAGGACAAGATAATCGACCTTTTCGATATCACCTACACCGATGAGGATGGGTTGAGGGAGCTGGTTAACGCAGCTTCCGACTCACTATCCGAATTGGAAGTGATTGAGGAGAAGGAGATCGTTAAGAAGTTCCTGGGAGAGATCGGAAAGGAAGGCCTGGCCAGCTATGGTATCAATGAGATTATAGAACTAATCCAGATGGGAGCGGTTAAAACCGTGTTAATTTCGGAGGAGCTGGAGAAATCGGTGGTAGAATTCCAATGTCAAACCTGTGAACAGAAATTCCGGAAGGTAGTTGATAACCCCCAGGAGTTCGTGGATAATCTGGAAAGCTGTCCGAGATGCCCGAATGGGAACCCTATCGTGAAGGAGGTCAAGGATTTGGACGACAAACTGGTCGAGTTGGCCCAGATGTATAATTCGGATGTCAGATTCATCTCCACAGATACCGAAGAGGGTAAACAACTGGTGATGGCCTTCGGAGGCCTGGGGGCAATATTAAGATACAAGCCCTAAAGGGTGATGGTGTGGACCCGCTTCTCACGATCAAGAACGAACTGGCGGAACTGGTTTCAAGCTCGCTTAGTGAACTCGGACTTACGGTTCCAGTCGAGGAGGTGGACCTTAACGCCCCAAACAGAGATGACCTTGGGGACCTCTCGACACCGGTGATACTGAAAGCTGCAGCCGCCAGGGGACTTAACCCACTAAAATTGGCGGAGAAGGCTGCCAAATCTCTGGAGAAGCCGGATATGGTTAAATCAGTTAGGGCCATAAACGGCTATCTGAATTTTGACTTTGACTGGGCTGAGTTCGGTCCAACCGTGGTTAGGAGCGTTATCCAATCCGGTTCTGGTTTCGGCAGACCTGATGAGAAGCAGGGAAAATTGGTCATAGAACACACCAGCGTGAACCCCACGGGCCCGCTGAACATAGCCAGGTGCCGTAACTCCATGATCGGCGATTCCCTGGCTAGGATATTTGATCATATGAAATGGGCGGTCCGGCGGTTGTATCTGCTGAACGACGTGGGACATCAGGTTGTGGTCATCTGCTGGGGTCTCAGGAAGGAAATCAGATCCCGGGACCTTGAACGAAGATACGAGGAATACGCCTCCAAGAATGATTTTCAGATATTCTTCACCTATGTTCCGGCGATGAAGAGGATCAAGGAGAGCCGGAGTGCACAGGAAGAGGTGGCCGAGCTTGAATCCATGACCGATAGCGATGAGGAGGTACTTAGCCAGCTCCAGGAGACCTCCAAGAAATGCCTCAAGGGGCAAATGGAGACCCTAAACAGGATGGGTATAGATTTCGACGAGATAACCCCGGAAAGCCGATTCATAGAGGAAAATCGCCTCCCCCAGATAATCCGGCGACTTGAGAAAAAAGGCGTCATCGTACAGGACGGTGAATTCGTTGGACTTGATCTATCTTCAATGGGTCTCCAGAGAAGAAAATCGGATCACCTGACTCTAATTAAGGAGGATGGGTCCTCAACCTATACCCTGAGGGACATCGCCTACCACGAGTACAAATTCCAGGATGGGGACCTGTTCATCACCGTTCTGGGCGAGGACCATAAACGCGAATTTGCAGAGCTCAAGGCATCACTCCAGATACTAGGCCATGAGGAGGACCTTAGGGCCGCCTTCTACAGTTTCGTGTCCTATGAAGGCGGGAAAAAGATGTCCACCAGGCGGGGCGACACAGTGCCCCTCGATCAGGTAATCGACGAATCCATATCCAGGTCGGAATCAGAGGTTAGAAAGAGAAGAAGCTATCTTTCGAACCAAGAAGTGAGGGAAATCGCCCGCCAGGTTGGCATCGGAGCGATCAAGTTCAATATACTCAAGGTCGACCCCAACAAGCCAATCGAATTCAAGTGGGAGGAGGCCATCGACTTCGAGGGCGACTCCTCAGCCTATGTGCAGTATGCCCGCGCCAGAGCGGCAAGCATCCTGAGAAATGCCGGGGAATATGATCTGGAAAGGGAAATAGTGGGCCTATCCACGGACGAGGAAACAAGGTTGATTTGGAGCCTTGCCCGGACCCCCGAGGTCATAGCCAGAACCGCGAGGGAAATGAAACCAAACATCTTGGCCGATCATTCCCTGGAACTGGCTTCGCTTTTCAATAAGTTCTACATGAAGCACCGCGTTCTCCAGGTGGATGAACCGCTAAGGTCATCCCGGATCGCCCTTGTGGAATCCACGAAGCAGGTGCTGACAATTTTGCTATCGCTACTTGGAATAGAATCGCCAGATCAGATATAGAGCCGGACTGCAAAATGTGTGAAAAATGGCCCCTAAGCTTCACGTGTCTTGATCGCGTAGGCAATAAGGGCGGCCATTAAAACCAAAAGTACTACGAATATCACCGGATTCTGGAACTCTGGAAAGAGCTCCCCTCTGCCTGATTGCAGTAGGAGGAAAGAGAGTAAAGCTGACACCGTAACCACTCCAACTTTTAAGTTAGTGTCTCTAATATAAATGAAATGGTTATGCGACCTCCGACACAGGCATTGCCAAATTGGCCCAGCGAGCTACTGCCGGTTACCGGTGAAAGCGGTGAAAAGCAGGGCTATCTGCTGGAGGAGATCCTGAATCGACATTCCGATGATTATATAGCCATAGAGAACAAGTGCGCAAGGCTATCCTTCGAGGCAGCCAGAAGGAGAAAAACAAGCCAATACCAAAGAATACAACATGAAGCGAGGCTTGATGACGCGAGGTTTGAGCTGGAGGAGCTGGAGACCAGGATATCCCAATCACTCTTCTCCAGAATTCATGAACTGCTGGAGGAAAATCTCAACCCCGCCTTGCTTTCATATCTACGCTCCAGCAAAAAGAGAAAACCAAATCTTTCGTCAGACCCTAAGAGGAAAAAGACCCGGAAGATTCTCTATAGAATGTACAGAGGGGGCTCTTTTTACCCTCTCATCTTCCCGCGGGATATAGCACACGAGTTTTTCCTGGCCCTGGCCAAGCTTATAGAGCGCCAGGGTATGAGGGGGAAAGAAATAGCGGCAAAGACCCGTAAGATCGCTTTGCGTTCCGGCTATGATATAGCCAAGGATGTCGATGGTATCCTTTCCTCAACCAAGGGGATCAAATCCATGGGCAAGATCAAATGGTCCTGGAGGAGGAACCGCATAAGACGGAGACCTGCTTATTGCCTCGAGGACTCTGAGAACGAAGCCAGGAGGATCCTGGACATCATGCAGAAGGCCCTTGAGCGGAGGTCCATTCCCTCAAAATCGAGGCGAAAGAGAATTTAGGAATTCTTTTTCGACCTTAGCCTGGATGCCATCCTTGCTTCCAGCCCCCAAAGATCAATGAAACCTCTCGCCGAGCTGTGGTCGAAAATGTCCCTATCCTTCTGGTAGGTGGCGAGGGCAATGTCATAAAGCGCGTTTGGCGATTTACGGGAAACTGCTTTGGCAACGCCCTTATGCAGTTTCATCCTCACCTCTCCGGTTACTGATAGATTAAGATCGACTATCAGCCTCTGAAGCGATTCACGAAGCGGTTCCATCCACAGCCCCCTATAAGCGAGATTAGTCCACTCCCGATCGGCAGTCTCCTTGAAATCCTGTTCCCTACTGGTCAATACATATTTCTCAAGATCAAAATGGGCAGCTAGGATAACCGAGGCAGCTGGGCACTCGTATATCTCCCGCGATTTAAGCCCCACAACCCTATTTTCGAGGTGGTCTATACGACCGATTCCGTGCCTTCCCGCAATTTCGGCAACCCTTTCTACCAGCTCCACGCCAGAAATTGCATCACCGTTCAAGGCCACCGGCTCCCCCTCCTCGAAGGAAATGGAGATGTATTCCGGTTCCTCCGGTGAATCGTCTATGCTCCGGGTCAGGGCATATATTTCCTCGGGAGGCTCATTTATTGGGTCTTCAAGCACTCCACACTCAATTGATCTACCCCAAAGATTCTCATCCGTGCTGTAAGGGCTATCAGCATCGACCGGTATGGGAATGCCCTTCTCCCTTGCGTACTCCATCTCCTCTGATCTTCCAAATCCCCATTCACGGGCCGGGCCAACGATCTCCAGGTCGGGATTCAGGGCCTTTATAGTCACATCCATTCTGACCTGGTCGTTGCCCTTCCCGGTACAACCATGGGCCACCGCATCCGCGGAAAACTCATCCGCCGTCTTCACAAGGTGACTAGCTATCAGAGGTCTACTCAAGGCCGTGCTTATGGGATACGCCCCTTCGTAGAGGGCATTTGCCTTTATTGCCGGAACCACATATTCCTCAACGAATTCCTCTCTGACATCGAGGCAAATGGCATCTATGGCCCCCAAATCCATCGCCTTTTTCTTGGCTGCCTCCAGGTCCACTGAAGCCTGACCCACATCCATGGTGAGAGTAACTACCTCCGCTGAGTAGTTCTCCTGGAGCCATTTCACGGCCACGCTAGTATCTAACCCGCCCGAATAGGCCAGGATTATCCTTTCCAGATTACCTTTAGTCATAACAACAACCTCAAGCCACGAAATCGAACGATTCCTCGGTCTTTTTACCGTCTACCGCAATTTCCCTGGTTATTACCCCTTTCCTCTTGGCCTTCACCCTCATAACCGAGGCCGGCTGGCCCTCCAGTTCCTCCGGAATTACCAGGTCGTTGATTTCGAATATGTGGCTGACCGACAGCTCCTCAAAGGTCTGTGGTTCAGCTCCAGGGGCAACGGCTTTGAATGCCTCGATTTTATTGTCGTCTGATAGGGGCATTCGGAGCTTGCAAAAGGAGGGATCACTGAACTTCTTTGGCTTCGGCACTGATGATTTGGAAGATAGGGAAAATCCCTTTGTCTTGGCCTTGGTCAAAACGGCCACATCCCAGAGGTCCCTGTGGAGATCCATGAAATCCTCCGGGGAGAGCTCCCCGGATATCTTATACCGATAACCACGCCATTTGCGAACGTCCGAAACCTCAACGCCGTGGTCCTCGATTTCTTCCTGGATATCATCCTGAGAGATGATATTCCCGCTAATTTTCAGGTCGGCTTCGGCTTTATTGGCCAGAACTTCGGCCAGAATTGGCACGTAAAGATAGCTCCCGGATATCTTGAGGCTTCTGGTGGTTACACTGCCTTCCGCTGCCGGTCCATCAAACGTCCCTCTGCCATATCTATTCATGACGGAATGGGCCTTTTCGTCCTTCTTACCGGAAATCAGGCTTGAGAGGAAGTTCATACCAGGACAGATATGGTGGTATGGAAAAATCTTATGCACTAGCGTCTTTAGACCTGGTGGTTGCCTCACCGGATTATCAATTCGTTTACCCCTTCCTTTGAGCGGATCTTCTCCAGAAGCTCCCCGGGAAGGGGTCCATCGGTGATGATGGTCAGCATGGGGGGGTCGGAAAACCTCGGGTCGTCGGCCACTACCTGACGGATTGATATTCCCGCTTTGGAAACCTCGGAGGTCACCGTCTCCACTATCCCGGGAGCCTGGGGGTCCTCTACAAGAACCTCCAGAACCCCGTAACCTATCTTTGGCCCAACTTTGGCAAGAAACAGCGTCGGTTCGAGGTCCCTGAAAACGCTCCTGATAAAGTCATCCTCCTCGATACACTCCACGGTAGCTGAAACCACCCGCCGATCAACCCCACAGGCTCTGGCAACGCTCACTGCAGGTATCTCGATATCCCCGCTCCTTATTGAGCCCTCGCTGACTGAGAGACCTTGTCTTACCAAATGCGAAACCACTTTCCAACGGGCAGGATAGGCCCGGAAATACTCCTCTATCTTGGACCACATCTATATTCACCAGAACTTTCTAGAATAAAAACATAGGGTAAGCATTAAGGCCCTGAACAAAATATTTTTCTTACAGGCCCCTTGAAGTTGCCAAAAAAAGGGCCCGTGGTCTAGTTGGCTATGACGCTGCCTTTAGCTCTCGCGGAAAGAGCGGGTAAACGGGGCGGAAATCCGGGGTTCAAATCCCTGCGGGCCCACATGATCTGACAACGCCTCTAGATACAAAACAGGGGGCCTCGTCAAAGGTCCGGCGCCCATAGAATGGGAGACGGCATCCTGGGCCCAGTTTCATTACTCCTCCGCGATATATTTTCGAGCATTATCAGAAGCATATTGGCAACCGCCAGAGCCAGAACCGCGGTACCCAGCTCATCTGCCAGTCCCGGCAAGTACGGGGCAGGACAAAGGAAAGGATCCCTACGATCAGGAACGCGCCGGCCAGAATCACCCACGACCTAATCGAGACCCCCGGCCTCGCTCCCAAGATACCTGACCCCAAAGTAGTCCCCACAGCCCGAAGGACATGCACGGGGGAGACCCTCTCCGCAGGCGTCCAAGCTTCGCCGGTAAATGATTCTCAACAGTGAAATCTTTTTTAGATTTTGAGCGTGACAGAAAGTGTATATCGGTGTCTTGAATTCCGGTCATCCAAACCCGGGAATACCTGGAGGATTTCCTGAAGGCCCAGAGTTCCCTGGACCCGATTGGACACCATGCTCCTTCGGATTGCCCACAGCGTCCTGGATCACCTACCAGTAAAGGCTCGAGGAAATCGTTCTGACGCATCCCAGGATTTCGGTCAACAGACCAAGGAAGACCGGGACTTCGACAGCCTAGATGGTACCTATGCGAAGGGAGGAGAACACGGTGAATCGCAAAAATCTTACTTTTGCTTTGATGTTTCTGGGTATGATAGTTGTTAGTATTCAAGCCGCCCCTGTTCTGGCCTATACCCTGGATTCCGGAATTAAATTGGAACTTCTCATCCCACTCTACAGTTATCCAACTTGGTGGGATCCAGACAGCTATCTATGGGATGAAGATTGCTCATGCCCGTGATTAGACCATTCACCGGGAGACGAATTCATAACTACCGGAACCAACCTTAAAAACGAAGTGCTTTCCCTCCTCACGAAGGAATTCAACCCCGGGAGAGGAGGTCGCGGGATTTCCGCCTTCCTCAACCTTTCTCACATCCCCTGCCAATACATAGACGGTAGCCGTAGCGTTTACTGGGATGGATATTCTCAATTTATAGAATTGTTTTCCTCGCTCCCATTCAACGGCTATTCTTCCCCGTACCGTCTCTATCCTGGCCCTAACCCATGTCAGACCAGAATGGAGGAAGGGATGGATTATCACCTTCCCATAACCTGGACTATCCTCGTCTATATTGATGCCAGCAAGTACCCTGTAGAACCAGGTGTCAATGCTGCCGAACATCACGTGGTTATTGGAACCTTTCCCATTCCAGTGCTCGGAGAGCGTTGTACGGGCCTTTATCATATCGATCCAGCTTGGATAGCTGGTCTGGGTGGCCAGAAGATATGCAATATCGCTCCGGTCTTCATCTGTAAGAACCTCCATCATATACTTGGTGCCTATGACCCCGGTAGTAAGATGACCATCCTTTTCATCAACGATATTTTGAATGAGATCCTGGAGAACCGATTCTCGATGCTCTTCCGGAACTATCCCCAGGAATAATGGGAAGGCGTTTGAAAACTGGGTTCCATCTCCATACTGTGAATTCTCCGGGTTGAAGAACCGTTGGTTATACGCATTTCTAATTTGCTCCGCCAATTCCGCATACCTTTGAGAATCCTCTTCCTTCCCCAGAACCCCGGCTATTTTGGAGACAAGCACCGCATCGTAGTAGTAGAACCCCGTGGTCGTTGACAACGGATCGCCTCTTTCCCAACCCTCGGCAACGGAAAGCCAATCCCCGTACCTGCTTTTGGGCAAGATATGGTCCTTAGCAGTTGTCCCGAGATATTTCACGTAGGACTCCATGGCCTCAAAGTGGTCAACGAGTATCCGAATATCCCCGTAGTGAAGATAATAGTACCATGCTATCAATGGATATCCACTGCTCCAGTCGGGCTGGCCACTATTTATGAGAGGTCGCGGGGAGATTCGCGGAATGTCTCCGCTCGATTTGTCCCGGTTCGACTTAATCCCGCTCAGCCAGTTCCTGTAGAAAAGCGGCATGTGTAAGTTAAGCATGGCTTCCTCGGCCGTGAGATGCGCATCGCCCAGCCATCCAAGACGCTCGTCACGCTGGGGACAATCCGTGGGGTAACCCATCAGATTACTCCGCTGGGACCACATAACACACTGGTGTATCGAATTGATCAGGGCATTGCTACATTCAAAGCTTCCGGTACGTTCACATGCGGAGTGAACAACACATCCATCCAGGTCTTCGATCCCCGGCTCGCCGGGAAATCCGGTCATTTCCACGTATCTGAAGCCATAATAGACAAAAGAGGGCTCATAGATCTCCTCAGCTTCACCTTTAAGGATATAGGTCCCCGTGGCCTTTGCCAGGTTCATGCTCTTGACGTCTAGGGCGCCATCCTCGTCTATATTCTCGCCGTACCGCAGCTTAATCTCCGTCCCCTGGGGACCCCCGACCCTAAGCCTGGCCCAGCCGGCGAAGTTCTGACCCATATCATACACATAGACGCCCGGCTCAGGATTACTAACGCCAACCGGTTTGATTACCTCGATGACCTTAATGGCCTCCATAATCTGGGATACCATTCTTCCCCCCGGTGCATTTGCGATATCCACCTTTTGCCAGTCCGAATCATCATAATCAGGTCCATCCCACCCAGGAAGCTCCCGCCTGGCATCGTACCTCTCTCCGTCATAAATGCAGCTGGTAATAATTGGTCCGTGGGTGCATTTCCAGCTTTCATCCGAGATAACTACCTGGCTTGAGCCATCCTGGTAATCGATGTGCATCTGCAATATCATGCGCTTGGAACCAAACCACTGCATCCGCCATGACCAGTATTTTTTCAGTGGATTAAACCAACCATTACCCAAGTGGACTCCGATCGCGTTTTTGCCCTTTTCCATGTGATCAGTGACGTCGTATGTGTCATAGAGAACCTGCTCTCGGTAATTGGTCTTTGCCGGGTTGAGAACCTTGTCTCCTATCCTCTTGCCATTTATGCTTAGCTCATAGAACCCTAGCCCGCACACAAAGACCTTGATTCTTCTTGCTGGTTTTTCCAAGGATATTTCCTTTCGAAGTAGGACCGAACCCTTATCGATATCCGTAATGGCGTCTTCGTCGATTTCCTCTGGTGAGCCGTCATAATAATCATCGTTGCCATGGGGCTCCTCACATGGTCCCATGCCCACCCATTTTGCCCTCCAATCTCCCGACGTCAAAAGAGCGGTGCCAAACTTTCCAATTGGGCTGTAATTTGAGGCCTTCCCCAGTTCCCCCCAGACCTGCACCTTCCAGAAGTAGTCCTGGTTGGACTCTAGTGGGTCTCCCCTGTAAGGAACATGGGTAGACCGGTTGGATTCAACCTTTTCCGAATCCCATAAATCCCCCTTGTTCTTCTCTAATTCTTCACGACTTGAGGCCACCAATACCCGGTAAGCCCTCTGTCTCTGTCCCCTTCTTGAGGACCTCACCGTCCAGCTCAACTCTGGAATCGTAATATCGACTCCAATCGGGTTAGTGGCGTACTCACAACGCAGGTTATCAATTACCATATCTTCAGATGAGTTCATATCCATTCCTCCAGTCGACAGCATGCCCCCAGGCCTCAACCTCATGATTATCCGATTACTTACCTTGCCAGTTCCAACCTATCCCCAATATTTCCTTGTTACTTTGGCGTGATCTTCATTACAACGACAACCCCTAAAGGGGAGAGATCATCAATATGTCCTTTGGCCTAAGCCGAATATGGCCCAATTATAGTCTTATGCCCTCAAATTCCCTTTTTTGCATCTTGCAAGTTGCACTACGAACAATACTCCTTTTAACTTTGCTATTATCGCTTTTTCCCCTTAGCCTTGGCCAGGAAGAAGTATTTAACACCCTGATACTGGGTGATATTCAGGGTTGGCCAAACCAGCTGGGGAACGATGAGCCAGCCGTGGATGTAAACCTGGTTCCCTGCCGTGCGTATGGTCAGGATATCTCCGACGAGTTCCTTTTGAGATGGAGCAGGACATACTTTCCCAGGACATACGACAAGTTGCTCGGTTTTGACGTGCTCCTATTCAACTGCCCCCGCCTGGATTTCTTTACACTTAATCAGCAGGAAATGATGGTGGATTTCATGGGTGAAGAGGATAGGGTTCCCGTTGCTTATGTCGGAAGCCACTACCGAGACGTCCAGAGACCATGGTCAACCAGTCCCATTTCGGATTCCCTTCCCATGGACTATGATCGGTTCATTAAATCGGTGGGAAAAGGGCTGGGGCGTTGGCCCTTTCTGGCAAAGCTGGAACTGGTACCGGGCATGCCGCCGGTTTTCAGCCCCTTCAAAAATACCAAAGCCTTCACCGAAACCATCTACTTTGACTTAAGACCCGTATACGCCAAGGAAGGAGCCCGCACCTGGATTCGGGTATAAAAGGCCCACCGGCCGAGCCCACCATACCGGCCTTTATCTCCTGGAATTTTGAAACCACCAATACGTGGTCATTTGCCTTGCACCCCAGAACCGATCGAAGGCACTGGAAGGAGGCTGGTGAATGGTGGGAGTTAATGTTCCTCAACGTATTTCTATACACCCAGGATCGAGAAACCATAGGGTTTGAAGAGGCCATAAAGAAAAACACGGTGAAACCAAAATTCGCGGAGTATATGGCCTCAACTTCCACCTTCCATAGCATCCTTGACTTCGCATCAAGCATGGGTGCGAATATCGTCAAGCCGGAACAAACCGTCATCGAAGCCAAAGAGCTCTATGCGGAAGCCAAAACCGATTACCTGCAACTGGACTACGAAATTGCCAGGGGTAGGATGGATCAGGCACTGGAAATTGTTACCGAGGCCATGGAAGAAGCCACAGAAGCAAAGGACAGAGCCCTAATCTGGATATTCATCTCGAATGGTTGATAACTACCTCGGTGGGCCCTCGTCTCCGGTGTCGTGCTATGGTAGCTTATGGTGATAAGAAAACTCTATCGGGAAATTTCCACCACCAACCTCAGAAAGATATAGAACCTGCTCTAGCTCCATTAGTGAATTATCCAAAGTTTTCTAGTCAAGTACCGCTCTTAGGCGACGGTAGGCGGTCTCAGTGTCATCAATTATACCAACCCTACCTGCCAGAGTGAAGATATCCTCCAGATACTCACGAAAGTACTCGGGGTGTTGAGACTCCATCCTCTTTTCAAGGCCCCCAAGGAGCTTGAAATGCCCCTGGTGTCCATTGATATAGGATAGAAAGACCAGACCGACCTTGTAAAACCTGGTTAGCTCTGGCCTATCAACGGAGAATACGCGTCTCGAAAGAGCTTGACCAGCCATCATGAGTTTCAGGTACTCGCCGCGATTTCCCGTGGCCAAATATTGGAGAGCTCTTGCAGCCAGGGGGGCAATACCGTCAAAGATTCCCAGCAAAGCGTGGCTGTAATCGCCTAGCGGATAGGAAATACCATCAACCGGTGACCACTCTCCTACGGCCTCATATCTCGATTTTCCAGCTATCAATGCGGAAAAATTAAGGTCGTCCCCGGTCAGAATAACCTGGCCATTCTTCCTTATCTTCTTTCTTAACCATTCCTCGAATCCCTGATCAAGGGTGGAGAGCTTGATTCCCTTTATCTTTTGGGAGTGCCTCCCCATCAGAGGTAATACCACTTCATTTGCAGCCTGCCATAAATCGGAATGACCCCAATAAAGTTCCATTCTGGGATTAAATTGCTTACCCAGCCAGTGAAGGTAAATCGGCCCCTCCACCTCATTCACGATGCCGTTAATTAGGGAGACATAATGTTCTGGCCTCGGGTATCTATCCGGCAAGATCTCATTTGGGAAAATAATCGCCGCACCTCCCCTTTGGTGGATAAATTCAGCCTGTTTCACGTACGAGTTAATTATCTCATTGAGGGTGCATGTCTCCGGGTTTTCCACAAGATCGGCCCCCACCCCACCAATCACCCTCCTGTTTCTATCTCCTTTGGCGGCCTTCAGCGTCCTATCCAACAATTCCGAAGCAATATCCCAATCAACTTCACTTCCCCTCTGGGCCGTATCCATGGCCTCCGCAATACCAAATCCGAGGTCCCATAGGTATTTTCTATAATCCAGAGAATCCTTCCAATTTACATCGGATTTTGTAATGGGCTGGTCCTCTACATAATGATAATCATCCCCAGCTATGACATGTGCCGCAGCATATACCTCCCTGACCGGTTGAGCTTCTCCTCCTAGCTTGGAGTCTTGGAGGTCAATGTCTGGGAAATCCTGAGTTAGATATGGTGATGAGTAATTATTCATATTCTAATTCTAGCTCGATATTGGCTATTAATCTCTCATGATTCTTCCGTGATGCTCCGGATCGTTTTTCCATAAGCCAACCATCACCCAGGTTCATTTTTATGCATAGCAGCTCCGCTCAACCTATAAGGATGGGATCACTGATGGAAAGAGAAGATAAATTTCCAATTAACGTGAAAGTTGGAGTTAAACCCGTATATGGAGCTATGATCCATAGTGATGACCAGGAGGGCCCGTGTAGAATTGGCACGCCGGAGGAACTATCACCGGAAGCGGAGAGAATAAATGCCCAAAAGTCCCTGGGAGAATTCACTAGTTTTGCCCGAAGTCTGGGCCCGGAGGCCAGGGTACTGGACACCGAATACATTGAGTATGGCGAGGCCTTCACCGTTTCGCCGGAGGCATTCAAGGATATAGAAAAGGAACTCGAAGACATAGATCTCTTCCTGCTGAGCTACAGGGTGCCCGGAATCGAACGCTACGGAAAACCGATAGCAATGGTTGGAAGGGGAATCACGAATGTCGATATCGCCGCTTACCTAAGAAACCAGAAACTGGAGGGTTACGCACCACTCGACAGGCCGGAGCTCAACAGGCTGGTCTCCTCATTAAGGGTGAGAAAGGCTCTCTCAATTACAAGGGTATTGGTGGTTTACAAAGAGGGCATGGTCTCCGGAAGCTCCCTAAAACACCCGGCAGGGGTTTACAGCAGTATAGGCGACCTCAACCTCTTGAAAAGCAACCTGGGAGTTGATTTCTCGGTTATTACCTTCGAGGATTTCTTCCAGGAAATGAACCGCGTTGAGCACGAGGAACAAGACAAGGCGGCAAGCATGGCTCGGGACCTGATTGAAAATGCGGGTGAAGTTCTCATGGAGAAGGATGATATAATCAAATCAATCATTCCCTATCTAGCGGCAAAGCATCTTTTGCAGAAACACCAGTGTAATGCTTTCACCATTCCATGTTTCACCCTATGTACCAGCAAGCTACCTGCCAAAAAGAGATTCACTCCCTGCCTAACCCACACTTTACTGAAGGACCAAGGAATTCCCTCCTCCTGTGAGGGTGATCTAAACGCGTTAATGGCCATGATAGTCCTGATGAACTGCGCAAGAAAGTCCGCGTTTATGGGCAATCCAATTCTCAAGGATAAAGGGGGAAGCATCCTGCAAGTCACTCACGATGTTCCTGGTTTGAAGATGAAGGGTTTAAAGGAACCCGATTTACCCTTCAATATAAGACCGTTCACCAAAGGAAAATGGGGAGTTACCATCAGGTATGATTTCTCCAGGGACAAAGTACGCGAGGTCACCTTGGCAAGATTCAACCCCAAGGGAACCAGAGTTCTTGCAACCAAGGGCCAGATAATCGATGGCGGTGGATTTGATAGCATCGGCTGCTCCTTGAGCGTGAGTATTGAGATCCCGGATGCGGAGAAATTCATACACAGGCAGGTCGACTACGGACACCACCTGGCAATGGTATATGGAGATTACACCACAGAGCTAGCTGAAGTATCCCAGATCTCAAAATATGATCTCGAATTAATCTAGGATCATAGATCACTCCATGAAAAGGAGTAAAATGCGTATTACCTCCCTGCTAGACATAAGGCCCTGCCCGACCCTACCCCAAGTATCAATTAGGGTGTTCACATTTTCACGAGGGCTTCTCATCTTTCCACCCTGAGGGGGATATCATTTCGCCTGGAAATTCTTTACCAAATCCACATAGTGCTTATAGCTCTGAAATGAGATATCCGGTAGAATCATATCATCAACGGTTGGAATAAACCCGCCCCACTCCACAAGATCAGGGACCTTGGAGTTGAACTCCTCCTCTACGGCCTCCTTGCCGTCCATCAAGGACTGCCGACTGATATTCCCCATCAACAGCAGGTCCCTTCCATATTCCTTTCTCAACTCCAAGGCATCCATCCCACATGCGCTCTCCAGAGGGCACAGAAGGTTGTATCCAGCCTCCAAGAAAAGGGGCACCAGTTGATCTATGTCCCCGCTAGCAGATTCTCCAAGTATCCCCACGCCGTGATCCTTGAAGAAGTCGAGGACCCTCTTGACATAGGGCAGGTAAAACCCCCTATATAGATCCGGGGATACCAGAGGCCCGTTCTTGTAGGCTATTCCATCCTCCCCAATGAGGACATAATCCAAATCAATTCTCTCCAGGATGGGCTTTGAAATCTCAATAACGAAATCGGCATAGGTACTGAACATGTCGTGGATCATTCCCGGGTCCCTAACAAAGGTACGAAGGAAACGCTCCACGCCCATACCGTAACCACCCTTGGGTCCCCTACCTGGACCCCAAACCAGGCCGAGCCCAACCGGCGTTTCAGATTCATCACAGTATTCGAATAGCTCCTTTCCCCAGTCCTTTGGATATCTCCTGATGTCGTGCGGGTCATACCTTCCTTTCATCTCCTGCCAGTCCTCACGATTGGTGATCGGAAATGAGGTATAGCCATATGAACGCATTGGGTATTCCCTGGAACGCCTCTCGGTGTATCCAAAGCGATTGATCCTGGTCACATAATTGGAATCAACCTGAAGGGTTTTCTCCACAAATCTGGGAATGGGCCCAAAATCGATATCGATGCTCCCATGATACATCCCCCTGATCTCAAATCCGAAGTAATCCTCTACCTTCATGTTGGCCGGAAATCCCTGCCCGCACCAGAGCCTTATCGTTTCCTCTATGAAACCCTCGAGATCAACAAGGGGTATGCGGTCAGTTTGCCCGAAGTTCATTATTTCCAGGAATCTTTCCCTTGGATTCAATTCAACCCGCCCATAAGTCAGGACCCGCCTATGAATCTTTCTGGAAAGAGGGACCTCAGGTAGCTTTGGTCATCTAAAAATATCAATGTTCTGTAATCCAACTCAGAATCATGGCCGGGACCCTGGTGACCAGATTAAATTCTAATTACTTTCCTGACTCAATATAGAGGTATAATATACTCCAGATTGTCAACATAACAATATTATATATCAATAACCTCCCTCAAGCTTCCAAAGGTGATGGTACCACGAGGAGCATCCTGAAAAAGACCACAAGTGTTTGCCCCGAATGCGTTAGGGAAGGAAAACTCAACGTGATACCGGCGAGGATAGTGGAATCGGACGGCAAGATACTTTATGAAAAAGAGTGCGAAAAGCATGGCAAGTTTGAGGATATCTACTGGTCCAACAGTGACCTATACAAAAGAGCCGAAAAATTCAAGTGGGAAGGAAAAGGACCAACCAACCCTAGGATAGAGAAGGATTACTATCGGTGCCCACAGGACTGTGTTGAACCTCTAACCGGACTATGTGGCTATCACCTCACCAGGACTTGCCTCGGAATCGTCGATGTTACAAACCGATGCAACCTCAGATGCCCGACCTGTTTTGCCAATGCCGGCGCCGTGGACTATATCTATGAGCCAAGGCTAGATCAACTGGACAATGCGTTCCAGGCCATCGAGGCCGATGCAGGGCGAGCAGTTCAGCTTACCGGGGGGGAACCAACCGTAAGGGATGACCTGCCGGAGATAGCAAAGAGAGCCAGGGAGCATTTCAACCACGTGGAGGTCAATACCAACTCCGTTAGATTGGCTCAAGATCAGGATTTCCTGAGGGATCTACTCCCCGTAACCTTTTACGTATCATACGACACAGAAAATAATCCCGGAGTCTATGACCGCTTCAGGGGACACGGAATCTACGACCCGGATACAAAGAGCAAGAAAGTCCAGACAATGACCGGAAAGGACCTGATAAATATCAAGAAGCAGGCAATCGACAATATAGATGCCGCTGATGCCTGCGCGGTACTGGTTCCGACCATAGGGATGAACAATATCGATCAGGTATGGCCCATCCTGGAATACGCCATGAATCGTGGGGAAGTCATCAGGGGCGTCAACTTCCAGCCCATCTCCTTCGGTGGAAGGGGCGGGGTCAAGATGAGAGCCACTATTCCGGATCTCATCCTTCGCATAGAGGAGGAAAGCGGATTTATCGATAGGGAGGACTGGTATCCAGTTCCTTCCGTCGCCCCTCTATTTGATATCGCGGAATACTACTCCCAGCAACCCCTGCCGGCCTTCACAGTCCACCCCCATTGCGGAGCGGCGACGATTTTGGTGGAAACGAAAGGAGAGTGGAAACCACTGCCAAAATTGATAGATATAGACAAGCTATACCAGGCCATAACCAGTATCGCCGAGACAGTTCCCGAGGAAGGTTCCCTCGGCACGGTGGGTAAGATCAAAGTGTTACAGGAATACAGGAAATTCAAGCAGAGCCTGGAGGAAACCGAGCCGTTTCTCCGTGACGCGATCGAGGAAATCATGGAGGAAAAGACATACAGCTCGATCAAGGAGCTATTCGGGAACCGAAGGGTGTTGTTTGTGGGAAGCATGCACTTCCAGGACCCCAACAATATAGATTTCCAGAGGACCAGGAGATGTGGCATTCACCAGGCCTATCCGGATGGTTCCCTGATGTCATTCTGCATCATCAATTCCGGCATAGTGACCTCCAACGGGCTGACTACCAGAGAGGCCAAGATGAAACAATTTGCCATATCTTGGGAGGATTACCTTTCCAGGAAGAAATGAAAGGGCTTCCCTCCTGTTCTATATGGATTCCGCCCTTGTCCTCCCCGTACGCAGTCCATATTCCCTGCTTTATAGAAGAGGAAACCTGGGCTATCTGAATCCCGCATGAAAGAAGGTCCATTACAATCCGTAGTTGATTAGATTTGGAGCAATCCCCCCAAAGACAATTAATAGCCAGTGGAGCAACCGCTTGTTGCTCTCTCATCTTTGCCATCATGTTGGTGCATGAAAATTGGAAAATGATTTAGCGATAAATGGCGGGGACCCAGCGGTAACCATCGAGGATTCGGAAATGTGGAAGCGGCCTATTGATCAGGAGATCGAAATCGTTCGAGATCTTTTGGAGAAGGGCTTCCTATCCGGTTCCGGGAAAGGACTTCCAAAAAAAATTCGAGGAAAAGTTTCGTGAGTATGTGGGGGCAGAGTACTGCCTTACAACGGATCACGGATCATCCGCCCTGGCCAGCGCCTTCTATGCAGCGGGTGTAGGACCGGGGGACGAGGTAATCGTCCCCGCCGTGGGATACATAGGTTCCTATGCTGGGGCACTTCACATGGGAGCCAGGCCCGTTTTCTGCGAGATTGATCCGAAAACCCTTCTTATAGATCCCCAGGACGCCGAGAAAAGAATCACCCGGCGCACCCGTGCTATAGTTCCCATTCACTATCGAGGTAATCCCTGCGATATGGACTCCCTGATGGAAATTGGCAGTAATCACGATCTGACCATAATCGAGGATGCGGCTCATGCTCACGGGGCGGAATGGGGTGAGGAGAAGATCGGCAATGTGGGGGATATCACCTGTTTTAGCATTCAGGGATCGGGGACCGGGGGAAAGCCGGTATCCGGGGGTGAAGGGGGTATAGTCACTACCAATAACAAGGAGTTCTATGAGAGACAGCTGATTTACTGTCACCTGCACAGAAAAGGTATTGGAGAGGAACTCGCCAACACAAAATACCATATGCTTGAGAAGGAGGTCCTGGGTCTGAAATGGAGAGCCCATCCCTTGGCCCTGGCAATCGCCAGGGTTTCGCTTGATAACCTTGATGAAAGGATTAGAAAGAGCGAACCGGTCCGGAGGAGGATATTCAGCCAGCTGAACGAGCTCGCAGGCCTTGAAGCCGAACACTCTTACCCCAAAGCAGGGAGAATCCAGCTTTACGGGGGCCTCCAAATCATATACCATCCCGGCCAGCTGGATGATTTACCTATCCATAGATTCGTAGACGCGGTAAAGGCCGAAGGAGCTCACATAAGGGGTATAGGTTTCGATCACCTCCAGCATCTCAAACCGCTTTTTACCAATGGATTCGATCTATGGGGCCGGGGCAGAGGCCCACTGGGAGGCCCGTTCATGCGGCTCCCCCGATACCAGCCCTATAGCAAGGGGGATTTCCCCATATCGGAGGAACTTCATCAAAGCGTTCTCAGAATTCCCTGCTATATAGATCCCCAGCCCGGTTTCCTGGACCAGTTCATAGATGCCTTCAGAAAGGTAATTAACAGCCATGATTCCCTGACCTGAAAGCTTGGCTCTACTTTAGTCATAGAGACCGGAATAGAAATAAGTGGTCGCCCCGGTAATACACAGAACGAATGAGTTCCAGGACCTGTCTGCAAACCTTCATAATTCTATTCCTATTCCTTCCGTCGACTATTGCATCCGGGATTCGAATAGAGACCCTGGCCATTGGACAGGTTGATCCGAGCTATAGCCCGATTTCAGCTTTTACCAGCATAGAGCCCTCCATGACCTCAACTCTCGTGGTATCCAGATCCATTCACGCTGCCATATTTAGCAATAGCGAGTTACGTAGATTCATAAGGATATATTTTCCCCGGAGCTATGAGGATCTCCTTGAGTATGATTATTTCCTTTTCGACCAGCCGGTTCTTGGCCACTTTGAGAATCGGCACGTGGAATGGCTCTACCAGATGCTCATGGATGAGGGAAAGGGATCTCTCGCATTTACCCAGAGCCAAAATGAGGAGGTATACGGCCCGTGGATGAATTCCAAGCTTCCCCGGGCTTTTCCCCACGACCAGGAGAGATTCCTGGAGGGAGTCAATAAAGGAATTGAACCCTATACCCTGGAGATCAATGATGACAAATCCCTGCCTCCAGTGATCCGGCCATATAAGGAATTGGGAATAGAGAGGGTTAAGCCCTTTGGCTACACGCGGGCCTTGCACGAGAAGGAAGGCTCCACCGTGTGGGCCAGGGCCAGGGATATCCAGTCCTTTGCAAATATGGGGTTTATCAACTGCCCCCTCCTTTTATCCTGGGAATACGGGGACGAAAGTTCGAGGATCTGGGCAACGGGCGACCAGTTCGTCAGCCCAATGTGGGGGTCCTGGTGGGGAGCAGACGGAAAGCAGCGTTTTTCCCTAGACATTTTCGTTAACATAGCGTGGTATAGCTGTCGCTGGGAGCTGCCCCAGGACCCCCTGGTGGTCCACCGATTGAGAAATCAATTTACGGAATATAAACTAAGATTCTCCAGCCTATACTCTCTACTGGATTTTATCGAGAAGTTCGGAGCCAGCAGTCGGAAGCTCCAGGACGAAATCGGGGAAATCGAGTCCATGCGATCCAAGGCCGAGGAGAACTACCTTTCACAGAAATTTGAGATTTCATCAGCCGAGATGAGCCAGATTTTCAATATGATAAAACGGCTGGAATCGAAGGCCGTGGAGATGAAGAAAAGCACACTGCTCTGGGTATACATGGTGGAGTGGCTTACCGTAACCGGGATAATTACTATGGCCGGTTTTTTAACCTGGACCCTGATGGTGAGAAGACGGCTATATCGCAGGGTTAAGACAACACGTGGAAGGTAAAGGACAATATCCTGGATATACAATTCTCTGGATAAGAGTTTTAACCAATAATCGGGGGCGCAAACAGGGAAGGGCCAATAATGTACTTCCGGTATCCTCTGCTAGTATTAATTTTCTCTGTGATGTTAACCGCAGGTAACTGCGCGCAACACTTTGACTCAACAAATAGAATCGGAGTACTGTGCATCGGTGATACCAGTTTCGGAGAATCCCCCATTCTCGGGTGGCTTTCCCTGGATTTCGCCATACAGTGGCAGGAACTACCAACCGATGTCGGATTTCTCAGCGCTTCCGAGGCCAAGAAGATCACTCGAATATATACCCCGCGAACCCTGGAAAGACTGTTGGATGAATATGATATTTTGCTTCTTCTTGAACCAAGGATGGAATGGTTCAGCGGAAAGGAGATGAACAGGTTCAGGGATTCCGTTGACGCCGGCGTCTCCTCAATGCTAACTCTATGGCCGGATATCGAGGGCTATTATTCCCTGACCCAATCGCCACTTGCCGAGGTATTCCCCCAAAAATTTACCCAGATTTTCAAAAAACCCGAGCTCGCTCCCTTCAAAGTTGATGTCGTCGAGGACAACCCGCCGGTGTTTACCATGTTCGTCCCGCTGGGCATCGAGAAAATCCAGGGCGAAAAGGCCAGAGCGATGTACCCCAAGGCCGGGAGCACCACCTGGGCCTGGGCCATTAAGCCGAGTTTTTCAAACGTTCCAAAGGAGGAATTCGTCATCTCCTGGACTTACGGGGAAAATGATGCAGAGAACTGGGTCATAGGAATAGACGCGGACGAGTCCTGGTTCAGGAGAAGGAACGATAACGAATACGGCGGTGATCTGATGCTAAACATGATTTACTACTCGGTGGGCAAGGATCTCCCATCCAATATATTCCTGATCCACGATCTGAGAGATTCCTTCAATAATTACAACATCGAAAAGAACCTGATTTATTCCATGATCGATTTTGTTGACTCCTTCGGCACCAGCACCGGCGAGCTCGAAGAGGAGATCGCGCAAGCAGATGATGGTCGATCCATTGCTCGGGACCTCTATCTGGAAGGGGAGTATGAAGCCTCCCTCGAAGAGATTCAGGACATGATAGACAAGCTTTCGGAGCTTAATAAGAAAGCGATAGAGATGAAGGAAAATGCCCTGTTCTGGGTCTACCTCACCGAATGGACCGCAGTGACCGGCACGGCCATCCTGGCCGGATTCGTGATTTACAGCCTGATGGTGAAAAGACGCCTCTACAGCGAGGTATCGATGACCAAAATGAAAGAAAACTAGCATCCGGGGAAGACAAGCTATCTCTTCAGTATATTGATGAGGGGTGTTCGATATTCCCCATTAACGTTTAGGCGGATTATCTGCATGAATGCTTCCTCCCCCAACACTGCCCCACCATTGACCCTATATGTGATGAACACCCGATCATCGGGCTTCAATTCATTGAAGGTGATCTTTCCCAGCATTTCCAAGGTCCTGTTAAGGGGGAGATCTCCCTCGCCCATGTTCTGATCATTGGCATATCTGGTTGCATTTTCATTCAGCTGGATGGTCATGTCCTGAATGCTCAGCTCTCGCTTCTCAAAGAAGTCCCAATATCCCGAATAATACTGGGAGATGTTCCCTTCTCCATCGAACAGAAACGCAAAGATGTATGGAACATCAATTGACGCGATTGGGCTAGCCAGGGGTGCAATGCAGGGATGATAATCTATAATATAGACTCGGTACTCCTCTTCCCGGAGAACTAGTTCAAATTCCTGTTCAATCGGTTCCACATCCAGGCCCTCCGAGATATCGGTGGCCCGGGAATCCAGATAGTCCAGGCTACCAACCCTCAGGGCTTTCTGCTTGATGCTCAGGTCCTGCCATCCTGTATAGTTAACATCCAGGGTATTGTTTCTCAGAATACCAAACCGGATGGATAGTTCCTCGAGCGGCTTTCTTGCCACCAGACTGAGGGTGTAAGGCACCATTTCCTCTGATAGGGGAAGACGTTTCCAACCTTCCAGACTTGGGGCCTGCCAATAGTTCCTGATTATCTCAATATCCTCCTCCGTGGTATCAACGAAGAATATGACCGCGAACGCGGTCGAGACCAGTACCGCCATGCCCAGTAGTCCAATAAGCCTCCTATCCAACAAGGCTCAACATCTCATCCGGACTTGGAACTTGATTACCACCTTATAAGTACTTTTCCACGTAAAACGATACCCCATTAAGCCAGGAGCCCAATCAACTCGAAATACTTATCAGAGAGCATAAGCAGATCTAAGTCAATGCGCAAGAACATCATCATTCTTTTGGCAATGATCATCTTCACCAATATCTGCGCAGCCCAGGTCGACAATGAGACTCAACCCGTTATTCTCATATACTCCCCAAAATCGCCAGAATACGGGAATACTCTTAAGGAAATGATCGAGGGGGACGATAGATTTGACCCAGCCCGGGTACGGCTATGCCATACCCTCGAGGATTTCAAGGTCAGCATGTATTTCCCCGACGTCAAGGTCGGGGTGGTAACCCTTGCTAGCGACATACAACAGGATCTGAACCTCACCTTACAGTCCTTCTTCGGGAGTGGAGGAGGTCTCATAGGGATGGGCTTTGCAGGATCAAAGCTTGCCAGCAAAAACGCCTCCGAGAACGTGTTCCCCATATTCGGAAATGTATATAGATCACCAAAATACAACCCCGAGGAAAGAAAATTCATAATGACGCTCATCAAGCAAGAAGAGGACGAAATATCCGAGGGGGTTTCAACCTTCAGCATACCCCAGCACAAGGTAATCGTTTACTTCAACACGACCGCCAATGAGATCCAGACCAGGAAACCGGAATCGGGCGAGTATAAGATACTATTTTCAGAGAAGAGCACCGGCGCCCCGGCAATGGTAAAGTATCTTGACGAGGGGTTCTCCATCACATTTGCTACCTTCGGAGGCGATGATTTCCACAGGGCGCCCAGTTACTATGGTCTTTTCGTGGATGATTTGGAATTCAAGACCCTATTCACCAACTCCTTGGAGTGGGTTTGGAACTCCGAACAGAGGTATGAAAACAGCATCGACCAGGCGAGCCAGTTTTACCAGAACAGGAAGGAACACCTGAATGAACTGCAGGAGGCGGCCGATAGAAGGGAACGGAAAGCGGAGAATACCGATCTGATCAAGAACGTATCGGCCATACTGGGCGCCGCTATCGGTTGCATTATCATTTATTGGGCCACCTTTCTCCGAAATCCGAACCCGTAGGGGTTCAAGATCGCTTCCTGAAGTCCCACCAAGATATTCCGCGTGGTTCTTCCCCTAAATCGGGCTCATTAACTTAAAAAGTCCATCAATCTGGACCTTGGACTCTACCCGCCTTCCTCCTCGATTGCCTGCTCAAGCACTTTTTTTGCCTCTTGTAGTCTTGCCGGGATATCAAAACCGGTGGGGCACTTCTCCATGCATTGCCTGCACTCTGTACAGACCTCGGGGGTGACTTCAAGGGACTTGTAGGTCTCCAGCCCCATGTACTTGAGATTGTCCGGGTACCCCTGGTACTCCTGGAGGGCTTTGAAAACCTCGGGAATGTTTATCCCGTTTGGGCAGGGCAGGCAATACCCGCAGCCCAGGCACGTCTGCTCGTATCTAAAGGACATTCCCATTTGACCGATCTTCTTCATAAGCTCGGCGTGTTCCTCTTCGCTCAAAGGTTCGGTACTCTCCCCCACTGCACAGTTCTCCTCCACCTCTGACAGCCGACGGATCCCCGGTATCGTGGTGGTTACTGCAGGATTGGAGATTATGTACCTGAGGTTTCCTCTAACTATGGGATCATATTCCGGCTTGGGTTCATCCTCCTCGGTGGGGGTTACCATCATTCCCCCCGAGAGTGGTTTCATGACTATTACCCCCATGTCATGGTCCTTTGCCAGGGGAAGTATCTCATCCTCAACTCCCTCCTGGTCAATTATGGAGTAGGCAACCATGATGGTCTCGAATTCCCCGGACTCGATAGCATCTCGCATGACGCTGAGGTCACGATGTATGGTGATTCCTATATGATCCACATATCCCTCTTTCTTGGCCCATTTGGCTGCCTCCAGTGCTCCGCCAGGCCCCATAACCTTCTTCCAGAGATCACGGTCGCTCACCGTGTGAAGTTGCCAGAGGTCGATCTTGTTCATATCTAGTTCGGATAGGCTGGTCCGGAGGTCCTTTTTAGCCTCCTCCACAGTTCTCTGATTCGTCTTAGTGGCCAGGTAGAAATCATCCCTTCTTCCCTTGGTGGCAACTCCCACCTTTCTCTCGCTATCACCGTAGGCTCTAGCCGTGTCGATGAAATTTACACCAAGATCGAGCTCCCTGTTAATTACCTCGGTGGCCTTTCCCTGGGTCAGCATTGGGAGCTTTATGGAACCAAATCCGATTACCGAAACCTCAAGTCCTGTACTACCAAGAGTCTTGTACTCCATGTTTATCACCTAACCATTAGGTCGGTATCAAAATAATGTTCCCTTTTAAAATTTCAGATCAGGCTTCTCTTCTTCATGACCTCATAAACCCGCTCAGTGGCTATCTGTACGGCTGCATCAGCCAACTCAATATCCTCGCTTTCCGCAAAATCCAGGGCGTCGAGGTAGCTACTCTCGATTCTGTCACCTATGACATCGAAAACCTTGGACTTCGGGGTCTTAACCGCTGAAAGCGATCCCGAATACTCCTCCATGGAAGCTATGACCCCGCCCGCATTGGCAATGATATCGGGGACCACGCGCACCCCTTTCCTTTCCAGGATTCTCATTCCCTCGCAGGTCACCGGCATGTTTGCGCCCTCCACAACTATGTCCGAGTTGATATCCCCGGCGTTTCCCTTGTTAATTGCCCCGCCAAGCGCGGCCGGTATGGTGATATCGGTGTCTAGCTTGAATAGGTCCTCATTTCCGATCTCTCCCGAGAAACCGGACACCATTCCCTGCTCCTTCTTGTATTCCTTGAGCCCTGGGATATCAAGACCATCCTTATCATATGCACCCCCGCGCGAATCGGTAACTGCTATTATATCCGCTCCATTCTCATATAGGAACCTTGCCGCCCAGCCCCCGACGTTGCCGAATCCCTGAATTGCTACTCTGCACTCCGATAGGTCCTTATCCAATTGATGCTCAGAGGCCAACCGGCAAACCTCAAAACACCCCCTTCCTGTGGCCTCTCTTCTACCCGGGAGCCACCCGTGGACGCCTGATGGCTTCCCGGTAACCGAGGCCGGGTCCATGGTCTGGTTGAAGATCACGGCCATCTCTTCCCCGCCGGTGTTCACATCCGGGGCTGGTACGTATTCGTGACTGGCAAAGATCTCTCGGAAATGGTATGCGAAGTACTCCATCACATCAATACGAATTATCCTCTCAAAATCCGGGTCCCGGGGCCGTCGATTGAAAATCCGGTACATCTTGGGCATATCAACCCTGATACCGGTCTTACCCCCTCCCAATTCGATGTCATTGACCGCCGTCTTCAGGGTCATTAGGCGAGAAAGCTCAACCGTTTCCCACAGGGTAACATTCTCGGTTAACCTTATACCTCCCTTATAGGGGCCCCTTGCATTATTGTGGAGGGACATACATCCCCAGTGAATGATTACCCTTCCCAGGGTCTTGGTTGGTACCCTGAATATCTTTACCTCCTGGGGACTTACTAGCTCTGTGATTATTCGTTCATCCAATCCCAAACTTTCCCCGGCCCTCCTTATCATTTCAACTGACCTCGTAGGTGGTTCCCCCATGCCGATCATCAGCTGCATGTCTCCCTTAGGCATTGGCATGGGTATTGCCGGTTGCTGAACCAATATTAATGCTCACCAATCCTGGTCCTTATTTACCCTCATCCAACTAAAGCTTAAACATCCTTAAACTCAACTCTGGAAAAATTTCATATTACATTTCGGCAATTGGATATCGTGGTGTGCGCAGCTCCCCAACCTGCCCTGAACGGAATCTGGTCATTGATACCTATGAACCGCCCCAGATGAGAAGGGCTCTGAACAGACTGGGTGTAAACCCTGAATGTAGAGCATTAACATGCGGCGATTATGTTATATCCGATTCGGCATGCATTGAGAGGAAGACCCTCTCGGACTTTTTATCCTCCATGTATTCGGGAAGGCTCGATCGCCAGCTCAAATACATGGCCGAAATGCATGAGATCCCGATTCTGCTCATTGAAGGCAGGACAATGGGATTTCCCAGGGAGTTCAACATTAAATCTTATTATGGCTACCTATCCAAAATCACCCTCTCCTCCCCTGTAAAGGTCCTGCACACCCCGGATGTACGCCGGTCCGCTCTTTTGATCTCCCTACTCGCCAAAAGGAATTGGTCACAGGGACCCACCTTGGGAATAGCCATACCCAGGTGCAGGTCTTACACCAAAAAGGAGTACGCATTGGCCATACTGGCATCGTTTCCCGGCATCGGACCGGTTCTCGCAGGAAGAATTCTCGAAAAAATCAAATGTCTTAGAAACCTCTTCCACATCTCGGGCGAGGAAATATCCGAAATCGAGGGATTGGGCCCTAAGAAGAGCAGGGAAATAGAATCTCTCCTTGATTTTAGACTCAATGAATAGAGGGCCACCTACCTCAGGTTAGCGATGAGGAGCTCTCCGGGAAAGACAAATAAGCACATCCGGATTAGTCGGCAGTGGAATTAACATGGAAGAGCTCAACGCTGTCCTGGCCCTGGCTGATGGATCAATATACAAGGGAAAGGGGTTTGGCGCTATGGGAAGAGCAGTAGGCGAACTTGTCTTTGATACAACCATGACTGGATATGAGGAAACGCTTACTGACCCCAGCTTTGTCGGTCAGCTCCTGATGATGACCTATCCAATGATCGGTAACTACGGCGTAGCCGATCCAGAATCCCATCCTGATAGATTTGAGTCCGACCATATACAGCCTTCCGGCTTTATCGTGAGAGAGGCATGTGAACACCCTAGTCATAGGCACAAATCCATGACCATCCATGAATACCTTGAGAAGAACGGGGTTCCGGGTATTCAAGGAGTTGACACCAGAGAGATAACCATCAATATCCGGGATAAAGGGGTCATGAACGCGGCGCTCGAGGTCTCAGATAAGGCAATCGACGCCCAGGAGCTGGTGAAAGATGCCGAGGAAAGACCTCCCCTTTCGGATTTTGATTTCGTACCGCTTGTATCACCCGATAGACCCCAATTTTACCGGGTTGGGGACTGCAAAAAAGTAACCGGGGTCGTTGACCTCAAGGCAGGAAAAAGGTGTGCCATCATCGATTGCGGCATGAAAAGGAGCATAGTTACCAGAATTGCCAAGCGGGGCGCGGATGTCGTTGTCCTACCCTACGACTCAACGCCGGATCAGGTCGCCTCTTACGAACCGGATTTTGTAATGGTGAGCAACGGACCAGGGGACCCCTCTAGAGTAAAGGTGACCATAGAAACGATCAAGGACCTTGCTCCCGATTTCCCAATCATGAGCATCTGCATGGGCCATCAATTAACCGCCATGGCCCTGGGTGCCACTACCTACAAGATGAGATTCGGTCACAGGGGCGGTAACCACCCTGTTAAGGACATGGTCCGGAACAAGGTCTATATCACCACTCAGAACCACGGCTTCAGCATTGACCCAGAATCGCTGGAGAACACGGGACTTAGAATAACCATGAAGAACCTGAATGACGGCAGTATCGAGGGGCTTGTCCATCAGGACTACCAGATCGTAACCATCCAATTCCACCCCGAGGCCACTCCAGGTCCCCACGACTCCATGTTTCTGTTCGACAGTTTCATAAAATCGCTTCCCTAGTTCCCGGGTTCCGGAGGCCTGACACTAACACCTTTTTCCTCCAGGTACCTCTTGATATCTCCGACCGTGTATTTATCGAAATGGAAGATGCTAGCAGCCAGGGCTGCATGGGCCTTTCCCCTGTCAAATGCCTGGTAGAAATCATCGGGTTTGCCGCACCCCCCGGAGGCTATCACCGGTATATCGACCAGCTCCGATACCTCCCTTGTTAATGCCCAATCGTATCCGGATTGCATTCCATCGGTCTCTATGCTGTTTAGCAAAATCTCCCCTGCACCCAGGTCCTCCGCCTGCCCGGCCCAGGATATGGCATCAATACCGGTCTCCTTTCGGCCCCCATAGGTAATGCACTCATACCAGCTTGGTCCCCATTGGGTGTCTATGACCGTTGTGTCCGGGCTGCCGGTCTCCGCCGGGCGTCTCTGGGCATCAATTGAAATAACCACGGCCTGAGATCCAACTACCTCCGCCGCCTTCCCTAAAATCTGGGGATTTTCAATCGCAGCGGTGTTAATCGAACACTTGTCCGCACCCGCCCTTAGCATTCTGACGAAATCCTCCACCTTGCGTATACCTCCCCCAACGGTCACTGGGATGAACACATGATCGGTGGTACGCTCAACGACATCGCTCATTGTCCTCCTCCTCTCGTGCGAGGCCGTTACATCCAGGAAAGTGATCTCATCGGCTCCCTGATCGTCATACATCTTGGCCCTCTCCACGGGGTTCCCAGCATACACATGTCTCTTGAACTTCACGCCTTTGATCACTCTGCCCCCTGGAACCGCCAAGTCGCAGTCAAGACAGGGAATTATCCTCTTTGCTAGACCCATCAGCACCCTCCAGAGGATATCTCCACGAAATTGCTAATAATCCGGAGCCCCAGGACCCCACTCTTTTCGGGATGAAACTGACAAGCGTGGATGTTATCCCTCTCCAGACATGCCGTCAAATCCTGGCCCTGGTACCTGCAGGAGGCAACCGTTACTTCCTCCTCGGGCTCACCGTGATAGGAATGGACAAAATATAAATACTCTCCAGTTTTTATTTCATTCAATATTTTAGATTTTATTTTAATATCTAACGAATTCCAGCCCATATGAGGTACCTTATTCCCCCTGATCCTTACCACTTGGCCCTTGATGAGACCGAGCCCAGAGGAATCGGGGTCCTCTTCGCTGCTCTCAAAAAGAACCTGCAGACCAAGACATATTCCCAGGAAGGGTTTTCCAGTCTCCACATAGGTTATGATGTCATCTCTAACCTTTTCCAAGTTGGCCATGGCATGTCCGAAGGCTCCAACACCTGGCAGGACCAGTCCATCCCATTCCAGTTCAATCTTTCCTGACACCTCAGGCTTTGAGCCTTGATGACGAAACGCCTTTTCAACGCTTCTTAGGTTGCCCGAGCCACAGTCAAGGATGCCAATGGACGGTTTCATCGATCACCCATATGCGATCAACCGTTTAAGTTTATCCACTACAAAATGGAATCTCTGCATGAAGGGAGATATTCTTTCAGAAATTAATTATCAGACTGTTTGCATATTTCCAGTTCTATGCTCATCCAATTATCACCGATCATCTCTTTGCTCTCAGCATTTTCCTTCGCTCTCTGGAGATTGAAAACAGCGCAGGTGACCATTGAAGTTAGTATTTCCCTAACAAACCTATTCATCACCAGCTCGCGTCCATCCACCTCTAGTTTTATTTCCATGATTTCATAACCAGGTTTCCTGGCTCACGTAAAGCTCTCTACCAGATATGAGCCCCCCAGGCTGATCATCGTTACCAATGGCTTAAGTCTATTTGCGGAAGCAGCTTATCCTGACTCTTTCCCGTAGGAGGCTAAGATCGCTTTAAGCGCATCATTCCTATCACTCGGGTTTCTTTCCCTTACTTCCTCGAAAAGCAGCGTCACATTGGGATGTTCTCGGGCTATGAATACGTCATAGGATCCCCTGTCTTTTAATCGAAGGGTAGCGCTTATAACCTCTCCCTGCACGGAATTAATGTTGATCTCCCCGGCTACAACCGGCTTCTGGGTTCCGATTTTCAAAAGATGAGCCCTTCCACTCCCGTCCTCCAAGCTGAAAGGACCTAGCAGATATGGCTCTCCCCCAACCCATATGAAACCCCGGGCACCTCTCCTCACACCATCTGCTACCCTGGACCAAAACCTTTCACCTCTTGCCTTCATCGCTCTCCGCACGGTTACGGGATCCGCATATTTACGGTTCACGATAAACACCTTGCCCTCCTCGGGAGGTGATTCGTAACCTTTCTCGGATTCCTTCTCAAGTAAGACCGCGGGTGCGCCGGCCATCGACATATCTCCATCTCCCTCGGATATATCCGCGAGAAAATCGGATAGGTCCTTATCCCTACTCCTGATGTTCCTTATGGCAAATATTGCCATTGTAATCAGGAGGATCGCAAGAATGGTTACTATGATCGCCAATCGCTTTTTCTTTTCCATTATTTACCCATCTCGATCATCAGTCACCAGCGGACTCCGTACACTCAGCGAAGGGGCAACGTAGTCCTCTATCATCCAAATAGGAACGTATATCATTCGCAATTTCCCTGATTCTATTCCGAAGTTCATCCAATGATTCCTCATCACCACTCTTCATTGCCTGTTGAATTCCCTCTCGAATATCCGAGATTCGTTGTTTTATGGGCGAGATAGAATCCTCATCGTCTGATTCCTTGATTTCACTCAACGCTTTCCTGACGATTTCCCCTAGATCTCTCCTTGATCTCACCTTTTCAACTTTCTCGCGAATTCTGCGTTGCCAGGGACCCCGGCATTCATCAACCCGTTCCCTGAACATATCCCTGAGAGCCTCCCTTTTCTCAGCGATTTCCTCCTTTATCTCCTCCGCTTCAGAATCCTCTCCGTCAGCTATGGCTTCCTTGAGCTTCTCGTACAGTTCCTTTATCTCGTCAGCCATATCCTTTACTTCATCGGACGCTTCCTGACATTCATCCCGTTCCTGCTCCGCTCTCTCCTTCAGTTTTGGCTTTAGGATCTCCCATATTTCCGTCCTCTTTTCCTCAAGTTCATCATGAAGAACCTCGATATCGTCCATCAGCTCCTCCAATCTCGCCTTCTCCTGTTCCGTAAGGTCAAGTTCTTCCACAATCTCATCTACCCTTTCGGCCGGCAAAATACCCCCTTTGCCTTCACGCCATCGCCTTTTCCTGGGCTGTAAAGGAGGCCTCATGGGAGGACCTTCGCCCTTCTCTTCTTTATTCTCGACCATCAGCATTAATTCAGTTGACTCATCTTCAGCAGTTTCCTCGCCCTCGAGCAATTCCTGTCCCAGAACTGCCAATGGTATGCTTACTGCCAGAACGGCTAATAGAATTATCAATAAACTCCTTTTTGACCTCAAGTCCAACACCATTAACTAATACCCGGAACGCTTCTTATGTGTTGACTGAAACGAACCGGAACCGGCGGTATACCGCATTGATAAAAATAATCTCACTGCCATCTGGAGAACACATTTACGGGAGATATTACTTCTAACCAGGGTGTGTTTCCTTGTGCTCCAATAAATTCGAATCCCTTACACTTGGTGGGGATGGTGTCTGGGTAAAGACCGGACTTCACTGTCACAGCGATCATTCCGACGGCGGTCTATCCCCGGAGAATACGGTTGAAGAATATCGCAGCCAGGGATTTCAATGTGTGGCGATAACCGATCACAGGATGGTTACCCCCATAGGGAACATCACGACGGGGTCCATGATTACAATTGATGGAGTGGAGGTGGGGGGTCAGCCGGACATACTTGGCATCGGGGTAACCGACACTCCGGACCCATCTTTTCCCTTTTATAGAAAGGCCAGGATTCTATCTGATCAGGGCGCATTCACAATCGGGGCCCACCCGACCTACTCCGCCGCCCTGCCAGAGGTGTACCTTGATTGCGGCCACTTGATGGCACTCGAGATATACAACGCCTATTGCGAGGAGGCCTATGGAAACGGAATCTCCACCGAACTGTGGGATATGCTCCTGGGGAGTGGAAGGAGAATCTGGGGAGTAGCCTCGGATGATGCCCATCTCAATCCCGAGAAGCGCTACTTTTCAAGTGCTGGAAGGGCCTGGGTCGAAATCTGGACCAGAGAACGCAGCCCAGCACACGTTCTCGATTCCCTCAAGCAGGGCCGTTTCTACTCAACTTGTGGCCCCAAATTCACGTCCATAGAGGCCAACGATTCAGGTATCGAAATAGAATGCACCCCGGTTAAATCGATTCGATGGAGAACCAGGGGTCCATGTGGCCATGTGGAATACTCCAACAGCCAGCAACTTCTCACTAAATCCCGCCTTCCCCAATGGTTCTCTCCTCGGGGCTACGTAAGGATCGAAATCGTAGACGATAAGGGGAGGAAGGCCTGGTCCAATCCACTTTTCATCGAGGAATAGATAACCTAAATCTCCAATTAGTACTGGAACAGAGCCCTGCGGAGATCTCATCGTTCGTGAGTTTTCGTTGTGCGGACCTCCCTGTAGAGCCTGCGACGGATCATGACCGCCCATAGGAAGAATCCGGCCATCAGTAAAGCCCCACTGACCGCACACCATTCTATTATATAAACCCAGAGGAGGGCAGAATCCCTCGCCTCCAGGGCCGCCTCCATTATTGAATTTTGCTCGGCTCCAATCTCAGTCATTATTTCAACGCACTCATCATATCTTGCTTCCATGTATGCCCTATCTGCCCTAATTTTCATATCGCTCATCTCATCCATTCTGCGGTGAAGTCCCTGAACCTGCCCACCAAAATCCTCCACGAATGAGATGACCGAGAACACTGTGGATTCCGTTTCCCCGTATTCGAAGAAGAGGGAGTATATGTGCTGCATTAGGGAAGGATCGCTGGGCAGGTCCTTTCCGGAGGCCCTGTAAACCATATAGATCATTGACTGTTGGAAATATGGCCAATCCCTAACCCACAGATCGAGTCCGTTTGGGAATTTGGTCGCGAAACATAGCACAGATCCCTGACCAATCTCCCAATAGGTGAGGAAAGGATAATCTCTCGGAGTGTTTGACGTTGCCCATACCTCCTCTCCCTCTCCCCTCGGTATTTGCGTGTTGAGCCTGAGGAGTGGGGGTGCCTTGTCCCAGGGCAAGGCGTTCATCAGCTCCTCATCCCTGTCCTGGATGATTAGCTTGAAAGACCCCCTTAGATCCAGCTGTCCTCCCGGCCTGACCGGTGCTATGTTGGCGAGGGTGGTTCCCTCCCAGCTCTCGAAATTATTGCTTTTAATGCTACCAAGCCACTCAAGAGAAAGCCCACCATCAGTTACCGATCTTGCAAGCCAGTCGATCCATTGGCTACTAAACACGCCGCGATCAGTGTCGCTGGTAACTATCAGGTCCTGTTCATCGATTAGGTTCTGATAGCTCCTTGGCATGTAGATCCGCATATTCCTCAGTGCCGCCTCAACCGAACCCAGGTACCCTGGCCTGGTGGGCACCAGGGTAGTGTCAATTGCCGGATCATTTCTTACGACCACATAGGAATTGAAGCCACCGTACTGATCCACCACATCCCCAAAACAGATTGTTCGAATCACTCCACCAGGACCCACCCTCCCTAGGCACAAAGGGGTTAGGAGGAGTGGCAGGATGCAAAGAATGCCTGAAACTCTCCCCAGCAATGTGGGTTCACCCCCCTTCTCCTTAATAAATCAGTTGCCGTCCCTGCTAACGGTGAATACGGATTTGATACCGACTTTCTCGGCCCTCCCTCGTGCTATCAGAGTTCCCAGGTAGCCATCTAGAGGATTATTTGGACTTTTAGCGGTGATCACCTCGAAATCCGAATCCCAGGACATCCTCAGACTAAGATCGATGCCCTCTGACGAGTGCCAAAATGCCTCCGCCTTCCTCAGCGGTCCAAACGAACGGCGTTCGGTTAGAAATGAAAAAATTCCATCCTTGGGCAGTGACGAGTTATGGGAAGCATTGTTCTCCCCACCAGTCATCTCCAATGATCCCCTGGCGTGAAATATCCAGGAGTAGATGTGGCTATCCTCTGACCTTAAGCTGTCCTCAAGATATAGGTGTGGCGGATCAAGGCAAACAACCCGTTTCATCTCTACTCCGGGGTAGGCGTCACGTACAATTCCGACCGGGCACCCATCCCTGCCCAACCGGATATCGGAATCCGATACCCTATCCTGGTTGGCATCATCAACCATAAGCGTATTATGGGCCAGAGTGCTTACGCAATATTTCTTGAATTTTCTTAGAGAGTATCCGGATGTACCTATATCGGGGGCTATTCCACTACCAAAGGTATTAAGGATCACTTGGAGCTTATCCAGGTGGTCATGTCCGCCTCCATGAGGTCCAGGTTTGAATAATACGCGGAAATCTCCGTCATTGCTGTCGGATCCTAAAACCGCAAGGCCGCTGTCCTTCATCACTCCCCTGAACTCCGGGGAGGCCGGCGGCGATAGATCATCGGGTCCAAAGGCCAACGCCGACATTCCACGGTCCTGTTGGCTTTGAAGAAAGGCAGAAAGATACCCGGAGAGTCCGGAATCGAGCATTCCGGCCCCGTACTCGTAAAGGTGATGCCACCGACGGAGATCATTTATGGTGGAAGACCCCAGATCCCCCAGGGATGGCAGTTCGAAGTCCGGCCCAGCAATTCTAATTAACGCCCAGAACATGACCCTCAAGGACCTTTTCATATTTTCCAGCTCCTCACCGTCGATGTCCTTGGCTTTAGCCATCTCAAACAGGGATATGAGAGGGAACATGGCATATAGGTGGTAGAAGGTGGTCCCCTCATACCAGAATCCATCCGGCTCCTTTTCCTCTCTTCTCCTCAATCCCTTCCCTAGAAGACCTCTAAGCCCCACATCCTTCTCCGAAAGGACCATATCAATCCAGTCCTCCCTCCCCAGAATTATTCCAAGGGTGCCAATGGCCGCCGAAACGTAACAGGTAATATTATGCACCCTGGCGCCTTTTACATACCTGAGGAGACTGACGGATCCACTCTCAAAAACCCTCTCTATGGATTCCCGCCGATCCTCCTGATATTGGTCACCGACGAGGCGATATATATTGGAAAGGAGAAGCATAATCTGTGCATCGTAGAGGGGTTGGAAGTAAATTGCCCCGTATCTCTCGTGGTTTCTTGGCGGATTGTCAAAGAATCTAACCGCCTCATCCAAACCTTTGATGACCCAGGACAGGTATTGTCCCTTCCCGGTTAACCTGTACAGGAAGGAAAGGCTTCGCATAATACGATATGTGCGTTCGTGCTGGAGTAGAACCCAAGCCGAGTATTGATCCTGGCTATAAGATTTTGTCCCCGTGATCGGGTCCTTGAACCCTCCATTTCTCCGAGAATCGAACAGGAGATGTTCAGCGGAAACTGGAGAGTAGAAATCGTGCCGCCATCCAGGCCTTCCATCTGCCAGAACCGGTTCCTCGTCCAGGAGGGAATCCGCTTCCCTCAACATTTTACGAAATGTTTTCTTGGCCCATTTCAGTTCGTTGATCTTCCTCTTCATCTCAGGCAGACGTTCCTCGGAGTAGAAAAGGCTGGGCCAGACATCCTCAACTAGAGGGCCAGGACCATCGGGTTCGAGCAAATAAACCATGGGTCTTCTCCACCAATGCCATGAGCCCCGGACTTATATTTTAGTGCCATATCCAGACACAAAGGGGCTGTACGTAATCATTCTTAACCCGAAATTCTCCGGCTAGTTAGTGGAACGCAAATCCGTGTGGGTATCTCCCGAAAGACAGCTAGGGGACCGCAGTTTCACCTACTGTACACGCTGTGGTGGTCCCCTCTTCGAAGACCAGAGCGGTTCCCTTGATTTTACAGGAACGCACCCACGGGAGGTTCTTTGCAGGAACTGTACCGAGACCATGCACTCCACTTCCCAAACTGGTCTATCCCTAAACCCAATGAAAAACCTCCATCAGACATTGAACCGGGCCGATAGGTCAAGGCCGGTCTCCATACGAAGCTTAGCAATTTCGCTCCTTCTGCTCCTCTTCACTCTATCCCTGGTCGCCGTAAAAATGAGCCAGGCACCAGCTTCCCCCACTTCATTCGAGGGCATAAACGACCTCGCCCTGGTTTTCGTTCCCAGTCAAAAGGGAAAATACACGGTTGATCAGGATTACCTGGCACCCTACGTATCCTATCTTGACAAGGACGGCCGCAGCCGGGAATGGCTTTTTGACTCCTATCTCTTCCTCTCCCTGTCATCAGCCTCGAAGACAAACTTCCGAGGTCAATCCCGAAATCAGGAATGGCAATGGTGGATAGATAAGCTGTTCGCCCAGGAACAGCAAATGGATGCCTTAAATAGCGAGATATATGCCGCCGAAAAGGAGCTCGGCCGACCCTCGAAGAAGGGAGTAATTATCTCAATACCCTATCCAGATCCCAGGGTCACGGACTTCAATCCAGAAGACGATTCCGAAGAAAGGATAAGCTTCCGATCACCCAATGGGAAACCCTACCTTGACGCTCGACTCAGTGCATGTCAATGGTTCACCGATCAGGTGATAAAACGTTGGAAGATGGAACAATACAGAAATCTGGAGCTCATAGGCTTCTACTGGATAAGGGAGGAACTGTTTCAGGGGGACAGGGAGCTAGTTAACGCTCTCTCAGGTCAACTGGAATCCCGGGACCTCGACCTCTACTGGATACCCTACAATTCCGAAAAGAACCTTGAAGATCTGGAGGACTACCGGTCGGGAGATCTCCTTTTTGATTACGTCTGGATCCAGCCCAACCATGCCTTCAGGGACCGGGTTACCGGTAAATGGAGGGAAAGACGCGATTTGGATCGCATAGCGGAAGCTGCTAAGGATCTGGGGGTATCCATAGAGATAGAACTGGACCCCGGACGTCTTTTAACCGGAGATATGAGTGCAATAAACAACTTCTACCACTACCTTGACGGAGGTCTTTTTCACCTCTACATGAGGAAACCTCTTGCCTACTACGTTTTCCCGGCAGAAATGTTCCGCAGTGAGAACTCGGTTGTTCGCCAAAGCTATGAGGTGTTGGGACGTTTCGTGAAGGACAGACACCACCCGGTTCCCTCAATAATACATCTGGATGTTTCAAACCGGACATCGGACTCGCCAATCAAGATGGAGTCCGGTTCCTGGGGGCCGGTAGACACCGTATATGATGAATCATGCCGGCTTGCACCTCCCGGAGCAACGATATCTCTGCAGGGGGTTGACAACTCCAAGGACTACATCCTGGCCATCCGATATCTTACCTATCACCCCGGCACGGTTTCCATGAAAACCAAGACCGGCTGGAAGGAGGTGGGGGGACTCGAAGCCCAGGGAGCTTGGAAGGTTGGTCACTGGAAATTGCCCCTTTCGGGCACCAGGATCAAGATTCTGGAAGCACAACTCACGGAGGTCGCCTGGGTCTCGGACATCTGCATATATACGGATGAGACGATATTTGAAATTCAGGACGATGCCCGGGCCAGGGCTCGCCCCGGCATATACGCTGAGAGGAGGGGAAATAACGGGACCTGGCAGATCGGCAAAAATAACCCGGTCATCATCAATAATGTGGACACGCGCATTCCATGGGTGGTTACCATGGAGTACAGATCAGAAAATGGAGCCGTTATCGACGTTTCAAACTCCTTTACCGTTCAATTCGCCAAGGTGGAGGAATCTCAGAATTGGACGATCCACGCATTCACAATACCTCCCCACATGGGCTCTAGCCAAATACTTCTCAGCCTTGATAATTCAATCGAGATACGCAACGCCTTCCTAACACCTTCCAGTTTCCTTACCAATGTCGGCACCTCCTGGGATACCAATCCTCTCCGACATCGCCCTGGAGCATTCCTAAAAAGCGGTTGGAGCGCTCAAAGAACTGATGATTCCAGCCCAGCAATCACCTACAGAAACGGAGAATCAGGAGCGGTGGCAGAGATTCAATCAATGCTCAGCGAAAACGGAGTTGAGTTGACCCTGAGTTACAGGGCACCGGAGAAGCTCACCATCACCCTCTCCAATTCAAGATGGGACAAACAAGTCATGTTGCCCCAATCAAAGGAGTGGACGTCCCATACAGTTGAAATTCCGCCTTCGTCTTTGGACATCGATATGCTTTTCTCCAAACCCATAGATCTCGACTCCCTGCGTCTAAGGCCCTTATGATCGCCCCTTAGGGCCTACATCGGTCCAGCACGAACCATTTGAACCGGGAAACCCCATTCTTCCAGGGTCTTGTTCTCCCTGACCTCGAACCCGGCCCTTTCAACTATCTTGGGTAGGTCAATCGGTCTACAGTCCACGAACTTGGGAAATAATCGGTGCAACCAGCCATATATGGTAAACGCTGGGCCACCACCATTAACCCCAAGTGAAACGATATACAGATCCCCATCTTCGGCCAGGGTCCTCTTACACTCGGAAAGAGCCTGGGAGATGTTCTCGTTCGAGAATAGCTCCAGCGTGAAAACCATAAGCACGGCACCGAATACCGCACTGGCAAATGGAAGGGTCAAGGCGTCGCCATGAACGAGTTTAGTTTCCTTTACTTCCGCTGCCTCTAGCCTGTCCCGGGCGACGTCCAACATGCCCTCCGAGACGTCCAGTCCCACTGGAAGCGGGCCGTCGATTTCGGTCAGCCACAGAAGGGTGCCTCCGGTTCCGCAACCGATCTCCAGCAGCCTTTCAACCCCGCCTGGGTTCATACCCTGGAGAAGAGAGTTCCTCATCTCCTCCTCCCAGGGACCGGCCAGGATATCGTACCAATCACTCATGATATTGTAGCTTGACCTGGCCCTTTCGGCCGCTTCCCGATCGCTCCTGGAAACCAAGGAAAAACTCACTTCCTATATCCTTGCAGCGGTGATATTTACCTCGTTAAACTTGACATGGGGAATGAAAGTGGGGGTATCCACCTCCCACCAGTGGACCTGTTTGACATCATTACCTATGCTCTCAATCCTCGAAATCATGTCCACGATGTTATCCGAGATCCTTATCTTCCTGACCGGTCTCTTTATCTCCCCGTCCTCTATGAGGAATATGCCGTCCCTGGGAATGGTGGAAAAGGTGCCCTCGGAGTAATTTGAAAATCGGGTATACCAATTCGAAGTCACGTATATGGTTGGTTTTCTGGATCCCTTGATCATCTCCTGGAGGCCCTCGTCTCCCGGCTCGAATACTAGATTGCTGGCCCAGGGAGCCAGACTCTTATTCCCACCCATGTTTACCAGGCAACTGGACCCGGTGTTATCTGCCTCGAATAGCTCTGCGGTACTGGTGTTATGGACCATGCCCACGAACCTCCCCTCCTCAAATATATCAACCCGTCTACTGGGAACGCCTTCGACATCCCACGGCCTGGATCCCAAACCCTCCTCCACGTCTGGGTCGTCGCGGATGGACAGTTCCCTGGGGCCCAGTTCCTGTCCTAAACGATTATCCAAGGGGCTAAAACCCAACATCATCATCAAGGGATTCGCGCTCGAAGCCAGGCCCCCGAGAAGATTTGCGGAAACTGTGGGAGATGCGATTAGGTCATAGACACCAGCCTTGCCCTGGACTCCCCCTTCGGCCATTCTTGCTATCTCTGCCGATTCCCGTCCTGCCCTTGTAAAACGATCCTCGGCCCGGGAAAGGTCCCTTCCACAGGCCAGGCCCTGCCCGGAGGTCTCGTTATCGATAAAGCTTCTGACGGTGAGCTCGTAATACGATCTATCATATTCCCCACCTTCACTGTAGTTGGTTCCGTTTACGATGCGGTCCTTACCGAAAACCAGGGACCCGGCCACCCTCCTGGCTCCCTTTTCCTCCGCGGAAGCAATTGCTTCCTTAACCAGTCCCGGTGCGACCGAGCCAAATCCCTCGATATCGGGGTCGATCACTCCCCTCTCACTTCCCTGAACCCGGCCTTCATGGGATATTCCCCCAAAAAGTTCGCTCTCCCTCATCTTCCCAGTTTGGGAAATGAGCCTGCTCACGCGAGATGATATCTTATCGGCAGTCGGGTTTTCTATTTCCGTGCTCCCCACCCTTTTGCCAAGGGCCAGGAAGACATCCATTTTTCGGGATTTCCAGATCTTGCTGATGTCTATCTGACCGTTGGAGAATCTTATCTGACTGCCCTCGCTTATCACGTACCGAACCACGGCATCGCTGGCCGGTTCGGATGCCTCGAGAGCTAGTTCGACCATCTCGCGTTCCCTATTCAAATGCCCACCCCCACTCTGACATTCCTCAATCTAACCGCACAGGGGCCGCCGGTCCAAACCGGTATTCCTTGCATTGGATCCGATTTTCCGCAGGTTGCCAGGTCGGCTTTAAAACCGGTTCCACAGGCATCTATGGATCGGAATAATCTACGGGTCGTCAGCTCCAGCACCGGCCTCCTCACCAGCTTCTCGGTAAGATTTCCATTCTCTATGAGAAGGGCATGGGACCCCACGTATTTTGATTGAAACCTCCTGTCATCTATATTCCATTCCGTGAAACTGCTCATGAATATACCCTTATCGATATCCTCTACCAGCTCTTCCTGGGAATGATCACCAGGTGCAATGTAGGTGTTGGCCATTCTTATGATCGGTTCCCGTTCATAACCGGTTGAACGGGCGGCGGCGGTCGATTTGGTGTCGAACCTATATGCGAATTCCCTGTTAAGTAGAAGCTCGTTAAGGATACCCTTCTTTATGAGATATCTCGGTCTGGCCCTCACCCCTTCATCATCATAGGGGTAGAACCCAGCGCTCCCCCTAATGGTAGGATCATCAATTATGGTCAGGGCCTCACTGCCAATCTGGGATTCGCCGATAACCAGGTCCGAATACCAGGACTCTCCTGCCTGGGCAGCCTCCCTGCCCTTTATTCTATCGCCCTCCGAGGGGTGGCCACAGTTCTCGTGGGCCATTATTCCCGCCACCTCCGGCCCCACAACCACATCGATCTCTCCCAGTTCCATGGATTTGGCCTCGGAGACGACGCGCGAGGTCCTGGTCGCATCATCGGCTATTCTCTCCCGTAGATCCTCATCCTCCGCCCATTCCCAGCCTCCTGCTCCACCGATGCTGAAGTGCCTCTGTTCCGAATGGCCGTTGTGTTCGGCCTGAAACATAACTCCCAGGGAGAAGAGTGATTTGGACCCCTGAATATCGCATCCCTCGCTGGTGGTAAGATGCTTAATTCTATTCACGGTTTTAAGGCTGAGGTTTCTCAAAGCCAACCCGTTCTCTTCCGGGTCCATTGATTTATCGATGTCGGTAAGGAAATCGACCTTGGTTTCTTGATCAACATCATGGAATGGAATGGCAACCCTGGTTTCCCAGCTATCCTCGTGGACATCCTCCTTAGAGAACCGGACTGGTTCCCTGCGGGTGTAAGAACTTGCCATCCTGTGGGCCTCCTCTATGGACTGCTCCAACTCCCCCTTGTCCAAACCGTCGATCGAGCAGAAACCTAGACTCCCTTCAACTATGATCCTTATCCCGATACCCTCCTGCTCCTTCTTCCCGGCGGAAAGGATCTCACCATTCCTCATCGAGTATCCCTCCGTCAAAATTTTCTCGTACCTCGCCTCGGCGTATTCAGCGCCCATTTGAAGAGCAAAATCGACTCCATGCCCGCATAGATCCCTTCCGTCCATAGAAACAACCACCTGTCAAAACTCCTCTAAATCCTAAAACTGTTCCCATTTATTAGGACCGGTTGCAGGTTTCCTGCCCATGAGATTCTCTCGGTCCATTATCCGGCCCGGCATGATACGTTTGAAGCCGGATTCGGTACAGAAATTTTCACTCCAACCTGCTAGTTCACCCGCGCAGTGGTCGGTCGACGGCATCCCGGATGGTAACCATCAGGTAGGAACCATAGACTCCAACGGCGTATACAGGGCGCCTGTCGACCCCCCCAGGCGAGAGCATGTGATAGAGGCTAGAGTGGGGGAGGGAAAACATCTGAGTTCATGGGCCACCGTGATCCTGGAAGGCCCAGGCCCCCTTTACGAATGCGTGACCTTCTGGAATAGAAAGGGAGAAGGCCCCGATGAGATGGCGGAAGCCCACGGAATTGCCCTTGAGTCCTCCGGGAACCTTCTAGTCGCCGACCCTTTAACCGCCAGGATTATCCGTTTCTCGCCCTCTGGAAAATATCTGGGGGAGATCGGGAAGGGAAAGAAAAACCAGCCGGGAGGCCTGGATGGACCCAGAGATTTGAAGGTCCATGAAAATGGGGAGGTATACGTTATTGACGGCAACCTCTGCCAGGTCAAGGTCTTTGATTCCAGTGGCAGATTTCTAAGGTGCTGGGGCGGGGAGGGGGAGGGCAGGTGTGAAATGATGAGACCCCACTCCCTGGCCATATCCAGGGACGGACTGGTACATGTTGCAGATGTAGGGAACAACAGGGTCATCGTCTTTGATGGGCAAGGAACCCAAATCCGTTGCTGGGGAGCTCGGGGAACGGGACATGGTGAATTCCTGGCCCCCCATGGGATATGCACCGATCCCAATGGAGATGTCTTCGTTGCTGAATTCGACGGCAGGTGCCAGAAATTCGATTCCAAGGGAAATTTTCTTTTCCAGTTCGCCAACCCCGGCTCCACCAAGGACGCCACCCACGGGCACTACAGGTACCACGCCATGGCCTCGGATGATCTTGGTAATATATACCTCATGGCCAGGGATAATAGCAATAACTACCAGCCCAGCATCGACAAGTATAACAACAACGGCAAGCTGGTTACCCGATTCCGCACAATTGAACAAACCGATACTATAGAGGGCGCCAAGGGAGCTGCAATCTCTGCCGACGGCACCATTTACATCGCGGAAGCCGGAAGGGAACTGGCCGGTGTCTCCATTTTCCGGCCGGCCTGATCTGAGTTATGAAAATCCAAGGTTCAACAATCTTTATATGCCAATAGAGAAGTAATGGAAAACATGGGCAGAAGGGCCCTTTTCCTGACACTATTATCAGTGCTAGCCCTCCACCTCCTCGTTCCCAGTGGGGTTGGCTCCAATGAGAAGATCAATATTCTGATAACCGGGCATTTTGGACAGCTCCGAGCCGCCCAGTTTTACCTGGACAACGAACCATTAGTGGAATATATCACCGTGCCATCCAGGGATACAGGTATAGTCAGCCGGGAGGATGCAAAGAAATTCATCAGGCTCTATTTCCCCCGAAGTTACCAGGACCTTCGCCAATACGACTTCCTCTACCTTACCGCAACCGAATACAACCTCTTCAGCTCCACCCAGGATAAATGGATGCACGATGCCATAGAGGGCGGGGCTGGAGGGCTAAATGATGGAAGCGTTTTCAGCATAGTTTCCCAGATCCACGGAGCCTGGGCCAACTCCCAGACTCAAAAGGCTTTCCCAAATGACGCTCCGGCCGTCGCCGAAAAGGCGGGAGGAGAAAGCGCAACCAACACCTTTAAGGTGGTCATAGATCCCGATTTCCCGGATCCCGTTCTCACCCCCTTCATCCCCTTCGATGTCGAGAAACAGTATACGGCCGCCTCCCGTTTGGTGATACCCCGGGAAACGGCCCGGACCATGGCCTGGCAAATCGGGAACTTCCCCGGAAAGGGAAGGGTCCCCTTCCTCATAGCCTGGGATTACGGGAGCGGGAGAACCCTGACCTGTGGCGGCTTTGTACCCGGGCCCCTGATACAATACTCGAAGAGCCCAACTTCACACCGTTATGGCCCTGACATGCTGGTGAACATCTTCCTGTACTCCACCAAGAGGGATCTCATAGAGGACGTCGAGGTTTTCCACAGACTTAAGGCGTATTTCATCGAGTACAGGAACCGTATCGCAGTTCTCTATTCGGTAAAGGACTTCGTGGACAAATTCGGTGCCAATACCCAGAGAATCAGGGATGAAATATGGGAAATCGAGGATTTCTACGAACAGGCCATCGAACAATACATGGAACAGGATTTCCCGAAGTGCGAAGAAGTCATGGCATCTGCCTTGGATCGCTTTCCCCAGGCAAAACGGGTGGCCACCGAGGTCAAGAACCAGGCGCTAATCTGGGTCTACATTGTGGAATGGCTGGTCTCGGTATCCACGCTCTTCATATCCGGGTTCATCCTCTGGTCCCTGATGGTCAGGAGGAGATTGTACAGGACCGTTAAGGCCACCAAGATGGCGGAGAGCTGAACCGACGCACCTGTTCGTTGATTACAGCTCTACCTCTTTGCCGGTTTCAGCCGAGTCGTAGATGGCATCCAGCATCCTGGTAACCATTAGACCATCCTCACCCGGGCCAAGTGCTGGGTTGCCATGGATTAGGTCCTTCAGGAACCTGAGCCTGGGGTCCTGGTCCTCCTCGGCCTCCATTTGCAGAGGGGTTCCATCCGTTTTTTTAACGTTCAGATCGGGAAGAAGTGATCCCCCGGCCTCGGTTCCCGACACCTCGCTATAGGTCCTAGTCTCAATGTTCACCACCCAGCTTGCTTCCACGATAAGGGTCTGGCCTCCCTCGAATTTGATCATTCCCACTCCGAGATCCTCAACGTCGAAGGGGCCATCCTGGTGTCCGACCCCCCAGCTACCCATTCCAAGCCCTCTGGGGCCGAATTTGGCAAAGGTGGAACCAAATGCCGACACCGGGTCCGGCCTACCCATTATCCACCAGGTCAAGTCCAATATGTGGGAAGCGAGGTCGACAAGAGGGCCCCCACCTGCGAACTCCTTTCTATGAAACCATCCTCTAGGTATGGCATTATCCCTTAGCATGCCTCCTCTTCCGTAGTATATCTCTCCAAGTTGGCCATCCTCCGCTGCCTTTTTGAGCATCAACGAACTACCCTTGTGACGTAGGTTTAGGGACATGGCAAGCCTCTTTCCCGTTTCTCTGGACTTTCTAACCATGAGCTCGGCCTGGTCCGCGTTCACGGCCAGAGGCTTCTCGCATAGAACATGCTTACCAGCCTCCAGAGCCGCAATCGATGCCGGTGCATGGAAAACGTTTGGAATACAGATGCTGACAGCTTCCAGTTCCGGAATCTCCAATAATTCGTGATAATCGGTAAACACCTCGTCGATTCCAAACTTCTTGGCCTCCTTCCTGGCCCTCTCCCTATTCACGTCGGCAACCGCGATTGGATCAGCCTCGTCAGCCTCACTGTATGTCTTGAGGTGGGAATTTCCAATCGCTCCCGCTCCGATTACTCCTACCTTGATTGGCGACTTCATCATGGGCTAGACGAGCCCACAATACTGTTATATCTCTTGTGCCCCCAACCCCCCGAACCGGCAAAACAAATAAGCACTTGAAATCAGGACCTAAACCCAGGAGAATTGAAAATATGGAACCGGTAAGCATAGTCCCCTGCCTGGACATGAAGGAAGGCCGGGTGGTCAAGGGGGTACATTTCGTTGACCTACGCGACGCGGCCGACCCCGTGCAAGCTGCCAGGGCGTATTCGGAAGGGGGAGCGGACGAGATAGCATTTCTGGACATAACGGCCACCGTCGAGAAACGCAAGACGATGCTTGATGTTTTAGAGAAGGTGGCAGATGTTGTCGATGTGCCCCTGACCCTAGGTGGCGGTATCAAGAGCTGCCAGGATATGGAGGACGCGTTTGACTCCGGGGCCGATTGCATCTCGATCTCCAGCGCCGCCTACCGCGATCCAGAGATGATTAGGAGGGCCGTGGCTCGTTTTGGATCCCAGAGATTGGTGGTTGCCATTGATGCCGATGTAAATGATGCCTGCCCCTCCGGTCGAGAGGTATATATTGATGGCGGGAGGACCCCCACCGGAAAGGACGCGGTGGAATTTGCCAAGGAGATGGCAGAGATAGGGGTTGGCCGTCTTCTACCAACCAGCAGGGCTACCGACGGAACCAAGGAGGGTTATGACCTGGAGCTCACTCGATCGATCGCTGACGCCACCGGATTACCTGTGATAGCCAGTGGTGGAGCGGGAAAGCTGGAGCATTTCTACGAGGCGGTGGTTGAGGGACACGCACAGGCCGTCTTAGCGGCCTCGGTATTCCACTTCGGGGAGTTCACAATTGGCCAGGTAAAGCGCTATCTGGACGAACGGGGGGTTCCGGTCAGGCTTTAACTCCCGAGAACAAACCGATCTAATCGAGGACCATGGAAGGGGAAAATAACCATCAACTTCAAGTTGGTGCGGCACGGGTAGAAATCACCCCGGAAAGGGGAACCCACCTCGCGGGATCCATAGCCGATTACAGACCGGCCCGATCCATCGAGGACCCGCTATATGCTTCAGCCCTATTGCTGGAATCTGACGGTCAGCTCCTGTGCCTGGTATCCGTCGATGTCACCATAATCACGCGTGTTTACACCAATCGGATACGCCAGGACTTAGGGAGGAAATTTGGCCTGGATGCCGGGGCGGTGATGATTCATGCTACCCAAACCCATTCAGCCCCGGCCATTGGGGGTTTCATGCTGAGCCCAGAGTTTGACCTTCCCGATGAATTCAGCTGGCTCAGGGGAAGCGACCCCGAGTACAGCTCTTTTGCCACCGAGCAGATCAAGGAGTCGGTGAGAAGGGCCCATAATCGTCTCGAGCCAGTTCAGGTTGCCTACGGGAGGGGAATTGAGGGCACCGTGGCCTTCAACAGACGAGCGGTGAGGAGGGATGGCTCGGTTTTCATGCCGGGGAGGAGATGGACAGATTCCCTGGGACCCACTGACATATTACACCTGGAAGGCCCGATCGACCCCGAACTCGGTCTGATTGCATTTAGGAACTCTTCCTCCAACTTGACCTCCATAATTACAAACTATACATGCCATCCCGTACATATTTTTCCAAAGCCAGTGGTCTCAGCGGACTGGCCAGGAAATCTGGCCAGAAGATTGCGACTGGACCTGGGAAATCAATGCATACCTATCATCCTCAATGGATGCTGCGGAAACATAAACCCCTGGCCCCCCTTCGAACCCGATTATTTTGAGAGCCACGAAAGAATGGGAAGGGTGCTATCCAACAGGGTTCGTTCCATAATTCCAACACTGGAGTTCTCGAATGATCCAGAACTGGATCATGAAAACAATATAGCCCCACTGCCCCTCAGGGAAATCGATGGAAACGAACTCCAGGCAGCCAGAGATCTGTTAGAAAGGGAACCCAGTCCCAAATGGAACCCCAGGGGCGATGGAGTTGACCAAAAGTGGGTGATGGCTGCCGGCTTGTTGGATCTCCACCGCCTCCGTAGGAAGTCTAGTTACTTCGATTACCAGATCCAGGCCTTTCGAATAGGTAGTTCTGGATTGGTCGGTCTTCCCGGTGAACCCTTTGTCGAGGGACAGTTGAGGATTAAACGGGAGTCCCCTGCCCAATTTACCTATGCAGCCCATGACGTAGGCCACTATGCCGGCTATCTCCCCACAAGAGAGGCTTTCGCAAGAGGCGGCCACGAGACCCGGACCGGGAACTGGTCACGTTTTGCCCCGGGCTCCCTGGAGATGGTTGTAAATAGATCGGTGAAGCTTCTAGATGAGCTTTTCCCTGAAAGGTTGATCTCGTCTCCCCAGGGAGAAAAGCGTTAAGAAACCCGTTGACTGTGAAGAAAAAAGCCTACCAGAGGTTTGATGATGGCAGGTTACGATTGGCGAGAGGTCGAGCCCAAGTGGCAGGAATGGTGGCGGGAGAAGGGAGTATACGAGTTTGACCAAAGCCAAGCTGCCGCTGATCGCTCCTACCTCATTGATAATCCCCCGAGATACGCCTCGGGCGGCCTTCACGTTGGACACGCCGTTCACTATACCCATATTGACATGGCGGCCCGGTATAAGAGAATGCGCGGGTACAACGTCATGTTTCCCCTGTGCTTCGACACCAATGGAATTCCCATAGAGGAGAGAGTGGAGAGAAAGCTGGGAGTAACACGTCTTGACCTCGACCGACACGAATTTATCGAGATGTGCAGGGAGTTTGCGGATCGAAATATCGAGGACATGACCCGAGAATTCGAGATTCTAGGTTTCTCCATGGACCGCTCGGTCTATTACCAGACCGATGCGCCCTACTATCGTAGAATTACCCAGCTCAGCTTCATCGAGATGTATAGACGTGGATTGGTCTACAAGGGCACCTTCCCAGTCAACTGGTGTCCCAGGTGTCTAACCGCACTTGCCGACGCCGAGGTCGAGTACAAAGATAGGGAGAGCAAATTCAATAATCTGGTATTTCGGATCTCCGAAACCGGGGAAGAGATCATCATCGCCACCACCCGACCGGAGCTGCTCTGTACTTGCCAGATGGTTGCCTTACATCCATCGGATGAAAGGACCTCAGAACTTGCCGGTAAGCACATGATCACCCCCCTCTACGAGAGAGAGGTTCCGGTGGTGGCCGACGCCGCCGTTGACCCCGAGAAGGGAACCGGGATAGTGATGATATGCTCCATAGGTGATAAGGAGGATCTCCAGTGGATACTAAAGCACGACCTGGAATTCGAGATGGCCATTGATGAGGAGGGAAGGATGACCCAAAAGGCCGGAAAGTACCGGGGAATGAAGGCCAAGGAAGCGAGAGAGGCCATCATCCAGGATCTGAAGGAAGCAAACCTCCTACGTGGCCAGGCTCCGACCATACAATCGGTTGGCTCCTGCTGGAGGTGTAAGACCACGGTGGAATACCTCCGAAAACCCCAGTGGTTCCTGAAATCAACTGAATTCGCTGATTGCGTTCTGGAACATGCCCGGGAACTGAACTGGCACCCGGAGCACATGAGGCAACGTCTCGAGGACTGGGTCAATTCCCTCGAATGGGACTGGGTGATATCCAGGCAGAGGTACTTCGGGACCCCAATCCCCCTATGGGAATGCGAGTGCGGCGAGGTGGTGATCGCTGAGGAGGAGCAATGCTATGTGGACCCCACCAAAGACGATCCTCCGGTTGATGAATGTCCCGAATGCGGGGGTCAGCTGAAGGGATGTGAGGACGTTTTTGATACCTGGATGGACAGTTCGATCTCCCCAGCCTATATATCCTTCTGGAAACGTGATGAAAATAAGTTCAAACACTATTTCCCCACGGGGTTGCGCCCCCAGGCCCATGACATAATAAGAACCTGGGCATATTACTCCCTGCTTCGCTCCCACCTGCTCTTTGATTCCAAGCCCTGGAAGGAGGTCATGATAGATGGTTTCATTCTCTCGCCGGACGGAACTCCCATGCACGCCTCCCTGGGAAATGTCATAGACCCTCTGGAGACCCTGGAGAACTATGGTGCGGATGTCATGCGCTACCTGGCCGCGCTATGCGCACTGGGACAGGACAACAACTTCAGGCCCCAGGACCTGGTCAGGGGCAGAAGATTTATGGAGAAATTCTGGAATATTCAACAGTTCACGCGGCTCGCCCTTGAGAACCGGCAGGGCGAAAGCGAGGTGGAGGAGCCCCAATCGGTCCTGGACAGATGGATTCTGGACCGCCTGACATCATTGGTTGAAGATGTCAAGGCAGATTATGATCGATTTGATTTCGCCCCGGTTCTAAGGAAGGTCCAGGACTTCGTCTGGCACGAATTCGCGGATCATTATATCGAGCTCGTCAAATCACGGGTTTACTCGGGAGAGAATCCAGGGGTCTTTATCACCCTCAGAAATGTCGGGCTGGCAACTACCAAGCTTTTGGCCCCTATGTTCCCCCACATCACGGAAGAGGTCTATCAAAAGCTCTACAGGGAACGGGAAGACCAGGACAGCATACACCTTGCCCATTTCCCAGAGGCCGAATGGAGGTTTCCCGAGGCCAGGGAGGTCGGCGAATTCGCCAAGGATGTCGCCTCCGAGATACGCTCCTGGAAATCCGATAATGGCCTTTCATTGAACTCTCCCCTTAAATCCGTGGAGATAATTGCCGAGATCCAGGGTGCGGAAGAGGCGTCTGAAGATATCAAGGCCGCAGCTGGGGCCGAGGAACTGGTTATCGTGGAGGAGGACCCCACCCTACACCAGGAGCCCCAGGATATTAGACCGGTCCATTCCAGAATTGGACCAAGATTCAGGTCGAACACCGGATACGTCATCGAACAGATAGAAAACCGGGAACCAAAGGAGATTCTGGATCAGCTGGAGGAGAATGGGGAATGGATAATAGAACTTCCAGACGGGAGCGAGGGAGCCATAACCAAGGAGGATATCGAGATTGAATCAAGATGGGTCTCCCATGGGGCAACCGTGGAAACTCTCCAGGTACCTAAAGCCGTGATAGTCATAAGCAGGAGTTAGACCATGTCCTGTCCCCCACCACCGGCATTTGAACATCTACTGAGAGCAATTCGCAACCGGAGCTACACCGGCCGGGTCCCCCTTTTCGAAATCGGGATCGATGAACTAATTGTGGAGTCCGTAGAGGGAGAGATACCGGAGAACGATGACCGGGATCTCATCGATAAGCAGAGCGAGAGGACGGCTCGCTTCTACAAGAATCTCGGTTATGACTACGTCCCGGCCGGCGTCCGCTGTCATCAGGAGGGAAGCGGTATGCCCGGCAGGAAGGCCGCCGACACGGCAGGCCTTCCCAGGGAGTATAGAAGCTGGGCACCAATGGATGGAGTCGTTAAGACCAGGGAGGACTACGAGAACTTTGGGTGGGCGGACCCCGGTTCCCCCGAGCTGGAAAGGATCAGCTCCATGTCCAAGTTCCTCCCCGAGGGGATGAAAATCATCGCCTCCACGGTGGGGCTGCAAGAGCCCCTCGCGGAGAGGATAATGGGTGTCAAGGCGCTTAGTCGTAATCTATACCGAAATCCAGGTTTGGTGAGGGACGTTTGTGCCAAGTTAGGGGAACCAGTGGTCGCTGCTGCCAGGGCGGCAGCCGGGGTGGACGAGGTGGGTGCCGTGAACTGTTGCGACGACTTCGGTTATCAGAGCGGGACGCTCCTTTCACCTAAACATCTGAAGGAATTCATATTGCCGTGGCACAGGAAGATGGTCAGGGCGGTCCATTCCCAGGGTAAACCAGCTATACTTCACTCCTGTGGTAACCTACACCAGGTCATGGATGAGATAATCGATTACTGCGGATATGATGCAAAACATTCCTTCAAGGACTCCCACACGCCGATAACAGAAGCCAAGGAGCTGTGGGGAGACGATATAGCCCTCCTGGGAGGTATAGATATGGACGTCCTCGCAAGGCGCTCGGAGGAATACATCAGGCGTTACGTCAGAAGCGTTATAGATGCTTGCGGTGGCAAAGGATTTGCCGTGGGGTCCGGGAATTCGGTTGCCAACTATGTGCCGGTCAAAAACTACCTGGCGATGGTGAATGAGACCCGGGCTTATAGACTATGATGACCAATTTGGTATGTCCCTCCTCACGATGATCAGAAATGAAGGAGAAGAAAATTGAGCTTGGAAAACTGGGTACCGTAAGCATACCCGCCCATCTGGAACCGGTTTTGAAGGACGGGTCAAGGATACATCTCCTTGAAGCTAACAGTTCCAGAGCTGACCGGGTGTTCCAGCACCTCAAGGCCGGCTCGGTTGTTGTACTATACGGTGATTATGCAGATGTCAGGGTCGTCATATGGTATGTGATGAGATACCGTGATGGCCTGCTCCCAAAACCCAAACAGAACAGGGAGATAATGAACATCGTCCACAGGTTGATGGTACCGGTTACCACCGAGGGACTATCGGACATCACCAACCCACCGGGAATACGGAACCTGGGGGACTGGACTTCCTGGGAAATGGAAGAGGGACGCAAATACCTTGTCCCCCTCAGGCGCTTTCAAAGGATTCTAACCGATATCAGGCGATCCAGGGAGGGCATCTACATCAACGCTCTTGGGGCCAGGATCACCATAAAACCCCATGTATATGTGCCCTTTGACCAGAGCATTATTGACCTTGTCCAGAGGAGGATGAGGATAGAGCCCGGAGATAGAGTCCTGGATATGGGCACGGGAACCGGGGTGCTGGCGCTGGTGGCGGCAAGAAAGGGGGCAAGAAACGTGGTCGCCACCGACCTCTCCAGGAACTCAGTGGAGAACGCCAGGGAAAACGCACGAATATTGGGAATGCGTGAGAAGATCAATGTGAAGGGTCCCGGGGATCTATTTCTTCCAGTCGAGCAACGGGACTTCGATGTTATCGTGTTCAATCCTCCCTGGATAATTGGTTGTCCGGAAACGCCCTACGATGTTGGTATATATGATCCCGAGCAGAGGACATTGCTCAGGTTTCTGGCCCAGGCACCTCGATATATGAAAGCTGGTGGACGACTCTACCTTCTTTACTCGAATATATCCGAGATTACCGGCGACGGATCCATTACCAGGCTGAGTAACCAAATCGACCGGGAGAAACTAACCATAACCGAGGACTGGACCATATCCAGGAAAAGCAGGGTTCTGGGATGTCAGGAAGTAGTTCATTTATACGAGATCGGGAAAAGGGACTCCTAAACCCCCTTAATTCGGAAATCTACAAGAAATGTGAATTGAGGGTAAAAACCAATTTAGAATTGGATGACAAAAACCCTCCGTGAGCGTTCTAGATTTCAGAGGAATCTCCAAGCGATACGGGGATTTCGTGGCCCTAGATGAGGTAAACCTTGACGTAAAGGCCGGTGAGTGCTTCGGGCTAATCGGGCCCAATGGAGCCGGCAAATCAACCCTGATGAGGATAGCGGCCGGAATTCTGACTAGATTTGGTGGCCAGGCAGAGATATTCAACCTCGATATCAGGATCCACTCAAAGCAAATCAAGCAAAGAACCGGATATCTCCCTGAAGAGCCCAGCCTATACAGCCGCCCCAGAGCGCGGGATCTCTTGAAGTACTTTCTTAGGATATATGGGGTGAGAGACGGTGTCGAGGAGCGGGTTGATGAAACCCTGAAACTGGTCGGGCTACAGGATCGGGCCAACGACCGTGTAGAGGCCTTTTCAAAAGGAATGAGACAGCGACTCGCCATAGCCCGTGCCTTGATACATAGACCGGATTTCCTTTTGCTGGACGAACCTACAATGGGATTGGATCCAGCAACGGCCGATCGGGTGAGGAAGTTCATCTCCGATCAACGAGAACTCCAGAGAACGATCATGATCTGCACCCACTACATGGAGGAAGCGGAACTTCTCTGCGATCGGGTAGCCATCATCGACCAGGGAAATATACTAGCCTTGGGGCCGGTGGAGGAGGTAAAGGAATTAGGGGCAGGTGAAACCGGGCTGGTCGAGGTAGAGGTAAGAAACACCCAATTCAGGGCAAGCCAGCTGTCAATATTTGATGGTTACCGGGTTACTCCCCGAGGAATTATAGGTCAGGCCACTCTGGAGGAAGCTTTCCGGGCCCTCAAGGAAAATGAAATCACCAACTTGAGGGAGGTCCGGCCCACGTTAAAGGACAGCTTCATCCGCCTTACCCAGGGTGATCAGCAAGTTGACAGGTAGACCTCTTCTGGAGATTCTGAGGTTTGAACTCGCCCGGGTTGCGGACGACTCCAGATTCGTCATGGGCCTAATCCTTCAGATAATCCTGGTCTCCCTACTAGTGCCTCTTCTGGCCAACTACGCCACGGAACTCGGAGGTGGACAGGACGTGCTTTCCGATAGAGCCCTCGGATTTTCCCCCATTGCCGTCTGGGGCGTGCGAGGCTCCGAATTTGAGAGAACGCTTTCAAAAATAGACAGGCTGGATGTCGAGCACGTCGTTTCCAGGCGTGAAGCCAACCTGGGCTTGAGGTCAGGTAAGTTCTGCGCTATGGTGGGGATTCCGGATAACCAAACCCAAAGTATTGAGGTTATCATTAACTCGAAAGACCCAAGATCGGCTTCGGCCCGGGAGATGATCGATGTTGCAAAGAACAGGCAGGAGAGAAGTTCAAGGATATCGGCGGCCAGAGACATCGTATCATCCAGTATTCAGGATCCTCAATCCCTCACCGATGAAGAGCTGGAGGACATGATTGAGGAGAGGGCGCATTCCTTTCTGGAACCCCTTGAGCTGAACATAGTTCCCGCCCGGGAACAGAAGAAGGAAAACGAGGGTAATGGCTCCGGCGATAGTACTGGGAAAACTGGAAATAAAGATGATAAACCATCCCCGGGAGTTGGTGGAACACCGGATTTCCTGAAGATGGTTTTTCTTTCATTTGGCCTCTGTTTCCCACTGCTTTCCGGGTCGGGAATGGCAATCCAGTCACTGACCGGGGAAAGGGAACTCGGGACTATCGAGGGACTACTTGGCACCGTGGCAACCCGGGGACAGATAGTGATCGGTAAGGTAACCTCAGTCTATGCGGTTTCCACGATCCAGGCCCTGGTACTGCTCCTTGTCCTGGGAGCAATAATGGAAATTAAAAACATGCCGGCAGTTGCATTCTGCCTGGTGGTTAGTGCCGGATCGATAGTATCCGCCGCTTCTCTGGTCTCCATAATCTCAAAGAACGAGAAGGAGGCCCAACTGGCCATAACCATAATCTACGTCTTCATATTCGTTATCCTATTCGGCCCGCTGGTCCTGCCCGGAACCCTGGCCTGGATAAGCCCCTTTACCCCGCTGGTGAGGTTTGCGGCAGGCAAACCCGTTGATCCGGTAAGCGCCTCCACCACCTTATTGTCGTGCATCATCTTCTCCGTGGTTTCCCTTTGGATATCCATTCGTCTGTTTGGAAAGGACGGTATCCTTTTCGGCCCCAGACCTTCCATCAGGAGCCTTCTACGGGATATCCTCGTCGCCCGCTCGAGAAGCCACAGATCAAAAAACCTGTTGGCCCTGGGATTTGGCGCATTATCTAGTCTGCCCTCAATTTTCCTTCCACTAATCATCGCGATTCCCTCCTTCGCACTCCTGGGAATGTGGTCGCTTCCTGTTGCCCTGGCCGGAGCGGCATTGATTGAGGAATACTTCAAACCATATGCGGTTTATATCCTCGAGAACGAGATAACCCGGAACGAGGCCGTCCAAATGGGCCTTCTTTCGGGTCTAGCATTTGCCCTGGTCGAGAACGGCATGTTCACGGCCGCACTAGTGGGCACCGGCATGGTTAACGGGCGGATTTTGGTCCTGAGATACATCATTGCCCCGGTTATCCACTGCGGATTGACGGCCATGGTGTCCTACGGATTCTGGAAAGGTGACGAGGCCCGGCTTTTGACCCTCGGGGTCGCCTCAGCCCTTCATTTCTCATACAATATCATCATATTCTGGGTGATGATGTAGTTGGATCACCGGCTCGTAATCCTGATATCGGCAAAGGAAATACGGGACCTGCTGAGCAAGAAGGTCTATTGGTTCACCTTTACTCTGGAGCTGATTATTGTGCTGGGGGTTATCATACTGGGAATTGCCTTCGCCGCCATAAACAATCCCATGCAGGCGGCAGCCAACTCTCCTGATCTTAAGCTAGAACTGGCCTATTCGGGAAACTTGACCAATCAGTCCAGAATTCTCCTGGAAAACCTGTCAAGCAAGCAGGTCTTACTCCAACAAGTGGAAACCAGAGACCGGATGCAGAATATGATCGAACAAGGAGAGATCCTGGGTGGTCTCTACATCAACCAGAGCGAAAGGTGGAAAATTGAGGTCGACCTGATGGTGGACGAGACAAGCTTCTATTCCGGGGTTGCAGAGGCTCGGCTTCAATCAGCCATCAAGTCGGCCAATGTTATTATCTCAAGCCAGCGTTTTGATCTTCTCGGCTACGGTAATCGGGTAGAAATGCCCCTGAAAATTAACACGCTAGGCCGTGAGATACTCCCAATTGACTCCCCGGATTTTGCCGAGGCCATGTACCTCATGGTCGTCCCTCTCATACTGCTCTTCCCCATATTGATATCCGCCAATATGATGGCGGACTCCATCGTGGGTGAGAAGGAAACGGGGACCCTTGGTATACTGATGGCATCCCCGGTATCAAAGCTTGAACTAATAATGGGAAAGACCCTTCCCATACTTCTATTGGCAAATGTGCAGTTCGTTGCCTGGATTTTTCTCCTTGAATTCAATGTAATGGGATCAATCGTGGTCTATAACAAACTGCCCATCATCCTGGTGTTAAATCTGGGCGCTCTGGCCATAATCGCCTCCTCCCTCCTGGTTTCTGCCAAATCGAAATCGTCAAGGGAGAGCAACCTGTACCTGACCTTGCTGATAATCATGGTCGTATTTCCCCTGTTCGTGGGATTTTCAAACCCCGGACCCTGGCAATTCCTGGGAAATCTAAATCTGGTTAAGATACTGGGTCGAATGGCATCCTCACCAAGATTCGGGTTTTCAGAGGTCTTGATTCCAGTCGCACTTCTTGTCGGCCTAATCCTGGCAATCATTGGAGCCGCCAGGATCTCCCTGGATCGCCTGGAGCCACCGCCCAGTAAGTGAAGCGGTTTGCCCCTGTGAAAAGGTGCGGGGCGGGTCTAGGACGAAAACTTTTTGGCCGCCATGAGGGCCTTTCTTCCCGACAGGGTGATCAGGTACCTCCCCCGGCTGGCCTCCTGATGGACAAGTCCCTGTTCCTCGAGGGTCTTTAGGTGCTTGGAAAGAGTGCTTGCTGATACCGGTATTTCCTCCTCCAGTTCATTGGCGTACATTCCACCGGTCTCCAATTCCTTCAGTATCCGTACCCTGTGTTCATTCCCCAGGGCAGCAAATACTTCAGCTGAAACGACCTCGTCTATCTCCGCGTCCGGCTTGACCATGGGATTTCGGATGGCAATGCCGTTCCGGTCAATGAATACGGATTTCTCTATCTCTCCCCGGATACCATTGACCACTTCATCCACAAACTCCCCCATGGAGCCAAGGTCCACTACTATCTTCTTTCCATCCTCGCTTCTGGAGACGAAGAGGCCCTCAATTCCCCTCAACTTGGGCTTGCTCTCCTCCTTGGACTTCTTTTTCCCAGATTTCTCCTCAAGCATCTCCACTGATTTTTGTAGAGATTCGATCTGCTTTTTCAATGTCTCCAAATCCGGTTCTGATTCATCTGACATAATTCAATGCCTCATATTTCACTTCGCTATATATCGAATTGTATTCGCTTCTTATAAATTTGGGGTTCATTGACCAAGGAAGACAGATCTCGTAACACCTCAGCCTGCGATTCTAGGATAAGTTTATGAGACGCAAAAGGAAGTATGTAGCGAGATGCTATGGTATTCAAGCTACCTAGAATGACAAAAAGCGAGATATTGAATCTGATTAAGGAGAACAACCTGTGCCGCATAGCCTTCAAGGAGGACGACTATCCCTACATGGCTCCCTTTCAGTATGTCTACCATAATGGGATGCTCTATTTTCATTTCACTCACTATGGCAAGAAGATGAAGCTCTTAGACAGGGATAAAAGGGTATGCGTGGAGATCGAGGAGTATGCTCCGGATCTCTCGGACTATAAATTCGTGGTGCTAAGGGGCAGTCTTGATTACGTTACTGATCCCCGTGAGAGGGAGGAGGTCATCGGAAGGATGGTAGAGCAGGGACGAAGCAGACTATCCAGTAACTTTTTGGCTGCGCATGGCATTGATCCCAGGGACGGATGGTCCTCTCTGGACTCCAAACAGGACCTCCTTATGGTCAAGCTAGTTTCCATAACCGAGGAGATCGGTCTGAAATCTCCATCCGTCACCGCGGACTAGCATCCGTTTACCACCAAGGGCAACTTGGATTGAGTTCGAAACATTAATATATGTGCTTATGCACATAATGCCGAGGTGAAAATTATTGCCAGGATTTGATGGAACAGGGCCAAGGGGAATGGGTCAAATGACAGGCGGAATGAGAGGACCATGTTCTGGGTCCTATCCGGTCTATGGGGCACCGAATCCCGCCACATACAATCGATCGAATTACCCAGCCTATGGTCCATATAGATTTCCCTACCAAGGGTCCTATGGTTACCCCTCCCCATATGGAGCTCCCGTAGCACCTTATCCGAGACCCTATGCGCGTCCGGCCTGGGGATACCCCAGAATGGGCTTGGGTATGGGCTTCGGAAGGGGCGGAGGCTTCGGTCGCGGGCGTGGAGCCCGTGGAAGAGGCCGGTGGTAGGAAAACAAAACGCCCCATTCTTTCTTTTTTTACCGCTCGAATGGGGACCCCAGTTCAATAACTCTTTTTGCAGGTAAATACCAACCCTGCTTCCGAAATTGGGAGGTGTGTAGGTAGCATCTAACCGTTGCTCTACTGCTTCCCTCCACAAATGTTATTAACCTACTCATGGGAACGGAACAATTTCCCACATGATATTTCGTCAAGGCCGCTGCGTTGACAAATGTAGCACCCCATTTGTTCTCGACATGGGATCTACCACCAGTCCTATCTTCAGGATTTGTATGGGTATGTCCGCCCAACCAGATATCAACGGCCCCCGGATTTTCCTTGAGAAAGGTTTCAAAGGAGTTCGCGTCCGGCTTTCCACCAACAAAATAGAGATATGAGGCTCCCTTTGGTCCACCATCAGGGAAGTATCCATGGTACTTCGATTGCCAGGTCCCGTCCTCAGCCTTTTCGAAGCCCTCCCAGGGACCTGAGGCCACGGTGGTTTCACGTAGCATGTGATGATGGGCGCTAATGACTATCCCATCCCGATTCTTCTCCACCAATCTCCTCCACCAGTTGAAGGTCTCCGCACTGACGGCGCCTGCAGGGTATCCACCCCTCAATCCCCTGCCCACCGGGGGGCCGCCATCGTTCCTATCGCTCATAATCAATAGAATTATATTCCCTATCCGGACCGAGTACATCTCCCAGGTACCCTCCAGCTCGTAGGGCCTCCTGGATGGGTCTACCTTAGAGAATTCCGTGTTCCTTCCTTCAGGATCGACCCATTTCCTGAACCACCATTGGCATTCCTCCCCAGGTCCACTGGCGTCGTGGTTCCCGGCTAGACAGTAGAAATCCTCCCTGAGGTGATCCCTTAAACATCCAAATTGATTCACCACCTCAAGCCCCTCATCGTCATCTGGAGAGGTCTGAGAACCGGAGAAATCCCCCAAATGGAGGGCAATGTCCCACTTGAAGCTAGGACCGCCCTCGCTCCCTCCCCTTTCGCTCTGGCATATGGCCTGGCAAAGACTCCTCCGACCCCCCGATTTGAGATCAGTGCCCACGTGGGAACATCCGCTAACCCATAAATTGAATTCTTCCGCCATTCCATCTCACCTCGAATCATTCCTAACCTGATAGCATGTTCTTTCCCCCGAGTTCAGGCAGTACCTCCACCATGCTCCCGAAGCCCCCTCCTCGGCCCTAACTGTTATATACTTCGCCATGTGGGCACAGGTTGGTTTTTCCATGCTAGAGGAACCGGACAAGGCTCAGGTAAGCCAGATCCTGAATGAAACCGAACCTTCGGATCCCATACCCCGTTATACGGATGAACATGGATGGAACCTGCTCCTGGATAACCCGCGTTTGGATCTGCAGAGAGATCGCCTTCAGGCCAGGGCAGAAGGGTTGCTTGAAGAACCCCTTGAGATGATACCGGTAACCTCCTATCTCTCCTACTTTCGCACCGGAAACAGGCAACCCCACGACGGAATGGCCGGAAAGAGACGCGGGAATTTGCGCACCCTGGTAATGGCCGAGTGTTCCGGTCGAGACGGCACTTTTCTTGACTCCATTATGGATCGAATATGGGCAATATGCGAGGAAAGCAGCTGGGTGATACCCGCTCATAGCCGGACGAAACTGCCTAAATACAAGAACATCCAGTGGGTAGATCTGGTGTCAGCCGGAACGGCCCTGACCCTTGCCGAGTGTCTGCACGTCATGGACCCAGTTCTCTGCGAAGAACATCCCATGATCAGGGAAAGGGTCGTGGACGAGATCAAAAGAAGATGCTGGAAACCATTTCTGGAGAGGGATGATTTCCCCTGGCTATTCGGCCAGGGCAGAAACGGCGAGGTCAACAATTGGGCCGCCGTTTGTAACTGCGGGGTCGTGGGTTCGGCCCTGATCCTTCTAAGGGACCGGGATAGATTGGCAAGAATGATCGAGAAATCAATGCAGTCCATGAACCTCTTCCTGGACTCCTTCGGGAATGACGGCGGCTGTGACGAGGGCGCAAGCTACTGGAACTACGGTATGGTTAACTTCGCCTGGCTATCTTATCTACTGGAATCTGCAACGGGCGGGAAATTGTCCCTTCTGAGGGCAGATGAACTCAGGGGAATAGCCAGATTTCCCCAAAGGGTGACTTTTTCCGGGAAAACGGTTGCTAACTTCTCCGATTGTCCACAACAGGTAGGATACCACGTTCCCCTCCTCCATTACCTCTCCAAGAAGACCGGTGCCGCTGACGTACGTGGATTCGCGGAGTACCAATACGACCTGGAGCCATTTAGATACGTTACCAATATACGGGATCTAATCTGGATGCCCGCCGAGACATCCCCGGAAACCTGGAAGCCCGAGAGACGTGTCTACCTTTCTGGTCGTCAATGGATGATAAGCAGGGCCAAGTCCTCTAAAAAACCAGGTTTGGTTCTAGCTGCCAAGGGAGGAAATAACGGCGAGAGCCATAACCACAATGATGTGGGTAACTTCATCGTGGCCCTTGATGACAAGGCAATGATAATCGACCTTGGCAAGGGAACCTACACCAAGGACTATTTCGGCGAGGGAAGATATCAAAAGCCGGTCATAATGTCCGCTTTCCACAATGTTCCCCATGTAAACGGATGCCAGCAGGAAAGGGGCAGGGACCATCGGGCCACCATCCTGGAGCAGAGCTTCACAAACCATGAGGACGTGCTATCAATGAATTTGACGCGGGCCTACCCGGAAGAGGCAGGCATCGAGAGGCTGGTCAGGAAGCTATCCTTCCGAAGGAGCACCGATAAGGGGTCCATCGTTATCCATGACAAACTGCTCTCCAAGAGTCAGAAGGGAAGTATGGTAATACCAGTTCACAGCTTCTGCAATATATCCAAGACCCCGGGCAAATCAATACTTATAGACGAGGGTAGCAGGATCCTTAAGGTCGAATCCCAGGGCGAGGTCGAAATCAAGACCGAGGAGAGGGATGTGGAGGATGATCATTTCTCACAACCGGTGAAAAGAAGCCTATTCAGCGTGCCCGTCCAGGACGGCCAGGCCTCTCTAATTCTCCGAATAGAGCCCGTTGACTGAGCCCGATTCAGGCGCCAAGACCCAGGTCCATTAATCTCTCCTGGCCACCGAGATAGACTCCCTGTTTCAGGAGGGCTTCCTGAAGATCCCTGATCTCCACCTCACCCGGGCTTTCGTCGCTGAGAGCGGCCAATGCGCAGGCCGTTCCCGTGGCTTGCCCACATATCATGCACCCGGTCATTCCCCTTATCAAGCCTCTTGGTTGAGTATCAACACTTTTGGCGCTTCCCACCAATAGATTATCCACGCCAATTGGAACTGTGATCCCGAACGGTACGTCATGGGTGTAGTCACGGAAAAATTCGCCGCTCTTCCTTTCCGGGTCCCGCACCGGCATCACCCCCATGGCATCATCACAGAGCCACGGGCCATCCGTATCCCGGACCTGGTCCTGGTGAAGAGATTTACGGCCCACAATTGCTCTGCTGGTCCTTATGCCCAGGTCCACTCCCACATGCGAAACATAGCTGTCCGAGAACCCCGGAACATTTCGTTTGAGAAAATCCCCCACCTTGTAGCACATCTTCTGGGCATGAAGCTCAAAATCCGAAAGCTCGGTTATCTCCAGCCTCTCGATTTTGTAGAAGTTCGAATTGATTACCACACAGCCATCTCCCCGTGGGGCATACATGCCTACCGCGTCCAGTGAATAGGCTGGACCATCCTGGGTCTGGAATCCGGAGGAGGATATGACATCCTGGAGAAACCTCCATTCCTGACCACCACCGTGAGGAAAGAATAGTACCCCCCTCTCCTTCCAGTTAGAAACGAAGGTTTCAAGGTCCTTTACCCAGTCCTTCCCGTCAGGGAAGCCATCCGAGTCCCTAGAGAGGAAATCAACCAAGGCATCGATATCAACCCTCCCCATCTTGAACAGAATGCTGGCGCTACCCCCGTCCATGGTAACCTCCGCACCGGATCTGAAGGCCAGGTCGGCCTCCCCCGAGGCGTCAACCGTGCATCCGGAAAGAATGGCATGTCTACCGGACTTGCTCTCCACAAAGACGCCCTTTACTGATCTCCCTTCCATAAGGGGACGTGTGGCCAGTGAATGGGTTAGAATCCTGACCCCCTCGGATTCAAGCATCTCGGAGAGGACTATCTTGAGCCGTTCGGAATCGATCACGCACCCGGGTACATCCCGGTGTTCCCATCCCGGAGATGCGGCACCCACCTCTACCAATCTATCGACGAGTTCCCCCGCGAAACCCCTGATCACCCTTTTGCCACTCCCTGTCAGGAAGAGGTTGCCGATGTTGGCCATCAGGGTTGCCGTGGCCACTCCGCCAAGGCACCCATTCCTCTCCACCAATACGGTGTCCGCCCCGGCCCTAGCTGATGAAATTGCAGCCGCACATCCGGAGACGCCGCCACCGGCAACCAACACATCGCATTGATCCAGGACCTGGATATCCCGCGTCGACTCTCGAACCGTTTTTGGCATTGATACCTGTCTCCCTTCCAAACCACTTGGTAATGCTCTTAACCTTTTTCCCAGATCTGAACGCCATTCACATTTAAGAAAGCCTACCAACCCACCAATCCGGGATAGTTATGGTTTCCGACATGTCGCTGGGCCTGAAGCCTCCCGCGGAGGCAAAGGTCCTGTTTAACGGAAAGGATTTGGACAACTGGCACACCCGAGAAGGGGAAGCCGCCGGATGGAAGATCTCCGATGAAACGATGACAGTGGTCAAGGGTACCGGAGATATAGTTACCGAGGATAAATTTGCCGATTTCAGACTTCATCTTGAATGGATGGAACCGGACATGCCCGAGGCCACCGGTCAGGCTAAGGGGAACAGCGGGGTCTATCTACAGGGACGTTACGAGATTCAGGTTCTCGACTCATACGGCATTGAGGTCCCGGGCAGGGGAGATTGTGGCGCAGTATACGATCAATTTGCACCCCTAGTTAACGCCTGCAAGCCACCTCTAAAGTGGCAGACCTACGACATCATTTTCAAGGCACCCCGATTGGCCGATTCGGGCAATGTCGAGAGTCAGGCCCGGGTGAGCGTCCTTCAAAACGGCGTGGTTATACAGAACAACACCGAGGTTCAGGGGCCAACCGGCGGAGCAATCGATGATAGGATAGACGAACCAGGTCCACTGCTCCTTCAGGACCACGGAAACCCGGTGAAGTACCGAAATGTCTGGCTCGTTGAGCTTCCCCTTAAGGGCGCCGACAAGTACTAGAGCTCGATTGGAGCAACAACCTAGTTTACACCCCAACTGGGGTCAAGAATAGATTCCACTGAGCTCAGCTTCCGCTAACAGGGCATACCTCACCAGTAAGCGGTAGGAGGCGTCCAGGGCACACTGACTACCGCCACTGAGAACTACTGATTCTCCCTTCATGGCGATCATCCCTTTTCCAGAATCAATTGCAGGAATGCGAGTACCCGGGTCCTCCTCCTTTATCTTGACCTCAAGCCCGCCCTTAACCCGGTGATCTTTCTTCTCAGCACCATTTGGCAGTAGTTCATCCAGTCTGGTCTCTACCTTTTCCGGAAACCGGCGATCTAAAACCAATCTCCTTGCTGCGAGTGCCTCAACCAGGCGGGCCGGTTCCTCGATATTTACTAGGGCCCTCATCTCCGGGGTCGGGAAGTTGGCCTGCGCCGCCAGCATAACAGATTTCCACTGCCAATCCTGTCCTGGGTCGCAGGCACTAACGCTGAAAGAGAATCCACAGGTGCCATCTGCTCCACCCCTCCTGGCTGCCGTTATGGATCTGAAAAACTGGCCAGGCCTGGTCATGAAATCCCGCATGGGCAGAAATACCACCATGGGTAGGCCGTGGTCCTTCCATCTTCGTATCATGTACTGGACTTGATCGTATTCCACGCCGTAATAAAATGGAAATACGGTCAGGTCCTCTCCCAGCTTTCCGACCTCATCCATAAATACGTCATAGTAATCCAGAGGGTCCACGTGGGCGATGCCCGGGGTGGGGGTGTAGAACCACACGCCTGGTTCCGGATTTATGTCCCTAACCTCCTCCCGAATCATCCTCCACTTCTGTAAGAAGCACCTGCTCCAATACCTTACGCTTTCCTCCTGGGTCGCTGCACTCCTCTTTTTTTCGAAAATATCCTTGAAATCAAACAGGGGATCAACCGAGGACCAGTAATAGTGATCCTCATCCTGGCCAAACCCGTCCGGAATTTCCGGGGATTTCAATCCGCCCTTTCTTAATTCATCGAAATGGGGAGGGCCCGATGCAAAATTGCCTCGCCCTTGCACATAGGCCTTCATTCCTAATTCATGTGCCTTACGGATCATGGTCCGGGTCTGTTCCGCCTCACCCAAATCGGTTATCAGGAGATTGCACCCCCACCCAGCCAGGGTTTCCAGGTCCTCCAACCCCTCCGGGAAATCGTATCTCAAATTGAGCCCCCTCGCCTTGGGCACCCAAATTTCGGCAAACATGTTTTGAATGCCGATCCCCTGCTCAACCAATTCCGGTTTCCTGTAAACCCCTGGTCTTTTCCGCCGGTAATTGAGGACCGCCGGGTCGATGGATGTCGGGCCAGGTCGGTTGCTCACTGATTCTGGAATCCTATCCAGCCAGGAGATCGTGTATCGATACCCTATGGACTCACCTGGAGCCAGGTCCATGGCGGTATGGGAAAGTTCAACCGACCACTCGTGCCCTGGACCTTCCACTTCGTATGCTAGCTGGCAATCCTTGGCAGATAGGAACTCAAATCCTCGCTTCATTCCGGAGGAAAACGCGTAGAATGACCTGGATTCGCCGGCACCTGATTTGAGTTCCCAGTAATAATCCCCCGAGGACTGGCCGAAATGGCTCCAGTTGAAATCCTGGCAAAATCTGGTCGCCATCCTGGCGCCCGGAATCGTCTCCTCAGTTTTATTGGTCGCACGGGTGTGAAAAACCGCCCTCGGGCTGTCTCCCTCAAGGGAAAGGAAGTTTTCGATTAGAATGGGGCTCTCGCTCCCGTAATTGGTGGCCTTCAGGGCAACCGTATCCTCCCCTCTCGCCACCTCAAAATCAATACCATCCCAATCCTCCCTCAGGGAATGGGAATGTGCCTTGCTCCCATTACGGAAATATATCCTTTCCTGCCTTTCCTTCGTACCCAGGGTAATGACCTGGGGAAGTTCGGCGGGTGGATTGATGCAGGAAATGAAGCTCCTTACGGGCCAGTAGGGAAGGGAGTAGTTGCCCAGGGGACGACCGGGGATGGCCGCAAAACGTATCTTGGCACTCCCGTTATAGATATCTGCTACCCTGTAGATGGGTCTGCTCATCTTGGATCCCTTGGTTCCCCACCACCGAACCAGGTAGGTTTCAAAATCCGGATATTCTCCCGTCAACGAACCACGCTAGGGAAACCTACCACTTGATTCATTATTTTATATTGTCCATGGCCCCGAAAAGTAATGACCCGTGAAGGGAAAATAGATCCCAAGAAGAACGGCAAAAAAGAGGTTGCCTGAGAAGAACCCCATATTCCCCTATGATATGTCCTATATTGAAAGCCGACCGCAACTTTCTTGGGATCTGTAAATACTATTTTGTTATGAAAATAAAGTGGTTTTGTCGTTTTTCGATGTTATCTTAACGTTTGATCAGAAAGAGGAAAATTTAATTTAAAATGACATGATATGCCAGAAAGCCCGCCCTATCTCAAATCGCATCTGAACCATTATAGGTGGAAGGAAAACCCGAAACTCATATCCATGCATTTCCCGGGTGATCTCCAAATCCCTACCAATAATGGACACCCAAATGGGGATTAGGTCAATCAGGACTCCCAACCACAGTATTCCTTCAAAAGCGAGATGTACTCGCAATACCTTGGGTAGGTTATGTTGGGCGGCAGGTGGTGATCACAGTTGGGTATATAACCCCCGTCCTGGGTCAACTGGGGAACCTTGGACTCGAACTCCTTGCGGAGGGCTCGGCCTCCAAGGGCGATCTTCATCTTGTCTATGCCGCCAAAGAAAGCCATACCATGCCCCATCTCCTCTCGCAGCTCGAGCATGTCGTTTCCGGCATTAACCTCCATGGGGCAGATGACATTGATCCCCGCTTCTTCCCAAACAGGAGCTATCTGGTGGATATACCCATCGGAATCCATCATAATGATATCCACACCATGGTCCCTGAAGTGCTTGGTCCATTTCCTGTAGTTATCAAGCATGAACTCCCTCATCATATCCGGGGATATCATGGACCTTCCCTTGTAGGCCATGTCATCACTCATCAGTACGTAATCAACATCGATATCTCTGAGAGCTTTCTCGGTGGCGATTATCACGTATCTGGTCCAAAAATCCATCATATCCTGGACCAAATCCGGATCCCTATGGAACATGATCGAGAGTCCTTTCAATCCAGTCCATTCCCTGACCTTCCAGAACATGGAGATCATAACCAGGCCAACCGGGTACCTCCTGTTCTCGTATGACCTGACCACATCCTCCCAGAAATCAGGGTATATTCCCGGGCTCTTGGGGTTGTATCTCCACTTCATCCCCTCAAAATCATCCCTGTTCTTGACCGGGAAATCGTGCCAATTCTTGGTGTAGTAGTCATTCATCTCCGGGTTTTTCTCGACCTCCACGATTTGGCCCTTCCAATTACGGACCAGTTTGTGATCGCCGAATTCCTTTACAACCTCCTCCCTGAACCGCGGAAGGGGGCCCAACTTGATGGGCAGACGTTCACAATTCTCAAGACCATGTATCCTGACATACGAGTCATCCCTGGGTAATCCCTGCTCATGCCACTTCCTGACCAGGGAGGGCTTGGCCCCAAAAGGGTAGTAGGGTATGGATACCTTGTCAGGATTGCCGAAATTCAATGACTCCCGAAATCTCCCTCTGCTATTCACGGGCGGGTGGTGAACATTCCTGTTTATTAATAGTTTTCGAGATACGAGATACCGTCAGGAACCCAAGTGATCCCTGCTCCGGTAAATCCAGTCTGATTCCTTAATTATTATTTTTTTAAATGATATAGATCATATAATAACTCATATAATCCAAATTATTTATAATAGAATTTTAGCCCAAACGGACTGCTTAACTCCCCTTAACAAATCCGAAGTAGGCTAGGATAGCGACAGCAACAACCGCACCCAGTGCTATTGCCACGGTCAGCATCAGAACCTGACGTTCACGTCTTCTAACCGCCTCCTGCCCTCTTTGAATCTGACTCTCAAGATCACCCAGCTTTTCCTCCAGATACTGCTCGGTTTCATCCCTTTGATCCTGGAGGGCATCCTCAGTGGCAAATGGTTCCAGCACGTAAACCAAGGAACTAGCAATGAGATTCCTGACCTCGGGAATGGCTAACGAGTGGTTGTACCATCCGGGGTCCCGCCTGTAGCGGCCTGGTGCATCAATATGACGAAGTCCCCCAAAGGTGACCGACCTCCCGGATCCATGTTGATAGGCAATTATCGATGGTAACTGGTCCTCTCCCCTCACCGTGGTTGCGGTGTAGAGAACTGTTACCTCCCCCGAGTCAGGAAGCCACCACCCCTGGTCGGGAACCGGGTCATGGTACACCAGGCCAGAATCGGGTATCTCCATCTCATCAGGCGAACCCTCATTTACCGGATGCTCGGTATATTTCGAATGGGTATGCCTGGATGTAATCACATCATTTCGGTGGATTACACCGGTGCCGATCTTGGTTCCGTTTAGGGGAAAGACCTCTTCGGCAACTCTCTCCGTGAAGGTGTAGTGACCAACAGCATGTAACCCCACCAAACCCAGACCTTCCTTGAATGATTCGATCAGCTCCTCTTGCTTAAGATCCGAAAGATTGTAGCGACCCTCCCGGGCCGAGATTACGGCTCCTATCACGTTGGGCTGGTTGAGGGAGTCCAGAAGAAAGAACCAGTCGCCCACCTCCATCACCTGAATTCCATCGCCGTGCTCGGCGTTTATGGCCTCTCTCGATATCTCAGCTATCTCCCCCGTGTAATTGGGGCAGAACATGGGAGGGTATCTCTGACCGTCAAAACACCCGACGAGCACGAGAGGATCGGAGCCGGAGTGAACCACCGGAAACAGGAGAATGATCGCCATCAGTATAATGAGCCTACGCATCTAGTCCAACTCCGTTTTAACCAGCCAGTACCCGGAGCACTCCGGATACCATCTACCATCCCCAAAGGTCTCCGCACAAAGAATCAACCTTCCCGTGGATAGCTTTCCCTCCTTGATGATCAAGGTCACCCCGTACGGTTCATCGGTCTCCACCTGTTCAAAGGCTATCTGTCCCCAAGGGGAAAGGTCCTCAGTGGAGGGTTCCGCATCAGCATCTCCGTAGTACTCCTCCACCTCTTCCCCCGATTGGACGCGGACTAGCCTCAGGACGTCATTCCTGGTCAGCAGGACCCCTCTCTTCTTCCTCACGGCCACGAAATCCGAATACCCCTCGAAGCAACCAACTATGTGGTTGGTCGAGTTAAGCAGGAATGCATAGGAGGTCAGGGACTCATTGTCATGCCTTGAATCGTAAAGACAGGAGTACAACTTCCCGAAGTCGAAAAGAACCATCCTCAGGTCCTCCTCATTTGTGATTGAAACATTGTGGACCGAGACGTAATCCCCTGCCTCGATGAGATCAAAATATTTCAGGCGATCCTCCACCGAGGCCCAGGCGTATCTTAGGTCCTCCAAGTCCCGCACCATCGAGACGTTTAGGTTGAGCTCCGACATGTCCCTTTCCACCAGGGACCGGAACCGGAACTCCAGCACATCGAGCTTGCTCTGGGGTGAGACGGTTAGGGATAAGGTGGCCGTCCCTTGAGCCGCTTGGAATATGTAATCTGGCCCGCTCAATGACAGCTTACGGATTCCCCCCTCCCTCCAAATCCAGGCGACTGCGGTCAGCGATGTAGATATCACGATTACTATCAGAAAGATAGCCAGGTAACTGCGGAGCTTGCTCCCCTCCATCCTCTATTCCTCCTGCCTCGCTAGTCTTGTGGTCTCTATAGAACGGTAGAGCCGTCTTCTCACCATCAAGGTGTACAGCACGGACCCGCTGAGAAGAAGGGCGCCCGTGGTTGCCAGCCACTCAACGAGGTAGATATAGAACATGGCATTCCTCTTCGTCTCGTAGGCAACCTCCAGTGCCTTCTTGGCCTCCTCCATAGCCGAGTCGAGAGCATCAAGCGACTCCTCGTACTGGCCCTGAGAGTACTTATGAATCGCGTCCTGGTGAATCTCCTCCACCCTGGCGAGTGCGGACTCGGCCTTATCGGTATTGGCACCCAGCTTGTCGGCCCAGTTTATCACCCCGATGATAAGCTGCTTATCGGTCTTATAGACGTCGAACCGGTCGCGGATCATGTGTATCAGGGAGATATCCTCGGGAAGAGGGCGGCCCAGGGAGTAGAACACGATATTCATGAAAACATCCCCCGCGTAGGGATTCGTGGACTGAACTCTAACCCCACCAGGCCACCACCACTGATGATCCAGGTCGTCTGCCGCGGTCCATATGTGACCCCCTTCCGTTCCCAATTTCCAGGAAACCAACCAGGGGTAAACAAGGCCGGTTCCCGTGTAGGACGCTTCGGCCCAGGTCGTCGCTCCCGGCCTGGGAAAACTTCGGGAACAGGGGCAACTACCCTCATAGCTCTCTATATCCTTATCGCGAAACATGGATAGAACCGGTGGCTCCTCCTTCTTTATCCTGATCGTGAAGTAGGAGCCAACGCGGTACTGGTCCTTTAGGTTTATGGGAAGAACATCATGAAGCGGGGAATCCAACCAGTCATTTTCGTAGGAACCCGACACATCGGCCCCCACGGTCACAAAGGCCCCGATCTCGTGCTCCCTGAATCCCTCCTCCATCCAGGCTATCTGGGTGGTGGTGAATGGATGGATGTTTGTATCGGGCATGACCACGAAGTCATACACGGCAAATAGATCGGTTTTGGTCCTTGGGAAGTATTGCCTCACATATCTCTTGGCGGCCTCCTGATCGAGGGCCAGCTTATCGGTATCAGTCGGTATCAATATGAACTCAAATCCCGGCTGTTTCTCGAGCCATCCGGGGACCGGGCACTCATGGGGAAAAACCTGACCTATCAGAATGAAGTTGTTTTCAGTTTCCTGGGCCTCCGCACTTGGGAATGCCAGCATGAGAATCATGATCAGGACAAGATTTTGTGCTCCCAGGATCTTGCCGGTAGCCTTCATGACGATTTCAGGGAACAAACTCGCAGGCATCGATGATGAAAAAAGTGAGCCATTATTGAATATATTGTTCTCCGTTCTTCTCACCCGGACCTATCCAGCTCCGTGGTCGGTATCTCATGATACAATCTCCTCCTGACCATCAGCCACCAGAGCACGATACCTGAAAACAAGGCCACGCCCATGGTTGCCATCCACTCCGATATATAGATCCAGGTCAGGGCCCGGTCCTTGGCCCTGGTGGCCCTATCCATTGCCTCGGAGATAACCATCAAGGCATCGGCCATCTTGGCGTCAGCCTGGTCGTAATTCCCGTCCAGATAGAAATTCTCGGCCTGGTGATACCGCTCCTGACCCTCCAGGATAACATCGTCAGCCGACGCAGTGTTTGCTCCCACCCGAGAAACGAAGTCCACAATATTATGAAACATTGAAAGGGAATTTCTGTAATCCGAGAAGGACGACTTGACGCTGATTTTCATCAGCGCATCGTCATAATTCATGGTCTCCATGCCCTTTGTGTGATAGCAGAGGTTTAGGAACATCAATTCCCACCATTCTCCCGCTACTTGCCAGTGATTCCTGCCAATTCCAGGCTGTATCCCAAATCCCCAGGTTTGGTTTCCCATACTCCCAGGAAATGAAAGCCGGGACAGTTGGCTCCAACGGGGGACCGTTGACCGCCCGAATCCAAACGCTGGCTCCCTGTTTGGCATATGCAGGCCTGAACTGCTCGTATATATGGCCCGAAAAGGCCTCGGTTTTCCCAAAGGGGCTGAAGATCGGGGGCATTCCGGAAACCAACTCCAACTCCGCAAAACCCTTTCCCCGGCTCCCCCACTGTCCTAGCCCCTCGCGAACCGCGATCACGAAACGATCGAAATCTATGGGCATGGTATCCGATATGGGGCTGTTCATCCAGGGCTCCTGTACCTCCCTGTAATGGCTCAAGGGGTAAGCAATTGAAACCCGCCCGCCCGTACCGATAAAATCGACCATCATTTCCTGCTGATTTATGGTGAAGAAATTCAACCTGGGACGGGCAAGGAACAAAACGTCATATTCAAGCAGTTGGCTCTTCCCCCGGGGAAAATATATCCTGCTCCACCTGAACAGGAACTCGTCCGAGATATCCTGGCCGAATGCCCGGCAGGGTACTAGAGTCAGCTCCACTGCCGGCTCATCATCACCAAGATGGTTGGGCCACCCCGATACATCACCCAGTAGAAAGAAGTCCAGAGCCCGCTCACCGTTCTCCCCATAGATGGGTGTAAGGATTAGGAGAACTACCGCGCATGCAAGAATTATAGCAAGCTTCAATATATTGAATCCTATTCCTACCTATAAAAAAGGTAAGGACCTGGCCTTCCCATTGCCTATCTCCCGACTGCAATTAAATCCACCTTGATGGACATACCGGCACCCAAACCAGCATAGAGGATCTCCCCCTATTCGCCCATGCATAGTATGGAATGGCCTGGACCCGGCATTCACGCAGCTTCGGGGCCCTTTCACCTCTGCTCGCATACAGATCCCCCGCATCCAGAATCTCTAGTCCTTCAAAGGCCACGGTGCCGATGCCTCCCAGGACATCGGGCTTGAACTCATAATCAAGCTCAACATCCGGGCCAACCATGACCCTCCTGACATCGATTCCCGGGTTGTCAATGCTCTCCAGACAATAGACCAAGGGACCCCTGCTGATGGCCACCGACCCGAAATCCTCCCTCACCATGGGGTGAGAGCCAAGCAACCGAGCCTGCATATCGAGTTCCAGTACAAGCTCAGCGCCATTCCACTCCCGTTCAATCTCCAGGTAGGTTCCCGGTCGGGCATTCAGCTCCTCATTTTCCAGGGTTACCCTTGTCTCCTGGCTCCAGGATGGTATCCGCACCATGAGGGAGAAATCCCTCCCTGGATCACACTCGACCTTTATCCTGACCTTCCCCGACCAGGGATAATCGGTCCGCTGAACCAGGTTAACCCTACTGGTTCCTATCCTGGTTTCCAGATCCGAGCTCTGATACAGGTTGATCCACAAGGCTTGGTCCTCCCGCCCGTAGATATACCCGGGCAGGGAGGCCAACATTCGCTGAACGTTTCCAAGGCAACAGGGAGTGCTAAACCATTCCCTTCTTTCATGGCCCCAGTTACCCATCTCGGGATCACTGGAGCTCTCCAGGGGGTTCACGTAGAAATAGCGATCCCCCGACAGTGAAACCCCTGACAAGAATCCATTGTATAGCACCCTTTCCATCATATCCGCATACCTGCACTCCCCGGTAAGGAGCAACATTCTCCAGTCCCACATTGCATTCGAGATCGCGGCGCAGGTCTCCGAGTAAGCTCTCAGGTTGGGAAGTTCATATGCCTGGCCGAAGCTCTCCCCGGCATGCCTGGCACCAACTCCCCCGGTGACATACACCTTTCTACTTGACATGTCGCTCCAAAGAGATTCCAGTGCCCTTCTCATCCCTTCCTGACCGGTCTCGGCATAGAGATCAGCTCCCCCGCAACAGGCATAGCAGGCCCTCACCGCATGGCCCTTCATCTCGCGTCTTTGGGAAAAACCCAATTGGTCCAGGAGATAGTCGGCGAGGTCCAGGTACTTCCCGTCCCCGGAGGTGCGATAGAGCTCGACGAGGGCCATCTCCAATTCCGGGTGTCCACTGAACCCCCGTCGTTTCCCGGGGCCGAATACCGATGCTAGGTAATCGGCGAATTCAAGGGCACATTCGAGAAGCTTCCGCTCTCCTGTGGATCTATAGTGGGCCACCGCTGCCTGTATTAGATGTCCGGCACAGTACAGCTCATGGTCGTCCTTGAGATTAGAGAAACGGTCGTCCGCCCTCTCTTCCACGAAGTAGGTGTTTAGGTACCCGTCCTCGTCCTGGGCGGACCTTATGACGTCAATTACGGTCTCAAGCTCCGACTCCAGTTTTTTATCGGGGGTGGTGCTGAGGCTGTATGAAGCGGCCTCCACCCACTTGTAAAGGTCGGAATCCATGTGGACGGGACCACTTCTCTCAACACCCTCCCTCCCCGATAATCTACGGAAGTTGTCCAATACCCCATGTTCCTCCAGGGACCGGAGGTAACCGGGGATTCCATTTCTCCTTCCGGCCTCCACGCGTTCCTGCCAGAAACCCTTCTTCAGGTCGACCTTGTGAAGTGGCAATCCGGCCATCCCACCATAAGGGCTGTTTGAATAATCGACCACGCCCGCCTCTTCATCCTGGGGTCCCATCCGTTGGTGGGGAGAGGATCAACATCTCATATCTCTTGTGGTCCGCTGACATCAGTCTAATCATAAACCCCCTTCCTGAGTGGGTGTAGCAAGGGCTTACCGGGCCCTGGGTTGGCCATCTCGAAAGGGTTGATTGGGATTTAGGGCCGGGAAAAGGATATTCGCTGCCTTCACATCATGCTTCTGAGGGATGTTCCCGAGAATGCTCAAGGGATTAATCATAGACCAAGGTGCTCAGCTCGTCGAGTTTTGAGATTTCCTGAATAGATATGTGGAAACCGACCGACTCTCTAGCCTATTCACCGGGCGAAAACCTGGACAGGCCTACCTCCCTGTATAGCCTCTTCTCTACCATGAGCGTCCAGAGAACAAAACCGGATATCATCAGAGTTGGCATAAGTATGAACCACTCGATTACATAGATCCATAGCAAGGCCCTGTCCTTTGCCTTCACCGCTTCCCCCCGGATCTCAATTTGGCGTTCCCTTGTTTCGCGAAGGGATTCGATGGTTGCCTGCATGTCTCCCTCCAGGTAATGGCTATAGGCATCCATCCGGGCGGCCTCCAAATCCTCAACCATCTGCGAAAGCCTGACCGTGCTTCCCCCGAATTTCTCCACCCAGGAAATTAGCGAGACCAATATTGAGTTGAACTGCTCGAATTCAATGAACCCGGTTATGGCCGCTCTGAAGAGATGTGGGTCGTCCGGGAGGTCCTTCTCCGCCACCCGGTAAACCAGGTACATCATGGCCTGAGGGAAATACTCCCAATCCTCGGCCCATCTGGAAACCCCTCCGGGAAACTTGCTGGCAAAGTTTAGACCCGCGCCGTCCCCCACGTTCCAAAAACTGATCAGGGGATGATTGCCCTGGTCAACTCGGGCCCAAACATCGCTCCCCGATTTCGGGGTCTGAAGATTAAGGTTGGATAGCGGGGGTGATTCCTCCCATGGCAAGGCCTTCATCAAGGGCTCCTCCGGTTGCCATATCCTGACCCTCAGGGTCTTTCCATGCAACCAGAATTTCCCCAGAGAGGTGACCACCTGTGTGCAGGGAAGCACATCGGTAACCGTTGTGCCCTCCCAGGAGACAAAACTTTCGTGGGCTATGCTTCCTAGCCACAGAATGCCCAGGCCATCCTCCCTCACCGAATCCGATATCCAGCCTATCCACTCGGTGGTAAACACCGACCGGTCCGCATCGCTACTTACCACTATGTCGTAGGATCGGACCAGGCTTCCATACGTCCTGGGCATGTATACCCTCATGTTCCGGAGAGCGTTTTCAATGCCGCCGAGATAGTCCGGTCTAGTAGGAACGAAGGTGGTTTCAATGGATGGGTCCTGACGAAAGACCACATAGCTGTTGTAACCGCCAGTCTGATCGATTATATCCCCAAAGCATATGGTCCTAATCCTGCCGTTAGGGCTAATTCGCGTGCCCTGAACCGTAGTTATTGCCGATATCCATATGGCAAAAGCAAGGATCAACGCCATTGCTTCTGTGCTATCCATCTACCAACAATTTTCTCGGGTAGCCGGTCGAATAAAAATTACCCTTCACACGAAGGGAATACTTTTCTTTCCACCAATATTCTCCCCACGAGGTGTCATTTTGATGAAGGATGAGGAGATCAAGCAGTCATTGCAACAAAGGTTGCTTCCCGAAAGCGATCACGAGAAGCCGGATAAGTCAGAGGTCCACCGGTTCATTACCAAGCGGGCCCACCGGTTCAAGACCCCCCTTAGCTCGAAAGAATGGCTTGGGGAGTCCGCTAATCTAAGAAAGCGGTTCCTGAACGATGTATACATGAAGGGCCTGCCAGGCGAATTATCCGAACTGGAACCAAAGGTGGAATGGAAGGAAACCATCGAAACCTCCCATGGCTACAAGATACGGAAACTGATCTACGAGGGTTATCCGGGGATGTGGATACCAGCTCTGCTATACGAACCGGATGACCTAGAGGACAAGGTGCCGGGGGTCATGAACACCAACGGGCACCATATCGGCGGAAAGGCCATGGACTACAAGCAGGCCAGGTGCATCAATCTGGTCAAGAGGGGAATGATGGCACTAAACACCGAATTCATAGGGATGGGCGAACTGAGCATGAACCTTCCTCACTATAGGATCGGACACATCGATCTCTGTGGGATGGCGGGGGTTGGGGCCCTCTACCTGGCAGCGAAGAGGGGACTCGACGTGCTTCTATCCCATCCAAATTGTGATCCCCAGAGAGTTGCGGTCACCGGTCTCTCGGGAGGAGGGTGGCAGACCATAGTTCTGAGCTCCCTGGACCAGAGGGTGAGGGCAATAATACCGGTTGCCGGACACTCCCCGATATGGCAGCGGCCATCACACGATCCGGATATCGGGGACCTTGAGCAGAATCCAGTTGACTTCTGTTCGGTTGGGGATTACGATGCCATGACCGCTCTTTGTGCCCCCAGGCCTACCCTGCTTATATACAATAAGATGGATGATTGCTGCTTCAGGTCGGAAAGGACCAGGAAAAGCATCTACGAACCGGTGCTGCCACTATTCAAGCTCCTGGGTGAGGGTCAAAACCTCGATTTCTACGAGAACACGGATCCCGGAACCCACAACTACGAGGCGGACAATCGAGGCCGCCTCTATAGGTTCCTGAACCGGCACTTTGAACTGGATACCCCCGAGTCAGATCTACCTTTCGAGGATGAACTCCTCAGCCAGTCCCAACTATCGGTGGGAATTCCAAGGGAGAACCAAACCCTGCTATCCATTGCCAGGGAGGCTGCAAAGGACCTGCCTGAACACGATATCCCGGATATGGACGATCCCCACAGGGTGAAATGGATCCGAGATTCCAGGGACAGGCTAAGAACGATCATACGACTAAGGCACTACCAGACTGAAAGGGATATCCTGGAAGAGGACGGGCCAGTTTCCCAGGAAGTCCTCCGGCTGGGAGATGATTGGTCGATTCCCATAACCTCCTTCCACCAGGAGATGGCGGAGATACAGATTCTAATCTCGGATAAGGGTCGAAGAGACTTGATGAATCCCGCAAAGGACCATCTCTCACGGAACAGAACCGTCATCACAGCCGATGTATTTGGCACCGGGGAGTCCTATTGCCCTCCGGGATACCAGATGATGGTCTCCGCCGTGGGCGAAAGACCGCTGGGAATTCTCACCGGCCAGATACTTTCATTGGTAAGCTTTTCACGCGATATGGGTTCCACCATTCGGCTCTCCGCCACCGGAGCCTCCACCTCCATGGGAGCCCTCTGCGCTGCGGCCCTGGAGCCGGATCTCCTCCACCACCTACATCTCGATGGTCTACAATACTCCCTCAAGAGATTGATAGAAATGCCGGTGAATTATGAGGACTCGGTCCCCTTATTCTGCTTTGGACTGCTCCGGGAGTTCGACATACCACACCTGCTGGCCATGACCGAGGATCTGGAGATCGAGAGACCCGGCTATGCCCCGCAAAAACCCGTGGTCCCTAATCGGGACTGATCCCCGGCCAAGCTTATTAGGCATTGCCCGGCCTTAGGTACTCGATGCTGAAGTTTCCGGCATTAACGGTCCTGTTGGTATTGGGCTTCCTGGGGCCCATGGCCGAGGCGGCCAACCCGAAACCGGCGAATGTCCTGATAACCAGTGCCCAGAGCCAAATTATCCTGGTTTCGGGTTGGTTGAGAATCGATCCGTCATGCGAGTACTTGGTAATCCCAGCCCGATCCAAGGCCAGGGGCTGGTCGTTTCGGGAGCTGAGGAGATTTGTTCGCATCTATTTTCCTCGAAATCACCCCGAACTCCTGGAATATGATTACATGATACTCCTGGATATCGAGGTCTGGCTGTTTAGCAACGAACA
>CAZUNO010000006.1:0-21910 GCA_964621445.1 Hadarchaeota archaeon (SeqCode) | reverse complement strand
TCTCGGAGGCCTATCCCAACGATGCGGATGCAGTAGTGGCCATGGATTATCGACTCCACGGACTGCCGATGAGGGTGGTCATCAACACCAATCCCCAAATTCCCCCGGTCCTCAAGCCATACAAGAATCTCGCCGGGTGCGAGTGCTCATTTCCCGTATATGGCACAAACCTGGCCATACCCAGGCAGGAGGCGGTCGTCACCTCCTACTCGGTCGGTCCTTATGACTATTCATATCCTGGGGCTTACCCGGACCCCAACTTCGGGGGAAGCGGATGGATACCCCATTCGATGTACTGGAGATACGGGAACGGAACCACCTGGACCCACCAGGACAGGATAGTCCAGCATAACTACTGGAGCCCCGCCTATAATCCATACGCGCCTGACATGATAGTGGCCGAGATCCTGTTCAGCACCGGGCGACAACTGCCCCAGGATGTGCTCCTTGTACACCGATTGAGGCAGAAATTCAGCGACTACGACTCGGCCAAGAGCCTTGTTTTCTCGATACTGGACTTCATTGAGAGATTTGGTGCTAACGGCGATCCCGTTCTCCGCCGCCTGGACGAGATATCGGATCAGGTGATTATGTCCGAGAATAGCTACATTGAAGGGTCATATAAAGAATCCTGGACAATAATGGACCAGGTCCTCGCCGATATGGTCAGTCTTAATGAACAGTCTCTGGACCTCAAGGACAGGGCGTTATTCTGGGTCTATGCCACAGAATGGCTAGCAGTATCCGGTGTATTCCTCATGGCCAGCTACTCCCTCTGGACGCTGATGGTCCGGAAAAGGGCCTACCGAGAGGTGGAGGCAACCCGCCTTCTCGGGGAGAAAGGATAGGAGAAAAAGTTCAATTCCTACGTACTCTCCATCGAGACACACATATATTGGGCCCTGGCACAACTCTCCCCATGCCGAGTCCAAACATCGTTTTCTTCCACGCCGAAAGCTGGGATGGGAGAGCCCTTGGTTGCATGGGCGAGCCCTCCATGCAACGAGCCACCCCAAACATCGACCGGCTGGCCTCAAACGGAGTTCTCTTCCGTAGAAACTACTGCAGCCACCCCATCTGCTGCCCGTCCCGGGCCAATATGTGGTCCGGCCGCTACACCCACCACTGCGAGAGCTGGAACAACCACAAGGGGTTGGAGCCCGGGGACACAACCCTCATGGATCTCCTTCACGATGCCGGCTATACCTTCATAGCGGATGACTACCGAGATATCGGACTTGGCAAGAGCGACTACAGATCTGGAGGACACAGTCACCTCGCCAGGGTCACCGCCTGGACCGGTCCCGCCGACATAAGGCTACCGGTCTATGGACGGGGCTCCCAGGACCTGGAAATCAGGACCGGAGAGGAGAATGCATATCAAAAAGACTGGAATAACGTCTCCAGGGCAAAGGACTTTTTAGAGGTTCAGGAAGGCTCCGATGATCCCTTTTTCCTATACATGGCAACCGGGGCCGTACACCCCGCGTTCCGGACCACCTCTCACTGGATGGATAAAATCGACATGGACAAGATATCCATACCGCCGGAAGATGAGGAGGTACATCCCGTCTTTCAGTACCAGCGCATCAATAAACAGTGGAAGCATGGCTTTGACCCGGAAACGGTTAGGATGTTCAAGGCCGCCTACTACGCCATGTGTGCTGAAGCCGACGCCATGGTGGGTGAGCTGGTCAAGACCATCCATGATCTCGGCCTAAAGGATGACACCTACTTCATATTCAGCAGCGACCACGGCGAGCTGGCCACCGATCACCGTAACTGGTACAAGATGAACCTTTACGAAGGGGCCTCCCGGGTTCCGCTGATCGTCACCGGGCCGGAAGTAAAGCCAGGACGAGAGGTGGATAACATAACCTCCCTGATCGACATCTTTCCAACCATAGCGGAACTTACGGAGATCGAGACCCCTGAGAATGTCGACGGTGAATCCCTCGTTCCCCTCCTCCGGGGAGAGACCGACGAGAACCGCAACAAGGCACTGGCTCTCCATACCGGTACCGCAAGCAACACGACCATGTTCATGCTCCGCAAGGGGGCCTGGAAGTACATTGCATATCCCGGGTACGGGCCACAGCTCTTCAACCTGGATGAGGACCCCGATGAGGTCCGTAATCTGGCCGACTCCAGGGAGGAGGTGGCCGAGGACATGGACCAGGAGCTAAGGGCGATGGTCGATTATGAGGAGGTTCACCGCCGCTGCATCGAGTACGATAAGAAGGCCTTCAAGGAGTGGCGCAGAAAAGCAAAGCGCGGGGAGTTCAGGGACACCTCGTATAGCAGGAGCGACGAGAACCCGGCCACCACATACGAGGAGATAATGGCCAACTGTTACGTGGGTTGGTCCCAAGAACACGAGGAAAAGCTCAATAAATGGCTGGAGGAATAGCGCCGGGAAATCCGGGCTCCCCTAGCTCCTCCGTGTTAGTATTCGAACTATTCCCAAGAAAAGGTTCCTTCTGGGAACCCTTTTCATGTATCGTCTATAGTCATCGCCAAACTTCTGGAGATTATTCTGCTCCTCGTTCAAGATATCCCTGTAGAACAGAATCGACCCCGTTAGCCCACAAAAAACCACGGACCAGTGCTGGGATATAAACACCACTCCAATCATTGGGGATTTCGCACCACACCATAGATCCCGCTGTCCACCAGGTTTGTGGTTTTAACTATGCTCTCGCCCGGGGGCGATCCTCCATGTCTTCTGAACTCGGCACCCGCCAGGAATATCAGAATGAGACCGAATCCAATTAGAAGCCACCCGGAGTAAACCAGGAAGTCCAGTCGGTAATGATTGTAAAAGAAGAATACGAGTATTAAGGGAAGGGACATGAGGACGCTATATGCCCAGAACAGGGGATCCCTTTTCCATGAATACTCCGAATCGCTTTTCCTGGGGTCCCTCATTGCTATGAACCCTTTCCTATCTCCTGATCAAACCAAAAATAAAATTCGCCCTGGGAACCCTCTTCATATATTCCCGGTATTCATCCCCAAATTTTTTAATAAATCCCTATCGGCCCTGATAAGATCCACATAGACCAGCGGGATTATAGGTACACCCAATAATACCACAATATAATGCTGGAAGAGCAGGGACCCGGCTATCGCGAACATCATGAACGTCATGTACTGGGGATGTCTAACGATGGAATAGATCCCGGTGTCCACCAGCTTGCTGGTCTGGATATAGCTCTCTCCATCCTTTACACATCCCCTCTTTCGAAACTCGGCCATGGGCATCCAGCCAAAGACCAAACCCGAAAATATGTATAGAACGACACCGGAATAGGCCAGCACCTGATTTTGGGAGACATCCTTCAGCATATAGGTACCAACAAGGACCTGGGCAATGAAAAGAACGCTAACAATGCTCACCGGGATTAAATCCGCTACCGTGAAGTCCTCTGGCATTGGATTTAATTTGGCATTTCCAGGTTCTTATAGCTTATGAACATGTTCTGATTTAGCTATTCATATACCATATATACAGTGGTAATGAATGTACTCTAATAATCGTCTGGCTTGGTTTATTTTTATAGTAATACAAATTACTTACATATGGATTTAATTATAACTCGAAGAAATATCGTGTCCTAAAAAAGCGCAGTTCTACATGACAATAACCAATTTAACCGCCTCACGGCCATCAAGCATCCTGAACGCCTCCCCGATCCGGTCCAGGGGAAGCGTTCCATCGTACATCTCACGGGTGAATATGCCCTCCTTGTAGAGTTCTTGCCAGGCCTGGGTGGCCGATACCTCGTCCGTGGTCATATCCATGATATCGCAGGTCTCTGCTATATCGGAGACCAGGCCATCGGTCAGATCGTATTCATGCATTCCATATTTGCCGAAGCTCGTGTCCTGGTTAACGATCCTGCGGGCAAAGCCAACTGACTCCCGGGTGCCAACGGCATCTATAACCAGGTTTGGTGCCCCGCCCAGATACCCGTGGACATCTGAAGGGGTGTTTTCATCCCTGTAATCCAGAAAAGCATCGGCCCTATAGGTACCCAGTGCAAGTTCCCTCCGGTTACCATTCCCCACAACCAGAACATCCCCGGCTCCCGCGTTTTTGAGAAGCAGGGAGAAAAGGAATCCATTATAGCCTGACCCTATGACCACGCATCTGGAAGCGCCATCAATATCCATCTCGTTCACCAGAGAGAGTATCTCCCTTTGATTGATGGACAGGGCACCCCAAACGGGCCCAACCCAGGAAGGAAGAGGAGTTTTACTCTTTTCATCCATCAGTGAATACTTCCTCCCATCAGAGGTTGCGGCTACAGTGTCAACCACCATCCCCATTTCAGCGAACCCTCCCCAAACGCTGGCCAAGCCATCTCTCCGCCTTCCAGGCAGAACACCGGCTGCACGAGTTACCCGGTCGCCGATCTCGAAATTACGTACCCTATCCCCGGTCATCTTGATTATTCCAGTTGACTCATGACCTAGGATAAAGGGTGGGTCCGGTAAACCGGGAAAATTCCCGGCAATTATGTTTGAATCCGTCCCCGTGCAGATGGCACAGGCGTCTATCTCAACCAGGCATTCATAGTCCCCGATCTCGGGCTGGGCAACTTCCCTTACCTCAAGATCGCGGTCCCTGTTCACAACTGCGGCCTTCAACCGTGCTCACCCCATCAACGCAGCCTTCCCGGACCCATGTAATGGGTATTGGTCAGGGCATTCGACATTGGCTCTTCACAGGGCCGGTAGGGCACCATTTCGTATATTTCCTCCAGCTCATTCAAAACACCCCGGGGAAGGGGTCCCCTCTCCACAGATTTCACGTTCTCCTCCACCTCTTTCTCCGACCTAGCCCCCATGAGAATCGTATCAACCTGACTGTTTGAAATAACAAATCGCAGGGCCAGTTCAGCAATGGGCATATCCAGCTCCTCAACGAAGGAATATAGTCTCAGGAGCTGATCTCTCCTGGAAGGCGAAAGCCATGGAGGCGGGTGGTCCCTAACCCGTTTTTCATATTTGCGGGATAACCAGCCCTGTTGCAGTGGGGAACCAGAGATAACCCCCATTCCCAATTTCTTTGCCGCCGGGACGGTTACCTCCAGAGACTCCCTCCAGAGAAGGCTTGAGTTAAACGCTGTCAGGAGCACGTCGAAATCGCCGTTTTCTATGATGTGTTTCATCTCGTAAACTGTTGTTCCCCCCACGCCTGTGTAATCGATGATTCCCTCTTCCTTGCACTCAGATAGAAAGTTGCAAACGGGACCTCCTACTTGTTCCCAATCATCAAACCAGTCGTACTGGCCGGGTCTGTCGGGTTCATGGATCATGAGTATGTCGATGTGATTCTGGCCGAGAAGCTCCATGCTTCTTTCCAGGCTCCGTCTCAGGTGGTCCACATCGCGTGGATTGAAATTCTCCGGCCGTCCTCCCAGCTTTGTGGATACGTAGTAGTCCCACCCGTCGTTTCCAAGGGCCCGGCCGATCACCTTCTCGCTGTTAGCGTAGCTTGGAGCGGTATCGATGTAGTTGACCCCCAGCTCCATTCCTCTCCTCAAAGCCTTTCTTGCCTGCTCATATCCGCCTCCTATCCTGGAAACGAAAAGGCCGCCGAAGGAAAGTCGGGACACATTCATGTCAGTTTTGCCAAGCCTCTGGATATTCAAAATATGGTGACCCCGCTTCATCTATCCAGGGATCTAATGAATAAAGCTTATACTTGAGATTACTCTGGTAAATACATCGCGGAGACCCCTGGAAAAGAATGCGCTAGGGAATCATGCTTTTCCTAATTCTTGCTGAACTTGGTCTCTTTAACCTCACGGTAAAGCTTTCTTCTCACCATTAATGTCCAGAGAACAAAACTTGATATGAAGAACGCCGAAAAGGTTGCTAGCCACTCTATTACAAATACCCAGAAAAGAGCCCGGTCCTTTACATCTCTAGCCATGTCCTCCACCTGTGAGAATTCATCCAGGGCCTGGCTGATAGTGGCCTGGCTAGCCTGGAATTCCTGGTCTCGGTAGTAATCCGCCGCCTGTTCGAACATCTCTTCAAGTCTCAGGATCTCCTTCTGCACATCCTCGGTGTTTGCCCCGAACCTGTCCACGAAATCCCTGAGGGAAAGCACCAGTGCCAGTTTTGTCTTGAAGCTCTCGAAGTTTGAATTAAGACTCTGGTAGAGCTCAACATCCTGTATCAAATCTCGCTGGGCCACATGCAGAATCATGTTCATTAGCACAATCCCGCCTGCCGTTCCCGGTTTGGGGTCAAAGAAATCGGTCTTGCTTATGCCTGAGCCCACAGTAACGGTTCTCCCTTCCTCATAATCCCAGCCAGCGCTCCAGGCTACTCTCCCCTCGGGATGGTTTCCAAGCTGCCAGGCAAGGGTATCCGCTCCCTCTTTCGGCCTGACCGTGCGTCCGGCGGTGTAGTATACTATATCCTCAAACCCGTAAGGTATGAATGGTGTCAATACTGGCTCCGGATAGTCCCGGTTAACTTCCAGGGTGGCATACATGGAGGCTTGTCTGCCCCCATCATGCTCCGCCACCCACTCAGCATCGTTGGGGAAGGTATCTGATGTCTGTGAATAGGCCCATGCATGGTTGATCTCGGGGTCCGCGCTCAGGACGCTTAGATCATTTATTCCCCCTGCCCCCTCCCTGATTGCGTCATACATCCATTTGTCCTGCTTGGGGGTGAATAGCTGGTACTCGGCCCCGTTGAGTATTATGACGTCGTAGCTCTTCATTTCCTCGTATCTTCGCGGGAAATAGATCCGAATGTACCTCTCCAGATCAGAAGGATCTCCTCCCTTGCTCAGGAGCTCCCTTCCTCGGCAAGGGACGCCGACCGAGTCAACCATGGGATTAGCGCTGAACTGCTGGGTCAGGACGCCCACGGAGCCCACTCCTCCAAGTAATAGAATGTTGATCCTATTTGCTGCACAAAGGGGTAGCGAGAGGACAACCAATATGATGAGAATTGCTCTTATCAATACAGTAATGATTTACCCGGCCGTATTTGAAAATGCTTCCATGTGGCGATATTTTTGTTCCAGTTGGCCATCACTTGGCCGTTATGTATCAAACTAATCGCCTTTACTCACTTTTTTTCTACTGTGTTTAGCAAATGTCGTTCGTTCTTGTGGTCGGGAAGTACTGAGGGTGCGAACCTAGAACATAAATGCAATACGAACATAGTTTTCCCGGTGATATCATGGTGCTACGCCTGTTCAATGCTATCGATATTGGTACCCGTTCGCCTTTGGTGGAGCTGGAGTCCGAACTGGAAAAAACGGATGCCGACCTGAAGATCGTTCACCCGGAGAATATACATGTCACCTTGAAGTTTCTGGGCAACACTGACGAGGAAAGGATACCCACCATCGAGGAGGCAATGCGGAATGCGGTTAAGGACATCGAGCCCTACCAGGCCACCATCAAGGGAACCGGAGTCTTCCCCAATCCTGGTTATATCAAGGTCATCTGGGTTGGGATTGACGATGAGGGCCAAACCAAGGGAATAGCCACTTCCCTGGAAAAGGAACTGGTTAAACAGGGATTCAGAAAGGAAAGACATGACTTCACGCCCCACGCCACCATTGCACGGATGAGAAGCGCGCAGGGAAAGGATGAAATCAAGGACCTCGTACAGGAATACGGAGAAAAGGAATTCGGGGATCTCCGTGTCAACAGCATCCAGCTAAAGAGGAGCGAGTTGAAACCAGATGGGCCGGTATACACCACCATGAGTGAAATCGAGTTATGATGGTCAACATTCTAAATGGGCCAAAAATGGATGCATTATTAATCGGCGCGAAAATGTACCCAAAACTTCTCTTTCGTGCGATTTTCCCAGGATCTCCCATAGCACAGAGTCAGATTTCCTGATTCCATTATCCTGAATTCCATAGACCTGAGGCCCGGTTTTCCCGGGACCTGGTTCTCGGGAGGGATGTAATCGTTGGCCTCTAATTTTGCGAAATCCTGATCGGATTGTAGCCGCCATTGATATCCTGTGGATGGGTTCTCCTTTAGTTCTATGACTACCCTTGTTTTCCCTTCAACCTCCATTACGGTACCATTATCCTCCATATCCAAATGAACGGTCTCTCGCCCGCCATCCCCAAAGAAGATGAGATATGATGTGGAGAATAGAGCACCCAATAGAACCAACACGGCAATTGTCCTTTTAGGCATCATTCAAGTAACATGATTCCAATTAGGGGTATAATAATTCTGGGTCAACGATTTCACGATTCTCCAAAGCACGTGAGGGTTAGAGGGGCCTCTAATCCGCATAGATACTTACTGGATACATTCCGAGTAACGATTTAGAATCAAGTGGAACGCTTGGTTCCACTGGGTTTCTGCCAACACAGATGAATCGTTCCACCCTACATATGCTTGGAGGTGAAAAACCTGAAGCTATCGAGAAAGATTGGTATTGCCACGCTGATAGCATTGGTGACCATTCTGCCATTATCGGTACTTGCCACCAGTGGAAATGGTGAATCTTGGAGAGTTTGTAACGGAGACGGTGGATTCCTGGAAGCACTTGCCGAGAAGCTCGGTCTGTCCGAGGAGGATGTCCAGGAGGCATCCCTAGAGATAATGGTGGACAAAATGGCAGAGGAACTCGAACTAACCGACGAGGAGATCGAACAGGTCACACCAATACTCCAAGAAATCAGCGACCTCAGAGAAGAGCTCAAGAACAAACACCAGGATCTTGACGCCATAATCGGAGACAAGCTCGAGGAATACCGGGAGTCGAAAATTGACGAGGGATGCGGTGGATTCCGCAGAGGCATTCGACGCAGACCGAATGGATGGTTGCGACGTGGCCCCCCACTTGAGGATGCTCCGGAAGAGTCGGAATAGGAAACTAACTTCCTCACTGAGCCCAAGGAAACGATAATTTCCCATTTTCTGCTTTTTTCATTTCCTTCATTTCTAAAGTTTGACCGACAAATAGATTTATTTTTTATAAAAAATTATTATTCTACATTGTTACTATAAATATTCCTCTGAAACTTTTATTTACTATATATTCATTGCGCTTGATTTCTGTAATGAACGGATCTTACCCGATAATCTTCGCCTTTTTTTACTGAGAGCCGGAATTAGCAACATCATGGCAAATATGGTGATTGCATTGAATGGCACCAATTTTAGGTCATCTATGTAGTAGGGTCCATCGATGGTCCCCGTCAAGCGGATGCAGTCCAGGTGGCGGTTAGCGGCATTTGCCTTTCCTAGGAGCACTGTGACATGGGTCCAGCTGTCTTCTCGGAAGGTATACTCCAACCCCGTGAGGTCGACGTTTACGAATTTATCGCGTCCTTCAAGTTCTATATCAATTCTGGGACAGAATCTCTCTGAATACCCGGGGCTGACTTCCATCTCCATCGATCTATAACCGAAGGTACCAAAGGAGTTGCCTCCAGGTAGTTCTAAATCCAGGTATCCACCTGCATCCGGGAGTATATAGAGGGAGAAATTACCTTTGAAGACGTTCTGGGTCGACTTGGGGTAGATTATGGCTGACACGGGTATGATCGTCCGCTCCTATCCCTCGTCATACACCACCTCGTGGGAGGGAAGTAGATAGAGATGGCTATTCATCGAACTATTTCTACCCCCGATATCAGCTACCTCTGCCGGGACCAGGGCCTTACCCGAATGAAGACCTGGGTCTATACTTATTGTTAGCTTTGCCTCTCCCGCTGATTGGGTCATCCCTGCTTCTTACTTCCCTTGATTACATTTTGCTCATTGCAAAGAAGGATTGGGTTTTCGCGTTCTTATCCCCTTTGGTATGCGCCATCCTGATCTCATGCATTACCGGCTTTGCATCATGCCATATATTTTGGCTCGCCACGACGCGGTGTGAATAGAAGAAAGCGGTAAAATTAACATCAGAGAGCGGACCTCTTTCGGTCCATGCCAAGCAGCCTCGCTCCGAAGGCTATCGAAAATTCCGAAAAAGCAAATGCACCAATGGCTTCCGGAATTGCAGCCCCCAGGTGGGGAATAGTGCCACACAACATGACCGAAACCAGGCCCAGCGCCACTATTCCTAATAGGAATATTCCCCAGGCACGATTCGACCTATCACCAATCTGATCTATCCCTATCACAAACGTACCCAAAGCACATAATGCGAAGAATGAAATGGAAACCGATACGTGAGGACCGGTACCCCCGGGAAAAACCCCAACTAGTATGAGGCTCACCAGTCCCAGGGCAAAAATAGCGGCTCCAATCATCCCCACTCGGTCTACCAGCCCTCCGATTCCAGCGATGAAGATCAAGCCGATTGCACCGGTCGAGATCATGCCCAGGTTGTACACGAAGTTATAGGAGGTACCTACCGCACCCAGGTCGCTGAGCGCGTTGTCGGGGAAACTGAACCAGGGGTGGATTGCGATGCAATAGCCGATGAATATCAGGGCTACTAACGGTACGAGTATTCCACAAAGACCAGAAAGCCTCTCAGAGACTCTTTTCATTCGTAATTCCTCCGGTTACCGAAAATTACCTGGAAATAAAAGTCCAATGTGAATCCCATTCCATTTTAAGCGTGTTTAGAGAAAAAACTACCGAGGATTAAACCCCTCGGATCCACTAATTATTAATGGATGATTGGATTGAATAGGGTCAAGGTAAGCAAACAGATCGCCTACTACCTCCGGCATCACCCCTCAGGTATGGAAATGGATGAACGGGGTTTCGTAGAAATGGAGGAATTGCTGGAAAAGCTGCGGGAACGCTGGCCGCAACTTGATAAACATGATCTTCAGGAGATCGTGGATGGGGATGAAAAGGGGAGATATGAGATTCGGGGAGGAAAAATACGGGCGATATATGGCCACTCACTGGATGTTCGCCCCAATCTGCCCAAATCTTATCTGCAGAAGCTCTACCACGGAACCACCCCACATGCCCTTGGTCCAATCATGGAGGAGGGACTGAAGCCCAAAGGTCGGCAAAAGGTCCACCTCTCCAAAACCCCGGAGGAGGCGATCAAGGTTGGGAAGCGCAGGACGAATTCTCCGGTGGTGCTGGAGATCGATGCTGGGCGAGCCAGGGAGATGGGCGTGGAGATCCACAGGGCAAGTAAGGAGGTGTTCGTGGCCGACGCTATCCCCCCCTCTCTCCTATCAATCTGGGATGACAAAGGATAATGAGGAAATGAAAAACCATCTGTTGGGGACGAAAATAGAGGATGTCGATATCCGAAAGGCGCTTCTTATCTCGCTATTCCTGGCTCTCATGGCTACCTCGCTCACGGGGCTTATTCCAAATACTCCTGGCGCATCCGTAGCTGAGGCCGATTACCACGGGCACCCCTGGTACTGGCGGGAGAGCAACAAGATCACCGGCGAGACCCGGATCTCGGTCTCCAATTTCATTCTTGACTATGCATTCTTTGCCCTGATTCTGTCCCTGATCAGCATTGCCTTTCTCCTGGTGGATATAGATGCCAGCAGTCCATTACCATTCATGGTGCTCCTAACCTCAATTTCAGTTGTGGGGAAATACCTTGGAGAGCTCATTCACGAGGTGGGGCACGGACTGCCAGTCATCCTATTCGGCGGTAGCATTACCGGGGTTCACGTATCACTACTATGGCCGTATGAATTCTCCAGCATTCACTGGAGTGGAAGCTTTGAGGCCGGGGAAATGGTTTGGATTCATGCCGGAGGTATTCTGGCCTGCCTCGCCGTTTTCGGCCTCCTCCAGATAACACTGTTGCTCAAGGAGATCAGGGACTGGAAGCTATCATCATCTATTTTCTGGGTATCCTTCTGGACATTCCTCAACTCCACGGGCTACCTGATAATCGGCGGATTTCGCCCCTACGGGGATATCAGCGATCTGATCGGGGATGGAGTCCTGACCCAGGAGGTCTCGATGGTAACGGGGCTAATACTCTTTGCAATGGGTTTTCTGGCCCTATCCAGGACCTTTATCGGAACGCTGTCCATTGCTGGTTTTAGGATGGACGAGAGGAGGATGCGTTCATGCATCGTGTTCCTGTGGCTTATCATCCCGCTCATAACGATGATCGCTCTATTGGGTCGAGGCTGGCCGCTATTCTACCTGCCAGTCAGCTTCGTGCCGGCATCGGTCGCCTATCTTATCCCGCGAAGGTTCACCACCTCATATCAGGTAAAAAAAATTCAATAAACGGATTTACCTGCAGGCCAGGCTTCTTAGCCTATTGAGTGCGGCAGCAATTTCGTATCTTCTGGGCATGGCCAGGTCTCCTGAATTATAGGGCGTGAACTCGTGGATTCCCTTCCGGTCCTTGATGGTTTCCACCTGGTCAAGGCCCTGGCTAACCGTGGTTTCACCATCGAAGATCTCCTTCGCCATGTAGAATAGGATATCACCTATTAGCCGGGCCTGAGGTCTCTCGGAGATTTGGTGAATCCTCGACAGATCTATATCCTGGTATCCGAACTGTATGGAATCCATCCCTCTGGCCTTGATCTTCACCTTTCCTGACCTTTTCCTGGGGTCTATTGATTTGGGCACCGGTTTCCTGCCCTTGATTCTACCGATATGGGGGCTCCCTTCACTTTTCCTCACTGCGCGGTATTTCTCTGCGATCTGCTTGGCTCTGCTGGTAACATCCCTGGGAATATAGTCCTTCATCTGGATGACGGTGTCAGCAACGTCGAAATAATCCCCCGAGCCGCCCATTACAAGTATGGATGAAACCCCCTTCTCCCGGTATAAGGTCCCGATCCTGTCAATCAGAGGGGTTATGGGCTCGTCCTCCTCGGCCACCAGCTCCTGCATCCTCTCGTCCCTTATCATCAAATTGGTGGCTGAGGTATCCTCATCGATGAGCAAGGCCCGTGCTCCGGCCTCCAGGGCCTCGACTATATTTGCCGCCTGGGAGGTCGAGCCGGAGGCATCCTCGGTGGAGAAATTGGACGTATCTAGGCCAGAAGGCACATTGGAGATAAAGGTGGATATGTCGGCCTTCTCCACATATCTGCCGTCCTCGGCCCGGATAACAACCGAATCGGGGATGCTAATCACCAGCCCCCTCCCGTCTCCCGGTATGTGGCTGTAAACGGCCTGGGCGAAGGAATCCAGAAGGGTCGACTTCCCGTGATAACCGCCACCGACTATGAGGGTAACTCCCTCCGGAATACCCATGCCGGCCACCTCTCCCCCATTGGGGGTTTGAAAGACCTCCTCCATGCTATCCGGGGATCGGAAGGCCACGGCCTCCGCCCCTTCCATTGGCATGTTCCCAATTCCCGACTCCCTGGGCAGTATCGAACCATTGGCCACGAATGCGACCAGCTCCTTATCCTCCAGGCCACGGCGTATGAATTCCGCGTCCTCCACAGTTTCCACATGTGCCTTGACCTTTCCCTCCTCCAGGTTTGGATAGAGAAGGGAACTAGAGGCTATGTTCACCATTTCATCGAAGATCATTTCCTTGGCCTGGACCCTTGATTGTGGACGTCTCCCCCGGGCGGGCAATCCAACGGCGAAGGTTACCTCCACGAAATCCTCGTTTACCATGCAGGAAGTCCTGGGCAGCACGGCCTGGCCGTAATCCGCGACCTGTATTAGTCCTGATTTACCTGAACCCCGGTTTCCCCTGGCGATTGACCTGGCCTGCCGGCCAAACCTCCTGGTTACGTAGTCCTCAAGTGCAATTTTCCGGATCTCTTTTTGGTAAAGATCGGAAGGGAAGCCGGCCTTGTTCTGGCCCATCCTTACCCTGAACCGTGACGGGGCAGCATAGGGATCTCCCTGGACATAATCCACAAAGAGCTCGAAGTCACCAATCTCATATGCTCCCTTCAGTTGCTTGTAGGCCCCATATCCCTTACCATCGATCCTGTTGAGAAGGCCTATCAAATCCTTTTCGGATCTCATTTTTTCACACTTACCCTCACATTCGGGAAAATGGCAAGAAAACTCTTTCGAGAGGGAGGCGAACATGACTCAAGACCAGGCCAGCCCATCTCGAATCAATTAATATGAATGGACCGCCCAAAAAATTTCAGAGGGCCAGCATGGGTTACCTATCCGAACCGGCAAGAGAGATCCCCATCGTGGACCAATATGACATCTGCGTTATTGGCGGTGGTTGCACGGGGGTATTCGCCGCAATCAGGGCCGCCAGGTTGGGGGCAAAGGTCGCCATAATCGAGAACCAGGGTTTCTTCGGCGGAACTGCAACGGCCAGCCTGACCAATGTCTGGCACTCCCTCAAGGACAGCGAAGGCCAGATGGAGATCGTAGGAGGGCTGACCCTGGAGGTCATAGAGCGGCTGGATAAAAGAGGTGCCCTGATATACAGAGATCCGGAGAACGCCCCGGACTATTACGTGTTCAATTCAGCTGAATTGGCCATCGAACTTGACGAACTACTGGTTCAGGAAGGCGTCCGTCCCTTTCTCCATTCGAGATTCGTCAACGCGATAACCCAAAAGGACGGTATAGAGGCGGCCATAATAGAGGACAAGACGGGGAGAAGGGCACTGGAAGCCTCATACTTTATTGATGCCACCGGGGATGCAGCCCTGGTTGCCAAAGCTGGCCTGGAATGCTATAAGAGACCCCAGATGCAGCCCGCTACCAGCTGTGCCATTCTCAACCTCCCCGAGCAAATACCTTCGGGCCGGGAACGGGTCTCCATAAGAAGACTAATGGCAAAATCCGAATGCCAGACCGACCTCCCCTCGGGCTTTATCTGGTGGGCGCCGGTGCCCGGCCCCGGGGAGAGCAAGATGATCGCGGGCACCAGAATCAGTGCCGACTGCAGCGATGCCGACCAGCTCACCAAAGCCGAGATGGAGGGTCGCCGCCAGATAAGGGCACTGTGCTCCATAATCCAGGAAAACCTACCCAGGAACCAGATGAGTCCCCTGGTCGCTCTACCATCGAGAATCGGCATAAGGGAGACCAGACATGCAAGATGCCTGCACCGTCTGACCCAGGACGAGGTACTGGGAGGAGTCCAATTCGATGATGCCGTAGCCAATGGGAGCTACAGAGTAGATATTCACCTGAATGATCGGCCAGGGGTCATCTTCCGGTATCTCGACGGCAGGGAGGTCCTTGCTAGGCCCAATGGTGAGAGGGAGACCGGGAGATGGAAGGAAATCGAAGAGGACCATGCCACCTTTTACCAGATACCGTATGCATCTCTAGTACCCCGAAAGGCGGTTAACCTCCTGGTCTGCGGTCGATGCATGGACGCGGACCGTGGTGCCTTCGGCGCGGTAAGGGTCATGGTCAACTGCAATCAAACCGGTGAAGCCGCCGGAACAGCATGTTATCTTGCGCTACAGAGCAACAAGCCGGTGGGAGATGTGGACCAGGAGGAGCTCAGGGATACCATGGCCCGTAACGGCTCGGTCATCATCTAGCCACATGGTTCCTGCTTTTGGAAATCAGGGAAAGATGACCCAACCGATATAAGGAGTATCACCCCCACACACAGCCCATGAGTCAGCGGTCTTTCCATGAATTGAGCTATCCCCAGGCCCCAAGGGTAAAGGGCAGCCTGCCAGGCCCCAGATCAAGAGAACTCCTGCACAGACAGGAGGAACTGGAGGGAAACGCGGTCTGTTACCCCAGAGGCATCCCCGCCGCCTTTGTGGCCGGTCGAGGAGCAACCCTCAAGGACGCGGACGGCAACCTCTTCCTGGACTTTTTCGGTGGTGCCGGGGTGCTCAATGTCGGCCACTGCAATCCCCAGGTCATGGAGGCGGTGAGGGACCAGACATGTCAGCTGACCCACTCCCTTGATTTTCCCCACCCGCTGAGAATCAAGCTGGTGGAGATACTAGATGGGATTGCGCCCGAATCAATGAGAGGGTGGAGCAGGACCCTATTCGGTGGTCCTACCGGGTCCGATGCCGTTGAATCGGCCATCAAGCTGGCCAAGCTGAATAGCCAAGGGACCTCCATTATCTCCTTCGCCGGGGGTTATCACGGAATGACGGCCGGCGCCCTCAGCCTTACCTCGGACCGAGCTCTCAAGAAGAAATACCTTCCCATGCTACCCGATGTGCACTTCATGCCATATTCCTACTGCTATCGATGCCCCCTAGGGCTTGAATACCCAGGGTGTGGAACTGGATGCGCTTCCTATCTGGAGGAGGCCCTCCGCGACCCCCACTCGGGTATTAGCGATCCCGCGGCGGTGATAGTAGAGCCCATCCAGGGTGAAGGGGGATCGATAGTCCCCCCTCCGGAATTCGTGGAGAGAATAGGGTCCATTACCCGGGAGCAGGAGATCCCGCTGGTGGTGGACGAGATACAGGCGGGCATGGGCCGCACGGGAGCCATGTGGTCATGTGAGCACTTCGAGGTTGAGCCCGATATAATGACCATCTCCAAGGGGCTGGGCGGCGGTCTTCCATTATCGGCCATAATATATCACAGGGACGTGGACAGATGGGAGCCGGGAGATCATCTCGGGACCTTCAGGGGCCACCTAACGGGAATGGCAGCCGGGGTTGCCGCCCTTGAATTCACGATGAATAACCGGCTCCCCAAGCACGCGGGGGAACTTGGCAATCACATGAGGAAATTCCTGAACAGGAATGGGGACGGGTTCCCGTGCATGGGCGATATCAGGGGAAGGGGCCTCATGATAGGGATAGAGTTTGTTGCCGATCCAGATACCAGGAAGCCATGGCCGGAGATGGCCAGAGAGGTGCGACTCGAGTCATACAGGAGAGGCCTGCTGGTGGAGCTTGGGGGCCACTACAGAAACGTGGTAAGGTTCCTACCCCCGCTGGTTTTAACCAGGGAAATGGCTGACAGGGGGCTGGAGATCTTCCTGGAGGCCCTGGAGAGCACCCGTAGCAAGCTGTCCTCCTAAAGTATTCCATCCCGAGCCGAAGAATTCATATTGGTCAAGGAAATCACCCTGAACATGCCAGATGATAAGGAGAGGGGAACGAACGATCTCCACGTAGGTGGAGTATTTCCAAGAGTATCTATCATGGCTCCGGGCACCGGGAGCCGGAGTGAGGCCGGAATCGGCGCGCTCATCCCATGGGCAGATAGGCTGTGGATGGTGGGTTACGTATCCCACATAAAGGGTCGGGGGCTGGGCCTGTACGAACTTGACGAGGACATGGAGCTCATGAAACATCCCCACTCAGTGACCGGCACCTTTGCCAACCGCCTGGTCCACTGGCCATCCGACCAGGCGTTTATAGGGCCCCACGCCATCGATTCCCAGGGCACGGTGAGAACAATAGAGGAACTAAAGGACCATAGGCTGGCGGCCACCATCACCCATCTCGATTCCCCGGAGGACAAGGTGTACTTCCTGACCATGGAAGGGCTTCTTTACGAGGTCGACGTTGAAAGCCTACAGGCCAGGAAGCTTTATGACCTGGTGCACGAACTTGGAATACCCGGGGATTGCCCTCCACACTTCAAGGACGGGTTCTGTGCCGGCGACAGGCTGATCGTCACCAATAACGTGTACGAGGAACCAGAGTTCCTGGGGACCAGAAGCGCCGGGCGTCTGGCCCAGTTCGATGGGCAGGATTGGGAGATCATCGAGAGAAATCCATTCGTGGGAGCCGGCGGAGGCGGGAGTCCACGGTACGGTGGACCAAACCTGTATGCCACCGGGTGGTCCAGGTCCTCTGCCATTCTGCGCGTGTTCTCGGGGGGAGCGTGGTCAAGATACCTCCTGCCCAAGGCCAGCCAATGCTTCGACCACACCTGGAACACGGAATGGATGCGTATCCGCCACGCCCAGACCGAGCGGTTCCTGATGGACATTCAGGGAATGATGTACGAGTTTCCGCCCTTCAACTACCAAGGCCATCTGTGGGGAATCCGGCCAATCTGCGCACACCTGAGGATCATCCCCGATTTCTGCTACTGGAGGGGCCTTCTGGTACTGGCCGGCGACCAGATCGACCACGATGAGGGCCAGCCGCAGTCCGGGCTGTGGTTTGGCTCCATCGATGATCTCTGGCAGAAGGGGAAGCCATCCGGGTGGGGAGGGCCATGGTGGCAGACGGAGGTCAAGGCAGGGGAGACCTCGGACCCCTTCCTCATGACCGGATTCGATAAGAAAGTGGTCCATCTGAGCCATGACTCTCCGAATCCCGTGGAATTCAAGATCGAGGTTGACTTCCTGGGAAACGGGACCTGGAAGGAGTATGACCGGATCACGGTAGATGACTATCATCACCACGAGTTCCCGGACGGGTTCTCCGCCCACTGGGTCAGGATAACCCCCAGCCAGGATTGTCGGGCCACGGCACAATTCTTCTATGGTTAATACTGCTGAGGATATTGAGCGCCATCTCTCCCAACATGTATCACTTGAAGCGGACCAGACCTGGAATGCCTTTCCCGAAGAACCCCATAACCAAGCAGCAGGAGTAGAACAAGCAGGGGGACGGCCAAGGACTGTTCTATCTGGATGCTTGAATTGGTACTCACCAGGTTAATGCCGCCCTCCGGGAACAGGAATGTCAAGTTTTGAGTCCCATTGGGCATGGTCAGATTCCTGAACTCCGAATTCTCGAAGCCCACCACATCCACCTCTTCAATTACCACGCCCTGGTCATTGAACATGCCAATACTGGCTTCAGATCCCTTGTCCGTGCCCGAGGCCTCAACTGACATCTCATCAATACTTGTGTTTTCCGCGGTGTAATTCACCGAGGCTCCCATTAAAGCCCTGATACTAAAGGAATTTAGGTGGGTAAAGCCCGAGAAGCTCATATCGATTTGGCCATCCCCTCCCCTAGCCACCACCATTAGGTTGTTAATTTCCGGCCCGTCGGTCCAAATCCTGGTGTAATCGTTTACATCCTCGAACCCGAAATTGTTGAAGTCTCCATTTGCCATATGACAATGCAAATTGCCTCCCATGGTCTGTGCATGGAGATTATTGGATGAGTAGTTCCCGCCATAAACCACGGAGGTCAGGGCCCCGCTTCCACTGGTGATGATTTTCTGGTTTCCGATGTAACCGGTGCCGTTATGAATAAAGTCTATCCAACCACGATTATTCTTCACATTCAGGTTACCCAAATAGATATCCCCGTGTTCCAGCATCCGGATGGTGGACTGCTTGCCATGAGAAGAGCCACTGGCATCAAAATTCGCATTTCCAAGGCTGAGGTTCCAGCCCTCCCCCAAGGAAATGGCGATTAGACCCCCGTAATTGGCATCAATATTGCAGTTATTTACTCTGGTGTTACCAACACAATGCAGGGTGCTATTGCCTTTCGCGCCGTTGGATACAATGGATATGTTGTTTATAAACGCCTCTCCATAGTCTCTCAGCAGAGTTCCAGGCTCTTGTGACCCATCATCGGTCTGGGATTTAACGAACAGATTATTCACGAATAAATCCAGATGGTTCTCGACCAGTGCATGGGCATCGTAGGTCTGGAGGTTCCCGTTATTCACGGTCAGGTTCCCATGATTCACGATAACCAACCTCCCCAAACGCGTGGTATATGCCTGTATGTTATTCACGTAGGCCTGAGCACTGTTCAGGATCCTGAGATTTCCCGAAGTAGCGGTGTGCAAATTCAGGTTGCCAAGAGTAGCATTTCCCCTGTTCACGAATTCAGAATTTCCATCGGAAGCGGTATCGATGTTGGTTGAAAGCGGCCTAAATTCCCCCCAGTTCTCCATGAATATTGCTCCACCTCTGTTATTGATAGCGAGTTCAAAGTCCGTTTTTGCGATTGTCGAGATGTTGGAAAAGAACCTTCCCCGGTTCACGAATCCGGTAAATCCACCGTCAAAACTTGATAGGTTAAGAATTAAGTTCTCGATCTCTCCTTGGTTAATGAGGGAAACATTGCCTCCTATCCGGGAGCTAAGATTGGCCCCGAAACCCTCGATCAGGCCATGGTTCTGGATCGATATATTCCCGTTTTGGCACAGGAAGTAACCTCCATCAATAGTCAAGTTACCCCTGTTAATCACGCGAAGAACCAGCTCTCCTCCCGGGGTTCCATTTACCACCAGGGTACCATTCATGGTGGCCACCTCACCCGATTCAATGGTCAAGTTCATGCTCTCGGTCAGAACCAACATGTCCCCCGAGACCGGCAACTCCAGGGCCATGCCCTGGGCTGAAATCAGGAATATTAAGAGGATGATAGCCGAAGGAAAATACCAGAAATTCATTACCACCGGTTGCCTATCTAATTTCTTAAAAATAAATCGCCATTCACATACTGCAGTATCAAGGGACCAGGGCAAATTTCTTATTAGCCCATCATTTCGCTGTGGCGCAGAAAGTGCAAGATAAATTAGGTATAGCTTAAACCCTGATTCCGTCGATTTTCTTGATATTTAGGATACTGAAACGTTGTACCCCTAGATGCAGTAAGTCAGCGAGGTTAAAGACCCTGATAATTCTGCTGCTGATTCTACTAATAGCTCCATCAATCTCTCTGGGAGAGGACGGACCGAGAAAGATCAAGGTGATCGGGACAGGTAAATCGTCCTCAACCCCCATCCTCGCCCAGTGGTTCACGACCGAGCCATCCACCGATCCGCTCATCATACCGACCAGAACCGCGGGAACCGTGTCCGGCTCGGATCTAAAAAGATACATGCGCATCTACTTTCCCCGGAACTACCAGGACCTGCTCCAGTACGATCACTTCTTCATGGCCCAGGTTGACCTGGCCTACGTCAGCCCCAAACAGCAGAGATGGCTCTATGATGCCCTCACCCAACATGAGAAGGGCGGGGTGAACACAAGGAGCATAATGAGCATGCACGCGGTCTACCACATCCCATGGAGGGACAGCATGCTCTCCGACGCCTTCCCCAACGATGTCGCCGCGGTCGTGGATGATATCGAGAACAAGATGGGTGAGCCTGGTCCTTTAACGATTCGAGATGAACGGGGACTGCCCAACATAATGAAGGCCTACAAGGAGAAGATCGAGCCGATCTTCCAGAACTACCACGGGATGAACACCGTTCCCAAGCCGGGGTCCGTCATACTCTCATACACGGAGAACAACGTGGGGCTGGGCCATCCCGTGCCGGGCAAGATCGCCCACGTATTCTACTGGAAGTGGAATAGGTCCATCACCTTCACCTTTAGGGACATGGTGGGAAACGACTTCTGGTCTCCAGGGGGCAGCTATCGCACCAACCCCTATTCCATGGACATCTTGGCCAATGTGATCTGGTTCAGCGTGGGGCGTAAGCTGCCCGAGGATGCGTTCAAGATACATGAACTCAGGAGCCTCATGTATGACTTCAACCTGCAGAAGAACATCCTCATCAGCCTTCTTGATTTCTCGGAGAAGTTCGGGGCCGATCCAACTAGCCAATACCAGGAACTTCGCCGGATCGAGGGTATAAGGGCGGGGGCGGCGGATCTATATCTTGATATGGATTTCGAACCGTCGCATGATGAAATGGTCCAGGCATTGCAGGAACTCAAGCTTCTCCAGGACAGCGCCGCCGAACTGAAGGACACCGCGCTTTTTTGGGTCTATATCGTTGACTGGCTGGTTACTACATCTATTCTGCTGTTATCGGGTTTCGTTCTGTGGACCCTGATGGTGAGGAGAAGACTATACAAGCAGGTCGAGACCACCAGATGGCAATACTAGCCCCAGCCCCTGGCAAATTACCTATCAGAAGTTCCTTTTTTCCTGAATAGGAGGTAAAAAGGAATTAACAATGAGAGTAGGGATTGGATAGGCAACTCGGCGATATGTTCCATCACCTGTTGACAGTACCTCTCTGCCTGAACATATTTTCCGGCCTCTACCACCTTTCCAGCCATAACCAGCTTTCTTTCATCGGACTCCACCTCAATGCCCTGGGACCGGGCCCAGGCCAGGTCTTCACGTGCAAGCTCCAGCAGGCCTTTCACGAAAGCAACACCGGCC
>CAZUNO010000005.1:57337-170921 GCA_964621445.1 Hadarchaeota archaeon (SeqCode) | reverse complement strand
AGTTCTCCTTCATGGCTGACGCGGTGAATAAACCCCGAGGCATCGTTCATGAAGAACTCTGGGAACCCGTCGCCGTCCACATCATATGCCTGGGGAGGTCCTAGCATGTTGTCACCATTGGGGTGGTCCCATAGCCAGAACTCGGTTCCGTCACCGTTCAGCACGTGTAGCCTCCCGCCCCTGCCTGCAAAACAGAGCTCGTAGGTTCCATCATTGTTGACATCGACTAGGGATACGCCCCAGGGGTCGTTGGGTAGACCTTCCTCACTTACTGGTGGATATATCCACTCGAAGTTACCGGATTGGTCAATGCACCAAAGCCTTTCGCTGTGGCCTCTTCGAGTGCCGAAGATGATCTCGTTTATTCCATCGTCATCCACGTCCCACACGGTCTGACATCCCTGGTGACCAGCCCCGAATTCAATATCAGCGAAGACATCGCTTGTATTAAAGGTCCATTCGACCTGAAGCTCACTTACTCCACCAGCGATACTCAAGCTGCACAGTATCAGGGACAGAAAACCCACGGCTTGACCAAGTTTCATGTTGCACGCAACTCCATTGATTCCGGGCAACCGTTAATTGTCAACGTCATACAGAACACCCTCTGTTAAAGTGAGATACTCGGTTTCCGCCAGGAAGAAATAGAATCTAAATGGCAGTAATCCAAATGGGGCGGTCCGATCCAATCCCTTCCCTGTCAGTTGACTGGCCTTCATACTATAAGTATCTTCAGTTCGGCCCCAAGGAAAAATGGGTTATACTAGTTGGGGGCCCTTTTTAACCTACCGCATCGGGAAATATCCTCCCGATTTTTAGTAAGCTATGGGAATTTGAAACTAATTTGGCAGGGGCTGATTCCAGAAAAAGTGGGCCCGCGGGGATTTGAACCCCGGATCTTCACCGTGTGAGGGTGACGTCATTTATGACCGATAAGGTAACCACTAGACTACGGGCCCAACTAACGGGCAGTTATTTGCTCTTTTTAATATTTCTGGAAGGGAAGTAATCGGCAGATTTGGGATGATCCAGGCAGCCAGAACGGAAAGCGGGAAAACCATTATCTTTCTCCCATGATTAGCAGTTATGAGAGTTGACCCGAGTTGAGTGTTGCTGTGCCCTATTGCAAGAAGTGCAACTTGATACTGGACCCTGAGAAAACGGAATGCCCCAAATGTGGTGCGCCCACCAGGTTTAAGATCGTGAGAAAGGAAAAGGCAGATAGGTTACTGGGCAGAGAGGAGAAGGAGGAAGGGGGCTACATAAGGCCACCCTCTAAAGAGTAAGGAATCGGGATCAATTATTTACATGGAACCTCTCGGCGTTTGGTGCCGGTAATTGTCGGTTACCCGGTTCGCTTGCAGCTATACGGGGCGAATTCATAATTGCCCGGCAACAAGGGGATTAAAACAGGTTTAGGGATAGATTCGGTTTATTGTTCTGGGGAAAGGAACGGCCTCCCTTATATGGTCCAGGTCACAGAACCATTTCACCAACCTTGCAAGGCCCAGACCGAAGCCGGCGTGTGGGCAGGTCCCGTATTTTCTGAGATCGAGATACCACTCGTAGTCATCGGGATCGAGGTCCACCTCCTCTATCCTCTCTATTAGGATGTCTGGTTCGTATATACGTTCCCCGCCCCCAATAATCTCTCCGTTTCCTTCGGGGGCTAGGAGGTCTGCACAGAGGACCTGGTCGGGATGCTGTGGATCAGGACGGTGGTAGAAACCCTTGGCCGATCTGGCAAAATTATGGACGAAGAACGGTTGATCGTACTCGGCTATCAAGGCCTTTTCCTCGGGGACGCCGAAGTCATCCCCATATTGCATGTCTATGCCCTTACTTTGCACGATTTCGACCGCCTCCTGGTAGGTCATCCTATCAAAGGGTGCCTGTATTTCCTCCAGATCCGATGGATCTCTTCCCAGCTCCCTGAGTTCTGGACCCCTTTTATTCACCAGGTAGTGTGCAAGAAACTCGATCATCTCCTCCTGGGTAACCATGGTGCATTCCAGATCGCAGAAGGCCTCCTCCGCCTCCAGGTGCCAGAACTCGGTTAGATGCCTCCTGGTTCTGGACTTCTCGGCTCTGAAGGAGGGAGCTAGACAATATACCTTCTCCAGGCTGGCCATGAAGGCCTCCAGGTAAAGCTGAGAGCTCTGGGTCAGGTAGGCCTTTCTACCAAAGTAATCAAATGAGAAAAGGGTGGACCCACCTTCGCAGGCAGCGGTTATCAGTATTGGAGGATCCACCTTGAAGAAGTCCCTTTCCCTAAAGAACTTCACCAATCCGTTCATCAGGGTATCATTAACCTTGAGAACGTTCTTCATCTCCTGACTCCGGACCCATAGGTGGCTATTATCAAGTATCAAGGGGGTACTCTGCTCCTCGTTAATCGGGAATGGTTCAGCCTTTCCTATGACCTTGATTGAGTCAACGGAGATTTCATAACCACCGGGAGCTCTATCGTCCTCGCGTACTTCACCGGTGAGCGATATACAGGATTCTATGGTTAGTTCCTTGGACTCATCGAAGTCAGGTGAATTCTTTTTCACCGTGCACTGAATGGTCCCGGATGAGTCTCGAAGTACGATGAAGGTGATATTCTTGCTCCAGCGGATCCTGTGAATCCAGCCTCGGAGTTTAACGGTTCTTCCGACCTTTTCTCCGGATAACACTTCCGATATATGGGTTTCTCCATTCTTTTCTTCTTCATCCATAGGTAAGCTGTCGTATACCTGGTTGAAAAGGTTTTTTTGCGTCGGCCGAGAGATAACGAAGGGCGAGAAATTGGACCATAAGGATTTGGAGATTGAGGTCATCGACATAGATGGTAAATGTCCAGTTTTCCAGGTTGGAGACAGGATATTCCTAAAAGGGGGATTCGATGTGGATTGCGATAGGACGGATGCCCTATGTTCCCATGCCTTTGGGAGTTTTCTGCCTTTTCTGGCCGCTTTGAGCAAGGGCGTAAGCGCAAAGTCACTGGGCCTATCAGAAGATGACAAAGGCTCGGCCTATGTTAGGTGCCCCGACCCAGGGCCACCCAGAACCGGTGGAGGGACCGTCACATTCCGCATAAGGGTCAAGGGATAGGATCCGAAAACGGTTTTTCATATATATTTGGTAACGATTTTTATACCGCTGTTTCCCTGATCGGAACATACGAGGAGGATCCAGTTTTGGTAATCAAAGTTGCAATAAATGGATTCGGTAGAATAGGCAGAAACGCATTCAGAGCTGCCATTGGAAATGACGAAGTGGACATCGTTGCCGCCAACGACCTAGCGGACCCGGAGACCCTTGCATATCTCCTAAAACATGATTCCGTTCATGGAAATCTGGACGCAGATGTTTCGGTAGAGGATGGGACCATGGTTGTGGGTGGTCAGGAAACGGATATACTCTCAATTCGAGATCCGGCGGAGTTACCTTGGGATGAGTACGGTGTGGACGTAGCAATTGAATCCACAGGCATCTTTCGTGATAGAGAGAACGCCTCCAAGCATCTTTCAGCCGGGGCCAAAAAGGTACTAATATCGGCACCTGCGACCGATCCGGACGTCACTCTTGTTATGGGAGTGAATGACGGGGATTACGATAAGGAAGAGCACGACATCATCTCCAATGCATCATGTACCACCAACTGCTTGGCACCTGTGGCCAAGATACTCGAGGAGAACTGGGGAATCAGCAGAGGGTTCATGACCACTATCCACTCTTACACAAACGACCAGGTGATCCTGGACTTCCCACACAAGAAGCCCCGAAGGGGAAGAGCGGCAGCAGTCAATATTATTCCCACAACCACGGGTGCAGCTAAGGCGATAGGCCTAGTTTTGCCCCAGCTACAGGGAAAGCTTGATGGTATCGCCATGAGGGTCCCCACACCAAATGTCTCGATCGTGGACCTGGTGGTAGATCTGGATGATGGAGCTAGCGCGGAGGAGGTAAATGACGCCTTTAGGACATCCGCGGAAGGAGATCTGAAGGGCATACTCGACTACGTTGAGGAGCCTCTAGTCTCTCAGGACTTCCTTGGCGACCCACACTCCTCAATTGTCGACGGACTTATGACCGCGGTGATCGAGGATGGCATGGTTAAGGTGCTTTCCTGGTACGACAATGAATGGGGATACTCCAATCGTCTAATAGATTTGATACCATTCCTGCTCGAATAGCCTAGGGTGCCCAACCTTTTTCTAGGATGGGTTTCCATATTTGAAATGGAGAGAGGACTGGATGGCGGAAAGGAAATCCATGCCTTATTCCTTTCTTCTTTCAAATCCACGTCTAGTTAGCCGTCTATTTGACCTGGTTAATGGCAGAGGTTTGGTAGTAAACAGCTCCAAAAATTGCATAACCAACTCATTTCGGAAACCGGTTTTCATCGAAGGCAAGGAAGATTTCCGAAATTTCCTCATGGGTCTCAGAGGTGGCCCTGGTGGGTACCCGGCGATTCATGTGACCCATGCCAGGTACGATCGTATCCCCGAATCCTTTGGGGAATCCGGTTCGAAAAGAGATTTCAGATTCTTCCTTGATATAGATGGCAGGTCCTCGTTGGATTCGGCAAGAAGGGTCACCCTGTCCATGGTTGAGGAGCTTGAGTCACTTGGCGTTCCCCATTGGGTCAAGTTCAGTGGGTGTCGGGGTTTCCACATCCATGTTCCTTGGGGGCCATTTCCTGAGGTAATAGACGGAGAATCCATAATAGATCTGGCCCCAAAACTCTTCCTGGATATCAAGCACCATCTAATCCGTAAAGCAAGAGAAGGGTGTCCAGAGGCGCTTCTGGATGTTATCATTCATCCGGAGAAATATTATCGCACAACACAGGGAATTCAGAGGCTTCCTTTCTCACTTCACGAACAGACGGGAAAGGTCTCCCTTCCCTTGCATAAGGAGGAATTGGAGAATTGGCCCCCCAAGAAAATCCGGAAGTCCTCGCTGGAATCCCGTTTTAACATTATTGAGCATGATCGGGGAGATATTGACCAGTTGATATCAACCCTGGAGGGAGAAAGGACTGAACCAGCCCCCTTTTTCTTGAGGGTCTAGGCTCAGTATGTCTATTATTTCAGGCAATGGTCCAACAGCTTCAGGGACTCCTCCTCGGTAATCTCCCCTACTTGGGGCTGGAATCCCTGCTCAAGCCTATAGACGTAGGACTCGGGTTCGTATCCACCTTCCTGAAAGGCTTTGGCAGTGGGTATATAACCGATATTTCCATTTGAATAACCGGCTATGATGTTGTTCTGGAATGGGGATTTGCGCTTTATACTCAACCCGATCTCCACGAACACTTCAGCCGGTAGGGCTATGATTCCGAGATTGCCAATCCTAAAGGCCTGAATCTCGACCGGCAGGGTTCTTCTAATACTTCCGGAATCCGTCCTTTCCAGCATTTCCCTCAGCCAAAGGACTCTGGCCTCCATACGGGTATTTCTACCTCCTTCCCGTTTCAAATCATTCAATTCTTCCTCAAGGTTTTGGAATTCCCGTTCCATCTCCTCGAAAGGAGGAGGGGGTGACAGGGGAAGGGATATCATCTTCCGTTTCCATGAAATACATCCAGCTTCAAGAGGATGTGCACGAAAGCTACCTCTGATAACCTGGGAACCCAACTCCATTCCGTGCTTCTGGGCCAGTTCATAGTTTCCCCTGGGATAAGGGTTTATGTCTCCCCCGGCACCATTCACGAAACCGCATCCGTTCGATTCAAGGTCCAGGGCTCCACGGATAACCCCTCGGGCATATCCCACGTAATCGGAGGTAATTAGATAGTTATCGGCGACAAGGGTCGCAGGATGACAGGCGTAATTGAATATCAAGCCCCTGATCTTACCTTCAAGATTATCAATTCTAAGCACCTGAACCTCGGGGTCGATGGTTCCCTCAGGGTTTCTGCCAATGACCATTTTTCCGTTCCTGGCCAGTCTCCTATTGACACCGATATGGGCCGAACTTTGTCCCAGCAGCAATTCGCTGTTTGCCAAGTTCTCCATGGCAAGACTTACTGAGGTGGCAATTTGTCTTTCAAGGAGGTGCAGGTATTCGCTTTCGGCTTCCACATAGCTCCTTCCTCCTATGGCCGGCCCTCCATGAGTATGAGAACAGCATATCATGACCGCCCCAGGATCGATGTTGCACATTTCCTCAGCCATTTTCCTGGCCCTTTCAGTTGATTTATGGCTCAGACCCACCAGATCGCAGCAGACGATTGCCAAGGTGGTTGAACCATCATCCAGGGCAAAAGCCTGTGAAAAAATGCCATCGTGTATCCCTTCCGCTCCATGGTCCCGCCGAGCGTAACCCTGCATCCTGCTTCCGATGGGCGGCGTGATGTCCACTCTGGCCATCCCTACTTCGAGTTCCATTGTATCCCTACCTGTTGGCGTTTATGGTCTGCATTTACCCCTGTTTAATGAGATCGCTTTGCCTGTATGGACTATCCGAAAAAATATTTTAGGTTTGCCAGGTTTGAATGTAAGGAGCCACCGCGTTTGGTTAGACTTTATTCTAGCACAAGTTTCCGCCCCATTATCAATGAGCGCTTGGAACCTGTTTTCGACAAGAAGAGAGAAGTCATTGTAGTGGGCAGAACGGAGAGGGAGCAGAAAAAGGAGGGTGATGAAGGTCTCTTGGATCTTGGGGTGGTTTGTGAGAAGCAGGCCAATGGCAAGTCCTACCACGGTTTCAAGGTGATGATGGATGCAAAATTCCCCCACATCGTATTCATATGCGGCAAGAGAGGTGGGGGAAAGAGCTACACCCTGGGTGTGATGGCCGAGGAACTCTGCAAGACGGAAATCGGGATTGGCACGGTCATAGTAGACCCCATAGGCATTTACTGGTCTATGAAGGAGGAAAATAGAAACAAGAAGGAGGTAACGGAGCTCGAAAAATGGGGGCTCAGTCCATCCGGACTCGAAAACATTAGGATCCTGGTTCCTCCCGGGCTTTCCGAGGAAAATGAGAAGGTGGATGGAACCTTTTCCATTAAGCCGGCCGAGTTGACCTCCGAGGAATGGTGCCTGGTATTCGATCTCGATCGTTTTAAAACTCAAGGGCTGTTGATAGGGGAGGCTCTGGGGAAGGTACGAGAAGGCTACAGGGTAAGAACAGGACCTGACGAGGTGGAGTACATAACCGGTAACGGGGACAACTACAATATTGGGGATATAATCGACGTAATTGACAGGGATATAGATCTAGGTTCAGATGAAAAGGGGTATGCCAGAACCACCAGGAGGAGCGTCATAGCTAGATTCAAGGCGGCACAGCGGTGGGGCATCTTCTCGGAGCATGGCACCCCAATCGAGGAGATCTCCGTTTGGGACACGGTTACTGTGATCGATGTGAGCCATCCCAAACTCGAAAACCAGGTCCGGGCCCTCATAGTGGGAATCCTGGCCAAGAAGATTTTGCAGGCCAGGATGTTGGCTTCCAGAAGGGAGCAGATGGGCATTGCGGGGGACGGGGAGAGCATTCCGGTTACTTGGCTCATGATAGATGAGGCCCACCTGTTAATTCCAAGACGGGGGCTGACCGCGGCATCCAAACCGCTTATAGATTACGCAAAATTGGGCAGAAAGCCCGGTTGCGCTTTAGTCCTCGCCACTCAGCGCCCTGCGGCAACCGACGACGATATCCTATCGCAAATAGATATGCTGGTGGGGCACAGTCTCGGACTGGAGGATGACATCGGCGCCTTGTTGAGAAGAGTTCCATCAAAGCTGCCATCTCAGATGGCCCAGTCGGATTTCATTAGAGGGATCCCTGCGGGTTCCGCCCTGCTTGCGGATCAAAAGACCCAACAGCGGGCAATGCTGGTCAGGGTTAGACCCAGGTTGAGCCATCACTCCGGGAAGGAAGCGACTCCTGTAAAAAGGGAGATTCAACAGCAGGAGGCGGTTGAGGGCCAGGTTACGGACGATACCCAGAACACCGAGACCGGGACCCAGGAGGGGGAGGAAGCGGGTTTCGAGATCATGGCGGCCAGTGAGGAGGACCAGGAAGTGGAAGTCTCCGAGGAAGAACCGGCTGAGGTCCAGGTACGGGAAGAAGATGTCGAGGTTGTCGAGGAGGTTCCTGGAATAGTACTGGGATCCGAGGAAATTAATGAGGACAAGGACTACGCCAATCAAGTAATAATGCAGGAAATGGGTTACTTCGAAACGGATTACGAGGGAATTCCGGAGGATGAGCCAGCAATGGAAACCCCGGAGGAGACCGAGGAGGAAAGAGCGAAGCTGGAGACCGAAACCGAGGATATTGAGGTATCCTCTACTCCTCCCATTGACTCTGAGGAGATAAGGTCGTTTCCGATTATCCTGAGGGAGAATTCCGCAAAAGGACTGACCATAGAGGATCTTAAGACGACCTGGACCGGAAAACCAAAGGAGTTCGTGGAATCGATCGAACTAGTGTATCTTCCCATGATCGAGGCAAAAATTAGCACGGAGAGGAAGAAGTTCATACGAGGAACCGCACTCATTAGGTGTGAGCTGCTAATGGATATCAATACTTGCGAGATGGTGACCGATTTCAAGGAGTTCAAGAGATCGAAAGGACTATCAAAGCTATCGAAACTTGAAAAAAGGCAGATGGATGTCCTTTCATTTGTAATTCGGGGATACACCCCAGAGGACTGTGAGTCGGAACTCGACATACGAGCAAAGCGGGTTACGGAGATAATGAGGGAGCTATCCTCCTTGGATATCCTGGATCTAGAACGCGACAAAAAGGGGTATCTCACCGGCTCTCTAACAAAGGAAATAAGCTTCCCCTCAAGACCTGAGAGCGTTGATGGGGAACTTCCAAGCTCCGCGCCCATTAAGGCGGCGGTTCTGCTTCCCCAGGAAATGGACCGCGAATGTGTTAGAAATCTAGCGAACGCCCTATATCCGGAATATACCATAGAGGGTATGGATCTTGTTCACATGCCCTATTACCAGATAACCTACTCATCCGAGGAAGGCTCGAGGTTGAGTTATATCAACGCCTATACGGGCCTTTTTGAGGATATTGAACCCCGTGTAAAGTGAATGACTTTACCGAGGATCTCGCAGCAGATCTCAAGTAGTTCGAAAAGCCTTTTCATGCTCCCCTGACATTTCAAGGCTTAATGCCTTGCGATGAGGCAAACATGATCGCCGTTTTTGACTCCTCCTATCCCTTGGAAGCGGAAATTGAGGTAGAGGACGTGTTTTCCCTAATACAAACCAAGGGCTCATTTGTGGCTCATGATACGCCCGGGGTTTATAGACTGAGGACGGAGGAGGACCCCCGAGAGGTCATTGCCCGTCTGGCCTTCCTTTACAATATTCAGGAAGAAAAATTCAGGTATACAAAGAGATGGGTCCCCATCGATAAATGGGTTCAACATGAGGATATAATGGCTAGTATCTCCAGGCTCACATCATCCCATGAAACCGAAGCAAGGATCATCCTGGAGAAGGAAAGCTCATATACGGGAAACCTTGGGGATTTGGTTGCTTCTCTCTCCGGTTTCCTAACTGATACCATATCTGGCGGTATAGATTCTGGTAAGTTTATTTACCTTCATTTGATGACCAATGATGCTGCCCTCTCCCTTCTTAGAGGGAACGAGATTCTGTACCTTGATGGGAGGCCTCTGGGAAGCGAAAATGTGAATCTGATTAGAGTTGAATAGATCATTTAATCCGGTATATCCCATGCCTTTGGATGCGGAATTAATTTGAAGGTGACAAATTCATCAAGGGCATTGCAATGGACCTCATATATGAGTACAAGGTATCGGGTGTGTATTATCGCTCCCATCTTGGTAATGGTAGTCCTGATATCCGGCTGCCTTGACGGGGACCGAACTATAACTCCAGTGGATTCGGTAATGGTCCCGGGAAGGGGTTTCTTCCTTGGAGTCCTTCCCATACCTGGAAGCGGACAATCCTTCCAGGAGGCATATCAACAGGCCTCTCTTCATGCCGAGTTTTCACCGGTCTGGGGAAGGCCATCTCCCTATTACCGGCTTCCTAAGGATCTGGACGGGGAATGGGGGGAGAAGTTCGTGGAGGTCTTCCTCAGGGGTAATGGCATGTTTCCTCTCCTTCACCTCTCCTTCATTGGTCCCGAGCTTAGCCTGGTTGCTCCGCCGGAAATGGATTCCCCAACCCTTGTTGATAAATCATGGAGAGACAGCTACAAGCAGGCCACTATTGACGCGGTGAGGACCTCCAAACCCCAATACTTGTCCTTGGGCAATGAGGTAAATCGCTGGTACTGGAAATACGGTGCCGAGAAAGGTGATCCCAATGGATTCCAGCACTATGTCAGCCTTTATGAAGAGATCTACGATACGGTTAAGGAGATATCTCCTGAAACCAAGGTCTTCTGTACCTTCGCGAGAGAGATCGTTTCGGAAAATGAAGAGGCTGATCTGGAGGTGTTGAGGATGTTTGATCCCGGAAAGCTGGATATCCTGGTACTCACGAGCTACCCCTTTGCTGTTGAGGGAGTAAATCGGCCATCAGACATACCTGCTGACTATTATCTAAAAGCATCAGATTACATGCCGGGGAAGCTCTTCGGCTTCAGCGAATTGGGGTGGCCCTCATCGGAGAGCTTTGGGGGTCAGCAGGCCCAGGCCGATTTCATAATCCAGGTATCAACAAATCTAACCCGAGAACGGGGAATACCCCTGCATTTGTTTTGCTGGGCATGGCTCCATGATCTGGATAAGAAGGACCAAATTGGCCTTTTAGGCAGGGAGGGTACCGAGAAGCTGGCCTATGAGGTCTGGAAGGACCTTTCCCTTAGCGGGTGATTACCTCACTAGATATCAACGGGTTTTCCCGTTTCTATGGATTTATTTGCAGCCATGGTCACTCTGTGGGTCTTTAAAGCGTCCTCGTAGGTGGATAGTATATGGGAGTCATCCCCGGTATCCACGGACTCCACGAATACCTCATCCTCCTTCAGATAGGGGTCGACCTTCGACTTGAAGGTGGTTTCCTCCCCCGGTCTTGTTACCCTCAGGGAACCCTGGGTGTGCTCAAGGGCAAGGTCCTTTGAGAATACCGAAAACATCACCTTGTATCCTTGGCTAAGCATGCAGGTTGAGACTATCACTCCCGGTGCCCCGTTCTCGAACTCAAGGTTAATGGCGGAAGCGTCCTCGACATCCAATCCCTCAACGTGTTCCTGCATGACCTGAAGTCCAGCCGAAGCATATACCCGTTTGACCTCCCCGGATAGACATCTGGCCATATCGAATATGTGGGTCGTCTGCTCGACGTGCTGGCCGCCGGATTTTTCCTTCTTTCGCCACCAGGAGACGCCCGGGCATCCACCCATCCAGTAACCGACTACAAGGCCGACCGTTCTATCCTTCATCAGGCACAGCGCTTTTTTTGTCATATCGCTGTATCGCCAGTTATATCCAACGCTGGTTATGGCCCCCTTACTGGACACCATCTTGCCGATCTTTTCCGGCGTTCCGGGGTCCGAGGACAGGGGCTTTTCCACGAAAAGGGCGATGCCGTTTTCCAGTGCGGTTCTTTCGATATCCCCGTGGGCGTGAGGAGGCACACATACGTAAACAGCGTCAAGTTCCTCGCGGGAAATCATTTCCCCGAAGTTGGTATACATTGAAGCTCCAAATGACTGGGAGGCGCTTTTGACCTTTTGCTCCACGACATCACATACTGCGACTAGGTTGGAGAGTGGGTTTTGCGAGAGGTTCTTGAGATGGCCCTGAGCTATTCCACCTACTCCTATTACTCCGACATTAATGGTCATATTTACACCACTACATACAGGATTTCAGGTATTCGACGCTCTTGGGCAGCTCCTTCTCGGGGTCGCCCGGCACGCCACACTCCAGGGCCATGTAATTGCCGAAACCGATTTCCTTCAGGGCCTCAAATCCGGATTTAAAGTCGGTGTGGCCGTATCCCGGGAGAAGTCTTGTGCTGTCGGCCAGGTGTACATGATGGATTGCTTCCCCGGCCTCCCTGATGCTCTCGGGGATATCCCTCTCCTCTATGTTCATGTGGAAAAAGTCGGCCATGATTTTGACCGATTCCAGGTTGACCCTTTTCTGGATCTCAACCGCATCCTGAAGGGTCTTAACCAGGTGTGTTTCATACCTGTTTAAAGGCTCGATCAGAATTGTGCAATTGTTTTCGGCGGCCACCTTGCCGAGCTCCTCCAGCTCAAGTACCAGGAGCTCCTTCTCCAGCTCAACTGATGAATTAAGAGGGGACAAGTTGGGTAATCTGGCCTTTCCGAAGATGGGTACGGTTATGAGTCCCAGCACTCCAATCTCTCCCCCAATCCGAAGCAGGGACTTTATGTCCTTCATTGCCTTCTTTCTCTCTCCTTCATCATTGTCCAGTAGGCAACCACTGTAGCCGGCACAGATGGTCGAGGGCTCTATGGTCGAGGATGCAATTGCCTCTTTAACTTCATCAACCCTTTCTGGTAGACTCTGGCCCCAGAATTCTATTCCCTGGAAGCCATAGGATTCCATTTTGGACAGTTTCTGGGAGAGTTCATCCCCAGGTATCCTGTCTTCTTGAGCTGCAAGCTTCATAAGACACCACGCGTGACTTCGACCGACAGCGGTTTTTAATAAAGGTTACAGGTTGGATTCGACCAAAGTATAATACATTTAACGCTACCTTTACCTCCGTTTCAAATTGGAACCAAGGTCCAGAGACGAGTACATTGGCTTTGCCCTGATGATTGGGGCGGTATTACTATGGGGAGCATCCTTCATCTGGATCAAGATGGGTTTGAGAAGCATATCCCCGCCCGTTTTGGCCTCCGTGCGGTTCACGCTGGCCTCAGTTCTCCTACTGGGAATAGTTCTCCCCTTTAAGAGGATCAGAGGCCAGATCCTGACCCTTGGACCCTGGCGGATTTTCATATTGATCGGTTTTCTGGGCACTACTTTGCCCAGCCTCTTTCAGAATTACGGGATGGTACATCTCACGGCGGGAATATCGGGGGTGATTCAGGGAGCTGGTCCCATTTACACTGCCCTTTTTGCTGCCTATCTCCTAGGGGAAGCCCTGGGAGTCAGGAAAATAGTTGGAGCAGCCATGGCCTTTTCGGGCACGGTTCTTCTTTCGATTGTTTTCAAGGGTGGAGGCACCGGGTCGGTCCTGGGGATAACACTGCTGACCTTGAGTGCCGTGACCTATTCGCTATACACGGTTTTTGTGAGAAAAGCTCTTCTGGATAGGATGAATCCAATGGCCCTTCTGACGGGAGCCACTCTTTGTGGGTCACTGCCCCTTCTTTTTTTCACTGCCATTGTGGAGCCGGTGGAGCAAATGATATCATTCAATCCATCCGAAATGGCCCTGATTTCGGTCCTGGCAGTATTCTCGACAGTTATCGCCTATGCCTGCTATGTGGGTGCTTTACAGCGTTTGGAAGCATCCAAAGCAGCTGCTTTTCTGTTCCTGATTCCCGTTTGTGCCCTGTTCTTCGGGTTTGTTTTTTTAGGGGAGTCCATTTCCCAGCTGGAATCAATTTTCTCGGCCTTGATCATAATTGGGGTCGTAGTTGCCGAGTCCGGCCGGTGATGGGGTGCCGGAGTTCGCACGTCGAAATAGGAACCTTTGGACAAAATTTAAGAGTTTTCGGTAGGGAGGTGCGAACCCACCAGGTGAGACGTTGAAGATTGATTCTTCCAGTGTAATGGCGGCGAGCCAGATTGAAGGTAAAGCTGATTTGTTGATGGTAAAGGCGTATAAGGAGAAGAATGATGCCCAAGCAAGAATTGAATGTTTGAAGAAGGCCGCGGTTTGTTACAAGGAGAGCTGCTCCACGTACAAGAAAGCTAGCATGAGAATGTTTGCCAAGGCTGTTAAGAAGAAGTCAACTGATGCCCTGGAGGCCATGGAGTTTGAGGGTAAACACCGGGGAAATGAGAATCCAGTTTTGAAGGAATTCATTGGTAGACTGATAAGCAACAAGGAGTTCAGAGCCCGACTTGGAATATCAAGGAGATAAGAATTAACTACTGCCCAATTGGGAAATCGTGATATTTCCGGTCGTTGTTCTGGCCACTACGGATGAATTAAATTCTTTATTCTTGTAGTCCTTGGTTCTGGCGAGAACATATCCGCTCTTCTGTTTTGTGAATGCTACGTCGGTTAGGTTAACCCTGATGGATCCCCCTATGCTATTCGCCTCGACGCTGTAGGCGATTTGGTCCGAATAGTTGAGCCTGGCAGCTATACTACCTCCAACGGTGTGGATTATACAATCGCTTTGGGGTCGGGTTGAGTTGAGGCGGACCTCCCCCTGAATAGTCTGCAGTTCCAATTTCCTTGCCGCGACCTCCAGGTTTATGGGGCCGCTATCGACGGTGATATCCATCGTCCATGCCTCGAGGTCTCTGGCCGATACGGTTCCGCTTCCTATCCATGACTCGATTCTTCCGCAAGTAATGTTCCTTGCCTGCATGGTACCATTGGTCACGCTTATTATTAGAGATGGGAGAACCTGTCTGGGTATCTGGACTTCGATATCCGCCCTGACCTTCTGGCAAGCTCGTTTTGGCCCGGAGAGATAGATGGTGATGTTTTCGCCGGATTGATCAACCTGAATATTGCACTTATCGAGTATGTCCTGGGCCCCGCGCTTGGTGATGCTTCGGGCATCCATCGTGGTGACGATCCTATAGTGGGAACGATTCCAGCTGGTAAAGCTGATGCCGGCATTCACTAGATCCAGGCTTAGCACTGCTCTGGGCCCGGATATGTTGCCTTCCGTAATGTTGAGGGTTGAAGCATGGTGAGCTGGTAGTATCGACAGCATGGAGGCCTGGATTGGGAGGGAGAATACTATTATGGCGGCCAGGATAAGGGTTGCGGACCTTGAGATTATTTGGCAGAATGCCTTAATCATTGGCTTCCGGCTTCTAAATCCGGCAGAGGCCAAAAAGAATAGGCCTCCACATATGATGGACCATTGTGCTTTGGATGTTTCGGTTGCCAGGCTGATGTTAAATTGGGTCAGGAATAGGAGAAAAATGAAGATTGCCAATGCCGTTGATATGATATCCGCTCTCAAGGGGCTGAACCTCTCATTCTCTCCCTGAAAAGGCTGATTATAACCACTTCCAGGCCGAAGGCAATGCAGAATATTGCTATCCATAACTGGGGTGAGATGGACACTAGCTCCCTTGCGGAGATGAGCCACATGGCTCCAAGGGTGGTTGCGAACATGCCTCTAATCAGGTACTTTCCGCCCCTAGGCCTCTGATTCACTTATTTCGCTCCTCCTGCTGATCCCGAAAGCTATGAGGAAAGACCCAACGATAAGAAATGCTATTTGCCATCCCAGGTCAGGGATATAGGTTCTGAGCAGAAAGTAAAGCCCGATGCCGAGAAGGGAAAGCCCTAAGATGATGGAACCCGTTTCCTTTTCGTCGTGTTTGGGCATGAAGGGGACGGGTCCCTTAAGGGACCTTGCGTAGACGGTGAGCATGAGTATTACCAGGAGGATGAAGCACACTACGTGAAACAAGGCAGCTAGCACTATGAGGGTAATTAGCACAGCCTTGCTCGTCAGGTTCTTCTCGACGACATGTCCCAATTCCATGACAAAGCTCGTTAGACCCATGGGGATACCAGCACCGTGATGTTGGGGACCAATCTAAAATCGTAAAAACATCCTTTAAAGGTTTCCCGAGGGGGACAACCTAATATCCGAGGATCCTGAATGGTTCTCATTGATGGATGTCTTGTCTTGAGTTCCACGGCCAAAAATATGGTCTCAGTTATGGGCAGGATCTTGAATTCCCGGAGTTTCCTTCCCATTTGCTTTCTGTGGCATTTTTTGTCAGGCTGTGATGGATTTACCTGATGCCCGTACAACCCATAAGCGATTTTTCGTGGTACCACCTGCGGGGGGTGGATCTTGCCAATGCGCTTGGTTACGTTGAGGCAGGAGAACCAACGGCCTATTGGCCGGTAGGGTATCCTGCATTTCTGGGGATGCTATATTCTATTTTTGGGCAGTCGGTTTCGGTGGCCAAGTTAGCAAATATCCTGCTATACATGGGCGTCATCTTCTTGTGCTATAGATTAACGCGGTCATTATTTCGATCGGAGATTGTTGGCCGGATATCGATCCTTATTATCGCCTTCTACCCCAACCATATCGCATATAGTTCCCTTCTTTCATGCGAGATCCTGTGCCTGTTTCTCCTATTGCCGGGCACCTTCTTTCTAGTTAGTATGGATAGGGGAGTTTTTGATTTCGCAATATCGGGCATGATCTTTGGGCTGGCATGCTGGGTGAAAGCCCAGACCCTCCCCCTGGCCGGGGTGGTTTTAGTCTCCTACTATGGATATTCAAGGAAAAAATCACCTGGAAAGATGTTGAGGAATTTGCTAAGGGTTTACGGGGTAATTGTATTGGTGATCTCCCCGTGGATAGCTAGGAATTACCTGGTTTTCGGACAATTCGTGTACATCTCCAATAACGGGGGTTACCCTGATGATCGGGAATAACCCATATGCGAATGGTACCTACATACCATTTACCATTTGAGGGAAATTTCCTCCCTTTTAGGCTCGCAGTGGATAGAGGATGCGTATCGTAGGGATGTCCTGGCCAGGAATTATGCCTTTAATTACATGATATCCCATCCTAGAAAGACGGTGGCCCTGTGGCCAAGAAAGCTCATGTATATTTACAGGGAGGATGTGGAGGTGGTGAATTGGAATGAGGAGAGTCTTAGGTAGGGCGAGGCAACAGATGTATTCTTCTGGTATTACACGGGGCTGGCCCAGAACTATTGCCTCGTCGTCATGATTTTCTTCCTGGTCTCCATGTTTGCTTTCTTCAGGTGGAGAGGGACAATATTCCCGTCCCTTCCCCTGGTGGGCCCATCAATAATATCCTACATGACCATGGTTTACATGTTCACCATCGGGATCAGCAGGTTCCACTTCCCCCTTGTACCACTGATTTTGGGCTACGTGTCCGCTCTATTCTATGCGATGGGTAGATGGATTAGTAAAGGGGTTTAGTCCCTCTTAGTTATCATGATGACAATCCTGTCACTTGCATCTTCGGCTGCATCGGAGATATTTCCGATCTTATCCACCAAGTCATTCAAAAGGATTTTCTGGTAACCGTCAATGGACATTCGGTATAAGGTGGATCGAACTCTAAATTCCTCATCATCAATAGATTCCTCTATTTCCTCCACCTTGCTAGCCGTCTTGTGGGCCTTCTGACGGTCATCTATACAGAGTCCAATGCAGCTGTCTAGAGTTTCTACCGATTCGACGGTCCTGTCTATGATGTGTGAGATATCTTCCTGGGATTTCTCGGGTATCTTGAACCCTGCAAGAAGCATCAGGTTTGTCACCGAGACACAATCGTCGGCGACCTTGTCGATAAGTTCGGCGAGACTCAGGTAGTCCTCCCTGTAGATGGGCATGAATGCGCCGGAATGAATGGTCAACTCTACTTGTCTCCTGGCTTCATCCGCCTCTTTCTCAATTTCACGCATTTCACGCGCCTTTCGTTCGAAGTCTTCCTCACTACCCTCGATATACAGATCATAGGCCTTTGGAAGGTTCCTGCAGCATTTTGTCACCAATTCCATGTGGCCTCTGATCTCGTTCATGGCCTCCTTTTCTTTACCGCCAACCAAAAGATCACATCTGGAACTTGGGGGTTGAATAAGAAGAATCTTTTGGATTTTCTTCACGTCAGAAAGACCCTGACCAGCGAAAAGGTGACGATTAGAGCCCCTGAGGGGACTAATGCCCACGCTAGTATTATCTGGGTGATCTTTCGCCTATTTACCCTGGATTGGCCCTGTGCCAGCCCGACGCCAACCGCCGCGGATACTATCCCTTGTGAGCTGGAAACCGGATATCCAAGGAGAGAACATATGGTAAGACCGATTGCCATCGAAAGCTGCATGGCAAATGCGGGAACTGGACTAAGAGCCGTCACTCCTTGACCAACCGTTTGTATCACCCTTTTACTGAGCAGAAGCACTCCCAACGATATGGATAAGGACCCAACCAGAGTGGCCAACGTCCGATCAGCGAGACCGGATGCCTCAAGCATTCCTCCCACCAAACCTGCATGGCTGGCCCCAAGAGCGAAGGAGGCGTAGATGCTACTGAATATCAGGAGGTATTTGAGAGTGATCTCCAACTCCACCAGAGATTCTATTCGGGAAAGCAAGGGTTTGATGAGTCTAATTACCATGAAAGCGAGGGGAATGGTTGCCAGTGGAAAGATCACCCATGCCGAGGCCAGCTTGAGCAACTGACTTAGATTTAGCTCGCTGCCCATTCCCAGACCTACCCCAACTAGGCTCATTACAAGAGCGTGTGATGTTGACACCGGTAACCCGCGGATGGTTGCCAGAGCAACGAAGCTTCCGGAGGCAAAAAGAGAGACCATTACTAGGATCTGGGACAGGTCGGCGGGGGGCATTATTCCCACGGCTATGGTCTCAGTTACCTCCGTCCCTAAGATACCGCCAATGAAAACGAACATGGCGGCCAGGGTTATTGCCTTTCTGAGCCCAAGTGCACCTCCCCCGACACACGCTCCCATAGTGTTTGCGGTATCGTTCGCTCCGATGTTAAAGCCCAGATATATGGCACTGCCCATGATGAGCAATTCTAAAAACATCGTTGGCTCTCTGCTGCATGATGCTCCGCAATAAACCTTTTTCCATTATTTTATGGTATTCACATCCATATCGTCCTTGTGACCTGTGATGTTTACGGTATGACCATCAACTTCACGGCTTCCTCTTTATTTTCCTGGAATGTATGAAAGGCTTCCTCGATCCTGTCCAACGGAAACCTGTGGGTTATCAATGACTTCACGTCCAGTCTCCCATTGGCAAGCAACTGGATCGCCCTGTCAAAGGTGAAGGGATCCCTGTAGGATGCGGAGACCTCAAGTTCCTTTTCATAGAGCATGAAGGGTTTGACATTTATGACATCGGATTCGGGGGCAACTCCGAAGATATTCACCCTTCCTCCCCGTCCTACGATGTCCAAAGCCATTTCAATGGTCTGGGAGGAACCGACCGCCTCGAAAACGACTTCTGGACCGTTCCCTGCCGTTTCCTCAAAGACGACCTTGGAGACATCTTCTTCCTTTGGGTTTATGGTACGTGTGGCACCGAGCTCCTCGGCCATCTTTCTTCTCCCTTCCACTATTTCGATAATGATCACCTTGGCCGCTCCCTGCATGAGAGCTAACTGCTCCAGAATTAGCCCCATGGGCCCAGCCCCAATTATGACAACGGTATCCCCCAGAGTGGTCTTGGTGTTATCAAATCCCCGTATTGCACATCCAACCGGCTCGCTCATGGCCCCGACCTGGAAGTCGACATGGTCCGGGATTCGATATACCACCTCCTCGGGGGCCTTTACGTATTCCGCGAATGCCCCGTTTACGTCAACGCCGATGGCGCTGATATTTGAACATAGATAATTTCTCTCCGTCCTCCGGCAGTTCTTACAAACCCCACAAACGACATTGGGGTCGACGGATACCCGGGCTCCGGTTGAGATGGTGGTTACCTGATCTCCAGTTTCGACGATTTCTCCTGAAAATTCATGGCCCGGTATCAACGGCATGTCAACGGTCCATTCGCCGTGGAGAAAATGGATGTCGGTTCCACAAACCCCGCAGGCTTTAACTTCCAGGAGTACCTCGTTCTCCGCTATTTCCGGTTTTGGTACCTCTTGGTATCTGATGTCGCCGACCCCGTGAAGTACTGCAGCTTTCAAGTAATCACCGTTAAGAACTCAATATGCATGATGAAAAAGGTTATCGAAATCTTATCGATTTCATGGGTCTCATGGGATTTCCCTGAATTTTTGGTAACATCTATGAAAGGGAAAATGGTGGGTTGACGGTGGATGTAGATCAATTGCGGCTTCCTTCCATGGCGAAACCGCCAGTTGTAGCTCCCTATATGATTATACTCTTCTTCATTTCACTATTCCTTTTCTTCATCCTGCTTTTAACGGCTGCCGGGGGCGCATTCAGGCAGTTAGGGCTGCCGCCACACTGGGTGATGCTCGTTTTGTTACTGTCTCTGGGGGGAAGTATGGTCAATATCCCTCTAACCACCGTGACATCCGAGGTGGAACAGGTCCGCTTCAAACCGGGTATCTTGGGGATGCTATACCCCGTTCCCTCGGTTGAGAAGGTCATTCAGGAGACGAAAATCGCGGTGAATCTGGGCGGGTGCGTGGTTCCCGTCCTGCTAAGTCTCTACCTTGTATTCAAGGTTCCGGAGGCCATTCTTGGTTTTTTTGGAGCCACCTTTTTCGTTGCCTTCCTCTGCAACAAACTTGCTAGACCGATTCCCGGGATGGGTATTTCGATTCCGGTATTGATTCCACCCATCCTGGCTGCGGTATCGGCCTATCTCTCAACCCAATTGATCGGACTCCCACTTGCGGATGCAGCGGCCATAGCCTATGTCTCCGGGGTAATAGGGGTTCTCGCGGGCGCCGACCTCATGAATCTCGGAAGAATACGGTCACTTGGAGCCCCAATGGTCAGCATTGGCGGAGCCGGGACATTTGACGGCATATTCATCACCGGCATTTTATCGGTGATACTCTTCCCGGCCTAGATGGGAATCTCCTCAATCCGTGCTCTTAGTCAACCATCCGTATATTTCAGGCCTCCGGATTGAGAGGTTAAAGCATCGGCTACATCGTCTTTTCTCAAATACACTCGCCTTCAATTCGACGGTAACCATCTCGGGTTCGATCTTGTCCGTCTTGGATTCCTCGATAACCTCTCCCTGGGGGTCAATTATCATTATTCCACCGGCGTGGTTGGTATCCTTGCCTGCTTTTCCGGCCTGGTTGACCACAACATAGAAGACCCCATTGTCCAAGGCCCGGGAGGTGTAGGCCTTTCGGAAATATGCCTTTTGATCTGCAACCCTTTGCTGGGGTTTCATCTGGTCCCATCTGCCAAACCTGGAGGCATGCGGAGCGAGAATGACCTCTGCCCCCTTTATTGCCAGGATCCTGGGAACCTCGGGAAACACGTTGTCATAACATATCACGGTTCCCAGCCGGCATTTCTCGGTTTCCAGGACGGGCATCTTGGTGCCGGTCCTGTAGTAGAAGTATTCGTCCCGGGACATATGGAGCTTCCTCTGTTTACCTAAATAGCCCTGGGGACCAAATAGGGCCTGGGTATTGTATTGTACTCCCTTTTCGCGCTCGCCGATTCCCACTGATATGTAGATATCCAGTTCCTGGGCCAGATCCGCGATCCGCATTGAGGCATCTCCATCCGGTAAAGGCTGGGATGCCTTCCAGGAGTCCTCGCTACACCAGTGTCCTGTGATTGATAGCTCGGGAAAGACCACTAAGTCTACATCTTGCTCCTGAGCCTTTCTTGCCCAGGTCTCAATGGATGACAGGTTATCCTCTATCTTGCCAAGAGGGGCATTCATCTGTACCGCGGCGATCCTGCAATCCTTCAAGGCCAAAACCCTCTAGATACTTACGATTGTTTCTTCCTGGAATGAACGTATGGCACCTTCGATTATCGTCTGCGCCGCCAGTCCATCCGCTCCAGAGGCTTCGATATCCTCAGGGTCAGCTCCACTCTCTACCTGCTCAACGAAGCGGTCTATTCTGTTCTTGAAGGTGTCCCGGAAGCCCCCTATTCCACCAAAGATGTTGTTCGGGTAAACGATCCTCTCCGGTCGCCGCCTGGGCATGAATATCAGTCTCTCGAAGACGTTCTCAATGATGAATCTACCGCCGGTGCCTGCCACTTCACATCTCTCTATGGGATGGTTTCCGGACATGTCATAGCTCCCGGTGAGGTGTCCAATACAGCCGTTGGCGAATTGCATGTTAATCTGGGCATTGGACCAGTTCTTCCTCTCGGAGGGCTTGGTTAAGAAGGCCTGGACCTTCTTCACATCTCCACAGAAATACCTCATTACATCGACGGAATGCGGATGGAGGGCCCTGAGGTGGAAGAAAGGAGTGGTGTCATTGGGATTATCTATCCACAGCGCCATGTTGATGAACAGCAGGTCCCCCAATTCTCCATCCTCCACATACTTCTTGGCCCTTCTCGCTGCGGGAACGAAGCGGTGATTAAGGTTTGTGCCCAGGTAAAGACCCCTGCTCCGGGCTTCCTGCACCATTTCCCTTGCATTCTCCAGATCATTTGACAGCGGCTTCTCGCAAAGTACATGTACCTCCGATCTCAGGGCATCCATAACCGGCTCATAATGATGTGAACCGTTCTCCACTCCCGCAGTTGTCACGCTAACAATATCGAGACTCTCCTTGTTCAGCATATCCGACAGATCGTAATATGCCGTCACCCCTAATCGGGAGGCAGCAGAATCTGCCTTATCCTTGACCAAGTCACACACTGCGGTAAGATTTACCGATTCGTTTTCAGCGTAGACATCGGCATGTGTGTTGCCGATTCCACCCATTCCAACTACTCCGACCTCTAACAACTTCGAATCTCCTCCGATCGATCTCTTCTCAGAATTCCATCCAGACATAAATGTCTACCTGGCTATCCCTCAAATCGGTAAGCGCCTGAACCCCGATCCCTAGGTAAGGGATAAGGACACAAGAAATATTAAGTCTCAATTAGGAGGCGATATGTTGCATAAAAAGCAGGTTCTAGCGGTCATAATACTGGTACTATTTCCTATTTGTGCTGGTCAGGAGCCCATGGAACCGGTTCAAATCATCGGGACAGGGAAGGCCGCTGGTATGCCCCATGTTAAGAATTGGATTCTTATTGAGCCTTCCATCGACGGCCTAATAGTCCCTACCCGAGCTTCCGGGGACGTGACCCCCAGTGACGTGAGGCGCCTTATGAGGGTCTATTTTCCTAGGACCTTTGATAGCCTTCTGACCTTTGATTTTCTATTTCTGGCACAGGTCGATATGAAGTTCATTAGCGATCAGAAGGCCGAATGGATGTACGAGGCAATGGAGGAGCACGGTCTTGGAGGGGTGAATACTCGATCCGTTATGAGCATGCAACCATGGTGGTCAGGGCCCTGGGCAGATAGCATTCTCTCCGAGGCCTTCCCCAATGACGCATATGCGGTCACCAGGTGTGATGTCTATGGAAAACAGGCCTTCTGGCCCAGTGGCCCCCTGGTAGTTGAGGACGATCAGAGCTTACCTCCGGTCGCATGGCCCTTCGAGGAACAGCTGGAAAAGCTATTTCCGAGCTATGGTGGGCTTCCCACGATTCCTAAGCCCGGGTCCAAGGTTCACACCTGGATCAGGAGTGGATTAAAGGAAATCGGGTCCCCCCGACCGGGTTTCACGCCCCATATATTTGAGTGGGAGTACGGTGAAGCTATCACCTTTACCTTCATGGACATGGTCTATGATGATTTCTGGCGAACGAATGAGAACCCCTTCGCCATAGACATCATCACCAACGTCATATGGAGAGGGGACCATAGAAAGCTTCCCGACGATGGAATGAAAGTTCATGTTTTGAGGGACCGGCTTGTTTATTATCAACAGGAAAAGTCAGCGGTGATATCGGTTTTTGACTTCGCCGAGAAATTCGGGGCCAACACGGCAGATATATACGAGAAGTTGGAGGAGTTGGACGATGAAAAGGATCTGGCCGACGACCTCTACATGAGAACGGAGTTTGACCAGGCATATTCCCAGATGGAGTCAGTGATCCAGCAGCTAAATATGCTCGCCGAGGATGCCATGAAGCTGAAGGACCAGGCTTTGCTCTGGGTCTATGTTGCCGAGTGGCTTGCGGTAGCAGCCACCTCTCTCATAACCGGTGGAGTTATCTGGGCCCTGATGATCAGGCGGAAGTTGTACCGAGAGGCCGGAGTAACCAGAAGCGAAAGTCAGAGAACCGATTACTGAGATAGGGAAAGCTTGAAAAGACCGCTCCAAATTATCACCTGCTATGAGGAACCCGGTTAAGGCCAAGCTGAATTCTGGGAAGGTCTCCCTGGGTACCTGGGTTGGAATCGGTCATCCAGATGTATCTGAAAGGCTGGCCGATCTAGGGTTTGACTGGTTGACATTTGATATAGAGCACAGCCCGATGAGTCTTGAAACGGTTCAAACCATGATGCAGGCCATGTCATATTCAGCGGAATGCGTGCCTCTAGTAAGGCTGAGGTGGAATGATCCGGTGCTAATCAAACGCATCCTGGATATTGGGTCATATGGCATAATCGTGCCCATGATATCATCGAGAAGTGAGGCAGAGGAAGCGGTCAAGGCCTGTCGGTACCCGCCGGAGGGCATAAGGGGAGTCGGCCCAAGAAGGGCGAGACTACGTGACCCTGATTACGTCCAAACCGCGAACCAGGAGATAATGGTGGTGGTCATGATCGAGACGCGATATGGACTGAAGAACCTCGATTCCATTGCCTCAGTCCCCGGAATCGATGCCTGTTTTATCGGCCCCTGGGACCTATCCGTGAACCTGGGGTTTGGCACCCCTCCTCCATGGGAAGATGACGAATTCCAGGGCACTCTGGACCGTGTGGTTGAGGTTTGTGAGAGCAACGGGATAGCCCCCGGAATGCACTGCACTAACGATACCATATGCGATGCGCTAGGAAGAGGTTTCAGGTTCTGCGCAATCGATAACGATGCATCTTTCATGGAAAGGAGTGCCCTCTCCGCTTTGGAAAAGGTAAAGGAAAGGCTATGAAGGCGAAAACTTCCGATTTTTGATCATCGCGTCAGGGATAATAGATTAGAGATAGAAAACCACAATTCCGGAGGGTAAAACCTTGCGACCGGAGCATCTACTATTGGTGAGTTTCAGAAACCCTCTGTTGTCAGATTGGGAAAGGAAAGATGTTCACCAAATTGAGCAAACTCCATTTGATGGAGCAGCATCGGCGATCATTTCCGCCTACTCCACGGAAGAGATACCCGAATACAGCGAATACGCATCCACGATCGATGTTATCGGCCAGGACAACCTCGACATCTGGCCTTGGGTATTTATCAACAGGTTGGTGGGAGGGGAGAAACGAGGAAAGGGAGGACCCTTTTTCTCCGGTATTAGAGGTCCGGACCTCGATGATCAGATGGGGACTAGGAGCGATTTCCTTTCCACCTGGAGACTGGCACTTCGTCTGGCCAGGGAAATGGGCTCACCTGGCATTGTGGCGGATTTTGAGGTATATAACAACAAAGATGCATACAACCCGGCCTGGGTCGCCGAGAGGAGGAACGAGGACCTGGAGACGGTCCTGGCATCACTACGGGATCTGGGTCGGGAGATGGCTGTTATCACTGGAGAGGAATATCCAGCGGCAAAGATCTGGCAGCTCTTCTTCGATCCCTACCGGGAAAAATACCGGACACCTGAAGGCAAGGGGCTGACCAGAACCGTAAACTACGTTAATCCAGGATTCCTGGAAAAAATTCTGGAGGACGATATGGACGTTGTGGTGATTGACGGGGGAGAAACGGCAATAGGATATTATTTTGAGTCCATAGGTGAGTTGGAAGATAAAATCGCAAAACAGGAAACCATGGCCCGCCCCCTGATGGATAGATTCAAGGGTGCCTTCCAGCTGGGCGGAACCGTGGCTCCCTATAGGGATTGTGGTGAGTTAAATGGCTGGATGAGGGATTACGCCGGTCCCGATCCTCCCTGGAGGATGGCAGACGATTTCGTTCCCATATTCGAGCGGCTCTTCGAGGCCTACCGACACGTCTGGATATATGCGGCATCTTCAGCCAAGTTTGATCCCTTTGAGATCGAAAAGGTGGCCCCAATATACAATGCTTTAAATCAGGCAGCCCAGGAGATTTGATTCCCTTCCCAGAGCGCTAGTCCTCCTGGAGGTAGAATCCATACTTCCTGCAGAATGGACGGCCTCCCTTAAGCGAATAATGCTTGCAGGTCAGGCAGAGCTTCTCAACATACCTCTTTTGGCAGGATGCCGTTTCCTCTTTCTTCATCTCCTCTTTCTTCATCTTACCCTCTTCCCGCTGACCGCCGGGATATCTGTGATAGATCAGGAGGCCACCAATTCCACCCACCAAAATGACCGCCAAGAAACCAATTAAATACGGGAATGGTGCATCTCCACTGGGTCGGGCTGGCTTGAATCTCTCCCCAAAGAAGAGGGGTATCACTTCGAGATCGGTGGAGTTCCTGAGGTCATAGGCATAAGGGTAACCATCCCAGGTGTTTTTTGGATGTGACATATCGTAAAATCCTCCCGGAAGGATGTAGTCAGCCTTAACCGCCTCGATCGCCTGGGTGACCCAGGAAAACTCCTCAAGAGGTCCTATCATCAGCACGTCGGGGGCCAAGCCCTGCATCCAATCCTCAACATAATGCTGATCGCCAAGATGGAGTACCTGTAGATCGTCGCATTGAACCAGGAAGCAGCGCATGGGGGTTCCTCGCCCATCATCGCCGGGATAGGCACTAATCTGGACCCCTTGGAGGTTCAGCTTTCCACCAGCTTCCATGCCGATAACCTCGCATTCCCGATCGGCCACCAGGTCAAAACTCTCGACCACCTCCTGAGGACACACCACGCTGGACGAGGATCTCATCTCCGATACGATGTCCAGGTCCCTGTGCGGTTTATCCATATGAGAGACGAAAAAGAAATCCACACTTTGGGCGAGTAATCCTATCTGTTCTTCATTAAGAGGTTGTAGCAGTACCTCGGGTAGATCAAATCCCAATATGTAGTTCCTGGTCTTAACCACATAACCCATATTCCAGATATACCACACGCTAGGAGTGGGTGTGGAGGAACCTGCTATCTCGGATAGAGCGGTGGATATGAACCCCTTGGTGATCTCCCTGGGGACCTCTAGGGTGTCGTTCATGAAGAACCCGTGAAGGTTCAACAAAGCCGTCTTCCTCTGGTCAGATTCGGGGTTGCCTGGGCCATATCTTTGCAGTTGAGATGATAGATCTCTGGAAACGGCCTGACTATCGGCGGCAGATGCAGCCTCGACAGCTAGAAAAAGGACCAATGCTATAATTCCCGTCCGAATCAGGTATTCGGTTGATTTCCAATATGGGAGAATTTCCTTGCCGCTCCTGTGGTTAATCTGGCTCGGTGAAGTCAATTTTTATCGCCGGATCCTCCTCGCCGGTTTGTATGGTGATTATTCTCATTGTGCCTTTATGACAGTAAGGTGTCTCGGAGATAATGGCGTAGGGAGGGAAGTTTTGGGTGTCAAATACTACCTCCAGGTGGAATCGGTCTCCCGATGTCATATTCCCGATCTTGATCCTTCCAGGCGGGGCCTGGGCCATTGGCATTTCTGTACCTTCATTATCGAGACCAGAGACGTAGGTCCTGGTTTTACCAGAGTAGGAGTATTCTATCTTTTTCAGGGTCTTATCTCCATTGAAGAAGAAATCCCTCTTGCCACGATAGAAGGAGATATCGCCATTTGCATCCTCCCGGAAGGCATAGACGGAAAAGCAGTTACCCAAGGCGTTGCTCCCTCCCAGAGCTTCCAGTGTCCTGCTGATATCCATAACCTCGTACTTTAAACCCGAGGCGTCCTCTATCAAGTAGCGCCGGTATATGGGAGAAATGGAAAGTCTTTCCTCAAACTGGGTGAGGAAACTCTCTATCTTTTCTCTGGCTTCCAATCCCATGTCCGTCCATGATTGCTCCCGGGGTAGGTCCGGGCGTTTGACCAACATCATGCAGCGTACGATGGCCAGTGGCGTTTCCCTGGTAACCATGAAGTCAACTGAGTGGGTCCTCTCCGCCTGCTCAGAGCATCGAATAACCTTGGGCATCCTTGAGGCCAGGAACTGGATATCATCCTCTGGTTCCACACTGAACATTACCCCTACCAATATCGTGGACACCACCAGAGCGATGGCCAAAAGGCCGATGAGCCTCCGGTCAGGCAATTCTGTGCCCTCCTCTGGTTATTCCAGTCTCCTTGTAAAGTCTTCTGCGAACCATGAGGGTCCATATTACGAATGCGCATACCATGCTGGTTCCGGACACCACTAGCCATTCCGTAACGAATATCCAAAAAATGGCATCGTCCTTGGCCCCAAGAGCGAGATGGTAAGCCTCCTCTAGCTTTTCATATGAAATCTCGGCCAGCTCCTTGCTCCTGGAGAGTTCAAGATCAGCAAAGCTTTCCCTGGCCTTTTCCAGTGAATTGAGAGCTTCCTCGACCTTGAGATCCGCCTTCCGGGTATCTGCGTTGAATTTGGCTATGAAATCTAGGGTGGATATCAAAATTTGTCTTTGATTGTATACATCCTCAAAGGCGGCTCTGGTTGCATCAAGTAGTTCCAGATCTGAGGGAGGAGTTAACCCGGCAAGAAAATACTGCAGGTTGCATACGAAGTCCGAGTAGTGATCCCAGTTATAGAATTGGCACCAACCCGATACGCCCCGAAATCCACCGGCAGAGGCGAAGAAACGCCCCTTTCCAACATCCCACCAGACCCAACAGGGATGGTTGCCGCTGCTCTTGCGTATATGCGAGATCTCGTGGGCTTGTTGCTTTGTACTTAGCAGATTGTATCCACAGAACACCGAGTACCTGGAGTAATCATCCCAGGGAAGGCTGCTGATAAGGGGGTCATCGAAGTCGGTAACCACATTGGGACCGGACTCAAGGTACTGACCCCTTATGCACTCCACGGGCATTACCTCGCTAAGCACGGTGTCTCCCCAGGAGGGAAAGCCAACGTTTCCGCCAAAGGACTCAAAACCGCCCGCCATAAACATGCCCATGCCTGCATCAGTGCATCCCTGTGACATCCAATAAATGGTCTTTGACCTGAATACGGCCCAGCTTGCATCATCGATACCGATCACGTCATACTCAGAGACCATGGACTCCAGGGTTCTGGGCATATATACTCTCATGGCCTTCTTCACCCAGGACATGGGCAATGCGTACTGATTTGCCTGTATGGGAGTTGGTATAAGAAGGGGGTCCATCCTGAAATTTTGATAGGGACTGGTCATGAAGGGTGCCCCTATGTAGAGGACGCGGATCATTCCGGTCTCCGGGTCCCTCTTCAATTCCTTGCAATCTACCGGAGATAGCAAAAATAATAGGATGGACAGCAGGAGGATAAAAGCCTGTGTATGGGCCCAAGTTAATGATCTCAAGATAGCATCGTGGGTTTCATTTCTGGGAATAGTTCGTACCAATCCTTTCCACGGTGGAGTCCCATTCATCTTTATAGACGAAAAAGTCCACGCCCTCCAGGTCCAAGTTGCTGGCGGTCTTGATTGATTTCTCTACCTGCTCGTCGCCAAGGTAGAGTATGGGAATTCGTTTTCGGACTCCCTCTAGCAGTTGAGATGACCGTTCCAATTCCTTTTCCACGGATTTAAGCGTGGTCGAATCGGCAATTTCCCGGGTCAATTTACCGTGCTCCTCGAGACCCAGGAACCGGTTTATGAAATCGGAAGCTTCCTCATCGGGTAGGCCGCCTCTTTGAAGGTAGGTGACCAGTGCGGCGGTCTCCTTATTCAGGCAGGCGGGGCCTGGGTCCTGGGGGTAGTTCCTGTAAATCATGGGCGAGGCGATATCCAATATGCTGCCCAAATCGGCGTAATCCTGGCCGACAATTGGTGAAAGGCAGGGGGTGAAGATGTACCCTCCCATTTCGGCACCCATCTCGTGCACTATATCAGCGACGTTTTGGAAGTGCTCAATCACACACATCCTCCTAAAAGCCATCCAATCCGCGATTCCGGGCAGATGGCTTATCTCCGAAAGCAGTGAGAAGGGGTTTAGGCGGGGTGCTTCCCCCAGACGCCCGTCGGCAAGGGTTCTGTAAAGCTTCCTGGCATCATCTCTCATACGCGAGAAATGAAAGCCCATATCCTCCGATTTCCTGCGGCAGCGGGGGCAGAAACAGGTGAACAGTGCCCCCAGCCCCGATGCCGGGGATGCGAACCGGCAGCCATCCAGCATGAGACCATCCGCCTTGGTCTCACCGAGGACCTTTTCTATCTTGGAGATGTTTTCCTCCCTCACTCCTGCAACGTTTGGACAGGTTGACCCGAACCATTCCCTTGGCTTCCCCTCCACGTCGTGCGCCAGATATCTCTCATCCTTGAAATCCTCTGAGCGGGAGAAGGTGCCGGTGCACACGTAGGTATCGAGACCCGCTTGTTTCGAGGCCTCGATATTTGGTTTATTGGCTCCAAGTACCACCGCCGAGAATTCAAGTTCCCTAAGCCGACTAAGACAATCCTGGGGGCTTTCGGATGAGATGCCGTGCATCCAGAGTTCCATTTTAACCTCGCCAGCATTTCGCCGCCAAACTGGTACTTATCTGTTACCTGGGTTTCATTCATCTCCAGCGGCCTGGAGGTCCCTGGCCTTGCTTATAGAGCCAATTCGCCGGTCAAGCCCTATTTCATAACCCTCGATGGGGTCCGGCTTGCCCGTTTCCTCCATCCTCTTTTTCCTCCATAAGTTCATTCTTTCCCTAAGCATCGATACCACTTGGGGACTCTCAGATGCAATGTTCCTGTTTTCTCCTGGGTCCTCAACCAGGTCATAGAGTTCGAGTTCAGGCTTTCCATGAAAGTCCGGTTCCAATGCTTCTATCAGCTTGTAGTGAGGTGTCCTCCAACCCCGTTTCCTCATCCAGGTGCACTCCGTGATATAGAATTCGGAATAATTGGTTTTTCTATTTCCCCGCACCAGGGGCATTACGCTCTTACCATCGAAATTAGTCCCGGCCTTTTTCTCGTCAAATCCCATTATCTCAAGAACTGTCGGGGTCAGGTCCTGTTGTAGGACGTATCCCTCTATCCTTCTCCCCATGGGCAACTTGTCGGGCAGGTGATAGATCAATGGAATGTGAATCGTGGGTTCGTAGAGACCGTGATGATCGAAGTAGATGTCATGTTCGGTAAGCGTCTCCCCGTGGTCCGCAGTAATGACCGTGAGGGTTCTATCCGCGATTCCTAGCTCCTCCAGTCGGGTGAGAATAATCCGTATGCAGGCGTCCATGTAGGCCAGGGAGGAATCGTAATGGGCGACTACCCATTCTATGTCCCTTATGCCCGGCGGCATCCAGGATTTGAAGAAGTCGGCGAAAGGTTCAAAATCAAAGACATGCTTCATGGTGTTCTCCGAAGCCCCGCACGGGTCCCGGTCATAGAACATGGAGTCGAAGGGGGGCGGCGGGAGATAGGGTGCGTGAGGGTCCATGTGTCTAAGAAAGAGCATGAAGGGGCCATCCGACAGTTTCTCGAGAAGGGGTATGGCCTTCTCGTTCAGTGCCTCCGCCTTGTGTCCCGGCGCCCCCTCCCATGACATCCAGGAATCATAGCCCTCATAGGTGTCGAAACCCCGGTAGAACTCGGTGTCAAAACCTATACAGGCGGATTTGTACCCCTCTTCCCGGAGTATCTCTGGTAGAAGTTTGATTTTGGGATCTATTTTTCCCTTGGGTGATAGGCTCACCATCTCATGGCGCATCACATCCGTGCCGGTGAGCATCGTGGTATACCCGGGGGTGGTCGGGATGTAGGGACTGTAGGCGTTTTCGAAAAGAACCCCTTTGGATGCCAGGTCGTCGAGATGTGGGGTTGTAAGGCGGTCATATCCGTAGCAGCTCATATGGTCCGCCCTCAAGCTATCGATGCCGATAAGAAGGAGGTTTGTTTTTTCCGCCAATGAGATCAGGAGCGATCCTGAGTTCATTGAATATAAGGCTTTTCGGTTCCCGTCCGGGCGGGCAATGGAACTTGGTGGAGTTTAGGGCTTATTCGGTGACTAATCGCCACCCCATGATTGAGCCCGCAATTATTAGAGCAGCCGCCATGATCAGGAAAAGGTAGCCTCTTAGAAGCATCCAGCTCATCCTGGAAACAAGCTCTGAATTATCAGGTCCGGGCTTTACTAGTTTCACCGTGCATTGGTCCACCTGCACATCTTCCCAGATGAGAACGATCCTATCCGATTCCTGTTGGTAACTCTTTTCACATTGGTTATCAAGGCATATGGCGGTCCAGTTAGGGGGCAGAACCGCCTCAAGGCTATTTCTGGAGGTGGTCAAGTTAGGCTTGGCCACTGGAAGTAACACCCTGCTTCCTTGGCCCTGGGTTAATCTAATTCGGAAGGAATGGTTCACTACCGTTTCCTCTCCCAGACCCGAGAATACCATGCGCACCTTCTCCGCATCCGGGATAAGTATTCCATTTCCCTCCAGGGAAATAATCTGGGAGCGAGACAGAGGCCAGTTCAGGGCCAGGCTTTGATTGGTAAACCCGATAAGTTTCAGGTTAACGGTGGCATCCTGAGGGGAATGGAGTATGATGGACTCCTCTATTCGAGCGGCATTGGTTACCGATATTGGAAGCAGTATCATCATCAGGACGACATATCGAGATCTCAAATTGCAACCGCTCCTATGGCTATTAGCAAAGCTAATGAGATTAGGCAGTAGGGACCCATTTCCCTTCTCGCGTGCCATATGAAGAGGAATCCCCCTGCGGCAGATACTATTCCCACCTGCCTGAGGAGGATGGCTAGGGCTTCACATCGGGCCTTGGCGATTTTTTCCCGGTCCATTACCGACCAGGTGGTCTCAAGTCTCCTTCTTAGAGAATCCATACGTTGATTGGCCTTTTCCAGATAGTCGTCCTGGGAGACGTTCATCTCAGCGTTGGAGGCCATCATCTGCATTGCGTGGGACATGTTGGTGGAAAGAGCGTTCATCTGAAGAGAGATGCCGTTGGCCTCGGCCTCCAGCCGGGCTATGCTTCCAGAATGAAGATTCCCGACGAGTACAAATGCTGACAAAAAGAAAAATGAGGGGAGGAGAACGAGAGCTGATTTCATTTCCTCATCCCTCAAAGACGCCTGTGGGTTGCCACCAGAACGAACATCCCTTTTCCCCCATGTTGGCACCTGCCATTGGGCAGTAAGAACGCGGGTAACAGTTGGCAGAGACGTCAACCGTGTAACCAATGGTGTACTTGTGTCCTTTAACCAGGTCAACATCCCTATCAATTACGTCCCCGTGGAGGAAGAGCCTATATCCAGGGGTTGATCGATAGTACTTGTAAAGGGAGGTACGTATTGGGTAGCCTCCGGTGGATACATCACGTAGGAAGCCCCTCACCCTTATCTCAACGCTGGAGTGGGAGGTGCCGGTGGCTATTTCGGCGCAGAGAGCGAAATCAAATCTGGCCTTTCCAGCTCCGGAATCGCCGTTCCAGACGAAGCTCCTGTGTAGCCAACCACGGATGTGGGCACCTCCGCTCACCGCCGCATACGCAGCTTGGTGGAGTTCGCCTTTCTGGGAATTCGATATGGTGGCAACATTTCCCCATCTGCTCAGTACCTGTGAATAGGAGTAGCTGGGGCTGCCGAATATCTGGTCGTAACAGAGCCCCTGCTGGAGGCCCGTTGTGAGGACCAGCAACAGAATAAGAATCTTGATTTTCATAGGTTCACCCCTCGGGTCGTATGTCCCGTGAGATGGAACTTCTACTCTGAAGTAAAGGAAAACCTTAACTGGTGCATTTTTGGAAATTTTGAAAAAGGGATATCGCAAGTGGAGAATAGGGGGTCCGGCCTCCCCTCAAGCCGTGATGCGATTTTCCTGCCCCTGACCGTTTTTAGACTTGGGAAAAAGAGATGCTCCAGCCGGGATTTGAACCCGGGACCAAGGATCGAGAGTCCTTGATGCATAGCCCGTTCCGATTGGCCGCTACACTACTGGAGCACTACTATTGGGTAAGATAAAAAAGCACTTTGAAAAATGTCTCATCTCGTTTAAGGAGTTGTTCTCGTGGAGGAGATGAAGGCCAAATATGTCTGGATGGATGGAGAATTCGTCCCTTGGAGTGAGTCAAACGTGCACGTTACGACCCATGCTCTTCATTATGGGACCGGGGTCTTCGAGGGCATAAGGGGGTACTGGAACGAAGATGAGGAGAATGTTTTCCTGTTCAGGGTTGATGACCACATATCCAGGCTCTTCTACTCATCCAAGGTCTATGGGATGGAGATTCCATACACCTGGAAGCAGCTGGTTGAAATCTGTTCCCGCATAATATCCAAGAACGAGATAAGGGACACCTGTTATATACGGCCGGTTGTTTACAGGGGTGCCGGTCCCTTCGGCCTTAATCCATTTGACAATCCCGTTCAAGTATTCATATACGCACTGCCCTTCGGTCGCTATCTGGGAGAGGACGCCCTTGAAAAGGGAGTTAAGGTCATGTTCACATCCTGGGAGCGTATTTCTCCCCGGGCCCTGCCACCTGAGGTCAAGGCCTGTGGACAGTACATAAATTCAGTTCTTGCCAAGATGGAGGCGGTTCAGAGGGGTTTCGACGAAGCGATATTCCTCGACTCTCGGGGCTTTGTGAGCGAGGGTAGCGGCGAAAACGTATTCGGAGTCAAGGGAGGAGAGGTGTTCACCCCTCCACTCACGGCTTCCATACTTCCAGGGATAACTAGGGACAGCGTGATACAACTGTTCGGCGAATCAGGGATTGAGGTAACCGAGACGGACCTAACGCGTTCCCAGCTACTGGGGATGGAGGAGGTCTTCATGGTTGGTACGGCAGGGGAGGTCACGCCCATAACCCGTATCGGTGAGACCCGTATCGGCGACGGGCGATGCGGCCCGGTAACCAGGGATATTCAGAATATCTACTTCGATGCCGTGATGGGCAAAAATGAGGACCACTTGGACTGGATTACCGCCGTATATGGCTAACCTCTTATCTCCTTGGTTTTGGGGCGGAGCCCCTTGTAGCCGCACTTCCTGCACTTCCGGGCTCTAGGAGGGTTTCGTGCGTTGCATTTCATGCATATTTTCTTATTGAAGAGCCTAGCATCGGCTTCCTCGAATCTTGGCATTTTATTCACCTAATATTTGATTTTCAGTTTCAGCTGCCTCTTCGGGCGTTTTTGCTTCATGATATATTTCGAGTCGATCCCGGTTGAGATCGATGAAGTGAGGACCCCATTTGAACTTATTCAGGACCTCGGCTGACTTTTGCTTGAATCCGAGTATGAACAGGGCAGCTGACAGCGCCTCAACGGTGCTGAGTTCGAAGGGCTTCCCATAGTTGATGGGATTTGCTGCCACCAGGAATGGTATCCTTCGTCCATATCTTGCCCTCCTTCGTTTCTTAAATATTACTTGAGCCTTCTTCCAGGAACAATCCAGGGCAGAGATGCCGTTCTTTGACGCCAGACCAGCGTCAGCGATGCTTATCGTGATCCTGGAAAAGGGGTCCAGTAATAAGGACCGGTGTCTTAGTCGAGTGGAGAGTTCCACTAACCCATGCCTGCTCAATTTATGGCCGGTGCATTTCTTGGGGTCGCACTGGCGTAGGTCATATACGTAAAGATCCGGCTCGGTCAATTCCCCCATAACCCTTGGTAATTCGATTGCATTTATATCTCTTTCAAGAGGGTTCTAAGAAAAAGAGGACCTCTAGCATGGATGTTACGAGATTACGGTCCCTCACTAAATATATCTTCAGCGTTCCTCGCTATTATGCCAGTGCAATCGCCATAGGTCTCATTTCGCTGGGACTAGGGTTCTTCCTTGAAGGGCAGATGATAACCGGTTTCCTAGTATTCGGGCTGCCCGCGCTTCTCTCCTCCCTATTGGCCACTTCGGTTACCAGACCCTGGAGCAAGAGCTTTCTGATAAGGAGGTCCATGTTCCTTTCACTCATCTCCATGCTGATCATCTCCGCTTTCTTCTTCCTACCATATGTTTTCATGCCAGAGAATGGTATGTTGCTCCTTGATTCCCTCATATTTGGACAGGCACTGGCATTCGCCCTTAGTTACTTCGCCATTCTCTCAATTACGAACATAAATAGGATCATCTGCGTCATACCAGCCAGTACACAACCCCTTCTGCAAATCTCGGTTCTAATGGCCCTTGATAGGTTCATGCCTGGTTTGTATCCTCTCCCCGAGACCTTTAATCCCATTGTAGTATTGGCCGTTTTTGGGGTCATAATCGGGGCGGTATTCACATACATGAAGGTAATCGAGGCTCCATTTAGGCATGCCTACGGGTTCAGCATATTTGATCTCATCAGTTCCTTTTTCGAGCATATCACTAGTAACTCCCTGTCCATGGAACGGTTCTTCAAGACCATAGGGGAAACGGTTACCGTGCCTTCAGGGCATCTGATTTTCAGGGAGACAGATGACGGGGATGTCAAGGGCATGATGCTAATTCCCTACGTGCATCCTGGTCCCCTTGGAAATCTCGGAGCCTCAAACGTTACCAGGATCCTGGATGATGCCCTATCATCGGAGATGAAGTGCCTCATGGTGGTCCATGGTCCTTCGACCCACGATTTGAACCCCACCTCTGCCGAGGAAACCTCGAAGCTGGCCCAGGTTGCAAAGAAGGTCCTTGACAGCGGCCGGACAACCGGGGTTGAAGCAACGAAGTTTGCCAGGGTAGAGGTGGGTGATGCGAAGGTTTGTGGTCAGATGATTGGCGGGCGTCTATTAGCCATAAACAGTTTCTCTCCCAAGCCAACCGAGGATATAGATCTGGGTCTAGGACTGGCGGTGATGCATGCTGGAAGGGAAGCGGGAGCCCAAGATGTGGCCTTTGTGGACGCCCATAACTGCTTCACGGAGACCGCCAAATCCTACCACGCCGGTGACCCTTCGGGCTATGACCTTATTGAGGGGGTATCCATTTTAGCCAGGAAGCTCTCGCGGTCTCCAACCTATCCCGTTAAGGTGGGTTTTGGCATCAGTGAAAGGGAGGATGAGGCGATAGGCCCTCTGGGCATCCGGGTATGTGTAATGCAGATAGAGGACCAGAAGGTAGCATACGTGGTTGTAGATGGAAATAATCTTGAGGCCGGGCTGAGAGAACAGATCATGAGCAGGCTCTCCTCCCTGGTTGACGAGTGCGAGGTGATGACCTCCGATAATCACTCTGTGAATCTAGTGCGGGGAGGCTTCAATCCGGTGGGGATTTCGGTGGAAGGCCTGATTTCCGATGTGGTGTCGGCCACCCAAGAGGCCTTGGATAATCTGGATGACGCGGAAGTATGTCTGGATATGAGGATGATAGAGGACATCAGCGTGTTTGGCCCCGGAAAGATCTCGGAGATAGTAACTACTTTGAATTCCATGATCTCCATGGGAAAGGGATTCACCGCCGTGCTCATGATAGGTGTTATAGCCCTCTGCTTCCTGATATTCATAATCCTGCGAGGTTGGACGCTGTGAAGGACATCATTTTCCTGCTAATATACGATGACGGTTTCACGAAATACGATGTGCCTCCAAGTTATTCATTTTCCGGCCGGAGATTTCGGGACTTCTACGATTACCTATCATCGGAGCTGCCCGCAGATTCATACGAGGTCATGAAACCCAAGAAGGCCTCTCGTGAGGATCTGATGTTGGTTCACACCAAGGAGTATCTGGATTACGTGGAGGAGTTGGCCAACGAGGTCCCGGGATCTTTTACGACCTATCTCACCCCTGACACCCAGGTAAAGAGGGAGATGTTGGAGGCCAACAAGCTGATCGTTGGGGGAGCAATGATGGGCGTGGAACTGGCCAGGGAAAGGGAAAACCCGGTATATACCTTTGGGGGGCTCCATCATGCAGGGCCCTCTAGAGGTGGAGGGTTCTGCGTTCTGAATGATGTGGCCGCCGCGGCCCGCCACGCCAGGAATGTGTTCAGGGGAAAGGTAATGATTCTGGATACCGATGCCCATGCGGGGGATGGAACCATGGATATCTTTTATGACGATCCCTCGGTCCTTACGGTCTCCGTTCATCATGATCCTACCGACTTTTATCCCGGGCGGGGTTTCAAGAATGAGATTGGAAAGGGGGACGGGGAGGGGTTTTGCATAAATTTCCCAATGCCACCGTTCGCGGGAATTGAATGCTACCAGATATTTAGGGACCAAATTCTGAAACCAGCGGCCCGGGAATTCTCACCCGAAATCATCATCAGGAACGGCGGATCGGACCCCTATGTGAATGACCTCACCAATCTTGGGTATCCGACCTATCTTGGCCTCAAGAAGAGGGACTTCCACACCCTGGGGGGTTGGATTCGGGATCTACGCCGCGAGCTGGGCGCCGAATACCTTGATATAATGGGAAGCGGGTACGACGTGAAATCCATTCCCAGCTGCTGGCTATCAATGATGACCGGGACCCTTGGCATGGATAGGGATGTACCGGACGAGGAGGTACCGGACGAGGTTGATGACCAGGAAAGACTCGAGTCCACCGAGCAGGTGGCGAAGGACCTGAAGGAACTCCTTACCCCCTACTGGGAAAGCCTGTCTTAACTAGGATAGAGGAGGGTTCTCAACGTAGAATTCGCTGACAACTCTCAGCATCTCCATGAATGTATTAGGATCAACGGCCCCAACCTTAGTTCCTATAACCGTCCCATTTGGATAGGCAAAAACATTGGTTGGTACGTACCTGACCCCGTACCTAGCGGCTAGTTGCCTATTCTTTCCTGTGTTCAGACTCTTGAAGGTGTAGTTCTTTTCAAGGGCCTGGAGGATCGTTTGATTTGACAACGTGGTATCCTTCATCTGGTCGCAAGCACCACACCCATTCGAATAGAAGAAGTAATAGATCGGCTTACCCGGATCCTCTGTCTGCTCCCCTCCCGGCGTCTGATTTGTCTCGTTCCCCGGGGAACTGGAGTTAAGGCAGCCGGCTGACAAAACCACCATTGAGATGCAAAGGATGACGACCCTGCGGCTCGGGGGCATGTGGTAATGGGTGCTCCCATGTCCTCTTAAATGGGCCCATTACCGTTGCCTTTTTTTCTTTTAGGCCACTACTTTGGCCACCGGCTTCTCGGCCTTGCGGTCAAAGGTCCGTCGCTGGAAGAATTCCGATGACTTGCCCTCATTCCATTGCGATACCGGTCTCAGGTACCCAACCGATCTGGAATATACCTCACAGCTCCTGTGGCACTTGGGGCACTCTTGGTGCTCTCCGGCCATATACCCATGTTCCTGGCACACGCTGAATGTAGGCGTTATGGTGAAGTACGGGAGGGAGAACGAGCTCGTCACCTTGTCCACCAATCTCTTCAGGGACTCCGGGTGAGGTCCACTTTCCCCGAGGAAGACGTGGAAAACGGTGCCACCGGTGTATTTGCATTGGAGATCGTCCTGGAGGCTCAGAGCCTCGAAAAGGTTACCCGTGTAGTCCACTGGCAGGTGGGTTGAATTGGTATAGAACTCTCCACCGCCGCGGTTGGCGGTCACTATATCCGGGAACTCGGCATTGTCTATTCTCGCCAAGCGATGGCTAGCCCCCTCTGCAGGGGTCGCTTCAAGGTTGAATATGTCTCCGGTTTCCTCCTGATATTGTGATATCCTTTCTCTCATGTGGTCCATGACATCCAGGGCGAAGTCCCGTCCCTCGGTGGTGACCAACGAGGTGTTGATCAGGTTCCTCAGACATTCATTCATCCCGATTATGCCGATGGTCGAGAAGTGATTCTGCCAATAGCTATCGTATCTTTCCTTGATACCTTGGAGATAGACCTTGGAGTAGGGATAGAGACCGTTATCGGTGAAGTTGTTTATGACGTTTCTCTTTATCTCCAGGGAATCCTTTGCCTTATCCATCAGCTCATCCAGCCTCTCGTAGAATTCGTTCTCGTCCCCGGAGAGGTATCCAAGCCTGGGTAGGTTCAAGGTGACGACCCCGATGGATCCGGTAAGCGGGTTGGCGCCAAATAGCCCGCCTCCTCTCTTCTGGAGCTCCCGCTTGTCCAGCCGGAGCCTACAACACATGCTCCTTACATCGTCAGGGCTCATATCGGAGTTCACGAAATTGGAGAAGTAGGGTATCCCGTACCTGGAAGTCATCTGCCACAGGGGCCAGTAGTTCTCATTATCCCAATCAAAATCCTTGGTGATATTTATGGTAGGTATGGGGAAGGTGAATGGTCTTCCATCTCCATCTCCGGCGGTCATTACCTCGCCAAAGGCCCGGTTGAACATGTCCATCTCATCCTGGAAATCGCCGATTGGCTCATTCTTGGCCTGGCCCCCGACAATGGCGGGCTCGTCCTTGGCGAAGGAGGGTGGTTTGAGATCCAGGGTGAAGTTGACGAAAGGCGTCTGGAAACCAACCCTGGTGGGCACGTTCAAGTTGTATATGAACTCCTGCATGGCCTGTTGAACCTGTTTATAGCTCAGGCCATCATAGCGTATGAAAGGTGCCAGGTAGGTATCCACGTTGCTGAAGGCCTGGGCTCCGGCGGCCTCCCCCTGCAGGGTGTACAGGAAGTTGACTACCTGGCCCAGTGCCACCTTGAAATGCTTGGCCGGTGTGCAGGTTACTTTGCCCGGCACGCCACTGAAGCCGCGCAGGAGCACGTCCTTTATGTCCCATCCCACGCAATATGGGCCCAGGGTACCAAGGTCATGAAGATGGAAATCCGCCGCCAGGTGGTGTTCCCTTATCCCCGGCGGATAGATCTTCCTGAGCCAATAATTGGAGACCACCTTTGATGAAAGGTAGCAGTTCAGGCCCTGAAGGGAGTAGGTCATGTTGGAGTTCTCTTTGACCTTCCAGTCGCTGCGATTAAGGTAGGACTCAATAACCTGGGGGTCCTCCACGATGCGTTTCACATCTCTGAGATCGGTGTGCTGCTGACGATAGATTATATAGGCCTTCGAAGTTCGGAAGTAGCCCATCCTCATCAGCGTTTCCTCGACACGATCCTGTATCCCTTCGACGGTTGGAACCCCGTTTTCCTGGTCGGCCCGTTCGACGACCTCAGCGGTGACTTTCTTAGCGTCCTTTTTCGTTCCCTCCCCGGTAGCAGAGAAGGCCTTGAAAACCGCGGCCTCGATTCTTGATGGTTTAAATTCCTCTTTCCTGCCGTCACGTTTCTTTATCAACAATTCTATAACCTCTGACAAGCCCTTTCATTTGGATGAGTGGCTTACGGTCGTCTTCCTCCGTTGGGTCCCCGGTCTTCCGGGTCATATCCCTGGCGAACGAAATGGTCTTAGGACTGATACTGGACCGAAAGGGGTACATGCTTCCCGAATCCAGAACCAAGGCTATTGATCGCATTTCGGTTTCACCGCTGAGAGGAAAACGGTGACCTGTATTTAGTGATAACTAACTTATAAAAGTTTCGATGGTACCCCGAAATTATCATAAGGGCCTCAGGTTGCTTCCCATGGCAATACACGGCGGAAGTGTTGGGTTAACATCTCCCTCACCCGTGGACCGGCGCTATCAATGGCTTTCTCGTCCCTGGCCAGGCTCCACCCCTTTTCCATACCTCCGGCCACGTAGTTGGGAATGATGCCCTGGGGGTTATTTGACAGCACATGCCAGATCAGGGAGTTGGCTTCCCAGAATTTTCTTTCGGTGTCCACACACCACTTATCCCCCTCGATGTAGGGATGGCTCTCCCGATGTTTTTCCAGAAATTTTTCACAGTCCTCGGCACGGTCTATGCGTGGTCCATACCTTTTCTCGATCCTGGGTAGCGAGTGTACACCCAGTTCAAAGAGAACGTTAATCTGATCCCCCTCCTGGCGAACCAGATCGGTGGATGGTCCTACCAAGGTAAATCCGTGGTCCGCCAGTCGTCGACTCATGGAGCTTACCAGCCTGCCTACCTGGGGGAAGATGATGTCATCTATGACCTCCGGCCTTTTGAACCTGAAGATTACCAGCTGGGTTCCTCTATCCTGGATCTTCTTCAACAGTTCATCCTTGCCCATCGGCTCAATTTCCCGGGGCAGGAAGAAGGTCCTCCTCGGCCGTTTGATGAAGCTTCTGGCCGCGTGGATAAACAGGCTAAATTTCTGCTCGGTAACCGCAGCAGCGGCATTGCGCTGTCCATCAGTGGGGTCAATTACCACCAGGGGTTCCCGGAAATCGGGGTGTTCCCCGCCTAGGTTTTCCACATCTATGATGTGTCCTTTTTCCCAGTTCGCAGCCGCCCTTAGAAGATTCAGGAATGAGCCGTGGGCTATTATCAGGACCTCACAAAGGAGACCGGAAAAGCCTCCTATCCTAATCTCCGATCCATAGGTCCCGATTCCCGACATGAACTGCTTGGTCAGGAGAACCTGGTCCCTCAGCTGTGGGTCGAGGTTCTGCCTGACATATTGGGTATGGAACTTGGTCCGGTCCACGGCGGACTTCATATCCCGGGTGGAATCAACATCATATGCACCAACGATGTCCACCTCACAGGTATCCTTGTCAAGGGCGAATTTAACCGTAACATAGGGGTGTTCCGCATATGCTATCTCATATTCTAGTCCCTGGTCCTCCGCCCATTCCTTTCCCAGGTCCAGGATCAGCTCCTCGAGGTCCTTCCTCGGGGTACAGGGCGGGAAGAAGACGAATATGTCGATGTCGTGTTGTCCTTCAAGAAAGGTGCCCTTTGCAACAGATCCCTCTACCTCCACCCGGCATTGGGGACATATGCCATGGGCCTTGCGGGAGATTCCCTCCTTGATCCTGCCTGTTATTTCCCTAATTCTCCTCCTGGTATCCTCGGAGGGCCTTATCAGTTCCCGTATCTCGGATAAAAGGGCTTTGTGCTCCATCAGTTTGAATCCCCCGCTTGTACCTCCAGAATGTCATTGTATATGGGACCCTGAGGCGTTAGTTTTGATCTCTTCAGCTTAATGCTGTCCACGTGCATATTACCGATCTCCCGTTCCCTGGTGGCTTCTATGAACTTGGATAGATCCGGTCTCCGGGAACCTCGACCGGCCCTGGCAACGGTTAGATGTGGGATATTCCCCTTTTCCTTTTTGAATTTGAGACCGGACAGAGTTGAGTCCAGGGCCTCGGTAAGTTTAATCATCTTTTCACGTCCTTCGGAAACTCCAGCCCAGACTACCCGGGCTCTGCCCGCGCTGGGAAAGGCTCCCAAACCCCTTACCTTGATGTCGAAACCGAGGAGGGATCGCGTTGATTTCATGCATCCCCCTATGGTCCCGATCATTTCCCTTCCTATGTTGCCCAGGAACTTGAGGGTGAAATGGAGATTCTCCTCATCCACCATGCGAAGATTGGGGGCTAGGCTGGATAGATCGTAACGAATGGGTCTCAAGCTGGCCACTATTCCCTCGGGAATATCAACGGCGATGAATGATCTGATTTCATCCGTCAAGTCAATCACCTACCCGCCGGCTTCCTCGAGGGACTCGATCAGCCTTCGACCAATATCGGTGGTTAGATAGAGATCATCGCTCTTCTCCACAAGACCGGTATTGAGGAGGATCTTTAAATGACGATCCACGTTTGGTTCCGCTATATCCAGTTCTTCACGTACCTCGCCGAACCTCCGTCCCTGGAGGCAGTAGCGCATGATTCTCAACCTGAGGTCGGTTAGACCGGTTTCCGGGATTTCGTCAAGTTGGGCCTTTTCCAGGTTTGAGGTGATATCCCTTCCCCTTCTGGTGAGGTTGAACTCGGCCGTATACCTACCATCCATCTCCCTGGGTGTCTTCAGGATAAATCCCATTTTCTCCATACTGCGCAGGGATTTGGAGAGTGTGTCCCGGTGAACCGGGTTATCCGAGTCCAGCTCCTTTCGGGTCTTGAAGGATCCGCGAAGCGAAAGAAGGAGCTGGATATCGGCCCTGGAGAGCATGACTTCACCTGGTTGACACGTTTAGTTTATAAAGGGGGTCTTTTATATATTGTTACTTACAATCGTTACCGCGCATGTCGAAATGATCGTAAGCAGGGGAACCTAGTTGAAGGTCAGAACATCCCATGATACCATTGAGGATTTCAGCAAGAGCAAGATCGTTAATGCGTTGGTGAACGAGGCCAATGCCCCGGTTAGGGTGGCCGAGAAGATCGCGGATGAGGTCGAAAGCTACCTGAGCCGGATAGGGGTATCCCCTACCACTACCATGATACGTGAAATGGTAAATGCCAAGCTTCTGGAATACGGTTTCGATGACCTAGCAGCCTACCACCAGAGACTAGGGCTCCCCATCTACGACGTTAACCGGATCCTGACCAGTGGGCACCGAATGGATAGCAGTACTGCCTTCAACCCGGAATCGATACACAAGCACATGGGAGATGTAATTGCACGCCATTACGCTCTTTCTGCCGTTATCCCACCCGAGATCGCCGATGCCCACAGGAGAGGGCTGATACACATACACGACCTGGAGTACTTCGTAACCCGGCCATACTGCTTTGCCCACGATCTTAGATTCTTTCTCAGAAAGGGATTGAGAGTTGATGGTTCGGGCAGGGATACCGCGGTGGCCGGGCCTGCCAAGCACGCCGAGGTTGCCATCTTTCATGCCGCCAAGGCCCTCGCCGCTTCCCAGGTTTTCTGGTCAGGAGGTCACTCCTTCAATCACTTCAATGTGATCATGGCTCCTTATGTTGAGGGAAAGAACGGGACCGAAATCAGGCAGTTGTGCCAGATGTTCATATACGAGATGAGCCAGCAATATGTGGCTAGAGGTGGGCAGATGGTACTTAGCTCCGTAGGATTGATTCCGGGAATCCCGGAGGTCCTTGAAGATGTGGAGGCCGTAAAGCCGGGAGGCATGATCGGGCCGGAGACATATTCGGAGTACCATGATGAAGCTGTTAAAATCTTCCGTCAGCTCTTAGAGGTTCTCCTTTCAGGGGACTACACGGGAAAGCCGTTTCCCTTCCCGGCCATAGAGATAAAGTTGGATCCAGAATTCATGAAGGATTCCGAGGAAGAATACCTCCTGGCATGTGGTCTGGCCTCTCGCTTTGGTTCCCCCCTGTTCCTTAACGGGATGGCTGATGGAATCTCGTCTCTGAATTGTTGCGTGGAGCCCGGTCTAATTGTTGAGGGAACGGGCGATTACTACCCCGATTTTCGAGGGGGTATAATTCAGGAAGCCACCGTAAATCTGCCCAGGGTGGCCCTTGATAGCCAGGGAAATGTGAGCAGGTTCTTTGAGATGCTGGTTTCCAGAATGGAATTAGTACGGGACCTGATTTCGCTGAAGAAGAAGGTCCTGGCGATGCGAATGGATGAGGGTTCATTACGCTTTGCTGATCAGAGTTTCGGGAGGTCGAAATACCTGAGACTGGACGAGCAGAGGATGATGATTGGCATTTTGGGACTCAACGAGGCCGTTAAGATCATGACCGAATCCGAATTACACCAGAACCGGAATGCTAGGGATTTTGCCAATAAGGTCCTGGAAAGAATGAAAGAAACAACCAGGGAGTTCTCGGCAGAAAGTGAATCGGATTTTCACATCTGTCAGTCCCCCTCATACGATTCCAATAACAGGCTGGCTCAGATAGACGGGAAGAGATTCCGATCAAGGTATGTGGCGCAGGGCAAATCCTCCGAGGGCTCCGTATACTACACCCAAGGAGCTCAGATCAGGGCTTCAGCGGAAATCGGCCTTGAGGAAAGATTGAATTTCGAACAGCCTCTTTGCTCCCTACTTTCGGGAGGAGCAATTTTCAATGTGAATCTGGTTGGCAGGCCTCCTAGGGAGGTCCTTTGGAGAGAGACGGCTAGGATAGCGAAGAGCGGCGTTCCATTATTCACATATACCCAGGACCTTTCCCTGTGCCTGAAATGCGGAAGCATCGTTGATGGTCTTCATTCCCGATGCTCATCATGCCAATCCAAACATGTAGACTGGATTTCTCGGAAGGGGGGTCGGATAGGCCGGGTTGGCATCCAGGAGGACATCGGGGGATGGAATACCGGTCTGATAGAGGAACTGCTGAGTAGGCACCGCTACAGGCTCTAACCTGCCCCTATTCTCCAGGGGCCAAAACCGATGGCATTTTTAAGTCACTGTGCTCCTTTAACCATTGCCTGGGAAGGATCTAGATGATACGCTCCTGCGAGTATATGAGAGAGAAGGGATATCAAAAGCTAACTTATTGTATCCTGACAAAGAAATATGTCGTCGACTGCAATAAGCGGGAATGCGACGCATACAGAAAGGCGAAGGGACTTACCGAGGTCAAGAAGATATCTTTTTAGATTTCTGAAGATTCTCGCTTCTTTCTAGAATTAATCCTGCCGTCACCCAAAGTCCTGCCTGAGCTATAAGGGAAATGCTGGTAGCCCAGGCTGCACCGGAAAGGCCCATCATATTCACGAGGTAAGCGTTCAGTGTCGGTGATAGTATCAAGGCCTGTAAAAAGGTCACGGTGACCAGTTTTCCCAGGAAATCCCTTTGCGCCCTTCCGAAGACGAAGCCGGAGAAGACCGAATAAACTATGATCGCGGCATATCCAAGGGAAAGGATATTGAGCGCCTTGATGGCCGGGTCGTTTCCGGGACCAAAAAGGAATTCCACCAGGAACCCTGACATCGCTTGGTAGGCCAGTATCATGAAAATTGCCATTCCCAGGGCAACCACGGCAAATTTCCTGAGCTGGAAATCCTCCTTTGATGAAGCTCTGGGCAGGAGGACGGTTTCGATAGTCTTTCCCAGCAGGGAGAGGGGGAGTATGAATAGGGTTGCCTGTCCGAACCAGCCCAGGTTAAGGGAGTCCAGGCTATAAGCAATTACAAATGCGCTAACCCTGGTGGAGACCGCGCCCGAGGCAGCGATTAGGAATATGAAGAAGGATAGATGGGCCAGCTCCCTAAAGGGTATGGTCTCCTCCACCACGGAGGCCACCCTTTTGAGTATCCTACTGGTGACCACAAGTTCGAATACCAGGGCGAAAACCCCTATCATTAGTAGCAGGGAGCGGGCATCGAAGGCCAGTCTCAGGGCTACGAGAACCGCTGCTCCTCTGGCAAATGAGTCCAGGGCCATGATCTTGGAGACCTTTTCCATCTCCTGTTTACCCTGATAGAAGGCCATGTTTAGGTTAAGGAGGCAAACCGCATACAGGAAGAGGGAGAGATACAGGACGAAGTTGGGGTCGACCTTGCCCTCGTAAATCCTATTGACTATGGGATTTGCAAGCAGGATGACAATTCCGCACACGACGGCCACCCAAATGAAGGCCTTCCGGACCAGTGGGTATGCCTCCAGCCCCTTTTTAGCAACCGTCCTTGCAATTGAGGTGTGAAAGCCGAACATGGCGAAGACGGAAACCATCAGAATAACCGATAGGCCCAGCTCATATTGGCCCAGGACCGCCGTACCCAGCTCCCGATCGATGAACACCTTTGCCGCTAGCATGACTAGACTGGCTATCGCCGTACCGGTGTATACGATGACGGCACGCTTGATGGTGGTGATCATGAGCGTTGCAGGCCCGATTGTTGGTTTCCTCTTAAATACTTAGCAGCGGTTTTCGATCAAGCCCGTTTGATGATGGGAAATGATAATAATGGACCTTGATAAGAAGTTCAAGGAGGACATCCCGATGGATCGGCAGGAAGTGCTGGTGGTTTTCATCGTCTCGATATCGTTCTTCCTGATCGCACTGCTCCTCCCCAGTATGCTATTAGAGCCCTCGGAACAGGTGGCCAGGGGAAGTTCAGATAATTTGACCGGGAACGAGACCAGCCTTCAATACCATGGTTATTTTCAGGTATATGATAGATTCATCTCAATGGAATTTTATGAAAATCTGGCTTCCGATCCAAAACTATCGGGAAGGGACTGGAGCAGGAACCTGGTACACCTGGAAAATGCCGGTCAGCAGTCAAATGTAGTTGTGGTCCCTCACTCGGTGACCAATTCCCGGGGGTATCTATATGATCCCGAATACCTCGAATCCTGTCGTGAAAATGACCTTAAGATGATACTGCTAGTTCATGGAATATCCAAGTACGTATATTTTCTTGATCCCAGGCCTTGTTCGGTCCCGGAGGCCACGGAACTCTTAATGGAGGAATTCCGGGTCTACGAGAAGCTCTTTCGAAGGTACAGGGAGGACATCATGGCGGTCTATGTATACGATGAACCATGGGTCCGTCCCAACAACGTCACCCAGGAAATGCTCGATTCCATGGTGGATGCGGCCAGGGATGTTTTCTGGGACAAGCCGGTTCTGGTGATGTTTCATCGTCAGGGGAATAACTACTCATACAGGTCCAAGAACGGGAGTTTGATTAGATACGATCAATGGGTGGGCGATTTCCCCCAAAAATTGGACTTAATCGGCGTTGATCCCTACTTCTATGCCTATCATGATGAAGAGCCCGATGATTTCAGGCATACAGGGGATAAATCCATAGTGGAGAGTGATGTTTCCTGGGCCTCGTCATTCGGGAAACCGGTAGTGGTTGTGGGCCAGGCATATGATCCCGGGGCGGATGTGTTCTTCGATAGTGATAACAGGGACCCCCGTCTATACCTGGATGAGGGATTCGAGGACGGTGGAATTGCTGAGGAATGGGAGTTCGGCGGGGGTACTGGGGTAACGGGGGCCAGAAAATACCGTGGGAACCGCTCGTTGCTCTTGGAGGGAGGCGATGGCATCTCCACGGCCGTATTTTCCTACCCAACGGTTCACAGCATTAGGGTCAAATTCCGTTTCATCACCTCTTCATCCTCCCCCGCGGTGTGGATAACCCTGGGAGATACCAACTCATCCCCGGTAAGGCTGGGAATTCAGGGCCGTGACCTACTTGTTCACACCGGGAGGGATGCGGAAATAGTCAACTGCTCCATCGATGTGGCTCCCGGACGCTGGCATACCCTGACCTTGGATGCGAACGTTGATGCAAATAGATGGGTTTTCCGTTTTGATGGGGATATCCAAACCCGATTGCCAAACGCCGTCCTTCCCGGGACCTTCAATCGAGTTACACTTACCGCATTGGAGGGTTCGGGCTCCCTCTGGGTCGACGACCTGGAGGTGGAGAGGGACTGGTCACTACTGCTGCCGAATCAAGAGGAGACCCTTCTATACTACCAGGTGGCTCGGAAATACCCCGTGAGCACCTTGCTCTGGTGGAGCTATCCTCATTCCTTCTCCTCTTCCCTGGTTGAGAATGGGGACCAGCTCCAGGTAGAGGATATCTGGAACACCCAGAGAGAAATTTGGGAGATGATGGGTAAGGATGACTAGATATCTGCTCTTGGCCCTGATATCACTGGGGTTTTTGGCCACCGTTTCAGGTACGATGAATTTTACCCTAGTTCCGGTTGCCACCTCTGAAATCGTTCTCAATTCACCGACCTGCATCACCAATCACCCGGATGGGCTCTGGGTAGTGTCCGATACCGGAAATGACCGGGTGATAATACTCAATCAGGACCTTTCATTGAATTCAAGCTATTCGGGGGGCCTGAGACATCCACGCGGCATTGACATTGATGATCAGGGCAGAATCTGGGTAGCCGATACAGGGAATCACAGGGTGCTGATCCTTGACGCGGAGCTGGATGAATATGGAACCCTGGGCTTGGAGGGTTCGGGTGAAGCCGAGTTTAGGGTTCCCTGGGGGATAGACGTGAAGGGTGGTCTTACTGCGGTTGCCGACTCCATGAACAGGAGAATCCAGATCCTGGGACCGTGCCCCTGCTTCATAAAGGAATTCGGCCAATGGGGAACCGAGGCAGGGGATTTCGATGGCCCTATGGACCTGTCCTTCGATTCCCACGGCCGGCTTCTGGTGGTTGACGCATATCTGGAACCCGAGGGATATGTGAGGAGGGTTCAAATTTTCAATCCCGATTTCTCCTTCAACTCCACCATATGGGATATACAGAGCAGGCTTAGATTTACCCGACCAGTGGGCATAGATGTGTCAGAAAATGGCATGGTGGCGGTCGCAGATTTTGGAGCCGACAGGATATATTTCTTCAACTCAAATGGGGATCACCTGGGGGGATTTAGCGGCGTGCCGGGAGAAGCGGGATTTGACGATCCATATGACATGGCCTTCTCAAAGGACGGAAAGCTGCTGGCTTCGGTGGAAAATGGGGGAGGGAGAGTCCGACTATGGAGGATAGAGGTGGTGGAGCTTTCCTGGTTCAAGGATCTCTTATTACCGGTATTTTTCCTTATCACGGGGGCGTTTAAGGGACTGTTGGCTATGGACCTCCGTTAAGTTTCTAGATGACCCTTTTCAAATCCGGGAATAGGTAAATCCCGACCCCTGGTGAGGAGTAAAGCCGGTCGAATGGTGGCAGCATGTAAGGTGCTCCAAGAGCCCTTTCGCTTTCGGCGATAACCCTGTCACCCTGGGAAGAGCTACGCCTCCAGTCATAGAGTAGCGAGCCATCATAGTTGTCGAACTTGGTGAAGTTAGGCTGTAGACCGAAGTCATTGACCATGACCTCGCCCAGCCACTTGCTGGTGTATATGTACTTGTAATGATAATACCAGTCACCGGTGCTCCCGGTGGCCTTCCTCAGGTAAAGCCCGGCGAGTCTATCCAGAGCTTGACTTGAGTTCCCGGCATAGATGTCAAGGCTTCTATACCTGAAGGGCTCCCTCTGGAGGTCGTACCAACCCTGGAAAAACCACCAGTGTATGTGGACGCTGTCGAACCCGAAGGCGTTCAGGGCCCTTGACCGAACCCAATCGGCCATGACCATCTCCCGGCGGGGAAGGGATTTAGACTCAGGGCCACCGCTCCGATTGAACTCCGTGCAAAGCAGCTTTTCCTCCATCCAGCTTCTCAATGCCGGCATCTCGGTTTCACCGTATTCCTGTTCCCAGGGCAGGAAGGGTTCTCCATCGTCAAATGGAATGATCGAGGCCGCCAGGGGCTGAATGATGACCATCAAAACGGTGAGGGGGATCACCATCCACGCAAAAGCACGGAGCGGAGAATCCATCAAGAGCCCCCTGGCCAACAGAAGGCCAAGGATCGATACCATGACCAGGGGAAGGATCAGAAAGCAATTGAATCTAAAGGGGTAGTACTCCACCTTCAGGAAACCAGAGGCAAATAGGAGGAACACCAAAAACAGGGCCAAGATCAGAACTGGATCGAGGTTGAGATTTCCATCCTCGCTCGTGAAGTGCCTGGAGATATAGTCCTTTGCCAGGTGAATTAAGCCCAGGGGTACGAAAAGTATCTGTAAAACCCCGAATATCAAGGGATAGCCCAGGAAGCTTAGAACCAGGCTCAACCTGGCCGGCGGCTGGCTGGTGATGTCTATTCCGTAGAGCATGTACATCACTCGGTACGCGGCGGTCCAGGCCAAGATTCCCGCCACAAGGGCCACTATGAGAATAAAGGCCATACGTCGGGGGTCGAACTCCTGCCCGGATGCCCTGACCATCAGCTTCCTGGAAATGACTATGGCCAGGAGGACCCCGATACAGACCAGGGAAAGGTAATGAATGCGTGATACCGCTAGCACCAAGAAGCCGAGCATGGCTAACATCCTCTTTCCCTGCCTATCCAATCTGAGGGCAATCCATGCGGCGAGACAGAAAAGATAGAGGCCCATCATATTGGGGATCGAGACCGATGTGTATTTGAGAAATGCCAGGGAGAAGACCACCATCACCGTCCCGGCGAGCTGATAGAGGGACCTCCGCGTCAATTTCCGGAACACGAGGAAGACGGGCAGGGTGCACATCGATCCGACGATGACCGGAAGGAACTTGGATAGGGGGACCAGCGAGATATCGCCCGTGGTGGAGAGAAATTGAAGTAGAATTGGGTAACCGTCCGGATATTGTCCGTAGGCCCTGTCCTCGGATCCAGGGAAATCAAGATGACTTGATTGGTCAACGCCCGAGGTCCATCCGATGAAGTGATAAGGGTCACTGGTGGGAATTTGATCCCAGGTGGTGAGAAAGTAAAGCCTGGTAGTTGCCGAGAGGGCCAATATCAGTATTAGGAGCAGCCCTAGGCTTAGGCCATTTCCCCGAACAGGATTAATGTTCATGTCTATACGCCTCACCCCCGCCCAGGGCCCTGGAAAATGCTTTTTCGTATCGGGATCCGAACCGGCTCCATCTGTAGGTGACGGCAGCTCGGATGTAGGCCCTCCTTATCCTTCTTCTAGTTTCAGTCCTATTGCTTAGAAGATTTTGCACCTTCGAAGCGATCTCCCTGGGTCCCCGGGCGTATAGTAGGAGCTCGCCAAACATCCTAACCACCTCGAAAAGGGGTGAGGCAATGACCGGCCTGCGACAAACTGCGTACTCGTGTACCTTCAGGGGCAGGGCGGATTCCGTCAGGTCGCTACTGGAGAAAGGGAGCAGACACGCGTCCATGGATTGGATCCAACGCCCTACCCTCTGGTAAGGAACCCTTCCCACGAACTTTACCCTCTCCTTCACCCCGCTCCTTTGGGCGTATTCTACCAGGTTACCCATCTCCCGACCTGAGCCCACTACCACCAGGCGAAAACGATCAAGGTACTTGAGCGCGTCGATGACCGTTCCCAGGTTAACGAAGAATTCAAGTATTCCTACATATCCCAGAACCGGGTTATCCCCTGGGCGCCACTCCTCTTTGACCCTAAATCTCCGCTCATCGACCCCGTTCGGGACCTCGAGAACGGCGTCGGAGTAGTCCTGGGCATGCTCCATCAGCCTTTTACCGATGACCACGGTAACCTCCGAGAGCCTGAAGTTGAGTATGGTCAGCAGTTCGCCGATGAACCCCAATATGGGTTGCAGGATTGATGACACGCCGGCATAATGAGAGAATGCCGGGAGGTAATCACAGTAGTCGAATATCGAGGGCACATTACATATCCTTGCCGCAAGTATGGCCGCGGTGCCGGCTGATAGGTTGGTGGTAACCACCAGGTCTATGTTGTTGGACCTGATTAGCCGGACTATCTGAAGCACCTGGGGAATGAAGTTCATAATGTAATAGGTTAGCAGGCTGCTGGTCCTGGCCGTCGAGAAGGTATGCATGACCTCTCCACCAGGCTCTCTAAGCGGTTCCCCTCCCAGGGGCAGGTGCACGACGTGTATCTCGTGATTCTCCTGCCAGCATCTAACTAGGTGGTGAACCCTGTTCTCCAGGGCCGTAAACCAATCAATGGCCGGCACGATGAGAATCTTCATTCACGAACACTTCATGGCTGCTAGAGGAAAGACAATAAGGTCCTCCATGATAAATGATCTCTGCCTGGGGGAAAGCTTTTACCTTGTGGCCATTTCACTATTTCCCAGTGTCTAGGATATCGATGTTCCTGGCCAATCCGTTTAAGCCCGACCTCAGGGTCCTCCGGGAAGCAAGGAGCCTAGTTGATAACGGTCACCAGGTATGCGTTCAGGCCTGGGATAGGGAATGCAAGCTGCCCCTTGAGGAGGAATTTGATGGGGTGAGGGTCATTCGTCACCCGATCCGGGCTGACTACGGGGAGTTTCTGTCACTGGTACCCGGCTTTATTCTTTTCTATATCCACCTGATCCTTGCTGGCCTTGGAAGCGACCTGGATGCGGTTCACTGCCACGACATGGACACCATGGTCCCCGGACTAATCGTTACAAGATTGAAATCCATCAGGCTGGTCTACGATATGCACGAGTCCTACCCGGATTTCATATCAACCTTCGCTCCCCGACCTCTGGTCCGCATACTGAGGCTCCTGGAGCCGTTTCTCATCAGGAGGGCGGACATGGTTCTGGCCACCAGCACGCCCATAGCCGGTATTGCCCGGGAGAGCGGGGGTAAGAGGGTGATAACGGTGATGAATTGTTTCGAGCCCTTCTCATGTCCGGAGGAGGAGGTAGAGGGGCTTCGCGAATCACTGGCATCTGACGAGGAGTTTCTAATGGTTTACATCGGTGGTCTGTTTCCCAACCGGGGCTTGGAGGAGGCCGTCCGGGCGGTTTCAATGCTGGAGGGAGTTAACTTGTTTATAGGGGGATATGGCCCCATCGAGGGGAAATTACGGAGCATGGTAGGGAAGCTTGAGGTCGATGACCGGGTCATATTTGGAGGAGAGATCGATCCCACCCTGGTTCCCGCCTATGATCTGGCCAGCGATCTTCTGTTTGCTCTATACAAGGGGAACGATCCTAATAACGTGCTAACCGTTCCCAACAAGCTTTTCGAGTCGATTGCGGCCGGAAAACCAATTCTGGTCTCCGACCTGGGGGAGAAAAGCAGGATAGTAAAAGCGGAGGGAAATGGCCTCGCAGTGGACCCGGAGAAAGTGGAGGAGGTGGCCGACTCGATTAGAACCATTATGGATGATGATATCTACGATAGGATGAGCCGGGCTGCCTTGGATGCCCAAAACAGGTATAACTGGAGAAAAATGGCCGGAAGACTAGTGGATGGGTATTCATCTCTCCTCGAGTGATGACAATAGACGCTTCACGTTGTCCAGGAAGATCTTCATGCCGTACCTCTCAATTACGTAGTTCCTGGCGGCGGTTCCCAGTTTGGCCCTGAGGGATGGATTATCAAGGAGGTCCTTAAGGGCCTTATGGAGTTCCCAGCTCGCGCCGGGGCTGACCAGAATTCCGTTCTTACCGTCATCGATTATCTCATCGTGTGAATCGACTCCTGAAGTTGCTATACAGGGCAGAGATGCTGCCATAGCCTCCCTGAGGGCAACGGAGTGACCCCCTGCGAAGATCTTGGGGAAAACGAAGATGTCCGAGGCCGCCAGGTATGGGTTTACATCCTCTCTGTATCCCAGGAAGATGAAATTACCGCCGCTTTTCTCCCTGGCCAGCCGTTCATAGCCCGTTTTTAGATTCCCGTCCCCCACGATCAGAAAAATGGGTAGGGTATCTTCATCAAACCCGGAGGCGGCCTCTATCAGTGTATCTAGCCCACTTTCGATGTGTAGGCGTCCTACAAAAGTGGCCACAGGACCTTTTTTGATGGATAGACCCCGTCTAATCTCACTTCCAAGGTCAGCTTCGGGCTGATAGCGCTCCGTATCGATGCCTATTGGAAAGACCGTGATCTTCCCCGTTAGTTCCCTCCCGAATAGCCCGCGAACGGCGTTGGCCACATCTTCGCCGGGGGCATAGATCCCAGACGAGATCTTAAACACCGGTTTCATCACCATTAGGGATATTATCCTCCATATGATGATGAGTTGAAAACCGAAATTTCTCCAATATTCCTCCTTCTTGAAATTCTTGACCAGCCCGTGGTCGGCCACCAGCAGGGGGATGCCAGTTATCCCGGACGCGATTAGGGATGGGATGCCCGCAAACATGGGGTCCTGGCAGAAGATAACATCGAAATTCCCCCTCCTGGCGATTCCCACGACGGTCAAGATCATTCCGATGAGAGGGAAGGAAAGGGGACTTGGGAGGGCTACCTGGGAAACCGTGTGTATCTGGTGTTCGGGTAGATAGTTGCACTCCCTACGTGCTTCGGGACTTGGCTCCACGGCCACCACTTCGAACTCGTGTTCTCCCCCGGAAAGGCCGGATATGACCTTCTCCAGGAAGTTGAACACCCCACCGTGGGTTGGGAAGACCCAGGTGACGATAAGTACCCTCATTAATAGGCCGGAACCGCCAAGCTCTATTATCTATTACTCAGATCAAGCGGTACCTGTGAAGGAAAACTAATCGGGAAATTATTCGGAGTCGTTTTCCTTTTTCTTGGATTCCGGATTACCCCGGCTCAGGATGGCCTCGAACGACGAAACGTTGAGCTCACTTCCGTCGTCTCTCTTCGCTGTCTCCGTTGACAACTTAATGTCCTTGTAGACCAGGTCGGGAAGGAAACGGTTTTTGGTAACCTCGCATGTATCAACTGCAGTACTTATGGCTCTCCCTCTGGCCTTTACTACAACTTCGTCCGCGTTCGCCGAGTTGAACTGCGTAACGATGGCCAGTACATAGTTCATCAATTTCTTTTTTCCGATATACACTGTGTTTTCTTTCATCTTTGTACCTCCGTGCAAATGTCTCCGTCTCTTGACGTGATAGCGGGACCATGTCCCGGAAGATTTGACCTTATCTGGTTATTTAAGTTTGTTTCGTATTTTCCCTGACAGGTTTTTAGGAACCTATCCCCGTGTCGGGGAGTTGGTACCTCAGGATTGCGGCCACCCCTCCCAGAGATTGGAGCTTTTTACCGCCCTGATGGTCGGTGCTTATCAACACGTGCTGGCCCGAATAATCCTCGACCTTGTTCATAAGCCGCTCCGATCGTCGTCTCCGCTTACGGAAAAACTCATCGGTAATCAGAAGGGTGTCCACCGCCCCAGCCATTACCGCGTTTTCGACCTGATCTGCACCGTAGGTAGCCTTGCCCTCCTTTGCTATCTCCTCCAACAGGTCCTCCATCCAGGACATCTCCTGGGACACCCGGCTGGTCTTTACAAGTCTATCGACGGCACCTCTTCGAATGGCCTCGTATATCCCAGGCTCACCGGGGGAAAAACAGGTCTCATAGGATAGGTTAACATCATCCAGTAGCCCCTTTTCCTGTACATATTTACTGAATCCGGTACGGGTTAGCTCGGGCCCAACTATCAGCACGTATTCTGTATTCCTGGACTCGACAAAATCTTGAATTCCATTGACTAACTGGGAAAAGAACTCTTTCCGGGATGATTCGCGGGAACCCTTCTCACGTTTCCCGGGGATGTTATGCGATATATCGCCCATTAAGTCAATTCCCCTCTGCCTCACCAGTCCGAATGTAGCCTCTCCCTCTTCCAGAGCCACAACCAGGACGGAGGGTCTCTTGCTGTCCTTGACCGCCTCCTTTAGATTCCCGATCTCGCTCCTTGTCCAATCCCTCACAATGGAGAATACGGTGCCCTCTCTAACGTTTATGCTGTGATAACTGCCAACGTCCACACCATCAATTATCCTCCCTATGAGGCGGACCATGTTAACGTATTTGTGTAATTCCACCTTCTCGACCTGGATGGTCAGGAATACGGGTTTCTTCTGGGGCCTCTCCGGACGGGAGTCCTGGTTATCCAGTTTTTCCCTTCTGAAGGTCCTGGCGCGGACACGATCGCCCTGCTCGATGGTGTTGTATACGACCCAAAGGTCATCGATATCATCGATTTTCAGCTTTACCGTGTTATTCTTCAGATCCAATTTGAGGATCTGCAAACCTACACCTTCTCGGTCATGGGCTTGATGTCCAGGGAGGTTAACCCTTCCTGGGTGGCCATATCCCTGGAGACCACCAATACGCTTCCATCGGTCCTGGGAATCTCGGATGGCTCTAGAAAATACCAGTCGAGATGGGTGAATTTTACGGCTACCAGCGGCTTGGCCCCGGCATTCCTGGAATAGATCTTTAGATCATCGACCTGGTTGTCCGACAGGTAGACCTGGTTCTTGCGCGTGGTCTTGACCTCTATGGCCAGTATGTCCCCTTTATGACAGGCAACGACGTCGGGGCAAGGCAGGGCTTTGGCTCCGCTCCCGGCCACCCTAACCGCAGCATAGCCCATTTCATGAAGTAGGTCCACCAACTTCCTTTCGTAGTTTATGCCACGTCTCCTGTTGCTCAAGTTCTACACGCCTTGAGGAAAATTGACTGAAATGACTAATATGTATGACCATGGATTAAGGGAAAATTTGGAGAATCTGAACTGCATATTGGGTAATGGAAGGGCTCGGACCCTGGCTCAAATATATTAGGCCATGATTTGGGTTTGCTGAAAGGTCAAGGGGGAAGTCACCTGGAAGGCGCTGCGGAAATCGGGATCAGGGAGGTACGCCGCGAGGACTTGGAGAGGATACTCGACCTAGAGGAAAAATCCTTCCCTAGTCCTTACCCAATGGGGTACCTAAGGTTTTTGGCCAACAAGAATAGATCAACATTTCTGGTGGCTGAGGCAGATGATCGTCTGCTTGGCTATGTTATAGCCGATATCAGGAATGAAAGGGAGGGCCACATCATATCGATAGCCGTCCGTCCGGAGAAACGAAGAAGGGGGATAGCCCGACTGCTTATCAGGAATGTGGACAGAAAGCTGGAGGAAGCAGGGGCTGACCGGGTGAAACTTGAGGTTAGGAAAAGCAATACCTCGGCCATAGAACTCTACCGTTCACTGGGGTACGAGACCGATAGATTGGTACCTGGGTATTACAGGGATGGAGAGGATGCAATCAAGATGACCTACCGGATGGATGATGGTTAATCATTTCCCTGTGCACGGCGTGGCTTGATGACATAGACCCAGAACGAAATCGAGATTAATAGAACCAGGAAGATCCCCAGGGTGATGAACATGGCGCTCCTATCCCCCTTTTCTGGGTGGGGTTCGGGGTCGGATGCTGAGTTCCTCCAGGTTGTTATCGTGGTATTGATGTTGCGGCTCTCCTCCAGCATGGTGTCAGAAATCTTTCCCAGATTCTGGTAGGTGAGGAAGGCCGAGGTGGCCTTGTCGACCGCTTGGACCATCTGGCCATCAGCGGCCAGGGAATTAGCCTCCTTGAAGAGCTCTTCCGCGTCCTTCTCCGATTGGACGAATTGCGAAACTGAGATGGACTGGTTGGCGAACTCCTCGAGGTCGGACAGTCCCATGGTTTCCCCCTCGGACTCCGGGAAAAACCAAAGGAGTTCAAGTGATGCTTGTTCACCCGGATCAACGGTCATGGGTGTGAAATCATCGTAACTCCCGGCTTGGCTGTACGGTTTGAACCCGAATACCATGTGGTCATCCTCGCCGGAGATGAACATGGAATAGGGGCGGAAATCTTCAAATCCCTGGCTTGAAAGCACCCTCACCCCCGCGCCTCCCTGCATTTGATAGGATATCTGGGTTTCGGTTACTGCGCCGAACCAGTCGCGGTTTTGAAGATCAAACTCGGTATATAGAAGTCCGGGAAGATCATCCTCCGACCACATGGATCCCGGCAGGCTGTAGGAATCTGAGGCGGGGTCATACCACTGGACGGGAAGGTCGGTGGCCGGATAGGTGAAGTACCTGTCGGGTTCAAGGGTCATATTTGGCAGGCTCAAGGCCTTTTCCTCAAATGAGGAGCCCAGGCAGAACGCGGTCTCCAGGGGGAAGGGAAGGGACTGGGATTCGTCCCCGTTGGTGACCATTACCTTCTGTTCCATGGCCTGATATGCATCCACAACCGTGAATTCACAATCGATCTTAAGGCTCGCATTCAGCAGGAAGGACCTATTAAGCCATGATATTCTATCCCCGGCCTTGTATTGATACGAGGTAGACCAGGACACAACACCTTCCTCTCCTTTCTCTCCCCACTCCAAATTGGATGCGGGTGCCCCCGAAGGGGTTAGTCCCATTATCTCATTTGTTGGGGACACCACGCCGCCTATCCCCAGGAAAGGCATGTTGAGGAGGGGATCGTCGGAGATGAATTCAAGCGTCTTTCTACGCATTACCTCCTCGTCTTCGACCTTTATGGATATTATTTCCGGATCCCATTCCAGCATCCGGTCACCAAACTGGTCGGATACCCGTGCTGTACCGGTTACCAGCTGGAGTTCCAGGTCGCCGGCGAGGATCCTATAGGATTCGTTCCAGTAAATCGTCTTCCCGCCTTGGGATTTGACGAAGTAGGGCATTCTCTCAACTTCGGCGAAAGAAAAGACCGAAATCGGGGAGAATATAAGGATCAAGAGCAGTATGGGAAGGGTTCTTCTCAACTTGCGACCTCTTAGGGAACGTTAATAAGCCTCTGATTTGCTTATTAATCTTTTATCATGGACCGAAAGCTTACTATTTCCATAATTTTGCTTCTCGGAGCCCTCCTCTCCATGCTCTTCATCCTGGACCACGGTAATGAGGTTTCCATCGGGGATGGCGATATGACCCCCGTATCCGGTGAAAGGGCCCTTTCACAGGTGGAACACCTGGTGTCCCTGGGTCCTCGGTCCATAGGATCTGATTCGATTGCCCAGGCCAGGGAGTACATCAAAGGTCAGCTACGGGTGATGGGATTGAAGGTCAGGTGTGACCCCTTCGTGGCCACCTATGAGGGTACTGATTATGATATGGAAAATATCATAGGGATCATACCAGGAAGTGGAGGGAGGGGGATAATAGCGGTTGGGGGCCACTACGATACCAAGGATATTCCCGGGGCCAATGATGGCGGGTCCAGTGCCGGACTGCTGTTGGAGCTGGGAGAAGTGCTGGTTGAGCAGGCCCTGGAGCATACGGTGTGGTTGATATTCTTCGACGGTGAGGACACGGGGGATGATCCGGAGACAATGTTCTACGGGAGTCGCCACCTTGTTGAGCTGCTGGAAGAGGAGGAGAGTTTACCCTCCTGGCTCATTGTACCGGATATGATCGGGGACAGAAAGCTTATGATTCAAAGGGATGGTAACTCGGACAGGGAGCTGTTGAATTATATATGGGCTAAGGCCGATGAGATGGGGTATAATGAACATTTCGGCCAATCACAGATAATGGTGCTGGACGATCACGTGCCTTTCATGTCTGCTGGGGTCCCATCATGTGTGCTCATCGATTTCGAATATGGCCCCCTGAATTCATACTGGCATACTGAGAAGGACGACCTGGACAAGATAGATGCCGATAGCCTCAAGGCTGTGGGGGACGTCATTTACGGGGTGGTTATGGGCCTGGATTCCGGGGACCTAAACTCTACAGGATCTTGACGCTGTTCGGCCCGAAGGTCCGGGTCAGGTTGCCCATCACCGATTTTCTGACCGACTTGTCGGAGAAGAGAAGCTCATGTTGCTTGTACCCGGTTTGGCTGGGAACCTCTCTGTAACAGAAATGGGGATATCTATCCTTCATCTTTTCCAGGAAGTCCACCACCGATTTCGATCTCACCCGGGAACGAACTGAGATCATGGCCCTTCCGCCGAGCTCCTTGCATAGGGATTCAAGGGCCGGAGGGTGGAAGGTATATACGACGCTGCGACCCTTCTTACCCACCCTTCTCGCGAACTCATATCTCTTGACTAGAAGGGAGAAAACTCGCTTTTCGTACAGGCTTAGGCCGGAGGTGGTAAATTTCTCATCCATGTGCTCCTTTGCCAGCTTGCTTATGAGCTTGAATGCCTTTGTATCCGGGGAGGGGAGCATGGAGATCTTATCATCCGGGATTCTCATCTTCTCAGTTCCCGTATCGGTCAGTCCCGATTTGGTCTCCCGGTTAGCGCCTTGGGACTTGGTGCTGTCCAGTCCTTTGAGGATATCTTGGAGAAGTCGACCGAGGCTTTCGTTTTCTTCCCTTACTTCACTTAGCATGGACTTGAGTTCGACTAATTCGGTCTGAAGCCTATCCATCTCCTTTCTTTCCACTAGGAATCCTTGCTTGGTCAGTAGATCCGAGACCTGGTTCAAGGAGTCGGAAGAAAAGGGAATCTTGACCTCGAAGGAGTCCTCTCCGTTTTTCGAGAATAATATATATTCATCCAAGCCTGCGTTGCCCCCTGGATTTCCCTGAATTGTGAGCATTGGAGCGCTGATGATTTACCTTATTAATCTTATGTAGGCGAAAAACGCCGTTTCACGGTCAAGGTAATGGTGGAATATATAATTAGTATTATTATATTGCAGTAATTATGACATACCAATTTTCATAAAATGTTATTAAATAAGAAAAGGGAAATCCTAGACATTTGAAGCCCCATTATTTCGCCTTTCAGTTATTTCAGAATGAAATAGAATAGAGTTAAACGGTAGGAAGACTAACACGAAGGGGTGTGTTGAGGTCATGGATGTCAAAACCGAGATCCGAGAAATCCTAATCAAGTCGGTGAGAGAGGGAAAGGATCCGCTATCCCGGATAATTGGACAGAGGGAAGCGAAGAAGCAGTTCCTGGCCTCAATTGTGGCCGGACACGATGTCATCCTCAAGGGGCCAAGGGGTTGTGGAAAGACCACGCTAGCCAAGGAGATGGCAAAGATGCTGGGTCCTATCAATGTGATAGAGGGATGCGAGTTCAACTGTCAGCCCGATCAGATTGCGTGTCCAGTTTGTAGGAGCCGATACGGCGATTCGGAAATGGACCCGGAGAGAGCCCCTACAAGAAATGTCAGTGGCCTCGAGAGATTCGTGAGAATTCAGGGAAGCCCTGACCTAACCGTCCAGGACCTCCTTGGAGACATAGATCCAGTTGCGGCTTTCAAATACTCCCCCGATGATTATCGGGCTTTCACTCCGGGAAAACTGCTCAAGGGCAATAACGGGATAGTCTTCTGCGACGAGATTGCGAAGATGCCCCAGAGGTTGCAGGGGGCCTTTTTGCAGGTCCTTGATGAAGGGAAGGCCACCATCTCGGGTTACGATCTGGACTACCCGGCGGATTTCCTTATGATAGCCACATCCAATCTTTCCGCCGAGTCTGGCGATGTTCCCCTCATCGACGTACTACTTGATAGAGTTGACGTTATAGAGATGTCCTATCCCAATAGGATCCAGGACGAGGCAACGATAATAAAGAATGAGGCAAAGGATCTTGGAGTTAAGGTGGGTGAGGAGATGATGGAAGCTATTGCATCCTCAACCCAAAAAACAAGGGGTAATAACACAAATTTCCAACCGGCCAGCGTGAGGGCGAGCATAAAGATCTTCGAGAAGACCCAGGCCTACTCGCTTATCTCCGGAAACGGCTCTGCCCAGGTTAAGGATCTATATGATGCCCTTTGTTCGGTTCTCCCCGCGGCTACCGGAGCCCCCCATTCGGAGGTAAAGAAACAGGCCCTCGAAGTTCTACATGATTATGGTTGGTATCTCAGGTGAAGGATAATAGGACCCTGATCAGAGAGATGGAGGAGAAGCTATCCGAGACCTTGCTTTCGGAAAGGGAGAAGGCTGACCTCATATCATCCGTCCTAACTGGAAGACCAATCCTGATCATCGGTCCCCGGGGAGTGGATAAGGAGAACGTGGCCTCCATTATCCTGGAAGTGCTGGATCTAGATACAGATAGGGTTAACTGCTCGTCCAATCTGAGAAATGTGGACTTGTTTGGAGATGTTGATCCCCTGGCCCTCAAGGAATACGGATTCTCGGACGATAGATCCTACATACCCGGAATTATCGAGAAGAGCGACGGGGGAGCGATACTGTTCAGGGATATCGACAACATGCCACGGAAGCTAACGATGGCCCTGGCGGATTTCTTGGACACCGGGATGATTGAGATCTTCCAGTATAAGGTTGATGTGGATGCAAGGATCATTGCCCTGGCCACATCAGATCAAATCGATCCCAAACTATTGGATCATTTCCAGGTAGTGACCGTTTCCTATCCAGAGGACCGTGATCTCGAAAAGGAATACATACGATCCAAGTCCCAAACTCTGGCTCCAGTTCCGGATTACGTTCCCGATATCGCCTCGAGATTTCTGGAAAGAAGCAGAAGGCATCCCGATCTAGAACAGGGAGCAAGCACCAGGGCCGGCGTGAGGTTTGTGGAAAACGTGTCAGCCAGCAGCGAGCTCTCGGGACGGGAACCGGAGGAGAGAGACCTGTATAACTCGTGTAATTCATCCCTGTCCCATTCCATAAAGGTCAACCCCTTTTCCTGGAAGAGTAACCGGGAAGTGGCTAGAAATCTTCTCCAGGATGTTTTCCTAGGAGCCAAGGAGGAGAAGGAGTCCTCATCAAAGCGACCAGGCGGGTCCTTACGGTATAGAACCCCGATCATGGTGGCCTGCGCCATACTGGTGTTTGGCCTGGTGGCCTTTCTAATAGTAGACAATGCAAATCCCGGCAATATCGACGAGGACATGCCCAATCTATCCGACGACTTGAGGGAGGTCGCGGATGGTACCAATGTCAGTGGGGGAACGGAGGTTACCGACATACCGGACTCCATAATGGGTGAGATAAGCGAGGAGACCGGGGTCGACCCGGGCAGTAACGCGACGATAACATATGACGGGGATACGGACAGTCTCTATGTCCAGGATGAGAATCGAACCTGGGTGGTCGAGAATTACACTGGAAGGGTTCTAGGCCAGACCGGGGAAGGTTCCGCGGGACCCGGTAATGGTATGGATCCTCCTCACGCCTTCGACAACATATCGCCTTTTTTTCTGGTGGGCCTTTTTGGGGCGATGACCTTTCTAGCTACCTTTGTGTTTGATTACCTGGATATGGGTGGTTGGATCAGGGATTCAAGGGTGATGTCAAGCATTAGAGAGAGGTTTGGCATCGATTGGGAACCCCTGACCAGTCTCTATAACAATATCTCGGAGAAATCCTCGTTGCTTTCCGGCGAATTAGAGGGCGATGACCTAGGCAGGGCCGTAAAGGAGATTTCGACTGCAAGGGACGAGCTTTACGCGGAAAGATCGGGAACCAGAGCATCTCTTGAGGATATCGCCGATCTAGCAAAGGAAAAGACCGATCAGTACCCGGCACTGGCCTCTATTCTAAACAGACCGGAACCGAAACAGGGAAAGGGTGATCCCGTGGGTGCTTTGAGGAAGCATCTGGAGAGGGAGGGGCTGATCAATGGCTCAGAGGATAAAATCTCATTTACCCATAGGATATCGAGGTTCCTGGTGTCCGATGTCGATGACCAGATTATGAAAAGGATTGATGCAGCGCTTCGCGGAGTCTCCTACCAGGAGCTTCCTCCCTTGCCCAGCTCGGAGATCAAGGACGTTCGAAAGTATAGGAGAGGGGATTCCTACAAGGACATAGCCATTCGAGAAACCATCAGGGATGCCATACGTGATGGTCGGGATGATGTCCAAAGGGATAACCTCTATGTCTACGAAAGGGAACCGGAAAAGCGTGAACTCATGGCAGAGGGGGACGTGGATATAGTGGTGGTGCTGGACCTCTCAGGGAGCATGGCCTACGGAGATAAGCTATGGTACGCGAAACAGGCCATAGTGGTGCTTAATCTTATAGCGGAGAGATACGGTAATCGGGTAGGTGTGGTTGGTTTCAGGGACCTTTCCACCGAGGTCACAGATTTGGGGTCCGATCGAAACACGACCCTTGCCGAGGTGGCGAATTTGCTACCAAAGGGTGGAACCAACATCGCTGCCGGGTTGAGGAGGTCACTGGACCTATTGGTTGGCGACCTTAAGGATATGGAGCCGGGCTCCAATGACCCGGAAGTCGTTTCGGAACGTAGGAAGCAGGTCATACTGCTAACGGATGGCGATGCCACTCATCCTAAGCCGAAAAGATTCGCCGCCGAGTATGCACGCAGATGTGCCAGGATGACCGCCAAGTACGGGATAACCATCTCCGTGGTATGTATCGGGGATGTGGACGAGGATGGGGAGTCAAAGTGGTATAATCCGCGGCTGGCCCAACAGATCGCCGACATAGGAGGGGGTCGTATTTTCTTCGTGAGGGATATGAAAGACCTTTCACCGGTTTTCGTATCGGAGATTGATGAACTCATGTTGGGTTCAATGGTGATCCGAGATGGGGCGGAAAGGGAAGTGGATGATACCCAGCGGGCAGAGGCCTAGGTCCGAAAAACTCATTTCCCCGTAATAGATTTATATGGGTTGGGGGTCGAGTCTGCTTTGTTCAAGTAACCTGAATGCGGGGAACCATCCATGGAATGGAGTACTGGAGCTAAGGAATTTTTGGAATCGAGGAGGGAGAAAATCCCCGGAAACGCGGCGGAGATCGATAAGGTCCTTAGGAGGATAGAGAAGGACTCCGAAAAGGCAGCCGAGATGTCGGAAGCCGATATGGTGGAGAAGGAGCATGTCAAACAGGCCATATCCGGGCTTCCAGACACCGACGTTGTCTCGGAGGGAGCCGAGGGTTCTTTCGGGTTCATCAAGGCCGTGGTAATCCTGGCCGCCGTGTTTCTAGTGGTCGGCCTGTACACCGAATTATGGTACAGGGACCTTATGAGATACGGGGAGGAGCCATCACAGAACGAGGAAGTGATCATGCTCAGGTGGATGCTTTGGGTTGGGATTATCATGTTCGTAATTGCAGGACTTTTCTACGTTAAGGACAAGCGTGGTGGAGGAGAGGAAATGGAATGGGAAGAGGGGGAATTTGAATTGGATGAGGAGGAGGTCGAGGCAGAGGAGGCCTCGCCCCAGGAACAGTGACCCTTCTTCCTTGCCCCATACTATAGGTAAAAGAATCTTTATTCCCCTTTTGTTTAGAGGAATCTAGATGACTAATGCCATTCCCCTTTATCTGCTTGGGGCCGATTATTCATATGAAAGCAGCGGAGACCCGGTGATTCGTCTATTCTGCAAGGATGAAAGCGACCGGAGCACCACGGTCTTCGTCAGGGGTTTCAAGCCCTATTTCTATTTAAACCCCGGCCTGGACTCCCGGGATTCGCTGGGGGCCCTGAGCGAGGAGCTCAAGCAGAGATTCAAGAAGATAAATGATGTTAGGATCGTGGAGAGGTACACTCCTTTCGGATACCAGAAGCAGAAGAAGCAGATGCTTCTCATCGTGGCCCAGGAGCCCAAGAATGTGAGGGATCTCAGGGAGTCCGTAAAGGAGTACGGAACCATATACGAGGCCGACATCCTGTTCAAGAATAGGTTTCTAATAGACACCGGCCTCAAGCCCAATAGCTGGATACGGGTTGAGAACTACCGCCCCACTAGAACTAAGACGGTCAACACCAAAATCAAGTTGGAGACCATATCAAATAACCTTGGTTCCAGCGATATAGAGGAGCACCCGGACCTAAGGTACCTCTGCCTGGATATAGAGTGCCTGGCCGAGAGCGGCGATGGGATGCCAAAGCCCGAGATGGACCCCATCATCATGATCAGCCTGGCCTTCAACCCCTCTTTTGAGGGCAGAGAGGATCTAGTGCTGGTCAGCCGCCCGGTATCAATTGACGGCGCTCAGGGTTTTGAAAACGAGGAGGAAATGTTGGGGAGGTTCCTTGATATACTCAGGAGATTTGACCCCGATGTTCTCCTGGGCTACAACTCCAATCAGTTCGACTTTCCCTATATAATCGACCGCATGAGGCAGCTGGGCGTGAAACCCAAGATGGGAAGGGCGGATAAGAATAGCTATTATCGTAGTTTCGGGAACAGGACCAGCATCAGCATAACCGGACGGGTGGTTGTGGATGTTCTCCCCCTGGTCAGGAGCGATTTCGCATTCAAGCGCTACGGGCTGGGAGCGGTTTCAAAGGAGATTCTGGGTCAGGACAAGGTCGATGTCCACCATACCGAGATACCGACCCTTTGGAAGAGCCAGGGCAAAGGGCTTGAAAAGCTGGTTAGATATTCCAGAAAGGACGCGATATTGCCCCTGGATATACTCCTATCCAAGGGACTTCTTGACAAGCATGTGGCCTTGGCCCAGGTGAGCGGAACCCTTTTGCAGGACCTGGTGGAGGCTGGTCAGTCCATCATGATTGATAATCTACTCCTGAGAGAGCTTGGTCGTTACGAGAGGGTCATGCCCTGTAAGCCCGATGATGAGGAGACCGCCAAGAGGCGTCGGGTTAGAAAGGAAGAGGGGCTGAAGGGAGGTCATGTTCTGGAGCCCAGGAGCGGCCTCCAGGAGAACGTAATCGTGATGGATTACAAATCCCTGTATCCAACGATCATGATCGCAAATAATATTTGCTTCTCGACCTTGGATAAGGGGAAGTTCGTAAGTAAGGACAAGTACAAGGGTATCGTGCCCAGGATCCTGGAGGAGCTCCTGGAAAAGAGACTCCTCCTAAAGGGGGAGCTCAAGAAGGTCGAAAAGGGGGACCAGTACAGGATCCTGGACATGACACAGCTGGCTGTAAAGATACTCCTCAACAGCTTCTACGGTTATTTTGGATACATTCGGTCTCGCATGTACGAGCTGACCATAGCAAACACCGTTACCAGAACCGGTAGGGAGACCATTACCGAGACTAAGAGGATCATCGAGTCCGAATTGATGAGAGCATACCTGGGAAATGGAAAGGCCTTCCTGGAAGATGAGGTGGAGGATAGGGAGGGCCTGACCGAGGTGGAGCTGGAGGTTGTTTACGGGGACACCGACAGCGTTTTCGTTAAGATGAACCCGGTCGGTACTGATAGGAAAGGGATTCCTGTAGAGGATGCGGCCTCCCTTGGAGCTCGTATGGGGGAGATCCTCAGCGACTCGTTACCTGAGCCCATGGAGCTGCAATACGAGGCCTTTTCACAGAGGGCATTATTCGTTACCAAGAAGAGGTACGCCCTGTTCATGGAGGGCAAGGAACCGCCCATGAAGGTCAAGGGCCTGGAAACGGTTCGAAGAGAGTGGTGCAACCAGGCCACCGAGGCCATGAAGAAGGTCCTTGACCTCCTGCTCAGAAAGGGTGAAATTGAGGAAGCATCGAAGTACATGAAATCTCTTATCGAGGATCTCAGGGAGGACAGAATACCCCTGGAAAAGCTTATCCAAACCAGAACCCTGAGCAAGAGCCCCAGCGAATACAAGGGAAGACAGCCTCATGCGGAGCTCTGTGAGAGGATGAGAAGAAGGGATCCAGCCAGTGCTCCCGAGGTGGGCAGTAGAGTTCCCTTTGTGATAACCCATGGGAATGGCCTGCTGGTTGAGAGGTCAGAGGACCCGACCTACGTACGAGAGCATGATATAAACCTGGATCACGAGTATTACATAAGGCGACAGATACTTCCCCCGGTTCGTAGAATATTCGATGCTCTCGAGCTTGACATCGATGAGCTAGTCGCCGATTCCTCCCAGCTTACCCTGCTGGATGCCCTAGGAGGAGGGAAGTCCAAGAAGGAGCCAAAACCCAAACCAAAGCCAAAACCGAAACTCAAGAGCTACCCCGTTCTAGGGCACGAACTAGAGGAGTACGTATGCGGGAGCTGTGGTCGATCATTTACCATCATGGATCTTAGGGACTTCAGCTGTCCGGACTGCGGGCAGGATCTGGAGGTGGAGATCTGCAGGAGCGTGGTCCTGGAGGTAACGGAGCTGGCCAAAACTGCGGCCATGAGGGGAGGCACCAGGGAGTTCGTGTGTGGTAAGTGTGGGAAAACCTATAGGAGAATTCCCCTCAGCGGTACCTGCGACTGCTCGGGTCAGGTAGTGCCCTGTTCCATCGAGGTCGATGTTGCGTCCCTATTGGATCTGGTTGAAACCTCGCCGCTGGAGATGGACCGAGGGGAATCAAATCTGCAGGTTTCAATGATAAGGGCCAATTTCAATTCGATTGAGACCCGGGAAGCCCCTCAGATGAGCCTTGGGGACTTCATTTAGCTCCGGCACCATTTATTAGCTCTTATTCAGGTCGTTGCATGGTAGTGGCCGACCATGAGAATGCTTCTCATCCATGCCGACTCCATGCAATACGACATTAAGAAGAAGACGAGACACGCCGAGGATCTGCCGGAAGATTTCACCGGCGATAAGATGGATGAAGTCCTCGTGGTTTTCACCGCTGTTGAATCTCCGGATGAGGATGATCCCCAGCAGGTGGTTCAAAGAGCGGCCGGGGAGATACAGGACGTGGCGGGGCAGGTCGGGGTCGAGAAAGTCCTGATTTACCCCTATGCACATCTTTCATCGCAACTATCCTCTCCTGAAACCGCGGTGGAGGTTTTGAGGGGCCTGGAATCGGAGCTTGACTCCGGTCTTGAGGTGAGGAGGGCCCCATTTGGTTATTATAAGGCCTTCGAAATAAGCTGCAAGGGACATCCGCTTTCCGAGCTGAGCCGAGATATCAAGTTGGAGGGCGGCCAGCGCGATTCACAGGCCCTTGAAAGGGAGGAAAAGATAGAGTCCTCGTGGTACATACTGACCCCCGAGGGCGATCTCGTGGAACCCGGTAACTTCGATTTCGAGGAATATCCCGACCTGCAGAAGTTTCTTCAGTACGAAAGGACCAAGGCCAGGGCCGTTGATAAGGTTCCCCCCCACGTTAAGCTCATGCAGAGGCTTGAATTGGCCGATTACGAACCAGGGAGCGATATTGGCAATTTGAGGTGGTATCCAAAAGGCGCCCTGGTAAAGAGGCTCCTTGAGGAGCACGTCACCGACATAGCCCGCGCAAATGGGGGCATGGAGGTTGAAACACCCATAATGTACGATAGGTCCCACCCCAATCTTAAGGCCTATATAGACCGGTTCCCGGCCAGGCAGTACACCCTCGAGTCCGACCGAAGGAATCTTTTCCTTAGGTTTGCGGCCTGCTTCGGCCAGTATTTGATGAAGCACGACATGTCCATCTCCTATAGAAATCTGCCCCTTAGATTATATGAGCTAACACATTACAGCTTCAGGCGGGAGCAGCGGGGGGAGGTCGTGGGTCTTAGAAGGCTCAGGGCTTTTACCATGCCTGATATGCATACCCTGGCCCAGGATATGGATCAGGCCATAGAGGAGTTCGTGAAACAGTACCAGCTGTGCATGGGCTGGATGAGGGACCTGGGCATAGATTATCAGGTGGGAATAAGGTTCGTTCGCGACTTCTTCGATGAAAATCGGGATCTGCCTAATAAGCTGGCCAGTATGGTGGACAAGCCGGTGCTCATAGAGATGTGGGACGAGAGGAGTTTCTATTTCGTAATGAAGTTCGAGTTTAACTTTATCGATGCCCTGGACAAGGCCTCCGCCCTATCCACGGTCCAGATAGATACCGAGAACACCAAGAGATTCGACATTAAGTACGTGGATAGCGAGGGCGAGGAAAGATTTCCCCTTATGTTGCATGCCAGCATAAGCGGTGGGATAGACAGGACCGTCTACGCCCTTCTGGAAAAGGCACATCTCGACCAGAAGAATGGAAGGACGGCATCCCTCCCTCTCTGGCTCTCTCCCACCCAGCTTAGGATATGTCCGGTAAGTGATGACCACCTTGGTTTCGCGGAAAAGCTTGCGGAACGGGTGGAGTCCAGTAAGATCAGGGTGGACATCGACGACAGATCTCAGTCCGTGGGCAGAAAGGTGAGGGACGCCGAGCGGGAATGGGTACCCTACATAGTGGTGGTTGGCGACGATGAGCGGAGTTCCGGCTTGTTGCCGGTTAGGGTTAGAAACTCCGGGGAGATCGAGGATATGTCCCTGGAGAAATTGGTGTCAAGGATATCCGCTGAGGTGGAGGGTTTTCCAAAAAGATCGCTGCCCCTCCCCAGGCTCCTCTCCAGGAGACCCGTTTTCAGGGGCTAGGTGAATTTATCGTCGACCAGTTTCTGCAGATTCTCCTTAATCTCCGATTGGTCCTCTTCGGATAGCCTGGCTATGGCCTCTGAGGTCTCGTCAATGTACCTTAGCAGTGAGCTTCTGCGAGATGCCCGTTCAAAGATCCTCCTCTTGTGGGTGAGGTGTCTCTTCAGGTTCCGGGCCACGCTCATTATGCCCATGCGAATCTCATCTAGCACCTCTGCCTCTCTGGCCACGGCCTGCTTTCCTGTGGAGGTGTATGGAACGAAGGTGGAAACGATGTTGACGAAGATGGCCAGCGGGGCCTTCTCATCGTCCTTTACCCCGTAGCGTTTCCAGTCAATGCTCTTGGCGGCCTCGGTTATCACGCATCCACCGGCGTCGAACATCAGAGGCGCGCGGTTAGCGAAACGGTAGACGTCGATGCCGGGGGGACAGTACCCGCCGTAGGCCATTCCCACCTCAACTATGAAAGGTATGCCCCCGCGGTAGGTGGTTGGCTTCCGGGTGGTGGCATATACGAATTCGGGCCTTAGAATCTGGTTCATGCCCTTCATTATGTTCTCCTTCCCTATGGGGGAGAGGCCAGAGGTGGGAGGTGACATGAACTTCACATAGCGGAAGGCGTTGACGATTTCCTCGGCCTCCTCGAATCTCAGGGATGATGGCCTTTTTCCCAGCAGTTTACCGGCCTTTTTCTCCTCGCTTTTCAGCGCCTTTTTCCATTTTAGGCTGTTTCGCGAGAGAATCTTTCCCACTATCTTGATCCTGGCCTTGAGGTTCTTGGCTTCAGTTATCTTGGATCTGAGGTTCTGGGTTACGTAATTGTCGTATCTCTTCAATAGTGCCGCAAAGGCCAGTGCCTTCTGAATACGCTTTAACCTCGATGATGAAACCCTGCACAGGCAGTCGGAAAGCATCCCCGAGATGGTACGGTTTTCGGCCCCCTTGGCCAGGTTCAGAAGATCGTCAGCACCTATTCCATAGGGATGGGGCCTTATCTCCTTGGGCTTTGTTGGTAGCTTTTCCGAGCTCCTCTGCCATCGATATACCTCGCCGTCGGGGGAAATGAAGGTGATATTGGCATGGGGATTTGCAATCGCCGACATCTTCAGGTACCCTAGGGGGGCCTGTTTCCCCTTGTTGAAGAGCACGTTCTTGAGGTTGAACTCTATCCTGGTCCCCCTGAATTCGTCATTCTCGTATTTCTCCTTATCGAAAAGCTGGCCCTTGTTTTTCTTCACGTCTATCTTGAGGTCACCGCTGATTATCTCATCGCCGGTGCTGGTGTAGATATGTATGGGCTTCCCGCTGGTCATCTGGGCGAACATGGTTGCCCCGGAAATGCCTATGCCCTGCTGACCCCTCCTTTGCACAAACTTGTGCTTTGTTCCGGCCAGCATCTTGCCGAACACGTCGGTTATGAAGTCCTCCGGTATCCCCGAGCCATTGTCCTCTATGGTCAGCTTATAGTGATAATCCTCATCCATCTGGTCGATGTAGACGTAGATGTCCGGTAGAACCCCGGCCTCTTCAGCGGCGTCGAGGGAATTTGTCACACCCTCGTGCACTATCATGGAGAACGACTTGATCTTTCCGGTCAGTCCCAGCATGGCCGGATTCTTTCGGAAGAATTCGGATAAGCTGAGGGACTTAAAATCCTTGAATATCTCATCTGCATGGGTGAATTGATCACTCAACTGCTCCTGTTCTGCCTTCGTTAATGCCATTTACTATCAACCTGGTTATGCTTCGCGCCAGATCTCGGTTTCCCTGTCCTTTAGCTCCCGGCTCTTCCTTTCCAGGAATCTGTATACGAATTTGTGGGGCACGCCCCTGAGGATCATTGATATCGCCTCCTGAGCGTAGGAAACCTGGACCTCGTCACCTATCACCGCCACCGTCTTTCCCTTCACGCAGATGTCGGTCCGGGTCGTGTTTTCCATTATCTCCCTGGTCCTTCCATTCCTACCTATAAGTCTGGACTTGTGTCTATGAAGGGCCTTGGGAGATTTTCCAATCCTGGACCTGAGGTTGATCACCCTGAGCATCTGGTTCTCCCGTAAGAGACGCCAGGCCTTTTCCGGAGAGAAACCGCGGCCTATGGCCTTTATTATGTCCCGTGCGACCCAGGATGCCAGGGGGTCCTCCGTCTCCTCCACCTTGGTCACCACCGCCTTCCCGGATTTACTGTCCAGGTCAATCTCCGTGCCGGTGGATTTTTCTAGTTCCCTCTTTATAGAACCGTCCTTACCGATCAAAACCGCTACCCTATCTAGGGGGATCTTTACGTATTCCATGGTAATCGACCTCTTCGCGGAGGGGAAATAGAGGGGGGATTAAGGCCTCTATACTGTATATTATTACTTGTGAAATGAATTAAATATGTAACGCCGATGAGCCTTTAATTTGACAGGGGATTTCAATAAGGCAGGGGGTCTATTGCCAGTGATCCTTTAGATCTATCTGGCCTTTGCCCCTAATCACGCTGGGAAGGGCCATAAGTATGGTTGTGGTGGTGATTATGGGGGCAGATACGATAAAGAGGAGAGGATTGACCAGGCTGGTCGACCGGTAGGACCTTCTATAGGTGAATGCCAGCTGAAGGTAATAAGCCAGGAAGCAGGTTAGGGAGAGAGGCGAAGAGGCTACCAGGAAGAATATGAACGCGTAGTAGAAAAGCAGTATGAACAGGGCACCTCCCAGTAGGCTAATGGTGGACAGGTCCTGGTACCATCCTATGTACCATCGTCTCCTCTGCCTGAGCAGGTTCCCCAGACGGCTAGGGGCATTTGTGAACACCTTGGCGTTGGCTACCTCTATATCCATACCGGCAAGACGGGTGCGGACCGCGAAATCGGTATCCTCGGTCAGTTTTGAGGTGTCGAAACCCCCAACCTTCTCCCAGCAGGTTCTAGTAAAGGCGAAATTATTTCCGTTAATTGAATACAGCATCCCCACCTTTTCCACCGGCTTTAGGAGCTGGTGGCAGAGGAATGCCATTTCGCAGCTCTGGATACGGGTCAGTGGGGAGTCGGACCTATTCCCGACCAGGACCGGTCCGGTCCGGATCCCCAGGGAGGGATCCCCGAACCCCAGAACCATATTGGGGAGCCAGTCCTCAGCCACGGTGCAATCGGCATCCACCACCGCAAATAGCTCTCCATCCAGGTTACTGACGGCCTCATTCAGGGCATCTGCCTTGGATTTTCGAACATCTCTGCGGACGAGTGATACCCGGGGGGTGTAACCGGATACTATGTCCAGGGTCCCGTCGGTTGAGTTATCATCGAGGACATATATTGAATGCGGTATCCTGGTTTTCATGGACAGCAGGGACCTCAGACAGTCCTCTATGGTATCCACCTCATTGTGGGTTGGAACCAACACCTTAACCTCCTCCCTTACAGCTTCCCTTTCCCCCCCGCCCTCCCTTGAAAGGAGGAGGATGGCAGTATAGAAGATCACTACTGACAAACTTATGATCTGGAATACCAGGTCGATCATCATTCAACCCTCAACGGGATCTCGCTCCCGGCGGCAATATTGATTCTTGACCAACCATTGTCATAGATCCTGAGGGAATCTGATTCAAGTTTCGAGAGGTCTAGCCTGAAAGGTCGGCGATACCATTGGGAACCGGGTGGGTAAAGCCCATGAACCATCATATTTCTGGTGGTGAGAGCCAGGTCATTTACCTCCATTATCACCGGCTGCCCACCATGGGCGGTTACCGGCTTACCGGTTTTGAAACCCACTAGGTCCTCCATCCTGGTATCAGTGAGGATTTCTCCGTTCAGGGAGAACTCCTCCAGAGAGCTCACTGCATCGATCTCTGCCGGGTAGTACTGCTCATCAAAACCGAAATAGAATTCCGGACCCGGATACGTGGTTGCCGCAAGCCCGGCAAGTAATATGGGTAACGACCACCTGAGGCGCCGCGCACGGACAAGAGGAGCGATGAGGAATGCCAGGGTAAGAGCCCCGTAGGGAGCAAGGCGGTACACGGGAACTCCCCTGGGAGTTATCGTCAATCCGGAGGCCAGAAGCAATAGGAAGCACCCGGCTAGCGCCAGTGTGAAGGGGGGGACGCGTTTACCGTTGGCCAGAGGCAGAGCGATGGCCAGGAGGAGGGGGGAATAGAAGACCAAATGAACCGGTTCGAGCTCCTTTTCCGTTCCTGGGATGCCGAAAGAAAGGAAAACTATGAGCAAAGCGAGTTCCATGATGACGATTATCCTGGGCAAATTCGCGCCCAGAACCTCGGAAGCCTTCCTTATTTTCGGTATAATTCGGGATTGTCCCCGGCCCATAAGCAGGAGGGGTAGGACTCCAAGCAGGGTTATGGAGATGAAGGCGAGAACCATAATGCTCGGGGAAATGCTGGATGTGACGTAGCTACCGAGGGGGAGCCCCCATGAGATCTGGGCCATGACCCAGGCCAGGAATATAGCGGAATAGGTCCCTGTAAACATCAGGTTTTTCCCGGTATCCACCTGTTCCCCATCCAGCAGCGGGAAAACCAGCAGGAACAACCAAAGGAAAACCGCGGTGACCGGATGAAGAAATACCACCGAGACGAATACCGGGAGGGCTAATAGCGACCGCCGTTCCAGATGAAGGTACAGCCCCAGCAGGAAAAGGGCCAGAGCAAGGGGCTCTCCACCCGAAAAGAAGTTGGTGGTGTACACGAAGGCGGGGGTTATGGCTATTACGAGCCCCACGACCATTGATTCCAGGTCATCGAGCTGATTTCTAGCGACCAGGAAGGAAAGAAGGGGGAGGGTAGAAAAAACGACGGCGCTAAAAACCGCTGCCTCCCACGGAGAATCCACCGAAACCGCCTTGGCAAGAAAGTAGAACAGGGGATACTTTGCGTAGTGTTGTTTGTAGTCAAAGAGCTCGATCATCCTTGGAAAGTTGAGGGCGCTCAAGGGATCCGGGATCGCTTTCAGGTTCTCGAGGTGGGACCAAGATTCAGAGCTCCGCGGTTGACCGTACTTTAGGACCGGGTAGAAGCCAATTATGCCTCCTACGAGAAGAAGAATCAGACCTTTGGCGATCTGTGCCCTCTTTTTCATATTCAACCGGATCAAGCCCTGCAGCGGTTACCCCACTCAATTTAAGTATATTAAAATAGAGGCTGCGCCCGCGGGGGTTTTTTCTCCCCGAAACTATTAAGTTGGCCATTCATCAAGCTTAGTGGATGCCTAGAAGAATTGCGGTGGTGGCCTCCGAGAGGGATAAGGCGGGAATGAATATAATCAAACATCTGGAGCCCATGCTTGATGAGGCATCGCTTCCCCTTGAGGTTCAGGTGAAAACGGTCGGGCAGGAGATAGTGTACGCTGAAAGATTTCCTGACCAGCTGGAACCCCGACCGGACATGGCGATATTCGCCTCGAGGCATGAGAGTAAGTCGGGTCGTCCCTGTCTCACGGTTCATCCTCCAGGGAATTTCGGGTCGGCCGACCTGGGGGGAATGCCCGGAAAGCCATCGGTCTCAGCCCCACACTACATGGGGGCCGCACTTCGATATCTAGCCGAATATGGTTCAGATCTGCCCTACGAGATTACCATGGAGGCCACGCACCACGGTCCCTTCACCCAGGTCCCCTGCTTCTTCATCGAAATAGGCAGCAGGCCGGACCGGTGGGGTGATCAAGATGCGGGTGAGGTCATTGCCCGTTCGATCATGGGGGCTATTGGCAAGAGGGTGGAGGGAGGGATCGTGGTTCTTGGACTGGGAGGGCCCCATTACTCCCGAAGGTTCACAAAGCTCATGCTTGAGACAAGGTACTCGGTCTCTCATATAGTGGCCAAGTATGCAATGGGGGATTTCAACGACCGGATTCTTGAGGAGCTAATGGAGGCGAGTAGGCCGAGACCACAAATGGCGGTTATGGAATGGAAGGGAATGAACGGTTCCCAGAGGGAAGGGGCGATCCGTTCCCTTGATGAATGGGGTCTGGAATATCGGCGCTTACGGGATTGTCTCAGGGGAGGCTAATCAGGCATTGTACGGTGATTTGGGGCCGTTGAACTTCTCCATACATATCCAAGTGCTTTTTTATTGAGATTTTCGCCCCTGAAGTGCCGTCACATATATTAATGAAAAAGTTAGAAAAACTGGCAGACCTGAAGTCGACCGCGTATTAGGTTATGATTATTGGAGGTCGTAGATTTGAGCAGCGTCGAGGACGTATTAGACAAGATAAAGGAAGATGAAACATCTGCCGATACGGACAGCGTTGAGAGGGTAATCGACGAGGAACTTGAGGAGATACTCAGAGAAGCCAAGGCCAGAATCGTTGTCCTTGGCTGTGGTGGAGCAGGCTGCAATACCGTGGAGCGCCTCATGGAAGTTGGCGTGAGTGGATGCACTGTCTCGGCTCTAAACACCGATGCCCAGGATTTGCTATACAGTCAGGCTCACAAGAAAGTCCTTCTCGGCCGTGGAGTAACCGGCGGCCTAGGTGCGGGTAATGATCCCACGGTTGGAGAGGAGGCTGCCCGAGAGAGCGAGGCCGAGATAAAGGACCTGGTTACCGATGTCGACCTGGTTTTCGTTACCTGTGGTCTGGGCGGAGGAACCGGAACTGGAGGGTCCTCCGTGTGCGCAGATTTGGCCAAGAAAGGAGGGGCGCTTACCATATCGGTTGTCACCTTGCCTTTCACCGTCGAGGGCCAGGTAAGGATGCAAAACGCCAGGCTTGGACTCGAGAAATTGAAGGAAGCCTCTGACACGGTCATAGTTATTCCGAATGATAAGCTTCTGGAGCTTGCCCCCGGGCTACCCATAAATGCGGCCTTCAAGGTATCGGACGAGACCCTTATGGGAGCGGTTATGGGTATAACCGAGCTGATAAATAAACCAGGGCTTGTTAACCTGGACTTCGCCGATGTTAGAACCGTCATGAGGAATGGCGGAGTGGCCATGATAGGCCTCGGTGAGAGTGATACCGATAATAGGTCGGTTGAAGCTGCAGAGGACGCCCTGAACAGTCCGCTTCTAGATGTAGATATAGGCGGGGCAACCGGTGCCCTGATCAATATAGTGGCCGGTGCCGACGTCGAACTTCAGGAAGTTGAAAAGGTCGTGGAGATGGTTTCGGCCAAGCTGAGTTCCGATGCCCAGATTATATGGGGAGCTCAGATCGATGAGGAACTGAAGAGCACCATGAGGGTATTGGTGATCATTTCCGGCGTAAGTTCACCCTATATAGTGGGGAAGGCGGCCGAGGAGAGCCCGGAACTTGAACTGGGCGAAGAAGAGGAAGAGGAAGATATAGGCAAGCTGAGACTTGAAGATCTGGGGATATCCTCCGTATAGAACCTAATGCAGCCCTTTAGGGCGCATAAGGCCGGTTGTACATTCCTCTATGGAAACGATAATATTTATTATGCAGGTTCCCGACCTGTCGAGGAATTAAGGTCCTATTGATGGAAATAAGAAAATTCCTATCACAGTGCAAAAGGGTCTTTGTCGTTGCCACAAAACCGTCTGGTGACGAGTACAAGCAGACTGCAAAGATCACGGGATTAGGAATATTTCTGATAGGACTGGTAGGTTTCCTGATCTGGCTGGCACTACAGTCCTGGAGATGATCTAGGAACTTAGGGTGGCTGACTCTTTGGCAGATATGAAACTGTTTGCAATTAGAACCACCGTGGGTCAAGAAAAGACCTCCCTGAGGATTCTGGAGGCTAAGGCCGACGAGGAAAGCGGGGTGTATTCCGTTATGGTCTCCGATTCCCTCAAGGGTTACATCATGGTAGAATCTCCCAGCCTCAAGAATGTGGAAGACCTTTGCAGAGGTGTTCCCCACATCCGCGGGGTTCTTGACGGGGTTGTGGATATGAGCGAGATCGAGCATTTGCTTGTGCCCCGTTCAATTGTTCTGGATATCGATGTTGGGGACAAGGTGGAGCTTATTTCGGGGCCCTTCAAGGGAGAAAAAGCCAAGATAATCCGAATTGATGAGAGTAAGGAGGAGGCTACCCTGGAGCTTCTGGAGGCATCGGTGCCCATACCAGTGACGGTTCCAGGTACTTCACTCAGGATAGTGGAAAAGGAGGAATCGGAGGAAGATTAGGCTGGTGTTTCAAAAATGGCGAAACAAACCGTGGAGATACTTGTAAGTGGAGGGAAAGCCACCCCTGGGCCGCCGCTAGGGCCAGCGCTAGGTCCTCTAGGACTCAATCTAATGGAAGTAGTCGGCGAGATAAATAAGAAAACGGCGGATTATTCGGGCATGGATGTACCTGTAAAGGTCATTGCCGACTCGGAGACAAAGGAATTCGAGATAGAGATCGGCTCTCCGCCCGTTAGCGCTCTTATTAAGAAACGGGCATCGATAGAGAAGGGTGCGGAAAACCCTGGGAGCGAGACGGTAGGGGACATTTCCCTGGAGGAGATCGTCAAGATAGCCGATGGCAAAGGGGAATCAATGCTGTCCTACGAAAAGGCCGACAAGGTGAAAGAAGTCCTAGGAACCTGCGTGAGCATGGGCGTCACCGTGGAGGGAGAGCACCCGAAGGAAATACAGAAAGCGATTGATGAGGGAGAATATAGCGATCTTCTATCATAGGGAGGTTTTTTCATGCCAATTGACATCGAATCTGCAAAACAATCAATAGAGGAAGCGAAGGAGAAAAGCGGGGATAGGAATTTCCAGCAGTCGGTGGATGCCATAATCAATCTGAGGGAATTCGACGTAAAGGATCAGCAGAACAGGATATCGGCCGATGTATTCCTGCCCAACGGCATGGGCAGGGAGGCCAAGATCTGTATCATAGGTGAGGGTGACCTGGTTCTACAGGCCAAGGAAGCAGGTCTAAAGGTATTAACCAAGGATGATCTGGAATCCCTTTCCGACGACAGGAAGGAGGTTAAGAAGCTGGCCGATGAGTACGATTCCTTCGTTGCTCAGACAAACATGATGCCCCAGGTGGGACGCAGCCTGGGTAGCGTTCTGGGTCCACGTGGAAAGATGCCCACGCCGGTGGCTCCCAATGCGGATCTGGATGATGTGGTGGGCAGGCTTTCAAATACCATATCCATCCGCACCCAGAGAAGCCAGCCAATTATCAATTCCTGTATAGGGACAGAGGAAATGAGCAACGAGGACCTGGTCCAGAACCTAAATGCAGTCGTTGAAGCCGTTGAGCGAAACCTCCCCCGCGGTCACGAGAACGTCAGGTCAGTCAAGGTTAAGACCACCATGGGTAAACCGGTCGAGGTGGCAAGATGAAGAGCCTGGACTGGAAGAAAGCTGAGGTGGAGAGACTCGCAAATCTGGCCGATGAGTACCCGGTAATCGGGGTGGCCTCAATTCACGAGATACCTGCCAAGGAATTCCAGGCCATCCGCCGTGACATGAGAGGTCAGGCGGAGATCAAGGTTGCCAAAAAGACCTTAATAACCAGGGCATTTGAGAAATGCGAAAGTGAGGAGGTCGACCAGCTGGAGCCCAGGTTGGAAGGACAGGTTGCGCTTATATTCACGGGGATGAACCCCTTCAAACTTTTCAGATATTTAGAGGAAAACAAGGTAAACGCGCCGGCAAAGCCCGGTCACGTGCCCACCGAGGACGTGTGGGTCGAATCGGGTAAGACCTCATTCCCTCCCGGGCCAATAGTCAGCGAGCTTCAGAAGGTTGGAATACCGGCCCGGATAGAGAGAGGAAAGGTAGTGATACTTGAAGATACCCTATTTGTGGAGGCCGGTGAGGCCATAAGTAAGGCCAAGGCGGACATACTGTCTCGCCTGGAGATAAATCCCATTAGGATAGGACTCGATGTCAAAGTAATATATGAAGAAGGCATGCTTTTTGGCAGGTCCGTTCTGGACGTGGACAGGGAGGAGATGAAGGGTCAGTTGTCTTTGGCAGCCCAACAAGCCTTCAACCTGTCATTTAACGCGGGATACTACACCGATCTGACCATAGTACCCATGATTCAGGATTGCTACACAAAGGCCAGGTCGCTTTCGGTTAATGCCCGGGTGCTTACTCAACAAACGGCCGGGGAGATACTGTCCATGGGTCATCAGGAGATGCTGGCCCTTGCTAGCGTTGTCTTGAACTCCAACCCTGAGGCGGTTGGCGAGGATCTAAGGGAGTTTCTGTCCTCCACCCCTCCTCCCCAGGAGGAGGAGCAACAGGAAAGCGAACAGGAAGAGGAAGAAGAAGCAGAGGCAGAGGCAGAGGATGAAGCTCCGGAAGAAGAAGAGGAGGAGGGCGCCGGTTTGGGTGCTCTTTTCGCGTGAGTCTAAATGGAGGTGTTAGGTAAATGCAATACATCTACGCGGCACTACTTCTGAACTCGGCAGGAAAGGACATTACCGAGGAAGCTGTATCTGCCGTACTGAAATCAGCAGATGTGGAAGTCGAAGAAGCAAGAGTGAAGGCCCTCGTGGCGACCCTGGAAGGGGTTGACATCGAGGAGGCAATCTCTAAGTCGATTGCCGTTGCTCCTACCCCAGCACCGGCTGAGGCCGGACCGGCTGAAGAGCCGGAGGAAGAGGCCGAAGAGGAAGAAGAGGCCGAGGAGGAAGGGGAGGAAGAGGAAGATCTTGCTGGACTTGGCGCTCTGTTTGGTTAGATTTGAACCATCTGGTAGTTGAATTCGGTAGAGGCCCTGGTTTGGGCTAGTTCACGGAGTGTGTCGGTTGAAAAAAAAGGACCTTCTCAGAGAAAGGTTCTCCGCCAATCCCAAGAGACATTACGAGGTAGAACTCTTTCGAGAGAGGGGTTTCCAGCGCAGGAGATGCAGTTGTGGCAGGTACTTCTGGACCCTGGATCCAGAGAGGTCCACCTGCCCCGATTCCACATGTCAAAATTACGAGTTCCTGGGCGACCCTCCAACTAAAAGGGCCTACAGCTACCTTGAGGCCTGGCGAAATATAGAGAGGTTTTTCGTCAAGGAGGGCCACGAGAGCATACGTCGTTACCCGGTGCTTTGTCGCTGGTTTCCCTCGCTATATTTTACGGCCGCCAGTATCGTGGACTTCTACAGGGAGGAATATGGAAATATCTCCTTTGAAATGCCGGCCAATCCCCTGATAGTTCCCCAGAGATGCCTTCGCTTCCTTGATATACCCAACGTAGGAGTGACGGGTAGGCACTACACGGGTTTCGTGATGGTTGGTCAGCACGCCATAGATGATGGGCAGAACGGATATTGGAAGGATAGATGCGTGGACCTTGACCAGAGGCTTTTGGTGAATTCCTTCGGAATACCGGAGGAAAAAGTTGTATGGGTGGAGGACGTGTGGGTCGGCCCCAATGCCTTCGGTCCCTCTCTGGAGTATTTCGTCGATGGTCTCGAGGTGGGCAACGCGGTGTTCACCCAGTACGTGGGGACCCCGGATAACCATTCACGGATGGAGAACCCGGTTATAGATATGGGCGCCGGTCTGGAGAGGTTTTCCTGGCTGTCGCAGGGAACTGCCTCCGGTTACGAAGCTGTTTTCGGCGATGTCGTGGGGGAGATGAAGGCCATGTCCGGCCTGGATTATGATGAAGAACTGTTCATGCGCTACTCTCGACTGGCCTCCTCCATGGATTACACCGAGATGCCGGATGTGAATAGGAGAAGGGCGGAGATTGCGAACAAGATAGGGGTATCCACGGCCCTGCTGTACGATTCCATCAGGCCATTTGAGGCCATATATGCCATTGCCGATCATGCGGGGTCCCTGGCGTTCAGTATTGTGGATGGTGGCCTGCCGAGCAATGTGGGCGGGGGCTATAATCTTCGGGTTATCCTGAGAAGAGCGCTTTCTTTCATAGACGAGTTCCAATTTCCCTTCTCATTGGGAGAGGTCATAGAGCTATATGCAAGAAGCATGAGGGAGATGAGTCCCGAGCTTTTGGAGAGTCTACCCGAGATATTGAGGGTGGTGGAGGTCGAGGAGGAGAGGTACAGAGCAGCTCTCCAACGCGCGAAGAAGCGGGTGAACTCCCTGTTATCCCGCAAATCCAGCTTCGAGGTCCAGGAGCTAGCCAAGCTCTACGAGTCGGAGGGGGTAACCCCAGAGCTGATCGAGGAGGCGGCGAGGAAGGAGGGCAAAAGCGTCTCTCTACCCGAGGACTTCTACCTAAAAACCACCGAAAAGCACATGTCATCGGAGGAGAAGGAGGAGGAGAAGCGCATCGAGGGGTTGGAGGGGCTCCCGGGGACCATTCTGGGTTTTTATGAGGATGATAAGAGGATCGAATTTGAGGCAGAGGTGCTTCGCGTACTTCCCGGGAATCTTGTTGTCCTTGACCGTACCTACTTCTACCCCAGGTCAGGAGGCGAGGAACCGGACCACGGGTTGATGGGGGGATCGAAGGTGGTGGATGTGGATAAGGTGGGGGATATAGTGGTCCACAAGCTGGAAAAGGTGGGTTTCGCGGCCGGGGATAGGGTTGAATGCTCACTCGAGCAGGGTCGAAGGAGGCAGCTGACCATACATCACACCGCCACACATATCGTTAATGCTGCTGCCAGGGAGGTTCTTGGTAATCATATATGGCAGGCAGGTGCCCACAAGGACGTTGATAGGGCCCGGCTGGACGTGACCCACTACCAGAGGATAAGCCCCGGTGAACTGGAGGAGATGGAGGAAATCGCCAACCAGGTGATCCGGGACAGGATACCCGTTCACAAGGAGTTCATGCCCAGGGGAGAGGCGGAGGAGAGATATGGATTCCGTCTATATCAGGGAGGAGCACCTCCGGGCGACCGGATAAGGGTCGTGGATATTGAGGGCGTGGATGTTGAGGCCTGTGGTGGAACTCACCTGGATAACACCGGGGAGTGTGGATTGCTCGCCCTGCTGGGGAGCGAGAGGATACAGGATGGCATATGTAGGCTGGAGTATGTGGCCGGCAAGGCCGCCCTAAGGGAGTTCCAGAGGAACCGAGAGCTGCTGAACCGGGCATCGGATCTATTGAGCGTGGAAAAGGAGAAGCTGCCGGACACCGTGGAACGGTTCTTCCAGGAGTGGAAGGAGCGTGGAAAGGAGATCGAGCGTTTGCAGGATTCCCTGTCCGTAGCTGTGGCCAAAAGTCTGAGGTCCGAGCTGGAGTCGGTGGGGAGCTGCTCGTATGTGGGCAGCTTTCTGGAGGATGTGAAACCGGATGTATTGGCCAAGGCGGCTGAGCGGTTGGCGACGGAGATAGATGTAGTGGTTTTACTGGGCACCGTTCCTGGGAGAAAACGGACCGATATCGTTGTCGCACTGGGAGAAGGCGGGAAGGATAGGGGGCTCGATGCAGGGGATATTGCCGGTAAGCTGGCAGAGCACATGAAGGGAGGGGGAGGGGGGTCGCCCGAGCTCGGTAGAGGTGCAGGAAGTAAGGGTGATCCCAGGGAGGCCCTTTCCTTGTCGAGAGATCTAGTGGCTGGGTCCTGAGCGAATGCAGATGATGTCTATTCTAATGATTGTGCCGAGGTGGGTTTTGTGGAGTCCAAACTGATCCCATTGTTCGCTGCCCTTTTGATACCCATGCTTTTGCCCATTTTCATAAGGAAATTTGGGATCAAGGTCCCGGCCAAGAAATGGGCCGTGTGGTATGCTTTTTGGATCTTCCTGGCATTCATGGTTGCATTCCAGATATATACCATTGAACATATTCTGGTGGTTGAACCGGACACCATAAGGTTTGGGGCAGGCGAGAACAGAACCAGCATCTTCATCTCCAATAACGGGAGCGGGGTCATAAAGTGGTCCATCGAGACCAATGCCTCCTATCTCCTTTTCGATCCCCAATCGGATTCCGTGGCCGGTGGACGTGACGAGGTGCTAGTGGAGTTGAATCGTTCGGCCCTCGGTCCACAGACCAGGACCGGGAAATTTTTGGTGGTTGGGGAGTCCGGGGAGAGAAGTGAGGTAACCGTCGAAATCGGTGGAGGATAGCCATCCCCGGTTCATCGCTACCTTTCCCCAGGTAACTTGCAGGCTATGTAGATGTATTCCAGCGGCCGATGTTGGTCGGAAACGAATCCGTGTACCTCTCCCGAGGGGACGATGATCACCTCTCCCTCGCCTATTCTTCTCTCCCGGTCACCGGTTACCAGCCCGCTTCCACCGGTGCAGATGAATAACTCATCCCGATCATCATGACTATGGTCTTCATGTATCTCTCCGGGTGCGTACCGGTGGTAATTCACGTACTGGAAGGTCTCCATCTCCCCTGGGCTGAGGATCTGTTCAAGACATGCAGGGGGAAGCAAGCAAACTTCATCTTTCAACGCTCCTGTTAGCCCTGAAATACCATCTTATCTTTCCTTCCTCCCGCCAGGAGGCCCAAGCCAGTTATTTAGAACCTTGGTTAACACCTTTTCGGGTTAATGGAGATGGAGAAACCCTCGTCGACACTGGAATGGTTGGCAAACATGGCCGCTTCTGCCCCGTTGAAAATGAAGTTTAATGGACACGGACGCGGGGATTGGAAGGAATGGAGGGCTAGCTGGGAGGCCAAACTCCGAGAACTGATGGGCATGAAGCCCCCGAGAAAAGCGATGAGGTCGCAAGTAATTGAGGAGACGGAGATGGAGGGGTTCACGATGGTTAAATTGGTCTATAGCTCGGGTTTCGGTCCACGGGTCCCAGCCTATCTCCTCCTACCAGATGTAGCGGATGAGAGTCACCAAAAACCAGGCGTCCTGTGTGCCCACGGGCACAGTGAGGGGAATCTAGGGAAAAATGCCGTGGTTGGGATTACCGGTGGGGAGGCCGGGAAAAGGGTGATAGACGAACATAACTATGATTATGCACGTTCCCTGGCCCTCAAGGGATATGTCACCCTTGCACCGGACTGGTGGGCCTTCGGGGAGCGTTTAGATCGTTCCTCGTTTAGCCGTGATCCCTGCAATGTGTGCCAGAGCATGGCCTCCTGGCTTGGTTACAACATGCTCACCCTTGACGTGGTGGATGCGTTTCTCGGTCTGGATTACCTCGAAAATAGACCTGAGGTGGACCCCCAACGGCTGGGAATGGTCGGTTTGAGTTACGGCGGTAGAGTTGCCACCTTTACCTCGGCCCTGGATGACAGGATAAAGGCGGTTGTGATTTCCGGCGCCCTGAATCTGTATGCGGAGAGGATCATCTCGGTGGGTAGCTGCGGCTCGCAGGTGGTTCCCGGGATCCTGGAATGGGGGGACATACCGGAGGTCATGGGCCTAATCGCACCTAGGCCCCTGTTTATCGAGAGGGGGGCCTCGGACCCCCTGCTGCCGGAAGAGGAATTTAGAGACGGGTATGAGAGAATTGAGAGGGTTTACCGCGCCGCTGGGGCGTTGGAAGGCCTGGATAAACACGAGTTCCGGGGTGGGCACGCCTTCAAGGGCACAAAGTCAATCCCCTGGCTCGATCGCTGGTTGCAGGTTGCCTAGGTAAGTCTCCATGTGGATATCTCGTAGGGACTCAATTCTATTTCAACCTCGCCTGATTGGACCTCCAGGGGATCGCTAATTTCCCTCTCCATTAGGTCACATTTCTGGGCCTGTTCCACCGGCCACCCTACCCTCAGGGAGGTTCTGGTCTCCTTTCCTTGCATTTCTACCAGCCTGACCACCAGGCCTAGGTCGTCCTCGGCCCTCTTTATGGCCGCGACATCCACACCCTTTGATCCCAGGGATAGCCAGGAGTTCCTGGGGCGGGGAGGCGTAGCAGGGATAATCCGGCAGGGTGTATTGAGCTCGTGCCCCCTTTTCCAGACCTCGGAACTTTTCCAGTCCCCGGCATGGGGAACTATGGAGTAGGTAAAATGGTGACTACCCAGGTCGGGCTCGGGGTCCGGGTCGTATGCTGCCCGGAGAAGGGTCAAACGAACGGTGTTCCCCTTCACGTCGTGTCCATATTTTCCGTCATTGAGAACCGAGATGCCGAATCCATCGCCAGGGAGCTCAAGGAAGGTGAGGGAGGGAACCTCCTGCCCGTCAGCCGGGGAGGAGATATGTCCGAAGGGTATCTCCCTTATGCAGTTGGCAGAGACGTGCGCCCATGGGAAGGCGACCTTAAGCATCGGGGAATCCACCTCTGGGCCCCCGATTTCCTGCCAGTCGACCTCCGTGCGGAAGTCAATTCGAGGTATATCCCTGTATATCGATATCTCCTGCCGCAGGGTGGATTTTGAGAACTCCATGTCCACTGTTACCGTTGCCTTCACCGGTCCGGAAAGGGAAACCTCGGTCCTGGCATCCCCGGTCAGGTTTTCCACCTTGCTAATGGGCCCTATTCTCCAGGCCGACATGCCATGCGGCTTTTCGTAACACAGCTGGAACATATTGGCACTTTCAGGGATCGAGATTAGCTCTCTTTCCAGGCGCTTATCAAAAAGCGATTTAATCGTGCCGCTGTTGGCCTCTATCTCCACCTTGAAGAAACGATTCTCCAAGGAATGGGAGTCCCTCCCCTCTCCCGGGGGGACCACCTTGATCTGTCTCTCCTGGACGGGGCCAACTCGGGTGCCAGTAGTAATGGTGTAGGTCGAATACCCCACGGAGGGAAGGTCGGCCGTGAACAGCACCTCGTCCCCTACCCTCTGGCTTGCCTGGATCCGTTCCTGGGGGTCAATGACCACGTAGTCATTTTCCCCGGCCGGTAGAGGGGCGCTGATTACCTCTCTCCTCCGCCATCCGAGGGGGTTGAATATGCAAATTTCGTTGCCCACCTTTCCCGGGCTACCGGTAAGGGTCCTGAGGGAACGCTCCTCTATATCCCGGCAGATTGACTCGGCCTCCTCGAAAATCCTCTCCGAATGCTCGTAGGCCTCCTTTATTGCAGAACCGTCAAGGAGGTCGTGGAACTGGTTGAATAGCACGTTCTCCCAGGCGGTCTCGAGCTGGCTCCTGGGATATTCCTGCCCTGATATCGAGGCCAGGGAGGAGAGCACCTCGGCGGCGAAGAGCATGGACTCTCCCCGCCTGTTCATCAACTTGATGTCGGCGTGGGTAGTATAGCATCCCCGGAAGACGAAGTTGAGCTCGTCCCTGATCACCGGGAGCTTCTCCGAGGCCTGGGCGGCGATGTAGAAATCCTGGGCCTGGGAATTCCGAAAACTTGGAAATCCGGGCTCCGAGTCCAGAATGCTGGCCTTCCTGAGATCCATCCGTGTTGGTCCCCCGCCGTGGTCTCCCACCCCGAATACAACCAGGTGTGCGGGAACCGAGAAGTTGCTCACCATCTTTGGCAGGGAGGACACGAGGTCAGGTTTGATCTGGTTATTGTAGGTGGCTCCCTCGTTAAACACCAGAACCCGCGAGCCGTCGGGCGCCTCCCATTGAAACATGTGTTCGCCCGGTTCTCGGGTGCATCTGTGGGCATAGTAATACTCGACCCCACATTTCGATAGAATCTGGGGGTAGGTCCAGCAGTGACCGAAGGTATCCGGGCACCAGCAAATCTTAGGCTGGACGTCGAACTCCCGCTTCAGGTATCTAAGGGCATGGGTTGTCTGACGGACCAGGCTTTCACCGCTGGCCATGTTTAGGTCTCCCTCTACCCAGGTAGAGGCCGTTACATCCCACCTACCTTCCTTGACCCTGCGTTTAATCCGTTCAAAGACCTCCGGTTCATGATCCTGCATCAGGCTGTAGATTGCACCCTGGCTCTGGGAGAACACGAACTCCGGGAACTCGTCCATCAAATGGTCAACTGAGAGGAAGGTTCTGCGGCAGATATCTATGGTATCCTCGAAATCCCATAGCCAGTTCATATCTATATGGGCGTGGCCAACCAGGAATGTGGTTAGCTCCTCCAGGGGCTTTGCGGCCGGAACGATTTCCTGGTCGAACTCGTGGGCCTGGGTCAAGGCCCTTTCCAGGTCCTCCTGTAGACCTTCCTCCAGGAAAAGACCTCTCCTGGCGATATTAACCCCAGGAAGTTGGCTATCCAGGTGGCCTCGATCGGCCAGGGAATGGATTAGCCTGGACCGGGCATCCACCAACCGTAGCTGTAAAAGGGCATCCTCGATTGGCTGCACGTAGAGTCTAGCGGCATTGAATCTACCGCTGGTTGATCCCTGGGGTATGCAGAGGGCTATGACATGTTTCTCGCCTGGATTGGCCCTGGATGTTAGGTTATAGAGCCCGTCGAACCAGTAGCTAGCCCCGTCCAGGTATTTCCCGTCAAGGAAGAGCTGGATTTCGGCCAAGGCCATAATTCTGAAGTCAATTTTTCCACCGGTGAGATCGATTCCGAAGAGCTTCTCCGGAACGGTGATCGTCCGGCGAATCCATCTCTCCCCTACGCTTCTGTCCCAGCTAGTTCCGGGATTACATGTCTCCCATCCCGAGTCATCGTAATCCGGGTCCTTGGCCTCCGGTAACTCCCCCAATCTGGTTTTCCAATTGGATGTTTGGCGGTACTCCGATATCCTTTGCTGGAAATCATGAAGTTCTAATTTGCTCATCCTAATCACATATCCTCAGCCTTCGGGGCAACGAGGGCAGAATGAGTGGGGTCTAACTCAAATAGCTTTTCCGAGCGTGGGGGAACATTATTCTTCTGGTTTAAGATCACGGAGGGTAAACCGGCGATGTTTATCTTGGACCTAATGGATGAGAGCCGCAAGCTACTGGACCTGTTGCAGGGGAAGAGGGTATATTCACCGCCTTTCTGGGAGGTATGGTTCTCCATGCGTGAATTCTTCCAGAGAAGGTATGGTGATTTTTCCCGGGTCGAGAATAGGATCGAGATGGCCAAGGACCTTGACCTGGCCATAGTTAATCTGGGAGGCGTGGATATCAACCTGGGCTTCGGCAAGCGGGACGATACCAGCGCCGGGGTTAGCCGGTACTCCGGAGGGGGGCTTGAGAGTCTGGAGCAATTGGAGAAGAGGGAGATCCCCGACTGGGAACCGGTGATAGAAAGATGGAAGCGTGAACAGGGGCTGATAAGGGACGCGGGCCTGATCTCCTGGGTAATCCTTCCCTGGTGTTTTCATCTCATAGCCACCTCCATGGGTTTGAAGAGGTTCTCGGTCAAGGTATATCGGGACTTCGAATTCGTGGATCGGGCATTTGAGATGGTGGAGGAAAGAAACAGGCTGGCCATAGACTCGATTATAAGGGAGGTTAAACCGGATGTGGTGTTATTTGACGGTGATTGTTCCTATAGAACCGGGCTCATGGTCAACCCCCGGATGTTCCGGGACCTGGTGTTCGAGAGGACCAGGATTACGGTTGAACGGCTGGCCAAGATCGGCGTACCATACACCTTCCACACCGATGGAAAGCTGGATGACGTGATACCCATGCTGGTGGAGAATGGTTTCTCCATGGTGCATGGGTGTGAGAAGATGGCTAATGACCTTGGTGACCTCGTGGAGAGGTTCGGGGACCGGATAGTGCTGGCGGGAAATATGGATATCGGGTTTCTTTCCAGCCATACACCCGCCGAGATACGTGAGGAAACGCACAGGATGTTGAGGGTTGGAAGCCGGAAGGGGAGGTATGTTGCTGCCTGTAACACCAGCCCCATGGACTTCATTCCTGATGAGAACTACCTGGCCATGGTCAGGGCCATTCGGGATTACGGATCCCGGGCCAATTGATTCCGGATATGGGAAAGTGATTTTCCACCCCGGAAAATATTTCCCATCGGAGGCAAAAATCTTTTTCTTTCATTTCAAACCCCTTTACTGCGTGGAAACATGTTTGATGGAAAATCGACTGGCTCCTACAACGATGAGGTGGAGATCCACGCCCTCATCGATACCGATGAGATCGTTAAGCACCGGAAGGCCAAGATCGTGGTTGACATAGCACCGATGGATCGGTTCACCCACCTGCTACTTTCCCTGCTCTCCAAGGATGAACGGAGATTAGTGAAGCTGCTCCTGGAAAAGAGAACCGTTAAGCAGAGGTTCATATCCAAAATGCTGGATTTCTCTAAGCCAAAGGTTACCAGGGTGTTGAAGAAGTTGGAGAGCCGGAATATTGTGGAGAGGAAGAAGCTGGGGAGGACCTACATGGTCAGTTTGAAGGACTTTCCTTACTAGGCACCGGCGGCTCCAGGTTCAACTGCTCGAAAAACCTGGAGGCGATCGAGGCCTCCATCATCTCTATGAGGACGTCCTTTTCGGAGGAGAGGTCCTTGAATAGTCCCATGGGAATACGGGCCGCTCCAGAGGTCACTCTACCTCCGGCCGGTCCGTCCTTTCCAAAGGCCTTTCTCATTATCTCTCCCATATTTAGGCCTACATCCCGGTTCCTGCCCGATATGACCACGTCCTCTCCCACCACTCCGAACACCAGAACCGTGTTTATGCCCTCCAGCATGACCAGGAGATCGGCCGCCTGGGGGATGGATTCCTTGTCCTTGACATATCCCACGTTGGAGATGAGGTAGGCTCCTCGTATATGCTTGTTCTTCACCGCCCGGCCCAGAACCTCAACCGCCTCGTTGGACATGTCGGGGCTCTTTATCTTCAGCAGCATGTCGTGGTCGGCCTTGGCCCATAGTTTGCTGACCGTCTCCACGTCCTTTTCGTGGGCACGCATGGTGAGATCAGCGGTATCGGTCATTACTCCCTGTAGAAGGGCTGAGGCCAGGGACGGGGTGATTGGTATGCGAAGTAGGTCAAGGTACTCGTTCATTATGGTGGACGAGGATCCTATTTGGGGCCTCACGTCCAGGAAATCGCTCTTTATCAAGTCAACGCTAACGTCGTGGTGATCCACTATTATCTCGGGCCTGAAGTCCGGTGGAAGGGGGTTGTTGGTTGAGGGCAGTGCTGAATCAACCAGGGCCACCAGTGTGAAGTCCCCGATTGGCTTATCCAACTCATCGGTCTTGTATATCTTGGTATCCAGCAGGTTGACCATGGCCCTATTTTCCCTGTGGCCTATCTCCCCGCGGTAGGTTATGACCCCTCTCTTCCCGTAGTGTGCCGCTATTCGCTGCATGGCTATGGCGCTGGCGATGCAATCCGGGTCCGGGTCATTATGCATCACTATGAGCATTTCCTCGGAGAAGGACTCCTTGATGAGGCTTTCGAGATCCCGGGCCTTCCTCATACTCTTATCGATTTCGAGTAGTCCCTCGTCCACAAGGTCCTCCAACAGGTCATTCCCCACTATGGATTCCGGGGAGAAGGCACGATCGGCCTCTATCTTCTTCCGGTCATGTTCCCCCATATCGTCGGGGACGGAGACAAAGGTCCTGCAGGTGGGGTTTACCTTCTGGATGTACCTTAAGGCCTCCATGTTATCCTCAAAGTCGCTGGTGAGAATGAATGTGACTATGGCCTGCTTGACCACCCCCTCGAATTTCCAGGGCTTTGAGATATCCTTCTTTAGCACCCTGAAGCCGCTCTTCCTTAGGAAATTAACCAGCTTCCGGTCCTTATCCACGATGCATACCTGGTTTCCCTTACGTTTGAGTGAATCCGCCAGGACATATCCGGTTCTGCCGCATCCAAGGATAAGATACAATTTTCCACCTACTCGAGGTATATTGCTGGTCTATACGGGGTTGCCCGGTCGGCCTTTCCCTGCGGGTCGTGGTCAGGGTCCTCGGCACGCTGGACCGATACCTCCATCCCCGTTTCCCGGGAGATGAATTTGGCTGCCTCCGAAAGAACCTTGCCCTCGTCCATATCGGCGTTGGCCAGGCTCTGCAGCTGGTCTCGCGGCATTCTGGAAAGATCACTGTAGGTATTTTGAATGAATTTAACCGCACGTTTCACGTTTTGCCGGATTTTTTGATCCTTCATGGCCTCCGATATGACGTCTGACATATCCTTACCCTCCATCGAGGCCTCGATTTCCCTACTATAGAGAGATTTCTTCCACTCCGGGGCCACATAGAGGTTGAGTTTTGAGTACTGGGAACCCGTGGCCGACAGTATCTCTTTTACGTCCTCCAGGGTATTGCTTATAAGCTGTTCCGATAGTTCCGCTTGTTCACCTTTCTGGACATTCTCGGGCTGGGGCCAGGTCTCGAGGACCACAAAAGGCTCGTGCCCTAGCCTCTCCCACATCTCCTCGCAGAGGTGGGGGGCGAAGGGAGCCATCATTCTTACCCATATATCATAGGTCCTGGTTAAAAGTCCCCTGTCGGGATCTCCTCCACATCTCTTGAGGTAATATTGTATGTCATTGTAGGTGTCAAACATGAGTTCTTGGATAGCCTTTCTGGGAGATATATTCAGGATGTGTTCCTCTACCAGGGAAATCCGCTTGTTCATCCGGTTGAGGAGCCAGGTGTCGATTATTCTTTCTTCACGCTTATTTTTAGGGCCTTCCAGTATCTCAGAAATGCTCTTATCGAACCATTCCAGCCTCTTCAATATGGATTTTCGCACGTTGACCTCGTAGTTTATGTCCTGACCGAACTCGGCACAGGCTGCAAACCATAACCTGACCACATCAGCTCCCCATTCATCAAGGGAATCAGCTATAGGGATGGAATTTCCCTTGGATTTGCTCATCTTCTGGCCCTCGGAAAGCACCACGCCGCTGGCAGCTACGCCTTCGGGCCATAGCTTGCGGGGAAATATGGCAGAGTGATTGAAGAGGAAAAAGGTGGCGTGATTTCCCACCAGGTCAGGTCCAACGAATCTCATATCGTTAGGATACCAGCTTTTGAATTCCTCTCTAAGGTCCTCTATCAGAGAGGGTTCAAGTCCGGTGGAGGTGGAAACCGAGCCTTCATCTCCTATATCCAGGAACACGTAGTCGAAGAGTTCGTTGGTCAATTTTGAGGGCGGGATCTCCTCCTGGTTGATGAGACGAGCGATGGTGTAGTAGGCCATGTAGATGGTACTATCCGAAAGCGGCTCCACGATCCATTCCGGGTCCAGAATGAAGGGGGTCCCGAACCCGATCTTGCGTGCACATGGCTTCTCCCTCATCCAGTTAATGTAGTACTCAAAGCTGGCCCTCACCTTTTCAGGCACCACCCTCATACGGTCCAGTAACTCTCTGGTGTCCTCCTTCCAGGACGGGTCTCCGTAGTCGATGAACCACTGGTCCTTGACTACCTTGACGTGACAAGGGGTTCGACATCTGCAAACCACCCTCTCGGAGAGTTCGTACATGAGGTCGGCGAAACCCTGGGATATGAAGTCCTTGGATAGTATCTCCTTCGATTCAGACACTGTTTGTCCCGCGTAACGACCGGTGTTTGGCCTCAGTACGCCCTCGTAAAACTCCCGCTTGTAGACCCTTTGGGTGGCCTTCTCTAGCTCCTCGACCTCATCCTGAGAGGATATGCCCATCTCCTGGACAACCTCTATGGCCGGGAATTTCGATAGACCCTCCACTTTAATGAGGCTTATGGGTTCCAGGTCATCAAGAATGGACTCGTCAAGGTCCTCGAGCTTTTCAGGATCGCTTTTGAGATCTTCTATGGCCTGGTAGTCGAGGGGGGCGTGGGCGGGAACGCTCATCACCACACCGGTGGCATTACCGGTATCCACGAAGGTGGCCGGTAGTATGGGGACCCGGTCATCGGTCAGCTGGCTCTTGCAGTACTCGCCGAAAAGGGTGGACTGGTCAAAGCCTCCTAGGTCCTCTACCGATTCCTTCTGCCTGTTGAGTTTGGGGAGGGCCTCCTTCCCCACGATCCAGCGTTCCCCATCCACCTCTACCTCCCGGTAGTCCCCGTCCGGGTCCAGCCAAATGTTGGTTACCCCAAAGACCGTTTCGGGTCTTAGCGTGGCAGCAGGCAGGATCTTGCCGTCCTCCAGCTTGAATTTTATCACGAAGAACTCCTGTATCTCCGCCTCGTCCCCAACCACCCTATCGGCCTCGCCCACGGCGTTGCCACAGGACTCACACCAGATTACGGGGTGCTTTCCCTTGGTGAGGTGGCCGTCCTGGTTGAGCTTGTTGAATTGCCAGGTGATGAATTTGACATATGGCTGGTCCTTGGTCATGAAGCTTCGACGCCAGTCTATGGATAGGCCAATATTCTGGAAGTCAGCCCGTATCCTCTCGCTGAAATACTCCACTATGTTTTCGGGGTCCTTGAAGCTCTCGATATCCTCGTAACTAACCCGGTGTACGGTATGATAGTCCTCGATTACGTCCTGGTCCCCCTTCTGGATAGCCCTGGCGAATCCGGTGGTCGCCGGCCCGGTGACGTGAAACCCCATGGGGAAGAGGACCTGGTAACCCTTCATCCTGTGGTACCTGGCGTAGAAATCGGCGGGTAGGTAGGTTCCAAGGTGACCTAGGTGCATCAATCCATTTGGGTAGGGGTAGGCCGCCGTGACGAAGATCTTTGGACCCTCGGCCATATCGACCTCATAGACCCCATTTTTCTTCCAGCGTTTCTGCCATTTGTGCTCTAATTCTTTCGGATCGGTCAACTTGGGGCCCTCCAGAGAAGCAGACGGGGTCCTTGTTAGGCCTCAGATGAGCTACTGGAATCTTTTTAAATATCTTTCTGGATCCCTATGTAAAACGGAGATATCTTCTTTCAAAATATAGGGTCATGAGGTGCGTTTTTTGAAGAAAAATAGGTATATGGCAGCTCTGTTAGTGATAACAGGGCTGCTGGCGTTTTCTTTCTGTTCAAGGGAAGGAATAAGCATCGATGTTGAGACTGACGGAACTCTTTTCGCCCGAGGAATGCTGGACGAGGTCAACGTCACCTTAAGAAACCGGGATAACCATCAACAAAGCATTGTGGTGGATCTTATAGCCGTCAAGCCCGGGTCCCTATCCTCGATCGATTACCTGGGGGAAGAAGCCACGTCGGCTGGAACCCTCAACTCCGGCTCGGAGCGGCTCTTCACCATGCAGCTGGATACGATCGAGCTGGCAACCGACAATATATACAAGGTGGGGATACTGGTTTACGAGAACGATAATTCGACCGATTATCCGGTGAAGGGATCGCTACTCGCCGTGTCCCATGTGGCAGATATCAAGATATGCGACCCGCTGGAGGTAGTCAGCTCCAATCTTTCTCTCTGCAACGAGATATCGGTACTGTCCCTTGAATCGGATGAGACAACCCAGTAGATGGACCTGGCGGACGGGAGCCCCGTCCGCCCTTTTTTCGGTTCAGAATCCCGGGGTGTCCAGTTCCCTCCTCTGCCAGTTTCCCCTAAGGATCTCTATTGCAGGCAGCTTCTCGCCACCTAGCAGAGCGAGGATTATTCCACCGCCGGTGGAGATGTGTACCCCATCCGACATTCCCAGTTCCCCTGCCAGGGAACCCAGGTGACCTCCCCCCAGAACCTTTACGGGGGCCGGGGACATGGCTATGGCCAGTAAAAGGGAGTCGGTTCCCTTTCGGAATCTCTCCATCTCGAAGAAGCCTGCCGGCCCGTTGGCGAAGATGCTCCTGGACTCCTTTAGGTGTTCGGCGAAGAGCCTTGTGGTGCGTGACCCCACGTCCAGTATGACCCTGTTGGCGACACCCTCTAGATCGCACTCCACCCGATCTCCATCCTCGTCGACCGCCACGTCAACGGGCAGCACAAGGCGATCCTCATGCTTTTCCAGGATGCTTTCGGCAAGAGGTAGACAGCTCCTAACCGTATCGGCATTTGCCGCTCCCACCTTGTATCCCGCCGCCGCCATGAAAGCTATTCCCGCAAGTCCAGATACCAGCACCTTGTCCACGTTCTGGTTATCGAGCATGACCCTGAGCAACCCAAGTTTGGTCTCCAGCTTGGCTCCTCCCAGGCACAGCGTTCTGGGAGCGTCCATCCTGTCCAACATATGGCTTATGGACCCTATCTCATCGGTCATCAGCCTACCGGCGTAGGGCTCTATCACCTGGGGTAGACCCACCAGGCTGGGCTGGGATCTGTGCGAGGCAGCGAAGGCGTCGTTGACGTAGTGATCGAACAGGGGTGATAGACGTCTCACTAAATGGGTGTTTAGCAGGGCTGAGGGCGACGCATTATGGTTCTCCTCGGAACACAGGCGGAGGTTGTCAAGCATGAGAATCTGTCCTGGTTCCAGTTCACGTATTGACCTCAAGGCGGCGGGACCGATGATATCGGGGACATATTGGACCTCCTTGTCCAGCTCCCTGCCTATTATCTCCGCGTGCTGGCTCATCGAGGAGAAGTCGGATTTAAGGGGCCTCGACTGGTGGCTACCGATCACCAGTGCGCAATCCACAAGCTCCTCCAGGGTTGGCAAGGATTTGACGATCCGGGTGTCGTCCAGAACCTCCCAGGACCTTGGGTCCAGGGGCAGGTTTATATCCATCCTGACGAAGATCTTGCCGCCGCGGGATTCCAGGTCATCAATGGTCCTCAGGCCTTCTTCGGGTTTCAAGTCTTAACCGCCTGAACCAGTGAATGGGTTCTGATTCCCTCTATGTCCTTCTTGTTCGATTTCCAGGACCGCTTGTCAACGAAGATGAATATTCCCAGTGGCGTGGTCTCCATGTTTTCCAGGTCCCTGACTACCTTTCTCAGTGTTCGGCCGGTATTGATGACGTGGGCTATGATTATTACCTTCCTTCCCTTCATGTCGAAGAAGGGGGAGTAGAAATCCACTTTATCGGAGGTTTCCGCCACCACGCAGGGCTTTTCCAGCGTACGGGCGACTTCCTGGGCCAGGGGTATTCCATTTACGGCCAAGCCGATAACCCCATGAATTTCGTCCGCGCATAGCTCCTCCTGAACGAAGTCGGCCAGCATCCTTCCCAAAAGTGAGACGCGGACCGGGCTGGTTCCTATATTCGCCCAGTCAATCAACATATCGGAGGTCAGTCTCCTCTCAGTCTTTCCCGTGTCCAGGTGTGTTATTAGCCAGATAACCGTATCCGTTGAGAGATTGAGCTTCCGGGCGATCTCCCCGGTCTCCATCCCCTTCTTCCTCATCTCCAGGAGTTCCCTCTGGAGCTCGTCCATCAAAGCTTCGGGCATGTATATCCCTGGTTTTCAGTGCTTTAATCCTTTTTTGTCGGGCAAAAAGGTAAATACCCAAGGGCCTAGTGCCCCTCGATGAGCGTATTCCTGGGAATAGACCTGGGTACACAGGGATGTAGGGTTATCGCAGCCAGGCCGGATGGAACGGTTGTGAATTCGAAATACCGGAAGCTCGAGGGCCACCTGGTGGGTCTGGCCGAGGGCCGTTCGGAACAGGTGGTGGAAAGTTGGTGGCCATGCATCAAAAAGGCCATTGGATCGGTGGCTCGGGATGGGGAGGACATCGAGGGGGTTTCAGTCGACTCCACCTCGGGAACGGTGTTCCCGATAGATTCCAAGGGTAAGCCCCTCACCAATGCCATGATGTATAACGATGGAAGGGCAACCGAGGAGGCTGAGAGGATCTCCAGGCAGGCCCGGGAGCAGGAGGATAAGCTCGGATACAGCATACGGCCCTCTTTCTCGATCGCCAAGATCCTCTGGCTGAGGAACAATAGAAGAAAGGTCTTCGAGTCAGCCCACATGTTCGTTCATGCCGCGGACTACGTGGTGGGAATGCTGACCGGAAGCTGGACCTTCACGGACCACAGTAACGCTCTGAAGAGCGGTTTCGATTTATTGGAGTATAGGTGGCCGGATTTCCTGGAGGAAGTTGGGATACCGGTGGAAAAGATGCCCCAGGTGGTACCCCCTGGAGAGGAGGTGGGAAGCCTGTGCAGAACTGCTCATAGGCAAACCGGAATCCCGGTAGGGACCCCGGTGATGGCTGGCCTTACGGACGGCTGTGCTTCCCAGATTGCATCGGGAGCGGCCTCCCCAGGTGATTGGGAGACCACCCTGGGCACCACGCTGGTGATCAAGGGGGTTACCGAGAAGCTGCTAAAGGACCCTAAAGGGCGCATATACAGCCATCTGCACCCCGAGGGATGCTGGATGCCGGGTGGTGCCAGTAGCACTGGGGGTGAATGCATATCCGTAAACTTCCCGAACCAGGATCTTGAAAGCCTGGATGCCGCGGCTGCCGGGGTCATTCCCACCGATTTCCTGAATTATCCACTGGTGAGAACCGGTGAGAGGTTCCCCTTTGTGGACCCCGAGGCCAAGGGATTCCTAGAGGGGAAACCCGGTGATAGGATCGAGCTCTATGCCTCTCAGCTGGAGGGCGTGGCCTACGTGGAGAGAATGGCCTACGACCTGCTTTCCGGGCTTGGGGCCCAGGTTGGGGATAGGATCTTCACCGCCGGAGGTGGTTCCAGGAGCGAGATCTGGCTCAGGATAAGGGCCAATGTACTGGACAAGTCCCTGTTAAAGCCCCGGGTGCCGGAGGCCGCCATGGGGTCGGCCATCCTGGCCGCATCCTCGGTTCTGGGTGTGGGAGTAGGTGAGATGGCCGGAGAGATGATCAGGATCGATGTAAATGTGGAACCAGATCACCTGGTTGATGATTACCAGGAGAGGTACCGGGAATTCAGGTCCGAAATGGATAGGAGATACCAGGTGGGATTATAGCGTGGCCGGGGAGCATGTCACCTCGATAGCTCGAGGACCCGGAGGGTTTCGAAGAAGAAGCTCTCGCTGGCCACGGTCCTGATTTTGAGTCCCTCTTTGGAGGCCATTCGACGGGTCTTCGGGAGATCGTTCAGAGAGGAATGGACCATCAATCCACGTCCATCCTCTGATAGGTGGGATTCTAATCCCCTGATGAACCGGTCTATGAAATACCTACCCTCAGGGCCTCCAGCCCAGCTAGGGTGCTCCATACCACCGGGTTCAACCGGCAGGTAGGGAGGGTTGAAGGTCACCAGGTCGAACCTGCCCTTGATGCCTGAAAACAGGTCGGCCCTGACCAGGTTGATCCCGGACCCCAATCCATTCGCGTTCTCCCGGGCACATCCGAGGGCTTGTGGGGAAACGTCGGTGGCAACCACGAACATGCATCCGGATTTGGAAATCATTATCGCGGTTAGACCACATCCCGTTCCCAGGTCCAGGGTTCTTGCGGGATCCAGCTCCAGGGCCGACTCCAAAAGCATGTAACTGTCTTCCGCGGGCTCATACACGTCGTGAAAGACCTTGAATTGGACGTCACGGTACGAAATTGTTTTGATATGTCTGACACCTTTCGACGTGATATGATTTTTCAGTCTTAGATTAATATAGTGGTGTGAGGTATTGTTTCGATGATGACCGGGCAGAAGGGAGAAATAGAATCCCTTCTCAAGCAGCTACAAAGGACACCTCCTGGAAGCGAGTCCTACCTCAAGATGCAGAAGGAGGTCCTGGAGAAGGTTAAACACCTGAACAAGCAGGAGAAGGCCGAATTCAAGAAGGATATAGAGAAGATGAGATCTAGGATGAAGGTCTATCGTCCTTCCTACTACAGGCCAGATTACTACAGGCTCCTCACCATCCTCAAGAACCGGCTTACCAAGCGGGGTTACGAGGATATCAAGGACGATGTAGAGGAGATACTGTCAACCGTGGAAGCGGGGATAAGGAAGAACCATTTCCCGAAGTATCCCTCCTCCTACGTGAAGAAGCTAAGAAATCTCCTGGTGGAGGCTAGCCGGACCGGGGAAGCCGATGCCCTGGAACTGGCCGAGCTGACCAATTCGGTTGAGGAAATGATTGACACGGTATACGGCTATGAGTACGAAAACGTCGATGTACAGGTATCGTCGACTAGGATAAAGGTATCCAGCCGTTTTACCCTGGGCCAGAGCCAGAACAGCTGGTCAATAGAACTCATATCACCGAAGCTTGAATACGGGGGCAGGACCTTCCTGAAGAGAGAGGTATTAGCCTATATAACGGAGACCGAGGAGCCTCTGTCCCGAAGCGAGATTGAGGAGGGCATTGGTAGGAAGATCAGGTATTTCGGACACATAATACAGAGCCTAGTTAGGAAGTACCTCATCGTTCCGGTTCCTGGTGAGAACAAGTACGAGCTCACGGGAACCGGTGAAAAGGTGGGGGAGATCTATATCAAGCTCCTGAGACATATGAAAGAGGAGCAGCAATAGCTGCACCGTTTCCCATATCTACTCGGGTTCGACTAGTCCTAGTACGTTGTCCCCCAGATTTACCCCTAGGGACCTTGCTATGGGAGCGCACTTGGTCTTTAATATGAATGCGATTGGGTTGCTGATTTTTTCCAGGTTAAAGGAAAGGGTCTCGAAGTTGCTCTGGCCCTTGCTGATCACCAGGTCCGATGAGCGGAAGGCCTCGAGGAAAGAAGGGGGGGATTCCTCGAAGTTAACTCCCAGGTGATCGGTTCCGGTGGTGATTACCTTGCTGACCTGGTCCATGCCCACGAAATTAGCGTCCTCCATGGTGGCATCGTTGGATATCGGTCCACCCTTGACGGCTACGGTTAACCGGGGGCCAAGGTCGGATATCACCCGGACCAGTATCCTATCAAAGGCTATCTCTCCCGCATTGTCTGCAAGATAGATTACGGAACCCATTTCGGGTAACCTCCGAGCCAGGGGCCTGGAATCGTTAATGGCCAGTCCCTCATCCAGGGTTTTCTGGTAGTCTTCCTCGAAAGAGGACAGGTCAAATGTGTGCCCGCTGGTTCCGAAATCCATGGTATTGCCGGCAATGGATGCCAGTGATGCCCGTTCAAGTCTCTCCCGGGGATCCTTTATGTCCATGATCTCCCGGGAGACCCTATCCGCTATGGGCTTGGCGGTTCTATTACACTCCTGCTTCTCTACCTTGAAGGGGTCGGGGTTTTTCGTGCGTTTAGATATCAGCCTGAAGATCTCGGTGCTCAGAACGGGGAGATTGGTTTCCCTGTCCAACCCGGAAGCCATGATTCCGGTTATCTCCTTCATTACGTCAAATCTGGTCTCCTCATCATCTGTGGCCCTGTTTAGGGCCTCCATTGCGATATCGGTGATACAGGACCAGCAACGCTGTCTTGGTCGGTGATGTGGGCGGTTCATGGAGATAATTAGTCAGTACGCTAATCTATCTTTTTCCCAGCGCCGATAACAGGACCAGGCAGGGGATTAGGTGTATCATTGATTGGGCCACTCTGAATTCCCTTCTCTCCACGATTTCATACCCCGAGTCGCATTTCACCGAGACGAGACAGGAATAGAGCCCTGTTGGAAAGTCCCTTCTAACCTTCAATGTGCCAAAAACCCAGGCCCGTTCCGAGGGATAGGCCAGGTCAGTGCTCATGTAATGGGTCTGGTTTTCTGCTATGGTCCCATCGGGGTGAATCCATGACATATGGCAGCTCTTATCACCAAAAGTATGGGTTCCATTGCCCGACCTCCCCTGGGGGTCGAGTTCGACGTTTACCGAGACGTTGGCCGGTTTGGGGAAGACGGCAGGGCTAACTGGCGGTCCACCCGGCCAACGGGAGAAATGGATTTGCATGGGGTCATCGATATGGAAGGGTAGACTTTGGTTGAGCAGGGACAATGAGGGGTCAGCAGGGAGGCATCTTAGGATGTAATCTCCCGAGAAATCGGAGTAGTTAAAGCGGTCGATGAGGTGGGGGTCAATTGTTAGGCTCTTGGGGTGGGAGATGACCTGGCATGGCGATTTGCAGGTGGAGGTGTCGTTCCAGCTCATGGTATTCAGGGTGCCAATCCTCGTCGTCGAGTTCCAGAGCTCAATCCTGAAGCCATCTACCTGGAGGTAGGGATTGGTTTTCTTACAGGGTGTAACGTCCACGGTGCAGTTTACCACCATGCTACTGGGATCGAACCACTGGCCGTACCTTGTTCCCACATTAAGGTATAACCGGGCTGGCTGGCTGCGATCTCCGGCGTCTAGCTGAATTTGGTCCACCCGGATATCGTCGAACTGGCCCACGTAGTGGGCACCTGACCCCAGGGAGAAACGGAGGGCAGTTATGTCCTCTGGTCGGAGTCCGGGAAGGGACCTGCTGCCCAGGCGTTGATCGTTCATGTATACGGAATAGCTCGATACCGCGGGGTCGAGATCTAGATAAACGGTGAATCGGATCCATTCCCCCTGTTCGTACGGTATTCCGAAATGCAGATCCTCCCGCTTGTCGCTCCTACCCAGGCATAGTAGCTGGAATGGGTCCTGACCTACAAGTTCGATACACATGGCGGTTACCCTGTCATCGTTAGATCTGGTTTCCTCCTCCAGCCTGGCTCTGAATGAGAAGGAGAGGTGGCTGCAGGAGATGTTCAATGAACGGTTGAGTACCGCGGGCCGGTCAATATAGCTGGTCATCCTGAGAACCTTGTTTCTTCCTTCAAAGGTCAGTTCCTTCACCCACTGGGCGTTGGGGGAATACCCGGGCTCCTCTATTTGCCACCCCGAGGGCAGGGAGCCTACCTGGCTGGACGAGAAATCCTCATCCATTAGGGTTGAGGAGTCCCCGCATATGTGGAAATGCTCCGATACCTCCCAATCACCGGCGGCCACGGTCAAGGCGTAGGGTTGGAGGTTTGGTGGAAAGGTGGTCAGGTTGGCCTCGATCTCGGCCACGGCCCTAAAGGTATTGGACCCTAGATACTGGAACTTCCTCCAGGTTCTCGCTATCTCCCTTCCTCCAGGCGTAATCCAGATGAAATCGCCCCCGGAGTAGGGCATCATGGAACCCGAGGGGATGGTAAATAAGGCGGTTGCGACGAGGGAGGTGGTTGAATTCTCCCCGGTTATGAAGAAGGGAGTCGACCTTTGACCTTGATCTCGAATGCTGAGTGAGACCTCCTGGGGGCCTTCGCCAGAGCCTCCGCTGCCCATCCCAGTTATTACGGCCAACAAGATGGATCCAGTCAGAAGGAGTAATGCCGATCGGAGGTGGGTTGATTGCTTTCGGTCCATGTGTTACACTCTTTCTTTGGGATTGCTAGAATTAAGGGCAGGACGAGGAGGGCGATCCACAGCGATCTCTCTGGGATTACCAGGAACGACGAGTAGGTGGGATCCCTTCGGGGATTAAATATTCCATCGGAATCCACGTCAAGTACCAGATCGTAGCTCCCTGGAAGTGAATTCCTCGCCGGCCAGATCAGATGGGAGACATCGGCTCCGGTAATCATGGCGCGGCTGGCCATGGACACATCTCCTAAGGACCCGTTCTCGTTATAGGAATATCTGGGGGCCAGATACACCCGGGCCCTGATGCTTGTTGGTGCTTCCAGGGCGAGGTATATGTCGTCCTGGGAGGAGAAAACATCTCTAGTAGTTCCATTCTCGTTACATGGAGAAATGGATATGCTTGAGGTATTGAGGACCTGGACGGTTGAGATCCCCGTGGCAGAATCCCCATCAGCATCGATCACCGTGAGGCCTATATCAAAGCGCCCTGCCCCCTCATAGGTATGGTGGATAATAGGCCCCGTGGCATTTGACCCATCGCCCAGGTCCCAGAGATAGGAGTTGATGGTTCCATCCTGATCCCAGCTGCTGGAGCCGTTGAGAAGGAGGGGGAAGCCTGAAAGGGCCTCATAGGGACCACCGGGGATCGAGGTGGGGAGGGAATTAGGGGGCATTATCTCTATTCTGCCCGAGGCCAGATCATTGTTGCTAGGGTTGACCTCAAAGGGAATGGAATCGGTCACCACCCTTATTCGCCGGATGCCCGGACTCACCCCGCTCGTATTCCAGTCGAGGATAACGGGATTGGTGGTGCCGGGCCCGATGGTCAGGCTGTCGGTGAGTACGGTGATTTCTCCCCAGATCAAGTCGAAGGAGAAGAACTGGGCCCGGCTGCCCCTGTTCTCGAAAACGACCTCTAGTTTGATTACCTCCCCGCTCTTGGCCCGCCTTTTCCGGGGGGATAACGATTTCACCACTATCTCCGGAGGGGAGAGGATCCTGATATCCGGTCCTTTCAGATCGTTATCCCCGAGATCGATCTCCCCGCCTAGGGGTTGGGCTTGGGCCCAAATGGGCCTTTCCCCGGGATTAACGGTGGAGGTATGCCAGGTGAATGTAACCTCCTGCTCGGTAAGAGGTGGGAGAGCCATGTTCAGGGAACCTATCCTCGTTTCCCCGTGATGGAGCAGGATTGTTACATCGTCGGCATGGTCCCCGTCGTTTACCGCGGTCAGCCGGATATCGATGGCCTCCCCCTGCACGGCGCAGGTCTTGTCCGGTTTGAGGGATTTGAGCCCTATCTCCGGCCTGGTCCTGCATTCGAAGTCGGGTGACCGTTGGTCATTTGAATCAACTATTAGATTTCCATTGAGGTCCATCCAGAAACCGTAGGTGCCGGGAATGGAGATATTTTCCATGATGGGGAGGTGGAAGCCCCCACCGGGGCCTATGTTGATGGTCTCGGTTACGATGACCTGGTCATTGCTCCTGTTAATGGTATGCAGGGATGCCTCAGTGGGCGGAAGTCCCACACCGCTGCAGAACACGGTTTGATTGGGGAAGTAACAGCTGAGGGAGTTTCCGGTGGAGTTAGCTGCATATATGGAGGGCGAGGGAGGGTCCTGCCCGAGGTAGAAGAATGCGGATGCCGAGGGGCTCCCGGTAAACCCCTCCTGGGTGCCAAGGTGGATATGATGGTACTGATTCTCCTCGCCCGAGCAATCGATGGTTTCTTGAATCGAGCCATTGGAAGATGACGCGACAGTCTTGACCTGTTCTTCATCCCAGTGAATGATAATCGGGTTGTTGGGAGGAAATCCAGTGGCCGAGAGACTGATCTCGGTTTCGGGGCCACCGAACCATGGCTGGATGCGGAGAGCTGGGTTCCAATCAATGATGGTAAAATTTTCGAGGGTCGGGGTCAGGTTGGGAAAATCCAGGGAAAGGTTGAGGATGTGGGTTCCGGTCGAGGCGTTTCTGGCCAGGAAGATATATGCGTTGAGGGTGCCGTTGCTGGACGTGGTTCCCGCTCCGAGATCGTTTCCGTCGAGGAGAACCTGGAATTTTCTCTCCCTGGGGAAACCATGGCCATTGACCTCGATCATCTCGCCGGGACGGGCGTTCCGAGGCGTCAAATCCAGTTGGGGCTTCCATCCCCTTATACTGACCGTACGCACCCAGGTAGGCGGTCCGGAGTATCCGGGAACCGCGATCTTGATTAAATAGGTGAGGTTTTTGAGTGACATGGGAAGGTCGGTTGTGACCTGGAATCTGCCATCCGCGTCCGATTGCCATTCCCCGAGGGCCGTCTCGTTGATGGTGAGTTCGAAGCTCGATTGTGGAGGCATGCCACATCCGGTGAGTGAAACCCAGCCTCCGGGGTGCCATCCTGCATCCGCCACCTCGACTTCCACCGGCCACCCGGTTATGTTGATGGGCAGACTACCCAGGGTTGGCCCGTCATAATCGATTGCAATGGCCCGTAGTTGGTGTTCTCCCAGGGGGAACTGGTCGGGTATGGTACAGACATAGTTGAACCCACCCTTATGGCTAGAGACCGTCTGGCCAAGTACCTGGGAGGAGAGGGTTACCTCCATCAATGCGTTAGGGGGGAAGCCCGATCCCGATATCCGGATATCGGTTCCTGGGTGAGGGCCTTTTGGACTTACTGACAGGGTGGCGTTGAATTCCAGCACCTCTATGTGGACCATTCCGCAGGGAGGTCCGCCGTATCCGGTAGCATTTGCGGAGATGGTGTGTAGTCCCGGGGAGAAGTCCGGGTTAAGGGTCCAGACTCGGTGAGAAAAGGTGCCATTCTTGTCGGTGTTTGCGCTGTAAAGAACATCTCCATCTATATATATCTCGAAATGGGAATCAGCCGGGTATCTGGATCCATTTATCCATAGAAACTCGCCCTGGTACAAAACCTCTGGCTGGACCGTGAGGTTTACGGACCAGGGATCGAGGCTGACCAGGGCCCAGGCGGTTGGAGGTCCGGATAGCTGGGTTGCGGAGGCCGTTAAGTTATGAATTCCCAGTGAGGTGTTCTTTGGGAAGGAGTAGTTGACGGTGAAGTTTCCGTGGGGCGAGATTGCCCCGGAGCACAGTGATGATTTATTTCCACCTGGTGGTCCGTGATAGATGGAGAAGTGTTCATTAGGTGGGAATCCCCTGCCCCTCAGGGTTATCGGAGGGCCGCCAGGTATGGTGGCGTTTACCACTGCCTCCAGCTCGACCTGCCATTGGGTGGTAATTAAAGGGGTGCTGGACGCCACCTCACCGCATATCACCGTGATGGTGTGGGTTCCTGGTTCCAGATATCGGGGAATATGCCTCCCATTTAGGAAAAAGCTGCTGCCGTAGCAGGTCCCGGTGGCCCAGCTTTTACCGTCGATTAGTATCTCATAATCGGACCTGGCCGGAGTCCCCTTGGCCGGCTGGCCGAAAGCGGTTACGTTTATCCTTGAACTGGCCCGGAGGGGGCTACCAGGCCTGTAGGGTTCGACCTCTACACTGGATTCCGATGGGAGGTTAAAGAAGGTCCAGGGCACGTTTGGGTTTCCGTCTGGTGATTGCCAGGAGGAGCCGCCCGGGAGACCGGTCACGTTCACCCTGAGTTGGAAGTACCCGGAATACCTGCAGGGATCGAAGGTGGCTAGAAATAGGTAGTAGGAGTACCCCATGTAGCTATCCCCGCTCCCCTTGGTTTCCCTCCAGACCCAGAATGGTTCGACCGAGACGTTGGTTTCGTTTTGATATCCCTGGGGCCAGTTTATTGAGATCTCGTTTTTGAGCAGGGTTCCGTTATCCAGGAAGCGCTTCCTGGTCATGGAGTTCCGGTAAATTATCAGGGTGGTATTTACCACTTCGTCAGGGTCCCTGCTCCTGACCACGTAGGCGATATCTAACTTGGAATAGGATGATGATAGTTTAAGTGGGTCTGATGAGTTTGCATATTGAGCCCATTCGGTGGCTGGACTTCCATGTTCCTTGATCCACAGGTGTTCCGGGAGCCGGTATTCCGAGGGTGGTTCCACTCCGGATGCAGTCGATAATACCGCCAATAACCCCAGGCTGTACGCCAGAATCAATAATTTGGAGCGGGAAATAGGCATTTCGCATGGGTTAAGCCCGCCTCCGATTTATATCGAATCGGGCCCGAAGGCCGCTTTTTCAAGAGAATCACAGCGCCCGAGGGACCTTAAAGCCCGCCCTTCTTTTTCTTCTGGAACATGCTCTTTAACTTATCGAGGAATCTTGAGAAGGCCGAGGGCTGGCTCTTCTCATCCACACGGGGCCGGGCCGGGACGTGGGGTTTCTTGGGCATTTTCCGATCCCCGGGCCGGGGTACTGAGACCTGTTCCTGTGGTTTTCTCCGGGGCTTTTCCTTTCTAGGTGGCTTCTTGGCCGGCTTTTTGGGCTTGGGAGCCGGCTTCTCCTCAGGGAGTCCTTTTTCCGTTCCCGCCTCTATCTCGGCTGGCGCCGGCTTTTCCTCCACCTCTTCCGGAGGGGGCCTCTCCAATGGCCGAGGCACCAGGGGGGCTCTCTCTTCTCTCCGCTCAAGTCCTGGGATTTGGCCCCTGACCAGCACGAAGGAAAGGCCTAGAAGCAAGGCGGCCAGCAGGACCTTGAGGAACAATGAAATTGGCAGCCCCTCCTTGGGAGGCGGCTGGAACTGTACCACGTAGGGCCCGTCCGAGGGTGAATTCTCGGCCAGACAGAGAATTCTCTGATCGTTTCTCGTCTCTTCCCACCATTGTTCATCGGGCACCTTTTCCCCGTCAGGCCGGGCCACGAAGAGGATGGTCCTGTTGGTCTCTATCGGGACCTCGGTGTAGGCCCATTCGCTTGCCCTGGAAAACTCCAGGGTAGCGGTGAAATTGTTCTCCTCGGTAAGATTCTCCACAAAGGCGGTTCCCGTAAATTGAACTGGTATGTTTATCTCCTGGGAGGGCAGGTATAGGCGGAGGTCCTCGGGATCACCGGTCATCACCCTGCTCCCGTTGATGACCCATAAGGGGAGGCTTATGTTGGTGCTGTGGTTGAGGGAATCAAAGCACACCACGGTCATGTTTGAGTGTCCGTCAAGCTCCTGGAGGTCGGGGGTCCACAGGTACGAGTTTTCATCGGACCGCGCTGCCAGGGAACCATTGATCATTATTTCGATTCCCTCTATGCCATTTTGGTCCTCGGCATTAACCAGAATCCTGTAGGTTGGCCCTTCGGGGAATTCCAGGTCCATGGTGGGCTCCGTATTGTCTATTATTATACCTGCGTTCCTGTCCAGGGCCAGGTTTCCCGATCGGTCGAGTGCCATCACCTTGCAGGTGTAGTTACCGTCAGCCAGGGTGGAGTTCACAACGAAGGATCCCCCGAATATCCCGTCCATGGCCTCGCCGTCACCGTTCTGGCCGTCGTCAAGGAGGTCCATCTCCAGATGGGTCGCTTCCTGGGACATATTGGAGACCAGTTCCATGGACACCTGCAAAATCCCTGAAAGCTGGTCCTGGCAGCCGATGGTGAACTGGACCTCATCTCCTGCCTGCACCAGGGTTGGGGTGGCATTGGCCTGGGTGAGGGATGGGTCCGTATTGTCCACCACCAGGGGCCCGAAGTTCAGGGAGGCGTTTCTTCCCGCCAAATCATAGGCCTGGACGGTGAAGTTGTGCAGCCCCTCGGTTATGGGTCCAATGATTTCTCCATACCAGGTGTCGTCGCCGGTTCTATTGAGCATGTAGGCGCCGAATGAGACGTTGTGAACCGCATAGTTATCGGTGGCCTCAAGGGTCACGTTAAACGTGGGGTCCGTCTCCGAGGTAAAGTTGCGGGATGTGGTGATCCCATGTATCTGGGGGTCGAGGTGGTCCATACAGATCTTTACCTGGTCCTGCACGGAGTTGTTAGCCATATCCTTTGCGGTCAGGGTTACCGTCCGGTTTCCACCCTCGATTTCGGGTATCTGGATGGTAACGCCGAATATGCCATCGCCTGGCTGGTCATCGCTGCTCTCTCCGTCGTCCTTGAGGGTGAAGTTATGACCATCGATGTCCAGGACCGCCGATCTCACTCCGGTGAAGTCGCTCATGTTGGCCCTGAAGGTCAGACTATCGCCGGTCTTCACGAATTTCTTTGACCCGGTGAAAGAGGTTATCTCCACCGGTGTGTTATCCACCTGGATCATGATTGAGCTTGAATTGGACAGTAGTCCGTCGGTGACCGAGGAGGATATGTTGTACCAGCCATCGGAATAGAGGGTGGTGATCCACGTATGCCACTGGGAAGAGGCGATGAGGGATTCATTGGCGAAGATCCTGAACTGGAGTCGATCGCCCTCCGGGTCATAAGCGGTGATATTCAAGGATTGGGTGCCATTAACGATCGATAGGTTTGCGGGCTCGACTATCCTTAAGCTGGGTCCCGAGTTGGGAGCGGTGTGGGTGATTATGTCTGAGAATCTCTCGTCGTATGTATCGGTCAATTTGAACCTGACTTCATACGTTTTTCCAAGCTCTCCCTCTATTTCCGCCCTCTCACCAACGGGCAGTGAGTACCAGGAGGTTCTGTTAACCTTTCGATACTGGCAGGTTGGGAAGAGGGTGTCGCCATCCGGGTCCCGACCATCTATCTCCACGAAGAAGTTATGGGTCCCGGGTTCATCCTCAACCGTCACCCCCTGGATTATGGGCACCCGGTTTGGAATGTTAGCTTCCCTGGTCAGGGAAACGCCCTGTCCTCCATAGGAATCGGTCACTAGGACCCGGAACTCAACTCTCTGGTTTGGTTCGTAGCCATTCGGTGTATCCAGGGTGTATGTTGCCTGGCTCCCGCTTAGCAGCATATCGACCTGTTGCCAGGACCCGGATCCCTTCTCCCGGTGCTGGAGAACCGCCTGTAGTGGGTCTCCCTCGGGGTCGGATATGGTCGAGGTTATCTTCAATTGATGTCCCACCATGCCAAGGTAGCCGACATCCCCGGCCTCTGGGTCCAGGTTGGGCAATGAGAGCTGTTGGGTACCCGAGGTGCTCGACGCCCCGTACTGATCGCTGGAGGTTATCCGGTACTGTATTGGGGTGTCGGGCTCATATCCATCCTCGGTGCCCAGGTTGACCGATGCTACCCCGGAGGAGAGGGACATGGGCTTGGTGTTCCATTCCTCGGACCCCTGTTCCCTGTGTTCCAGGAGGGCCTGGAGGATCGAGTCGCCATCGACGTCAGTTATTGATGCCGATATGGAAACCGCGTGTTGGCCTGATAGGTTACTGTATTGAATATCGGAGAAATCGGGCCCGTGATTTGGTATCTTGTGGGTGTGACTTGGCGATGTGGATGTGGCCCCGTACTCGTCCTCCACCTCGAGCTTGTACTCCACGGTGTGGATGGGTCGATAGCCGTCGTCGAGGCTGATTCCCACCGTTGCCTGTCCCGATGATACGGTAGCAGCCTTCTGGGCCCAGGGTACCGTTCCGTAAATCCGGTGGAACAGAAGTGCTGAAACGATGGAGTCCCCGTCCACGTCGCTTACCGGGAAGGTTATTAGGAAGGAGTGCTGGTCATCGCTGTCCTGGTTTGAAGGCTGGCCGATGCTGGGTCCGGCGTTGCCGAGTTGAGATGTCTGGACCGGGGTTTGGTCCTCGGCCCCGTATTCGTCCGCGGCTACGATCTTGTACTCTATGGTGGCGTCCACGTCGAGGCCATCGGATGGCCCTATGGTGGCCTGGAAGAGTCCGCCCGAGAGTGTCATATCCTTGGTTGAATAGCTATCTCCGGACTCCCGGAAGTGGAGGGTAACGGATTCGAGCTCATCCCCGTCGGGCTCGGTAACCGGTGCCTTGATCTCAAGGGTGTGCCCGGTTCCTCCCGCCTCCTGGATTTCCCCGATCTCCGGGGCGGCATTGGCTATGAGCCCGGTGTTGATGGGTGAGGTGCTGCTGGTCCAGGCATCAGATGCCACTACCTGGACCTCTATGAGCTGGCCGGCTGCGTAGCCGTCATCAGGTGATATGGAAGCGGACGCCGTGCCCCCGCCCACGATCATGGGTTTGGTGTTCCAGGTGCCCGCTGCGAACTGCCTGTGCCGGAGGGTGGCCCCCACGGTATCACCGTTAGGGTCGCTGACCGAGGCGGTTACGTCCAGGGAATGGGCCTCGTCCGATGCTGATATGGAGGGGGTCCCCACGGAAGGCGGGTCATTGGGCAGGGTATGTGTGGAGGTTGATGTGGTGTATGTCGCCCCTCGAGGGATGTCCTCGGCCTGGACATAGAACTCCACCGTATCTCCCACCGAGTAGTCGGAGGTTGTAATGGTTGCTGAGTAGGTACCGGGAGCTGAACCCGACATGGTCTTGGTTGACCAGCTTCCCGAGCCCTGTTCCCTGTGGAACAGGGTGGCGGTTACGTCATCCCCATCAGGGTCCGATATGGAGCTCTCCACTATGAAGGAATGGCTATTGGAGATATCCGAGGCAGAGGGGTCGGAGGCTGTGGGGGGCCGGTTATGGATCACCTGGACCATTACGCTGTCGGAAACCGAATCCTCGCCGTCGGTGGCGTTTCCAATGACCAGATACCATCCCTCGGGGGAGGACATGGTCGGCCAGTCATAGGTGCTCCCGGGGTAGGTGGAGCGGTTAGCGGTATTGGTAGCGTTGACTAGGGTGATGTGATAGGTTACCGGGTCACCATCGGGGTCATCTCCAGATATCTCGATGGTGCTGGTGCCCACCAGGGTGGAACCATTGTCCGGTGAGTCCACCTGAACCGTGGGAGGACGGTTGGTGATGGTGATGTTAACATCGATATTTGTGGTGGAGACGTGATCGACACTGATGTTTACACTGATGTTTCCAAGTATCCGTCCGCTGAGGGTGGTGTTGGCCCAGGCCCTAAAGGTCCTGGAGGTGTCAGGGGGGAGGTAGAATGAGGAAGCCCAGTCATCAAGTATTGTGAGATCGTCAATTGATTCGCTTACCGAGACATCGACCCCCTGGTTCCCGCTGTTGGCCACGTTGAAGGACTCGGTTTCGCCGGAACTCCTGTAGGTGACCAGGTGCCAGGAAGCCGGGGTGACATCCACATCAGGTGAAAGGGTGTCCCTGACCTTCATGCTCACCGGGATATTCAACGTTCCGGCGGACGAGGTGATTACGATATCTCCCGAATAATCCCCCTCGCTGGAGGTGTTGACATCGGTCACCACCAGATTAATGCTGCCGGTGGCCGGTACGGTGACGTTAAACCCTGAGCTGTTGGAGCCGAAGGAGAGGAAATCGGGATGGGTGATGGTGGCCTGGTGACTCGTGGTGTCCGAGTTTGAGAGGTTGAAGACCTTGTCACCAACGGATGAGTTGGTTAATACATATCCATAGTCGCCGATGGTCCAGGAAGTGGGGTCGACTTCCAGAGGTGTATCGGCCACCGAGAAGGTTGATTGATCTCTCTCGCCGAAGCAGAAGACGCTCACGTCATAGGTGCCGATGGGTGCTCCTCCAGGGATGGAGAAGCTCTTCTGGAAGTAGCCACTGCCGTTGGTGAGGGCGGTGGTCTGCAAGAAGAGGTTGTCGCTAGGGTTCAGTATCTCTATGGTAACCAGGGCACCGCTTATCCCTATGGACCCGTAGGTAAGTCTTCCCTCTATGGGCACGGAGTTGGTACGGTAGAAGGTCTGCCCGGAGGGGGAATCCAAGGATAAAGAGTAGGATTGTGCGAAAGCGGGCCCGGACAAGACCACACATAGCAACAGTGCGATACCGATTGTGCGATGAGTTCTGTTATAATTCAATGTTCACACCCTGGTTTCGCCTGCTGCTAGCTGCTCGGTTCCACCCAGAAGGTGTGCACATAGGGGTCGTTAAGCACGGTGACCCCTCCCCCTAGACTGTCGTATATGGTTACCGTTGCATTATACTTGGTGTCGGTTACCACCGGAAGGCCTAGATACCAGCCTGGCCATACCGTTTTTTGCTCGGATGCATCCAGAGTGATTCCATAACCCAGATGACCGTAAGCAGGGGTACCAGGTCCGATGGCCTCCACCACATTTACGGCGGGAATTAG
>CAZUNO010000005.1:0-57237 GCA_964621445.1 Hadarchaeota archaeon (SeqCode) | reverse complement strand
ACCATGAGGTCCTGTTCTGGCTGGGTTACGTTTGCGGTGGCAACCAGATTAAGCTTGGGCTCATCAGGATCATTGGTCTCAATGATGATGTTGGCCGTGAAGTTGCCCTTCTCCGAGGTGTCAAAAGTAGCTCGGAAGCCTCTCGACGAACCCTCGGGTATGGAGATGGAAGAGTTTCCATTCAGGTCTATCTTGCCCTGGGTGCTCCAGGTACCTGTAAGCGCCTCGGTACCAACGTTGGTTATCTTGAAGTCTTTGTAAGCGGTGCTTCCCTTGGAGATGTTACCATAGGTCCAGTTGTGATTACTGACTACTATATCCGGGTCATCCCCATACATATCAGAGCCGTAAATGCCTGAACGTCTAAAGTCGTTCTTGAAGGTCTTCCAACCGGTCTGGGAAGAGGAAGTCGTGGTTGACACGCGGTATAGTCTAGAATTATGGTCTGTCTCATGGTACATAAAGTAGACGATATCAAGCAACCCATTGTTATTTGAGTCGAATATCACCGGCGAGTTCCCGTTATCGATCCAGCTGGAGCCCGGAGAACGCGAGTATATCTCACCTGTGTAATCGAAGACCCTTATGTGGGAATCCACCAATACAACCTCAGGCACCCCATCGCCGTTAGTATCGGCTATTGCAGGGGTGGAGATCCTATTTGTTCCGGAGGGATCGCTGGGCCATACGGTCTGGGTTCCATCATGATGGATGGCATGCACTGAGGATCCGACGCCGGCCACGATGACCTCTAGATATCCATCGTCATCTATATCCGCCGCGACCGGTGAGGCCTGAACCTGGGGATCTATATCTACCCTTCTCTTGAGGGACCCGTCCTGTCCTGATAGATAGCAAACCCTTCCTTGATCCGTGGCAATTACTACTTCGGTGAGTCCATCTGCGTCAAAATCACCCATTATAGGCGATGCCCAATATACGGTATCCGGCAAAGTGGACTCCCATTCGATGGTCCCGTTTGCACGTGGGCTTATCGAATATACCCTCTTGTTTGTCTGGCCTACAATTATGATCTCAGGTTCACCATCATCATCCACATCTCCAACCACCGGAGCTGCCATTGGTTTGCCTCCAATGGATACGGTGAAATTGGTCGAGCCGTCCTCGGCATTGAGGACCAGAAGTTGGTCGCTTCCCCCACTGTGGTCGTAGTGACCGAGAATTACCTCATAGTTCCCGTCCCTGTCAAGGTCATAGAGGGCAGGGCACCCGAGCTGATCATAGGTGCCATATCCGTTTGCATCTGGGTGGTTCCAGACATCGGAGCCATCTCTTGCTAGGCACTTTAGAGTATTTGCAGGCGTGACGGTGATCAGCTCCACATCCGAATCCCCTGTAACATCTAGAGCTATGGAACCATACCTTCTATCCGAAATCCAGTTCTGTCTGTCGTCGTCTCGGAGGACCTCGGTCTGAGTATCGGTGTTGTAAATATAATAGCCCGCGAATATCTTGGTTGCCCGGGGGAGAAGACGGAAATCGATCTCGCTTCTGCCCAAGAGGACGGTTGGGTTGCCGCCAGGAGCGACGTCCCAAGCGGAAATCTGGGAGGGTGAGCTAAGTGCATCACCTGATTTTATCAACGCTGGTGGAAAAATGCCTGTCAGAAAAAAGCATGCTACAAATAGTGCCAATAAAGAGGATCTGTTTTTCATGCGGTCACTTCCAACGGAACCAAGGGGGAACTAGGTTCCTGAATAGGGGCTCGGCTGGGGTACTCAAATCATTCTATTATATGTTTTGCCGAAGTTTTCAAAGGATCCCTATCAGGTTATCGGAAATCGATAATATTCAAGGAATCGGACTGCCAATCTCGCTCGATCCGGTAAATGGAGCGCGAAAGTTAGCTAAATCACGGTTCTGAGCTGAGATGTCCCAAGGTCTCGGGAGCAAAGTCAAAAGATTTATAAAGATTCTTAGGTTCGATTTCGATTAACTTGTTTTTTCTAGGTAATAAAACAAAAAGGAGGTTAAATATTGTTTAGAAAGGGACTAACAACAGCGACAATCGGAATTTTTCTAGCAAGCATACTGGCAATAATCAACCCAGCGACAGCAGTAGTGCCAAGACCCGCAAATTACGAGCTTCAGGAATACGCATGGCTGAAGGAGGACGGCGTTGGACCGGACACCTGGGCGATGTACAATAACACCGGATGGAACAGGCTCAATCTGAGCTACAAGTTCTCTAAGGTGAATCTCGCCTACGTAGCTAGGTCCGCTGCAAGTGCCGACGACTTCAACGTGACGTTCATCGTCTACCGCAATCAGAGCGCCAGCAATGGTTTCAACATGTCAGGTCACCTGTTCAATGGCTCGACCCCGGTCTGGACCCTAACGGTTCCGGCGGTGTCGACCCAGACATCCGGCCTGTACACCTACCATCTGTTCGTTACTACCTACGATCCCGCAGGAACAGCAGGAATGTACCAGGTTAGGATAAACGAGACCGGACCTGGCTCTGGTTCGGATTGGACCGACCCCGCTGGTACAGTTGTCGAGTGGATGTTCTTCCACGTGCCAACTGCCGCAGCCGCGGTGCAGGTCACCGACCAACTCGGAAGGTCTCAGCCATTCTACCTGGATGGCGACTCCCCGTCTACGCAGTTCAATGCCACCATGGTCATCGATCCTCCGGGCAACAGCACCGGAGCAACGACTGCCATCTTCAAGTGGCTGAACCCTGACGGCTCGCTCATAGAGCAGAACGACGGCGTCCCCATCTATTATGTACCTGGACAGGGCTGGGCGGCCCAGAACGTGATGCCGGCAAACACGACGGCATTCCCGTTCAACGCCACCGATCCTTACACCGTGCAGGTGCAGATGGGTTCCTTCGTTGGGGCCAAGACATTCTACGTGCTATCCACGCAGTGGCTCACGGTAGATATCGACGTTGAGGCTCTGAATGACCAGTGGTTCGACCCCAGCAGCTTCAAGGTTACCTTCACCGCTCAGGTTAACACCGGAGTGGCGAACAACCCGTATCAGGACGTTTACAACCTGACGCTGCAGTTCTGGAATGCTACCCACTACCAGGGTTCATCCCTGGGCTGGGTGGGCAATCCGCTGCCATACGACGGCATGCTGGCGAACATGAGCTGGAATATCACCGGATACCCGGTGGTAGACGGCAGCAGTTATACATACACCTACACGGTTATGATACCTGCTTCCTGGATAGACACCGATCCTGAAAGCCTGGACGAGTTCTTCGGTATGTACAAGATCAAGTCCATACCCGGCATTGATCCATTGATGTTCCCGGCTACCATGGCTGAGAAGTCGTTCCACGTGGACGACCCAATCGAGGGATACATATCCATCGAGAAGGCCTCTCTGACCGAATACGGAGTATTCGAGCAGAAACCGGCAACTATATGGCTTAACGCCGAGTTCGATCCGACATACCTGAGGACGCGCCAGAACGACAACGCGGAATACGACGACAAGAACGTGAACATCAGCTGGTACTGGCAGACCCACCCGAACACCGCGGACTACGTGCCCGACCCCAATGATCAGACAACCATGACCCAGGACGCGGCATGGCCCTCTGATCAGTACTGGGCGTTCAGCACGGAGGACATAAACGCCACTTGGCCGATTGGCACGTACGAGGTAATCGCCAACGCCACGTGTGACAGCGGTTACATCGTTCGGGAACTGGTCACCTTCGATGTGGTCTTCAAGACCATCTACCTGGAGATCTGGCCTAATTGGGAGGAGTACGCCCCATGCATGAAGAAGTCGATCTACGGAAAGACCTTCTATCTCGACGAGAACGAGAACGAGGTCCCCGTTGATTGGGGCTTCTACGTGTACAAGTTGGTTAACCCCAGCGGCGTGGTCTACTCTGAACCCATCGATGGCTATGGGTCCATGTGGATGTATCTGCCCGAGAATGGATTCTACGGATACAACCCGTATCCGTGGACTCGAACCGAGACGGTAGCCTCAGGCGAGGAAGCCTTGGGCGCCATTTGGGACGAGATCCCATCGGATGCCGAACCGGGTACCTGGACCGTATATGCCATGGTATTGGGCGCCGACTGGACCGATGAAGATGTCCAGACGGTGGATATATACAGCTACCAGGGTCCTGCCACCTGCACCTTCGAGGTTGCAGGCGAGGACGTGCACCTGATGATCGACGACATCATGGACAAGATCGACGACACCAGCAACATGACCTGGGAGAAGCTCGACGAGGTACTCGGCGAGATATCTGCCTTGGACACCAAGCTAGATGACCTAACGGACGAGGAGATTGCAACCATAATCTCCAAACTCGACATGGTCCTAGCCAACCTGGACGAGCTCGATGCCTCGGTCATGGCCAAGCTGAACCTGATTGAGAACTACGCCAAGGAGACGAAGTCCTTTACCGCAAGGATCGATAGGTGGAAGACCGAGCACGCGGAAGCTATGGTTGAACACTTCGATGAGGTTCTTTACCAACTTGACGTGGTTAACAACGATGTTAACAACAACATCAACAGTAAGTGGAACGATCTTGGTTCAGAATGGGCGTCATCTCTGAGCGAACAGATCACAAGTACCAGAACAGCCACGGTTGACGCGGTCGTTAACTCGCTCAACCAGATGGTTGACAAGATGGACACAGTCAACGCAGGTCTAGGTGGAAAGATGGTAAACGTTCTTGAAGCTGTCTACTCTGAGACCGGAGCAGTGGAGGACTCCATGAAGGCCGAGCTATCGGCCCAGATTGAGTACGCCATTTCCAATATCAGGGGTAAGATCGATGACAGCCACGCAGGGCTAAGCTCAAAGATCGGAAGCGCCGCCGATGGGCTCCATAACAAGTTCTCCGGTGTAATGTCGGAGATAGGTTATGTGAGCGATAAGGTGGACACGGTCAATGCGAAGCTCGGCGGTGTTGAGAGCAACATCAAGGACGAGGTTAATGCCGTTGATGCATCCGTTGGAACCAAGCTACTGGTGGCTATCATTCTGATAGTCATAGTGCTGATTCTCTGCCTGCTACCGATCGTCGCTCCCGGATTCAGGATGAAGGAGTAAAATCCAACATCAGAGCCAAACGAAAATAATTTTCAATTTTTTCTTTTTTTCTTTCTTCTTTTCTTTCGTTCAGGGCCATTGAAATAGTACTAGGCCTATAACTACCAGTTAAGTTTTGATCTACCTTACCATTAAGGTTAGAAAGAGCTCCCAGGTAACGAAGCCGTCACTTATCCCTCTCGATGGCTTCAAACAGTATCTCGGAATCAAATTCACCTGCGAGGACGGGGACAGGTATCTGCCAGGACTCGAGGACACTGGGGTGTATTTCTCCAAAAACCCCCGCTCCGCGTCCATCAACCGATAATCTGGCCGCCCTGCCCTCTATGTAGGTGGGGCTTTCCAGGGGTTTTAGTTCATAATCAATGTCCAGGCTCCCGGTAAATGCCTCTATAACGCCCTTCATCTCGGTGAAGTTGACCTTGGATTGGGCCCAGACCAGGCAGAGCTTTCTATGGGTCTCGCAGGCCGGTCCGGCCCTAACCACGGCATCTCCCGATTCAAAGACCCTCTGGGGGTAAGGAACATGTGTGTTATTGGCCAGGAATTCCAGCAGTGAGGGCAGTAGATCGGGCCTGAAAACCGAGAAGGTCCTGGTTGTGGGGTTTTCAATCTCCACATACTCGATTTCCCTATCACCCATCCTTGTGGTGATATTCTGGGGACTGGTTAGAACGAAGGTCATTACCTCCTGAAACCCCAGGCCGATGGCAAGCTCCCTGAGGAGATCCGAGAAGTCCTGCAGGGGATTAGTCCTGCCAATGGTGGGTATCTGGGGTTCGATTGGGTCCATGTTCTGGTAGCCATACATGATGGCCACCTCCTCGATCAGGTCGTTCTCGTGCATTATATCGGCACGGTAGCAGGGAATGGTGACCCGTATCCGGTTTTTCTCCATCCTTGCATCGAACCTTGCCCGCAAAAGAAGGTCAAGAATGTCACCTGGTTGGAGTTCAAGGCCCAGGATTTGGTTGCAGTGGGATGGTTGTAGCTCCGCCTCCGGGTTGGAGAAATCGGGAGTTTTCCGTGTACCATCCTTGTAAAGAAGGTTGACGCTGCCTATAGCCGCACCCCTGTCAGCGAGGGCGGTTGCCAGCACATTTAGCCCCAGGGAGAGGGCCGAGAAGTCTGTTCCCGTGGCCTCCACGAAGAGATTTCGCGTCGTGTCTGTGACCCTCCCCAGGGTGTTGGAGTTAATGATTGGTGGCATGGATAGAACCTGATCGTTTGCATCCAGCAGTATAGGGTAACGTTCGAAGGAGTCCACGAGGTGGCTGAATTCACGTCCCTTGGGGTGTTCCTCCAGTATCTGGGAGGGGCTCATCTCCCTGCTCCCCTCCAGTGGAATGAAGGAGTTCTGGTCCGGCGGGGTTAGGGTGTACCTTATGGGAGGGCTGATCAGGTCAAGGTCGTAGAAACCTATGGCCATTCTTGCCCTGCCCCTTCCATGTGTTGTGTGCATCTTCTCCTGGAGGTTCATATATGAGCTCAATATCTCATCGGTTAGTTCCATACCGGTGGCGGAGAAGGCCACCACGTAGGGCCTTACCCGGGCCACCGAGGGGTCAACATTGATATCTATATTTGCAGGACTTGAACTGTATTGGGGGAGTCCCTTCTCCATTCCCAGGTATCCCTTTAGGGTTCTGGCAAGGCCCTCGGTGGAAAGGAGATCTATGCGGTTGCTGTCCTTTATCTCCAGCTTGATCTCTTCCCGGTCCTCCTCCTCAACCTCCCCCTTACAGGATAGTATGGCGGAACGCAGCTCCTCTCCCCCCAGTTTCCGGCCTAGAAGGGGGTAAAGATCCGATTTTAGGAATGTTGTGGACGGCAATCTACATCACCACCTCGCTTTTGCGCAGCCAGTCCAGTTTCTGTGAGAATAATTCCCGGATATCGTTCAGTCCCAGGCTGAACATGGCCAGCCTGTCGATGCCCATACCCCAGGCGATGACCGGTATGTCCACGTCGAAGGGGGCGGTTACCTCCTCTCTGAATATACCAGCGCCACCCAGTTCAACCCATTCCCCTGCCTCCTTGGAATAGGCCACCAGATCCACTGAGGGCTCGGTGAACGGATAGTAGCTGGGAACGAAGGCGAAATTTGATTCGTGGGCTATCTCCTGGGCGAACATTCGGAGGATGCCCAGGAGGTGCCTGAAGGTAAGGTCTTTATCGGCGATGATGCCCTCGCACTGGTTGAACTCGATTAGATGGGTCCGGTCCAGAATATCGGGCCTGAAAACCCTTGCTATGGAGAAATGCTTGCATGGTGGGTCTATACCAGAGGCCAGGGTCCTGACCGAGAGGGCGGTGCCCTGGGTTCTTCCCACCAGGGATGATGCCTCCTCCCGGGACCACCTGTATTTCCAGCCCCGGGAGCCGGTCTTCCACCCGTCCTCGTGTACCTTGCCGACCCTGTCCACGAATTCGTCCTCGGGGAGTTCTCCATGCGAGGGCTCGGCAATCCTGAATGTATCGTGAACCTCCCGTGCGGGATGGTTCTGGGGCTGGAAGAGGGCATCGAAATTCCAGAATGACAGCTCCACCAGGGGGCCGGTCATCTCCTCGAACCCCAGGGATGTCAGTTTCCGCCGTATCCGGTCCAGAAACCTCCTGTAGGGCTGTTTCTTGGCTATAGGTGAAGGAGGTGCAGGCGCCTGGATATCAAAGGACTTAAATTTCCTTCCCTTCCATGACCCGGTCTCGATCATTTGTGGGGAGAGGTCGATTATTGATTTCGATATCTCGACCTGCTTGGATTCGCGGAGGCCTTCCTGGTTGAGGGATGCGTACCTAACCGTGCTCTCCGTGCTCTCCGCCAGACCCCTTTCCAGGAGGAGCGATGGATTCTCCGGAATTCCGCCGCTTTTAATGAGCTCCAGGTCACGTTTCACCGGTTTTTCCCCGTGCTCCTTCCTTCCCCTTTTCGTGGGCTGGATGATTCCCTTCTCAAGAGTCACCAGTTTTCTTGACTTTGCCTGGCCCAGGGCTATGCCCGCTAGCTCTCGATCCATCTCCTGGAGGGCTTCTTGTACCGGGGTTCCGCCTTCCCGGAGGGCTTTCTCGAGAAGTATCTCCTCCGGTAGGCCCGTTTCCAGTGCTTTGCGTCCTCGGGAGGTGAGTTCGTAGCTTCTTTTCCTTTCCTGGCGGACGTTTGCCAGTCCCCTGTCCTCCAATAGTGAGGCCCCGTAGTAGATCGATTGGACGGGCAGGGAAAGGGAATCTGCTATTTCATCGAGCCTTCTTTCACTACCGTCCGAAAGCTGGCGCATTACCTGGATTTCTAGTCGGTGATACTCGGTCAATACATTCACCCCTGGTGCCGTTGGATGCTGGCAGGGAACTTCACTCGGTGAGGGCTATTATTGCCTCGGCAATGTCGCCCTCCGATTCCTGAAGTGCTTTTCTGGCCTTGTCCTGGGATACGTTGGCCTGGCTGGCCACGAGCTCCACGTCCTCGTCCGACACGGCGGGCTGTTGGGGCTCGGTCTCGGTTTCCTGGGCAGGTGCGGCCTTCTCGTCGCCGACCACCTGGTACATTTCCTGGCCCATAACCTTGGTTTTGGTGACCTGGGGATTGGTAATCACGATATTTTCCTTCTCCCTGTAGATGACCACCTTGGTGACTCCTTTCAGCTCCTTGACCTTGACACCCATCTGGCGCATCATCTTTTGCATCTGCTTGGGGTTCATACCTTTCATTGGAAACATGGTCATCCTACCTTAGGGTTTCATATGACGTTCCACCGCACCCTTCAATATCTTGAGATCCGTCCTGAAGGAGGGGTTTTCCTCCCTGGATATATCCTCATCGAGCATCGAAAACAGGGTTTCCTCGTCTTTTGAGCGGTCGAGGAGGTCGTTTAGCCTACGCCTGGTCCTGGATATGTAACATAGATTGGGTGCTACGTCCCTAAACACATTCCAGATATTGGATCTATCCATACTCCTCCATCCGACGAATTCCGGGTGGTGGAACGTTAACCGCATCTCGCTATTCACTAAAAATGTTACGTGCCTTCCTCCTGGAGAACCGAGCTAAGTTTTTTGAGGTTGTAGTAAGCGGAGACCGCCGATCCGCAGGAACAGGAAATACAGTCCGATATCTTCTCACACTTGTCAAAGAGGTCGCGGAGGAGCAGGCGGCTGCTTTCCTCGGCCATCTCATCCCTCTTGGAGAGCTTCCTCTTAATCCTGCCTTTGCATGTGGATAGATGCTCATGTTCGATGTCCAGAACCGCCTGATAGGCCCGGGCTGAGGCCCGGCCAGCGGCCACCTTCTGGGGTCTTTTGCATAAGGCGGCCTTATCCCCGTATTCGGTATATCCCCGGGTTATGGTCGAATCGTTAAGCCAGGGGCAGTTGGCCTCGAGTTCCTTTATGGCTGCGGAAATGTCATCCATATCCTGTTCTAGAGTCATACGCATCGGTTCGAGCCTGGTGCTGATACGTCTTTTGTTAGTGTGTTATCCTAAAACTATTTCACCCCCTTTTTTGGGGGGTGTGCTTAAGCTTACTGACTCCAGGATCCGGTGTATGCTGAGGTGGAAAGAGGAGGGGAGATGACGAATAGCAAGATGGCTAGGGTTTCTTCAAAACGTAAAACAAACTGTTGTAAAGTTCCTCCAATAAAGGTAGATTGAAAATGGGTATCTTTTTTCCCGAGGACTGTGTTTCCTCTAACACAATTCTCCAATCGCGATTTCGAACGAGCTCTCGCCACCCACCCAAAGTAATCTTGTTAACGTGATGTTTGAACTGGTATATCTCCCTCTCTGCTTGCTCCTGGTAAGATTCGCGCCTCTTGTTGGTTGGATTCTCTTCCGTCAGCTGGGATGCAATGATGCGCGTGGCCTCGACCAAAGCAGAGTCCGAGAAAAAGAGATGCGCCCAAGGCATTCGGATGAAATTGTAGAGATGGGAGCCACCCCAGTTATAGTAGGTATCAAAACTAACGAAGAAAACGCCACCCTTAGTAAGAACCCTGTTTGCCTCCCGCATAACCGAATCGGGTTCCATATAATGGTCGAAACAGTCCTCGGAGATGACGATGTCGAAGAATCCCTGGCGGAAGGGCTGATGGTGTGCAGAACAGACCACAAATTGACACATTGTAACCGGATCGTTTTGGGAACAGAACTGCTTCGCTCTCCGGATCTTTTGGCCATCGATATCGATGCCCACCATCAGTTCAGGTTCTCGGTCCGCGTAATACGTAGTTTTCCCGCCTTCCCCACTTCCAAGATCCAAAACCTTTTTTCCCTCAAAGGGTTGGAACTCTTTGTATTGCTCGTAACTTTCTATGGCATTCTCCATCTGCCATTTAGAATAGGCCGACTCGTCGGAGTACCTGTCAAAGTTGGCTGGCCAAAAGCGGCTTATGAAGTTGCTAATGGCAACTAGAATTCTTGCAGAAAGGCTTGCCAATGCTATATCTCCCTAAGACCCCAATTTCAGATGTGATGTTCAACTAAGAATATTCCTATAACAAGAACCATGGTGCTCAGCTATTTCCAATCCCTCTACACAACCCTCAGCCTATCACATTCTACTGCGAGAGCAGTGGGCTGAAAAATCTTATTTACACTCTTTCAAGGAAGCTTTCTTGATATGGATCAATCCGCTTAACGGCCTTTGGCCATTACTACCGGGATGTCTAGGGGGCCTTTAATACCAGCGCTGTGTTCGCCGGCAAGACATTTGGAGCTGGTCAACCAGGGCTGTCAGACTGTGTGGGATGTGGATAGTGATGGTGTTAACGAGGTGGTTTTCGGGTAGCCGATTTGGTTGGTATAATATAATGAGGTAGAAACCAGTCTCAAAAAGCTAAGGCGTCATGATATATTCGAAATTTGAAATGTCGTATTTACGATCAAGAAGCTAACATTTGATCAGTATTTATCATCGGGGTAGGGATATCGGTGGACCATCCCGCATCCCTGGCAGGTGATGTTTACCCTCCCCTGCCGGACCCGTATGGTGCAGTTCGTTCCCGGGATCAGGGGCAAATCGCATCTCTGACATATTCTCCTCTTCCAGGGTCCGGGAAACCGGACCTTGCACCTCATGGATATCTTCCTTGAAAGACGGACGTATCTCCTGGCCCTCTCCGGCCTTTCCGGTATCTGTCGGGCTGCCATGGACAGCAGTTTGGCTATCCTCTCCCTGGCAATTTTCCTCTGCCTAGATCTTGATATCCTGCCCCGACTCATCCTAGCTACCTCGCCTCTGGTAGTCACAGATTAGACCGTTGACCACCGTCCAGGCATCCAGCGGACGGTTGTAAAACCTGACTACCTCGTCGGCCAGTTCAAGTGCCGGGCTCTTAAAATTGCCTCTGGGAAAACCTCCAACCATGGCCACAACTCGCTCTGCAGAGTTGAGCCTGTCCGAGATGTCTAGTTGACTTCCCCGTATGCTGAATGCGACCGAGAAGTCGGGTTCAATCCTGTCCACTAGCTGGCGGAGGGATAGCCTCTCATAACCAATAAGGTCGGTGCCCTCTTCCTTCTTCAAAAGGGATTCCAGGATGCCGTAGAACCTGTGCTGGCTTCGGGGAAGACGCGTCTCGCTGGCGAACCTAAATACCCGGTCATTTCTAGTATGGACGTATACCCTTAGTTGGCCCTCCCGGGAAGGTATGGAGTCCAGTGCGTTGAGGAGGCATATATGGGCGATATCGGGACGTCCTCTTCTCTCCCCCTGAGGTAAACGGCGCATGGCACGATAGTCATAGTTCGAATCGAGGAGCAGTTCTTGTCCTTTTTTGTTTCTCCTCTTGGCTCTGCGCCTTATGGAGGGGTGGTCCGCTATCTCCGCGGGGACCAGCTCGATTTCGGCGTCGGTTATTATCAGGTTGAGCATGTGAATCAACGTGGGATTTTTTCTCCTGAGCTATGCGAAAAGATTAATTAGTTTTCTTAATGTCCTTGCCGACGGGCGCCGGTAGTCCAGCTTGGCTAAGACACAAGCCTGCCAACGTTTCATTACGGTGGACCGCTTGTGACCCGGGTTCAAGAGATCTATATCTGAAAATCCCGGCCGGCGCACCTCTACTTAACCTTGTACCTTCCCCTTTTTATCTCCCTCTTCGGTTTGCCGTCCGTTATCCTGAACTTTCTTTTTGGGGTTTCCAGTTTCTTGGGAGGTTTGTAGATGATGAAGATGGCCGTGGGTACCACCACTATGAGGGCCATTATCATTATGCTCTGGTTCCTGGTCACCTTCTGGGAGGTGGCCGCCGAGCGCATGGTGACCTGGATCTGGGACGGCTGTCTGGATTCCAGTTGGCTGGCCGAGTGGTACCAGTAGTATGACACGGTCTTGTAGGGGTCGGTCTCGAACATGGGATTCATGACCCTTTCCGCTCCCTCGGGAAGGATCTCAATTATCTGGAAGTTCCAATTTGGCCAGTTCACGGAGATGGTCAGCGACTTTAGCTTCAGATCAAGGGATGGTTCCGGGAAGGTCACCAGGTGGTCCGCGTGGGACCCGACCTCCTTTGCTCTGACCGGTAGGTAGTAGCGAAGCTCGACGGATGGGGAGTCGGTTGTAATCTGGGCTCTTAGCCCCTCTCCCTCCCCCACATCCAGTTCCAGGTACGAGGAGTTCAGGGATGGATATGCCGATACCCCCCGCGGGGAATCCCCCGTTGAGGGCAGCTCCACCGTGAGGGTCCGGTTTTCGGGCGTTGACTGGTCGGGAGCTAGTTCTATGTAGTGGAAATAAAATACGTAGTATGAGTTAAGCCCCGGGGCCTCGTGGATCTGGATATTAAGGCGACAGCTAGCATCATCCTGGGCCGATATACCCGGGACCAGGATGACGAGGAGGATCAGGGCAATGGAGCTGGGTATCTCCGGTTTCATGGTTAACAACCTGGTGTGATTCCATTTATATTAATTGTAGTAGGCTATCGGTTGAGGCACTAATATGGTCATCGAGGAAGTCAAGATCACCAAATCGATTATGGAAGCATATTTCGAAGACCTATCGTCCAGCCTGGAGCTCGACGTGGCCATCGCCGGCGCCGGTCCTTCGGGGATGGTCGCCGCCTACTACCTGGCCAAAAGCGGGGTAAAGACCGCCCTTTTCGAGAGAAGGCTGAGCATAGGCGGTGGAATGTGGGGAGGGGGCATGATGTTCAACCAGATTACGGTTCAGGAGCAGGGAAAGGATATACTGGATGAGTTCGGGGTGCGGAGCAGGTCCGTGGGGGATGGCCTTTTCGTCGCGAACTCCGTGGAATCCACCACGGCCATATGTCTGGAGGCCATGAGGGCTGGCGCCAAGGTGTTTAACCTCATCACCATCGAGGACGTGGTGATCAGGGATGAGAGCGTGGAGGGCCTGGTCATAAACTGGAGTGCGGTCGATGTGGCTGGACTGCACGTGGATCCCATGGTGATAATGTCCAGGAAGACCATCGACGCCACCGGGCATGACTCCGAGATATGCCGGGTTGTGGAGAGGAAGGTTGGGCCCAATCTTCAGACCCCCTCAGGAAAGGTCAGCGGGGAGAGCTCCATGTGGGCCGAGGAGGGTGAGGCCTCTCTGGTGGATAACTCGGTTGAGGTTTACCCCAACCTCTACGTTGCCGGCATGGCCGCCAATGCAGTTTTCGGTAGTCCCCGCATGGGACCAATCTTCGGGGGCATGTTGATGTCCGGAAGGGCCTGTGCAAGGCGAATCTCCAGGGCCCTGGAGGAGGGTTCTTGAAGGTCCTGGCGCTGGTCGGCAAGGCAGGGGCCGGAAAGGATACGGTTAGCCAGATCCTGGAGGACCAGTTCCCCGCCGTCAGGATGGGGGAGGTCCCGGTCCAGGAGACCAGGCTTCGGGGGCTGGAGGTAACTGACCGTAACGTGGGGGCCGTAGCCACCGATCTGAGAAGAAAGGAGGGCATGGACGCCATAGCCAGGAGGTGCGTGAAACGTATCCGGGAAATGGATTCCGAGGTCGTGGTGGTCAACGGCATAAGGGGATCGGCAGAGGTTGAGCTTTTTCGCCGGGAGTTCCCGGACTTTCATCTTATCGAGGTGTGGGCGCCCGGGAAGCTGAGGTACAGGAGGATAATCGGGCGGGGAAGAGCGGATGACATCGATAGCTACCAGGATTTCCTGGACAGGGACCAGAGGGAGGAGTCCTGGGGCCTGGACGAGGCCATATCCATGGCTGAAAGTATGATCATTAACGATGGCAGCCTGGAGGAGCTGGAGGAAAGGACCTGGGAGGTAGTTGAAAATATAGAGGGGATCAGCCCTCGTTCCTGATCCTGCCCTCGGGGTCGATCTCTCCCTCGCGAATCCTGGATGATGAGATGGGCTTCCCGTCCTCGGCCTTCACCAGGTCCACCTCTAGTATATCCAGGGGGGCCATGGATCTTTGTTTCCTTCTCTGGTTGATCTTTTTGGCGTTGGGAAGGGTCTCCTCGGTTACGGTTATGGCCTGGAGATTTGGGAAATCAGCGGCAAACCCGTATTCGTCCTCTATCCTGAAGACGTGAGCGCGGTCATCATATCCCTTTTCGGAAAGATAGGAGAACAGGTTCTTCTTCCTGGTGCCATAGGCCGGGATTCCCGATAGATCCTTGATCTTTTTAATCATCCGATCGGAGGTTAGACCTATGAATACCTCCAAGCCGTCCTGGAAGGCGGCATCTATGAGGTGTTTGTGCCCCCTATGCAGGGGCCAGAAGGTGCCTGCTACGGTGAGAGTGCGGTGGCGAAACACGTTACCGTGAGCCACACATACATATTTTAACTCTTTCCTCTTGCTAGCGGAAGGGAGGTAGTAGAATAGAGGTTCTTCTTTCCGGCTGCGGTCGGATGGGGAAGAGGATAGCTGCCCTGGCCGCGGAGACGGATGATATCGTAGTTGTAGGAGCACTTGAAGGTCCGAAAAATCCACAGATCGGTCAAGATTTAGGCGAGCTGTCGGTGGGAAAGTCCAGTGGGGCCAGGGTTTGGCCGGCTGGGGATATCGAGGAGGCGGTTGAGGCAACCGGCTGCGGGATATTGGTCGATTTTTCCAACGCGGAGGCATCAACCAGGAACGTTATTAACGGAAGTCGCCTTGGCCTGGACGTGGTGATGGGCACCACAGGGCACGTGAAGGGACAGATGGAGGATATACGGTCATCGATAATCGAGAACGGGGTTTCGGCGGTGATATCCCCCAACATGTCGGTGGGGGTCAACGTGATGCTTGAACTCTGCGCATCGGCGGTAAACATGGTTCCCGATTACGATATCGAGATATTCGAGATCCATCACAACAAGAAGGTCGACTCCCCCTCGGGGACGGCGCTGAAGATTGCTGACAGGATATCGGAGGCCTCGGAGTCCGATAGATCCATATTGACCGGTCGCAGCGGCGAGGGACGGAGGCAGAAGGGAGAGATCGGCATCTCCTCAGCCCGCGCCGGCGACGTGGTGGGGGACCACACGGTCATCTTCGCAGGTCCCAGCGAGAGGATCGAGATAAGCCACCGGGCCCAGAGCAGGGATGTATTCGTTCACGGGGTCCTGTGCAGCGTGAGATTCGTGGGAGATGCGGAGCCGGGAATATACACCATTACCGAGGTCTTAAAGGCGACCTAGGTGGCCTGAATGGCTCTACGAAACCTGGAGAAGGAGATCGACCTGGTGCTGAGGCACGTTAGAATACTGGGGGTCCTAAAGGAGAAGGGCCCCCTGGGTATAAGGCGTATATCGGACGAGACGGGAATTCCCAACCACCAGGTCAGGTACTCGCTCCGGGTGCTGGAGAAGGCCGGGGTCCTAAACCCGACCTCCAAAGGGGCCAAGCTAAATGATGGGGTTGGGTCCTACCTACAGGAGCTAGCGAAAAAAATGGAGGACCTGGAAAAGCAAATGTCGGACGTTTCGCGGCTTACCCGCCGCATGGCGGACTCCGCTTAGAGCTTCTTCTTGGCCAGAGTAAGGTAGAATGACAGGTCCTGGTCGGCAGGGTCTGCTAAAAGGTCGAGCACCCTTCCTCCCAGCGCCTTGTATTCATCCTTATCCAGGTCAAGGACAACCTTGCCCTCGCCTTCCAGTTCGATCAGCGTGCGAGGGAATTGGGAGTCCCGGTCGATATTTACGTTCTCGATTTCTGCCTCGCCAACCTCTTCATCATCGACTAGAATCTTCATGCCTAACTTCTCCTTGTGGGAGGGTAACAGAGATCTTTCTATTTAAATGTAGAGCCACGCCAAGAGAGGTGAATGGAGCCGGATTTGGAGAGGCAACTGTGCCTGCACCAGGTTAGAATTCGCGAAAGGTTGGAAGGCGAATCCCAGCTTGGGGGAGATCTGGAGCTGGTGGGGGGCTGTAGCCAGCTTTCCCTAAACGAGGGAGTAGCTTCTGCGGTGATATCCCTGCGGCCCAAGGACATGAAGGTCGTGGATGGGTCCTGGGCCTATATGCGGACCGATATGGATTACGTGGCGGGATTTCTCTCCTATCGCGAGGGGCCGGCGGTGATCAAGGCCTTTGACTGTATGAAGAAGAGGCCTCAGGTCCTCCTGGTGCCAGCGGCGGGAGAGGACCACCCTCGAGGTATGGGCATGGCCAGGCACCTGGGATATCTGCTGTCCACGCCCACGGTGGGGGTGACCATGAGCCCCCTTACGGGGGATCGGGATAGGTATGAACCGATCAGTCCCCGCCTCCATGGAGGGGTTATCTACGTTTCCGAGGGTTGGGGGCTGGAACTAGAGGAGGGAGTAAAGCTAGTTAAGCAGTTTACCAAAACCCACCGGGTTCCAGAACCCATCCATCTCGCAAAACTGTTATGCCGGGCCATGGCCGAACGCCATCCGGGCCTGTAGAATCTGCCCTAAACCTCTATTATCATGGAGACCTCGTCGCAGTCAGGAAATTTGGGGCACTTTATGCATTCCGACCAAACCTTGTGGGGGAGCTCACATCGATCAATAAATTCGAAGCCGGCCTTCTTGAAGTAACCCGGTATGGCGGTGAGTATGAACACTCTGCTAATGCCCAGGTCAGGTGCCTCGGAGAGCACATGGCCCACCAGCTTCCTTCCCAGGCCCCGTCCCTGGTAATCGGGGTGGACGGCCAGCGACCTAAGCTCCGCAAGGTCCTCCCAAAACACGTGGAGGGCTCCCGAACCAACTACCTTCTCCCCGTCGATGGCCACGTGATAATCCCTTATATTCTCATAGATCTCGTTAAGCGACCTGGGGAGCATCTTGTTCTTGGATGCGTAGTTGTTGACCATTTTCCTGATCTCATCGGCTTGGCCAATATCCGCCTTGCGGATAACGATGTTCATCCCTACCCCTCCGTGTCCTGGAGTTGAAAAATATCAGCTGAGCCCTCCCGAATATCCACCGCCCAGGTCAGAAGCGGGCATAGCTGGATGCACCTCCCGCAGTTGGTGCATCCTTCCCCGATCCAGGCCTCTCCATCCCTAATCTCGATGGCCTCACTGGGACATACTCCTACACAGGTGGCGCACCCCACACAGTGCTCGGTCTTTATGAGGCAGGTGGTCACCTCGGTGATGGTCTTGCGGATATCAGCGGATTGATCCAGGGGACCGATGGTCAGTTTGCCGTCCTCCTCCAGGGTAATCGGATTCTGGTGATCGAAGATCCTGGTGGTGCCCTGCTCGCGGACCCGGCCGAGGGAGCCTAGCAGGTTGGCGGCCCTTTCGACCACATCTGGATCAAGTTTGGTGTATAGGAACCTTCCAGTGTCATTTTCCTCCATCTTAAATTCGGGAACCTGTATGTAGGACTCCAGCTGGATATGCTCATCTGCCCAATTCGGGGCATCCCTCCATCTCCAGAGTCCCCTCTCGGTCCACGAGGGCGGCATAGCCGACCTCTGGGCATGTTCATCCAGGTGGGCATGCAGTTTTTGCGCCAATCCGGGATGTGTGTCCTCGAGAAGCTCGAACTCGGCCATATCGCAGGCCGGGCAGGGGAAACACCCGATCCTGGAGTAGCCCCTATCGTAAAGGGGGTTGTAGTCCGCGCCCTCCCGCATGATGTATAGCCACACGTGGAGTGCGGTCCAATCCCGTATAGGGCTTGCCGAGATCTGGCCGGGGACCCATGGGTTATTTGATATCCGGTGCCTGCCCTTTCTCTGCTCGGATTCGTACTTTCTCTGGCCGACGTAGGTAAGGCAGGACCCACCCAGGTGGTTCTGGATGACCTGTGTGGTTGGCCCCAGCTTACAGACCTTGCAGCACCAGCGGGCATCCCTGCTCGGGGGACCAAATACGTCCATGGCTCTCCAGAACCTTTCGCCCGCAGATCCTACTATCAGCTTGTCCTCCATCCCCAAATTGCGTATGATGGACTCCGTATATCTGACGGTTTCCGGAAACTCTATCCCGGTATCAATGAAAATAATGCTGAACTCATCTATGGCCTTTTCCACCAACAGGAGGGTGCAGAGGCTGTCCTTTCCCCCGCTGAAGGCCACTGACTTCGGCTCCTTGTGGGAGCGGGCGGAGTTCCTGATGAAGTTCACGGCCTCGGCCTCCCTCTCGTCCAGTACCCCCCGGTTGGCGGCGACCGCGTCATTCCAGGTCTGGCCCCCGGGAAGGATGTGGGTGGGTGTGACCCTCTCCGCCCTCCTGACCTTGCATGCAAGGCCGTAATCCCTTTCCAGCATCTCCTTTCCGGTCATCCTTGCCCTGCCTACCCCGATGAGCCGTCCTTCCTGGTCCTCTAGAAGCACCTCGTCCTCCCTTTGGATGGATTGATCTGCATCCGTAATGCCCGGGGCAAGGAGGCTAGCTCCCTTCAGAACGGCCTTAATGGCACCGGGATCGGCGGTCACCCTCCTGGCATGGGAAAGGGATGAGATCCTGGCCGCGCCTTCCAGGGTGGGTTTGAACACCCACTTTTCCTTCCGGGGGCGGTAGAAGTTTCGGCCCATCACCCGGCCGTCGAGGACTATCTCCAGGGCTCTGTCCATGGCCGGTAAGACGTTCAATAAAACCAGCTTGTCATCCGGAAGCAGTCCATCCCCCACCCCGGGTCCGTAGGCCGAGTCCAGGAGGCCCTTAATCTCTTCAAGTGCCCCTGGGCTGGCCGGGAAGGCATCTCCGGGGGGCGTCAGTTTCACCTGGTGGGTCTCCGAACCGCATCTACATCTATCCCTCTCCAGGATAGGCAGGTTGCATTCTAAACACCAGTTCACGTGCATCTGACCCAGGTATACGGCACCGGGCATAAGGTCCTCCTATGGAGCAGGCAAGATAAATGGATTCAATTAGCTGCCCTTTCGTGGATTATGTGGATGGACCAAAGGGGAATCAGGTTGCCTCGGTGGCGGCGGCCTCGGGCTTTTCGGTCTCTCCAGCACACCGGGTGCACATGTTTTTTTCCTGGATGTAGTGGTCCTTACACACGTAGAAACCACATGAGCTGCAGAATATCCGGTGCCTGTCACATACCGGTTCCTCACATATACGGCAGTGGTCAACGGCAACTGAGTCGCAGGACTTGCACTTCTCGGCGCCCTGCTTTCGTTCCTCGATTACCCTCTTCCTCTCGTCGGGGTTCACCACGTTTACGTAGGTGCTGTGTATGACCTTAACCAGCCCCAGGGGCTGGGTAGCGGTTATCTTGAAGGTCGATCCCAGTGCCTCCACCTCGTCGCCAACCCTCACCGATTCTCCAACTATGTCCTCCTTGGCAAACGTTCTTAGGAGTTCGGTGGCCCTGTAGCTGAGGAACGTTGTGGGTTCCAGGACCAATACCTTGGCGTCCTCGAGATCGGAGCTGGTCTTCTTGGAGGAACCCCTCTTCATCCTCACCCTTACCTTCTTGCCCTTGCCCTTGGCGGCACATTCTATGCACCTGTAGGTCGACTCATCGTAGCAGTTTTCGCACACGAATTTACCGCAAACCAGGCAGTGGGCGTTGGCCAGTCCCTGTCCACAGATGGGGCAGGTCATGCAGTCAACGCAGTAACCGGAGAGGGGTGATTCAGGATGGGCACAGTTGTATCCAAACTGGCGCCCACACTCGGGACACGTATCACGTCCGAACTCCACCCCGCAAAGCTCACACTTCCCGCTGGCCAGTTTGATGCCCAGTCCCTTGCCCATGAACTTGAGCAGCCCGAGAAGAGACCCGGAAACCCCGGCCATTATAAACACGGCGATAATGGTGTCGTTGATTACGCCAAGGAGCATGTATAGCCTGATGGCTATGAACATGCTTACTAAGAATCCCACCAGGGCAAGTATATTGCCCACATATCGAAATACATCGGCATAGCCCGTTCTTCTCATGGTAGCCATTCAAATTCCTCCTAATTCTCTATCTGGACCTCCGTGGGTCTCATGATCCTAACTCTACCCGAGGGGTCGGTATCCACTACGTCGAAGGGCATCTCAACCGCCTCCACGTCCTCGCCCTTCTTCACTCTCTGCCCAATGAGTTCATCTCTCACGAATCTGTTCAGTATCTCCAGCATCTGGTCGGTCAGGGAGTGCTCGCTCTTGAGGGTAACCTTCTTGGCCGGCTCTACATCCTCCATCTGCAGCTCCTCGTTGACAACCTTGCCATCACGGAGGTAGATTATCAGATCAGCCTCGGCCGTTATCTTGGGGTCGTGTGTGCTGACCAGCAATGTGGAGTCGTGCTCATCCTGCAGTTCCTTCATCAGTGAGATGATTTCCAGGCCGGTCTTGGCGTCCAGGTTGGCCGTGGGTTCATCCGCCAGAATGAGGGGAGGATCGAATACCAGGGCCCTGGCGATTCCCACCCGTTGCTGCTCTCCTCCGGAAAGCTCGACCGGTCGGTGATCCATTCTCTTTCCCAGCCCCACTCTGTCCAGTACATCCTCGGCCCTTTCCCGTCTGTCCTCCTTGTCAACACCGGCCATCTCCAGGGGCAGCTCGGTGTTCTCGACCGCGGTGAGCAGGGGCACCAGGTTCCATGTCTGATGGATAAAACCGATGGTCTCCTGTCTAAGTATGTTGAGGAAGTCCCTGTCACCCTTGGTGATGTTCAAGCCGCCCACGAATATGTCTCCCTTGGTGGGAGAGTCCAGTCCGCTGACCATGTTGAGGAAGGTGGTCTTGCCGGACCCCGAGGGCCCGATCATCACCGCGAATGCGCCCTTCTCTATTCTGACGTTGACGTTCTGAAGGGCATTTATGGTCACCTTCCCGCCTGCCAGCTTGTAGGTCTTGTTGAGGTTACGGGTGTCAACCATGAATTTTCCCTTGATCTCGATGAGTTGCTTTCCTAGGTCAGTACTCAAGCTTAAACGCCTCCGCTGGAGCCATGCCCGAAGCTTTTCTGGATGGGTACCACGAGGATAAGTAACTAATGCCAACTGCTAGCAGGATGCCGAGTCCCATCATCGACAGGATCATCACCCAGTCCAGGCCCTGGAAGTTCCAGGTTAGGAGGAAGGGAAGCACGGCTGCAGCTAGCCCTATGAAAGCTCCTATTATTCCACCAACCAGACCTATGACGCTGGCCTCCACCCTGAACATCCTCTGAATATGCTTGGGTTCCCCACCGATGGCCACCATGGCTCCGATTTCGCCTGTTCTCTCCAGAACGGCGGTAATCATGGTGTTGAAGGTTCCCAGAGCGCCGATGGCTATGGCCACCAGGGCCAGACCGGTCTGGTAGGCCTCTACCTGGGCCAGGCCTCCGCCTATCTGGGTCTTAATTGCCTGTGAGGTTATCATTAGCTGCACGAAGAGACCGATTCCTATGGCGATTCCCAGGGTGGCCAGTAGGGATCGGGTGAACCTTCTCAGGAGGTTCCTGAGGGCCATGGACGTGTAGATCCGTTTCTTCAGGAATTCCATCTTGGTGAGTTTCTTGTAAATGGGGTTCATGTACTTGGTGACAAAGCTTTCCGAGGCGGCCTCCAGCCCGTATCGTATGGAGGTCAAGGGATCGTACATGGCGGCCCTAAAGGCCGGTATGATCGATGATACCAGGGCCACGCCAACGGCGAGAAACAGCGGCGAGACAATCAGGGAGACCGTAAAGTTGAGAGTTATCAGATTGGGATATAGCTGGCTGGCCAGGAAGGCCACTCCCAGACCCAGAGTACCTCCAATCAGGCCCAGAACCACGGCCTGGGTCATAAATATGCTCATAATCCTGAAAACGGTGGCCCCGAAACTTCCCATGATGCCGATATCCCGGACCCTCTCATAGACCCTGGTGAACATCATGTTCATTATTACCACGGCCACGGCCACGAAGGCGATGATGATGGTGGTGGTGTTGGCCAACTTGGTGCTTCCCATGGTGCCGGCACCGGTTGGGGTGATGAAGAAGGGGCTTATATCCAGCATCTTTCGCATGGGTATGATGACGTTGTTGATAATCTTGGTCCCCTCGGCCTCCTCGTCATACTTGACATATATACGGGAGACCGTGTTTTCCTCCATCCGGAATAGTTTCTCCGCGTCCTCGATGTGAATTACTATGGCATTGCCGGACCAGGCCTGCTCGGGTCTATTGGTTTCCACCAGGCCCGGTTGGTTAAGGGTGCTGAACAGTCCCGCCACCTTCAGGGTAACGTTTCCGTGGGTCGCTCCTCCAGTTGTTCCTCGGGTGGCCAGCATTCCCGGTTCCAGGGTTATCTCGTCGCCCGGTTTGATGTAACCGATTCCGTTCTTCTGGAACCTTTCATGGAAGTATATGGACATGTCAAGCCCGATCATGCACTCGCCCGGGGAGGAGAGGTAGGAGCCATTGCTCACGAAGTCGCTAAACGAGCTCCCGTCCCCGGTGACCACTTCCTGCCACCACCGGTCCTCGGACTCGGGCTGGATTCCATAGATGCTTATGGGCTTGCCCTCCATCCTCCTTTCCAAAGAGGTGAGTTTCCCGGCTATGGGGGTACCATTGACCTCCATATACCCCCTGGGGTCCTCCGCGATAAACTCGGTTCTGGGGTTGACGAGCTCAACACCATCGAGTTCCCCGATTCTCTCTATGCTGCTTACCGGGGTGTTGGGCTGTCGGAAGGGATAGAGTATTTTGGTAATGGTTTTCGGTTCGGCGGCATACATCTGGAGGTTCATAGCTGTACCCACCGCTATCTGGAAGTTCTCGGCCAATGGAAGTATGCATAAAAAGGCAGAGATGGCGAGTGTGATGCTAAGAACGGTTACAGACGTTATGAGAGGACGACGCCTTAGGTCTCGGATTGCTATCGAGATTGAGCCCATGAATGTTACCCCTAGAGGTTCGAAAAAACGTGGCTTCTAGACATCGGTTCCCCTTCAAAATTCATATAAATGTTTCCGAGTGAGGCAATAGAATGCTCAGATGAACGTTTTTCGTTTTATGGATTACCTGAAGCCTTTTTTCCGCCGGCGAGCGCCTTCCATCCGATTTTTCCCCGCCAGGTAGCTACATTTTTCTGATCTTTTGAACACCCGCTAGTACCTTGTCGTCGATTATCGATGGAATAGCCTTCATGCCCCAAGGCGTGGAGGGATTGAAGTTGATCTCCGATGATGGAGGGAATACTATCTTGCCCTTTAGGAGAGGGGAGCAGGTCTCCCTCGGATTCAGGGGCCTCCCCTCTCCGAAAAAGGAACCGGGTCCCTGTGCCCGCTGTGATGGAACCCGGTGTTTGAAGGGGCGCCCCAGCTGTCTGGTTACCCACGTTCTGTACCTGGCGTTTTTCGGGGATATGGTCAAGGTTGGCGTCACTAAGGAGAAGCGCTATAGGCGGCGGATGAGGGAGCAGGGCGCCGAGTTCTCGGCCAGGGTGTCAAGGTTTGAGGACGGGCTCAAGGCCCGAAGGGCGGAGAGAAGGGTCTCGGCCGAGAAGGGAATCAGAATGGGGGTTAGGTTCGAGGAGAAGGTCCGTTCCCTTTCCAAATCCGGCGGGGTGGAAAGGGCCAGGGAAGGACTAAGGGAGCTTGGATTCGAGAACCTGAAGATAGCCGATATGAGGGCCGAGTACCAGAATCCCTCCCTTGGTGACCTCCCCAGGCCCATCATCACCGGTGGGGATGCGGTAAAGGGAAGTGTCGAGGACACCAGGGGCGGGATACTATACCTCATGCACAGGAAAAACCTATATGCCTACGACCTCAGGGCCACCATAGGAAGATACGTGACCCGGGGCGAGGTAGGAGTTGAGTCCCAACTCACCCTGGAGAACTTCTGAATGATGGTGGTTACCTGTATATCGATTTCAACCTGCACGTTCACAGCCATAGATCGCTTTGCGCCAGCCAGGAAATGACCCTGGAGACCATAGATAGTAGGGCATGGGCCTCGGAGCTAAAGTTCGTGGGCATCTCCGACCATATAGATAGGTCCGAAGATAACTGGAAACCGGAGGCCAACAGGGATGACCTGGCTGAGGGGGAATGGAGATGTTCTTTCCTGGTGGGGTGTGAGGCGACGGTCATCTCGCCCCGGTGCGTAGCGGTTTCAGACGAGGTGGCCGAGAACCTGGACTACACGATGGTATCGGCTAACCACTACCATCTTTCCCATGTGGAGAACCCGGATCCAAGGGAACCAGAGGGATATGCCGATCACTATCTAGATATGCTGGAGGGGGTCCTGGACTGGGGACATGCCGACGTGGTGGCCCATCCCTTTCTCCACAGCAAGATAGGTAAGTTCATGGACCCCATGGAGGTCCTTGGCCATTACGACTGGGATAGGCTGGAGGACATTCTGGCCCAGGCTGGCGGGAATGATCTGGCCTTCGAGTTCAAGCCGGGGTATCCCCAGGCGGCACCCGAATTCTTCAGCCATCTGGTGGACCTGGGAAGGGAGAAAGGGGTCAGGTTCAGCCTGGGCGGGGACTCACATAAGCCCAGGGAGATAGCCTACCCTGAAGATTTCCCGGCCCAGCTCCGGCGTGTAGGGGTGACCGCGGCGGACCTGATTGACCCCCGGGATTTCACTTGAAGGCGCTAGGAGGAGACGACTGGCAACCTCCAAAAGGTATAATAGTCTGTGAAGTCATTCTTAGACATGCGCGTGACTAAGCGACCGAAGCTCCCAAACCTATTCTCAGCCCAGAATCTTAAACCCCAGAGGTGGACGGCATGACCCGATATATCGTGGTCACCGGGGGTGTGATGAGCGGCCTCGGAAAGGGGATAACCGCTGCGTCCATCGGCAGGATGATGCAGGCCAGGGGTCACCAGGTCACGGTGATTAAGGCAGACGGCTATTTCAACATAGATGCCGGTACCCTTCGCCCCACGGAACACGGAGAGGTATGGGTGACCTCGGATGGTGGGGAGATAGACGAGGATCTGGGACATTACGAGAGATTCCTGGACCAGGACATTCCCAAGAGCCACAACATAACCTCGGGACAGATATACGGCCAGGTCATACAGAATGAGAGACAGGGCAAGTACCTGGGCAAGACCGTTCAGTTCATACCCCACATAACCGATGAGGTCAAGCGAAGGGTACGTGAAGTGGCCGTATCGGAGAAGGTAGATATACTGATCCTGGAGATAGGCGGGGTGGTGGGGGATTACGAAAACCTTCACTACACCGAGGCCATCAGGCAGATGAGGATGGAGGAGGGCCCCAGGTCGCTGGTGCACGTTCACGTAAGCTACGTCCCCATACCGGAGCATCTGGGTGAGCCCAAGACCAAGCCCACCCAGCACTCGGTCAAGAAGCTGAGGGAGGAGGGGCTTCCCCCCGATTTCATCGTCTGCAGGTCTAGAGAGATGTTGGACGAGGTGCGCAAGAGCAAGATATCCATGTTCTGTGATGTCTATCCACAGGATATAATCTCCAATCCCGATATAGAATGTATATATGAACTCCCACTGATCTTCGAGGAACAGGGCTTTGGGGACAGGATACAGGAGCGTTTCGGCACCAGATACCGAACCCCCGACCTTTCCCAGTGGCGGGAGACGGTCCAGAAGATGAAGAACCCGGAGAAGGAGCTAGAGATCGCCATCGTGGGTAAGTACGTGGATATAGGTGACTACAGGCTTCCGGACTGTTACGTGTCGATCAACGAGGCCCTGACCCACGCCGGTGCCAGGTACAACGCCGCGGTTAAGATCAACTGGCTGGACTCCAAGGAATTTGAGGAGGATCAGGAATCGTTAACGCTACTGGACCGGCAGGACGGTATCATAGTCCCCGGCGGGTTCGGAAAGAGCGGGGTGGAGGGCAAGATCCTGAGCCTGGGCTACACCAGGGAACATGATATACCCTCCCTTGGCATCTGTTTCGGATTTCAATGCGCCGTAATTGAGTTTTCCAGAAAGGAGCTGGATCTGGAGGGAGCTCACACCACCGAGTTCGATCCCCAGACCGATCACCCGGTAATAGATATTCTTCCCGAGCAGGAGGAGATCATCCGGAAGGAAAATTATGGGGCAAGCATGAGGCTCGGTTCCTACCCGGCCAAGCTTAATGGTAACTCAAAGATCGCCGACCTGTACCGGAAGTTGGAAAGGATGAACGGGGATAACACGGTCCACGAAAGGCATCGCCACAGATACGAGGTCAACCCCGATTACTCGGAAACCATCGACAAGGCCGGCCTCCGGTTCGTGGGCAGGTCGCCGGACGGGGTGCTGATGGAGTTCTTCGAACTGGATGGTCACCCCTACTTCGTCGGCACCCAGGGACATCCCGAGTTCCTTTCACGGCCACTCACCCCGGCTCCATTGTTCTGTGGACTGATAGAGTCAGCCCTTGACCGGAGGAGAAAGGGTTAGCCCTTGTCCGATGAGTATCTCTTCCCGGAGATCGATTCCATAGTCCACGCCCACCAGATGTCGGTGCTACTTGAGGTAAGCGGTGAGCCCAAGCCGGGAAATGTCACCGAGATAAGGGGATTCGAGGATATAGGTTACCATGACTTCATTTACTCCGCCCTGAATATCGACGAGCCACTGTCCCGTATCTACCGTGAGGGAAGGGAAGCGGACGGTACCCGGGGCCTGTGGGGCGGGGCGCTTCTAGAAGGTTCAAGGAAAGCCATTCCTGAGGGCAGGAACACAATCTTCGGGACCCTGTTGATCGAGATTCCAGTTGGCTTAGCTGCGGTCCGGGCATCCGCACGGGACTCGGTGATCGAGGTTGCAGGCTCGGTGGTGGATGGCTCCGGGCCCCAGGATGCGGTCTACTTCTGTAGGTCGATTCGACACTGCAACGTGGGTGGCCTGGAACACTCCTCAATGACCAGGGAGGGAAGGGGTCTGGATCTCCTTGACCCCGAACTGGAGGATAGGATAAGGGCGGAGAATATCACCCTCAAGGAACTTCTAGCCCCATCGGTGACCTATGATCTGGTGGCCAGGGACGTTTTGGAGGGTTACGGTCTTTCCCTGAAAACGGCTCGGAGGTATCTGGCTTACATCAGGGACCTGGGGGACCCCAAGCAGGCCTGCGGGGCCACCTTCATGTGGCTGTTATCCAGTCACCAGGACTCGTTGATTGCCCGGCAGGCAGGGAAGGAGGTTGCCTCATCGGTTAAGAGCCGGGCCCAGGCCATCATGCGGAGGGAGGCATTTTCCGATAGCTGGATCCAGGGCGCCCTGGAGCTGGACGGGTTTCTACGGAAAAGGGATCTGAACCCGGGAACTCTGGCCGATATAACCGCTTCCGGTATCTTCCTTCTCCTTCTCGGAGTCGTGGATTAGGCCTCGATGATCCTGGTCCCCTGCCCTTCCCCCACGACCACGCGGTCGGTCATTCCCGTGAATATCCCGCTATCCACCACTCCGGGTATCAGTTTGAGCTTCCGTTCCAGCCTGGAGGGCTGATCGATGATCCCGAAGTGACAGTCCAGAATTAGGTTCCCGTTATCGGTTTCGAATTTCCGATTCCCGTCACCCGTCCTGAGTTCCGTCCTGGCGCCCATGTCCTCCACACGACGGGATACCGGGGTTGAGGCGAAAGGAACCACCTCCACGGGGACCGGCCATCTCTCTCCCAGGCGTTTGACCAGCTTGGTCTCATCCACGATGACGACCAGCCTGGCCGATGCGGTGGCCACGATCTTTTCCCGTACGTGGGCCCCACCCCCTCCCTTTATGAGGTCCAGGTTCTCGTCCACCTCGTCAGCGCCGTCTATGTCCAGGTCGATCTTCCCTTGCTCGGATAGGGTTGTTAAAGGGATGCCGAAATCCCGGGCCGCTTTCTCGGTTCCCCTGGAGGTGGGAATGCCCAGGATGTCCAGCGATTCCTCTCTTATTCTTTTACCCAGCCTTTTCAGGGCGTAGAAAACGGTGGACCCGCTTCCCAGTCCCAGGACCATGCCGTCCTCAACCATCTCCGCTGCCTTGAAACCCGCAGCTCGCTTCATATCTTCCTGAGAGGGACACATCGACCGTTTTCACGGTGGAGATAGCTAAAAAATCATTCGGAGTCTCAGTGGGAGAGCCTTAGAAGCATCTTCCAAAGAGATGTCATAAATTCCTCATTGCTCCTGTCGAGGTCGGATTCGAATCGGGTGTAGGTTATGAATGATGGGATGGTGGCGAGGGAAAGCTCCGTGGAACCACACGAGCTGCAGCTGGTGCTGTGGCCGGGGAGGATCTGGAGGCAGTTCTGGCATTCAAACTCGCCGGTCTGCACCTCCCTCCCCCTGCGGACCTCGGTGAACCCGGTGGCCAGCATGAGCATATGCCTCTCCTCGAAACGGTATACACTGTGGTCCCTTCCTCCCGGCCTCCGGTCCTCAAGAACCATCTCCAGTCCCTTTTCCCGGGGGTGGAGGGATATGGAGATGTGGTTTAATCTTTCATCAAAGTATGATGATATGCTTTCCTGGTTGAGAACCGAGCATATTAACTGGGGATCGAGGGGTTGGGAGAGAAAGTCGACCAGGTCTTCCCCGCCAGGGAGCGTCGTCCAGTGCAGTTCCACCAGGTCGAGGAGTTCGGACAGCTCTAGTCTTCCTCCCGAAGCTTCTCCGAGATCTCCATCTTCTTTCCCTTGCGCATGAAGGTGATCTTTGGCTCCACTCCCTTGACCTTCCTCTCTATGGCCTTGACGATGACCTTATCCACCTTGCTTCTTATCCTTCCCCGGATGGTCAGGGCGATGATTATCTCCTCTATCCTCTCGGCCACCTTCTGGTCGCTGCTCCTGATGGTTTTAAGGTACTTGGTGGCCTCAGCAGTCAGCACCTGGTTCAGGATGCTGTTCAGTCCCTGGCGTCTCTGCTCCTCCTGGGCCTGCTGGGCCTCCTTTTCCTTGAACCTCTTCTGCATCTCGCGGATCTTGCGCCTTCTTATCTCCTCTATGTCATCCATATTATCACTACAGTACGCCCCTCAGCTTCCACATCAGCTTGGGAGAGGTGCGGGTTATTGATTTAATGAGGCCCAGGGTGGTGAAGTCCTCGCCCTCCGCGTTCTTGAACTTCTCAGCGATCTCGTCAAGTTCCTCGTCGCTCAGCTCCAGGTACACGTCCTTGGCCTTCAACAGCTTGTTATGATAGTTACCAACTTCCTCGATCCAGCGTTCGTCGTAAATTTTCAGGGCCTGGGAGGAGAAGTCCTTTCCCTCCAATACCTCCGCGGCCACCTCGCCCGCGATCTTACCACATGCCAGAGATGAGCTGACTCCGCCCCCGGTTATGGGGTTAACCTGTCTGGCGGCATCTCCAACCAGCATGACGTTGTCCGCCACCGCCGATTCCAGGGGACCGGTAATGGGTACCCCTCCGGCCTTGATCTCTATTATGGATCCCCCTTCCATCCTATCTCCCAGGATCGGGTTTTGGATGAATTCGTCAAGATAATCGCATGCCGGGCGCTCGGCCTTGCTAGGTATCACCGCCAGCCCGACGTTGGCCCTGGTCCTGGATTTGGGGAAGATCCATGCGTAGCCTCCAGGTGCATAGCACCTACCGAAGAACATCTGGATCATGTCACCGGCATCTATTCCCGTCATCTCGTACTCGACCCCCGATTCTATATCATTGGGACCCAGATAGGTATCGAATCCGGCCCATCTCCCAACCTTGGACATCACCCCGTCGGCGCCGACGACCAGTTTGGCCTCTATCTTTTTGGGCTCCCCGAACTCCTGGTAGGAGACCACGACCCGGCCGTTTCTTCTCTCAATCCCCACCGCACGGGAACAGAGCTTGATGCTTGCCCCGGCCTTGGCCGCCAGGCTCGAGAGGTACTTATCGAATATCTTCCTCTCCAGGACGTAGCCGAAGTCAAATCCCTTCATCTTATCCTGTAGATCTAGGGATATGCCCGATGGAGAGATTATCCTTACGTCATCTATCTTCTTGGCCGTCCATCTTCCCTCCGGGATACCCACACTTTCTAAGCTCTCGGCCGGGACCCCCTCGGCGCACTGGACGGGCTCCCCTATCTCGGCCCGTTTCTCCAGGACCACCGTTCGGGCACCGTTCCCGGCGGCAAAACGTGCCGTGGTTGACCCGGCGGGGCCGGCGCCAATTACCACTAGATCCGTGCTCTCCAACTAATCTCCCTCCCCTTGATCAATTGCCCCCAAGGGGCAGGTCTTAACGCAGATAAGGCAGGTATTGCACCTTTCCCGATCGTACTCCACGTTAAACTCGGATATCTGTATAGCATCCTTCGGGCATACGGCCGCACATGCCCCACATCTCAGGCATCTGTTGAGGTTGATCCGGATCACGTTTATTCCTCCGACCCGATGAATCGGTTTTTCATATAAATCGTTTGCGGAGATCCATCCCCGGCTCAGTGTATATAGTGTTCGCCGCTTTCGCCGAGGTTGAGTTTGATCTTTCCCATCCTCTGTACCCTCTCGATGATGTCGTCCATCTCCTTCTCTATTGATTTGGCCGAGTCCTCGAGGCTAGAGAGGTCTATCTCCACCTCAAGTATGGCGGATATCCTGTTTAGGACCTGGCTCGCCGCCTCCACATCGGGTTTCATCTTTTCCTCCGATTCGCCGAGTAGACAAATGGAATCGATGCCCTGACGGGGGGATAGGGCTGGTACCAGGCCGGAAATGCCAACTATGGGGGTCCCGGTCTCCGGTTTTTCCAGGTCTAGGTCAAGTTCACCTAGCTTATGGGCCAGCTCGGGGCTGGAAAACACTGCCTGGACCTTTCTCGACCCCTCGTCTGGCTGTGAAGAGTATCCACCCAGACTCATCATCATCTCCACATTCCTTTCCTTGGAGAAGTCTATGATGGTCCAGGCCATCTCATAATGGCTCTGAAAGTGGGTTGGCAGGGGCTGCATGTCCCCGGACAGGATGATCATCTCCCTTGGCTCCCCACACGCATGCAGGGGGTTTCCCATGCGCTGGACGGTGGCATCCTGGAGAGTTTGAACCTGATGGGGAAATGATGTGGAGTATAGATGTCCGATTTCCTCTGCCTGAAAGACCTTGGTCATGTGTTCTGCGCAAAGCCTTCCCACGTTTCCCACCCCCGGAAGTCCTTCTATTAGTATTGGGCTATCCAACTGGGGTTCCCTGTCCAGGCTGATTTCGAAATCCTTCAATCTTCGGTCTCCCTTCTCCGCTTAAGCATACGGCGGTACTTGCCGTACTTGTCCTTGGGCGAGAATTTAGGGGGGTGCGGATTTGATGTACCGCTCCCGCATTGGCTACAGGTATCGCTCAGGGTGTAGCTTTCACATGAATTGCAGATCTTAAGCTTCTTCATATCTCATTTCACTTTTCTTTCCGAGTGAAATCGAAGCTGTGCTCGTAGGGTTGGAGGAACTCCTTGGCCTCATCTATCTTGTCCTGGATGATGTCCTCCGCCGTCTTGTAGTCCTCGGAGGTCACGGTCATCTTGTATTTGGGAGGCCCTATGACCTTTACGTTCACCTTGTCCTTGCCGTTTCCGTCAACGGGACTTCCGATCGTCTCCAAAGCTTGCTTCAAAGTCTCCACTCCTCTGGGACCGCGTATCTGGAGGGAGATCTCCCCGCTGATGCTAACCTCTGGAAGCTCGACATTGGAGGTAATTATTGGTAACAGCTCCTCGATCCATTCCTCGTCGATATCGGCCTCGGCGAGTATCTCCTTTCCCGATCTAATTACGTCCTCGAACCCCGAGTATAGGTCGGGGTAATTTTCCAGTATCTTGGCCCGGACCTCTTCCCGGGAATCTTCCATGGTCTTGCCCAGGTTCTCCGCCGCCATCTCCAGCAGTTTGTTGGACTTCTGCATCTGCTTCCTTTGCTGGACCTTGTACTTTCTCTGCTGGTCCGTCACCCTCTTTAGGGAAAGATCGACCTGTTGCTTGGACTTGTCGATTCTGAGTGCCTTTACCACGACTTTTCGGCCCTCTCGGAAGAAGTTCCGTATGTTCTTGACCCAGTTAGTGGAAACCTCTGATATGTGGATAAAACCTTCCTTTCCTCCGTATTCGTCAAGGCTGACGAAGGCGCCGAATTTCTCTATATTCTGGACGGTACACATTACCACCTCGCCTTCCCTTGGCCATTCCTGGTCCTTTGTTGACATCTAATCACCTTCTTTATTCCAGTACCTCTACTATGTTGGTTGAGATATCCCCTTTTCCCGAACGGGGAGCGGCGAGGGTATTCTCGCAAACCATGCATTTCACCAGGGTGGCAGGAGAGCCGAATATGACCTGCTCGTTCCCGCAGCTCGAACAGCGTACCTTCAGAAAGCGGGACTTTGGCATTACGATATGTCTCTCTAATCTGTCGTCCATCAAAATCCTCCTAATCAGTGAATTCAAGGGTCTTGGCTCTAAAGCAGGGTTTGGTCTGGGACTTGTTGCACTCATTGCACCTATATCTCAGATCCTGCTTCTTGGTCGGCTTCTGGCTTTTCTGGGAGGATTTCGGGAATCCTCTGGCACCTCGGGTCTCCCCGCTGGGCTTTACCTTCCTTCGAAATCTCCTGTGTCCTTTTCTCATTTCGCCCCTCTTTCTCCTACGGGCGTGCGATACCGTGTGAGTCGTATGCTTTCCGCAGTTGGGGCAGTACATGTTGATCCTTCTTGGCATCTTCAATTCTCGTCACCACTCTCTATTTGCCTGCCTATGTTCCTGTTTAGGATTATCTCTGACACCTCATCGGGTACACTGACCAGGTCTTCCCCTTTGAAAGGTCCGTATTCCCTAAGATCCGGTCCTACGAACCGTGGAAAGTCGGAGGTAATGGCTATTATCCTGTTCCTATCGGCCTCAACGTCCGGAGGTTCCTGGCTGATTTCCCTTGAATCCGCCCTTTCCTCCTCCTTATCCGGCCGTTCCGGGGGTTGCTCGGGTATAACCTCCGGAGCAAGGCTGCCTTCCTCCTCCTCGGGAATCTTATAAAATCTTTTCTCATGGCACTCTATTTGTTGGCTGACGTTTTCAAAGAGCTTCTTTTCAGTTTCGGTGAGCGCTTTAGGCCGTTTTCCCTCCGCCGCCTGGGACAATAGTTTGGCGGTACGGATCCTGATGAGCTGGCCCAGGAATTTCTCCATCCTGAGCTTCTCGGCCTCCAGAAGCGATCTTCGGGGTTCCTTTCCCTGGCACTCGGACAGGGTGTTCTCTATTTTGGCCAGGGTGCTGGATAGCTCGCCCAGGAAACCATCCTCTATGGGCTGTAATTTTTCGGAGAGAATCTCCTCCAGCCATGCCCTCTTCGCATCCTGGTAGCTAATCAAGGTCGGACTCGGGTGCTATCCAGGGTATAAAATTCTATTCAAAGACCTAATCCTCGACCCTGGGTGCCAGCAGGAAGGATATCTTTCCGTCCTCCAGGGGGGCGGTGAGCTTTAGAGGAAGGTCATCGCCGAACTCGAATTCCACCAGGTCCGTGCTCTCGGCGGCCTTCAGCATGTTCTGTAGGTAGGATATTATATAGATGGAGTGGCACTCCTCCTTGACCTCCATGTTGGCCACGCCCTCGCTCTGCTTGTTCAGCCTGACATTGACGCTCTCCACGTCGCTCTCGCTCTCAAACCTCAGGAAGTCCGGGGTTGCCCGAAGGGTGACGTGATCACCCACTATGCCCACGTCCTTCAGGGCCTCGGCCAGTACCCCTGCCTCCATCCTCACATTGGCCATGAAGGAGATCTGGGGGCTGGGGGACTTTGTCTCCCCTAGGTCGAGGAGGGGGATGCTGAAGGTGGTCACCGATATGCCCTGGAAGGCGAGGACGAAGCGGTTTGTCTGTTCATCGAGGTGCATCTCCAACCTGTCACCTGCCCGGGCCCTTCGAAGCATCTTGTTCATGTCCTCCAGGTTGACGCCGATATTCTTGGGAGCGTCGATCTCGTAGTTCTCGAAGGCCTCCGAGTTGAGTTCGAAGTCCACCATGGATATCCTCGCCGGGTCCATGGAGTTAAAACGTATCTTATTCTCGTTAACGGAGAAGATGCCCTCCTCTATCAGGGTAGAGATGGCATCTATACACCTTTTCCAAACGGCCGCTTGCGGCAGGGTTGCTTTAAACATCTGAAACACCAAGTCTGGGAGAGATCACTCCAGCAGTCTCCTCACCTTTCTGTACAGGTCAAGATCTAGCTTACTCATATCCTGTATTACTTCCCCTTGCAGGACCGGTTCAGGATCTTTAAAAATCCTACCGATGACCCTCACCCGCTGTCCCTCCGAGAGGTTCTCAACCTTCTGGGGGTCGGATATGACCACTATCTGGCCCTCACCATCGTCCAGCGTAAAGTCACCGTCTCCGATATCCAGCACCGTGCCCAGGATCCTGACCATGGTGTCGGAGTCGCTGACCTCGCTTATCCTTCTCTCGACTGCAGGCTGTCTCTTCATCCTCTCCAAATGAATCCGATGCAGCGGATGTCTGGTGGTTTATATCTCTAACGTGGGGTTCACGGCCCTAGGATCGTTTTGGCTGCCAGGGACCGTAGAGCTCGGCCTTCAGATTCATCATGTATGTATATAGACCCTCGATATGGGCCAGGTCTCCCCCGGTGAGTCTACGTAATTTTTTTCTCGGCTGGAGGTTCGGCTCCACGCCAAATGCCCTTGCCATGACCTCAGCCTCCCGGGCCAGCTGTTTTCCCTGGCGATCGTAATCGGTGAGTATGACCAGCTCGCTATATGGAGTCAGCTGCTGGTGGAGGCTCTGGGATGAATTGGTGCGTATGATGTCGGTACTGATGCCCATTCTCCTCAGACACCTCTCGTCCTTCTTTCCCTCCACCAATATTGCCGCGTCGGGGGGCAGGGACTCTAGGGTACTGAGGATATCGCGTAGGCCCTGGTAGCTCTCCTGGTCTCTGGGCACTTTCTTGACAGCTCCTGGCAGGCTGGGAGAGGTCAGGATTTCCCCGAACCGTCCTCTCCCAGACGCAGCATGCGGCTGCTTCCCGACCTTTCCTCCTCAATTATGCCACAATCGATGAGTCTATCCACTCTTTCCGATACCACACGCCTGGAGGCGGTTCCTCTGAGCTCCCTCATGTCGCGGGTGAGCTGGGATATGTTCCTGGGCCCCCTTCGGGCCAGGTCTGTGAGAATGGCCTTGGCCAAGGGGTCCTTTGAAATCCACCCGTGTTTGTTGACCTTCTGAAAGCTTGAGATGTAGGATAGCATGTGGGAGACCTCGTCGTAGAAGCGCAGGCTGCCCCTGAAAAAAGCGAAGAGGTTCCTTACCTGGTCCATGTCCGCCGTCTGGGAGCTGAGCAGCTTCTCTATGGTCTCCAGCCTGTTCTCCAACCTGTCTAGCTGTGATTCCACCTCTCCCAGTCTTTCATCGTCGGCCACGGTCTCTCACGATTTCCCTTATGCTCGGAAGTGATTCGTCGTATCTGCGCGATAGCTCGGCCACCACCTGGGGTGGCAGGTCCTGTCGGCTCAATACCTCTCTGAACCTCTTCTTCGACCGGTTCTTGCGGGTATTATGCATGATGGCCGCCTTGCTGACCTCGGTCACCAGCCCCAGTACCGGTCGAACACAGGAAAGGGCCTTTCCCAAGCTGGATGAAATTGACATGACTTGTCTACCCGGCTCCTATTCCTTGCGGAATGATTGGAAGATCTTTCTGAAGTCTATTACCAGGCCCTTGGACATCTCCAGGGCATCCTGCTCGTCTATCCCGTTCTCTATCAGGGTCTTGTAGAAGGTTGCGACGGACTTCGCCATCTTCTCCGCTCTTTCCGGCGAGTAAACCGCGTCCATGATATCCTCGATCAACCCCGGGACTTGCTCCCTCAGGGCGCTAAAGACGCCGGCCAACTCCTCCGGGTCAGACATTCCTTCGCTCATATAATTCACCTCGACGGGGTGTATGTCCGTTCAGAGGACTTAATTCTATCGTTCACATGTGAACGACGCTATCTGTAGGCGGAGCTTTCGGTCTCCCCCATGGACTGCTCGGGGCCTTGGGTATCGGCCTTGGAGAATGATATGTCCCCGAATCTCGATTCATATTTCTGAAGGTTATCGTTTATGGCCTTGCATAGTCTCTTGAAATGTTCCGGGGTTAGCACTACCTCGGCAACCACGTCCTTCCTCTGCTGTATACCCCCGGAGGGGGTCTTCCTGGTGGCCCAGGTATCGAAGAAGGTCATCCTGAATTCGGTGGGAGAATGGTTCACCAGAACGTCGGTGGAGAACGCTGCTTGTTTGTCCCGCTTTACGTTGGCCTTTAGCTTCTTGTCCTTTCCGGTTTGATGGCTCATTTCCTGATTCCCGCTGAAATACTTGGCGGGAGGGCTTATTACATTTTCGAAACGGAGGGTGGGATCCGGTTTTCACTTCCGCACCTGGGACATTCGATGGTCACCTTACGGGAATCCTCTTCTATGGGCCGCAGGGGATGGCCACATTTGCAGACATAGGCCACCGGTTTTGCCGGGTTTCCGTGGACCAGGACCTGGGAGGGGACGTCCCGGGTTACCACCGAGCCGGCCCCGACCAGGGCGTATTCCCCTATGGTGATTCCGCAGATTATTGTGGAGTTGGCCCCTATGGATGCTCCTTTTTTGACCAGGGTGGGTACTATCTCCCAGCTGGATGAGAAGGCTCTGGGGTACTTGTCGTTGGTAAAGGCCACGTGGGGCCCCACGAACACCTCGTCCTCTATGGTCACTCCCTGGTAGATCGAGGCCCGGTTCTGGATCTTGACCCCGGAGCCTATCCTCACCGCCTTGTCAACGTATACCGATTTCCCGAGTATGCAACGGTCCCCGATGACCGCCTCCTCTCGCACCTGGGCGTGGTGCCATATCCTGGTCTCCTTCCCTATGGTGGCCTGGTCGGAGACTATGGCCGTGGGGTGGGCCCGGTAATCCGTGGTCAACCGGAGACCTCCGACCTCGCACCTTTCAAGGCCGTTTTTGGGTCCTGGTCCCGGTGCACGATGTTTCTAAGGGCGCAGGCCACTAGCGGGGGGTTGTCGTCGAGAAGGACGTTACGCCCGATGACCAGGCCCGAGGCTCCAGCTTGAATGGCCTCGTGGACCTTTGCCAGGAAGCTCTCCAGCGAGGACTTCCTTCCTCCCAGTACGAATACCCTGGAGTTAACCGATCCCAATATATCCCGGAAACTCTCCTGCCTGGCCTTCTTGTCCGGCCCCGAGGGGTAGGGTATTTTGAGGGCGGGAACCCCGAAATCGGCGGCGATGATGGCCGAGTAACGTATCCTCTGCGGTGAATCGTCAACCTTGAGGGAACCCCCTTGGGGCGCGCAGTAAAGGGGCTCGATTATCAGGGGCAGGTCGAGGCGGTCGCATTCATCGCATACGTTCCGGCACATGGATAGCTGGGAGTTGGTCTCCTCACGGGAAGGGTTTATCCTCAGCAGTAGCTTGGCTCCCTCCAAGCCCCATTTCACGGCCGTTTTCGGCCCCACAACCGGCCTGTCGTCAAGCTCGAAGGATGATCCGGAGAGACCGGTCCGGTTCAGGGACAGCAACAGCCCGGTCCCCGCGGTGACCGCTGGGTGGTGGGTGATCAGATGGGCCAGGGGCTCCTTGGTGGTGACCAGGGCGTCCGAGTAGGGGATTACCGACAATATACGATCCGCGAAATCCCCGAAATTTTCCATGCCCTCCTGTATCCCGCGTTGTCTATGGTCGGCGGCGATTATCAGGCCTCGGCCGTCGGGGGCAAATATCCTGGAAAGCCTTCTGACCATGCCCTTCCTATGGTTCCAAGATCCCGTGTCCTTCATGGGTCACTCCTCGAGGTTCCTGGACTCCCGGTAGAAATCGTAGAAGTCGGGATAGATGCCCTGGAGGCGTTCATATATGGATTTGAATAGATCGTAGCCCTTCTCGTAAACCGCGGCGTTGGAGGGGTCGGGTTCCACCGTGTGCTTCTCGGGAAGCCACTCCTTTATGGCCTCCGGCTTAACCTCCTTTACCCCCACGGCCCCGATGAGAGCGTCCCCGAACGGGGTTCCCGGGAACTCGGGCATGAACTCCATCTCTATCTGCAACACGTCGGACAGGATGGCCCTCCAGACCGAGGACTTGCTTCCCCCATCGACCAGCACCGTGGGCTTCTCGATCGATATTCCCGATTTTACCGCCTGGTCGACGTTCCATCTATGGAGATATGCAGCCCCCTCGAGCACCGATCTGTAGATCGCGCCGGCCTGGTGGAGGTGCCTGAGACCGAAGAAGCCGCCGCTGGCCGAGGTGTTCCAGATTGGAGTCCTCTCGCCCTGGAGGAAGGGGTGGAATATCACTCCCAGGCTGCCAGGGGGGATACCCGAGGCCATTTTGTCCAGGTCCTTGGCCTCCGAGCCGGCTCCCAGGTTTTCCTTGTACCAGGGGTCAACGGAGCCGCCTGGGTAGGCGCCACCGCCGAAGGAATATATGAGTTCCTCCGATTTGATGGCGTGGGGGTAGTTGATGAGCCTCTCGGCATATTCCGCATCCGACCTGTCCTGGAGAATTCCCCAGCACCAGCTGGTGCCGGTCATGAGGCCGTTAAACCCGGACTCCACCCCTCCGGTGGCCACCAGAGATACTGGGGCGTCAATCCCGCTGGCCACCACCGGGGTACCCTTGGGGACCCCGATTTCATCGGCCGCCTCCGGGGTGATCTCTCCCACCACATCGTCCGAGGAAACCAGCTTCCCGAACATATCCGAGGTGAGTTCCAGGTCCTTGAACTCGGTTGAAACCCTCTTACGTGCTGACCTATTGAGTTCCTCCAGGATCTCATCCGAGATCTCGTAGTTCTCGATATCGAAAACCCCGGCGAAATTCCCCATGGAGCAGTAGTCTGTGACCGCGTTGCCGGTCATCCTGTATATGGCATAGCCATTTGGGGTCAGGAAGTACCTGGTCTTCTCGAAAAGGCGGGGCTCGTTGACCATGAACCAGAACATCTTGGTGTACCCATAGTAGGAATGGATGGTGTAGTTCCCCGAGATCTCGCCGAACGTCTGCTCACCGATCTCGTCGCGGAGGATGTCGCACTCCCTGTAGGCCCTCTGATCGAGCCATATCATGCACGGTCTGAGGGGTTTCATGTCCCTGTCGACGGGGACTCCGGAGCCCCCGTAGAGCCCGGAGTAGCAAACGGCGCCCACGTCCTGGGGGTCGATCCCAGACTTTTCCATGACCTCTCCGGCGGTGCTCACCACTCCCTGCCACCAGGGATCCGGCCACTGCTCGGCTCCGTTGGGATGCTCCTTGGGAACCACGAATCCTGGCTTGTAGTCGGCCGCGGCTTTCGAGATTATGCTTCCGGTCTCGATATCAACTATGATTGATTTGGTGCTTCCGGTTCCAATGTCACCTGCAAGAACGTACATTAATGCCCCACCTTCCTGAAACCTTGCCTCTCTGAGGGAGATAAAAGTCTTTCTCGGCCCGCGGGGACCAAATAGTTAAGAGATAAACGAGGTTGGAGATGGAGGTTCATTCAATTGCCTTCACAGACCGGAAAGGAGATCCGTCTATCAAGGGTTGTTGGTGACGGTCCTCCGAGTTTGATAGTTAGCGCAGATCGCGGCCTGGCCCTAGGGCCCACGCCGGGCCTGGTGGACATGAGGTCCGGGCTGGAGGAGATGATAGGTGTCGGGGTGGATGCCATCACCCTCAGCCCAGGGGAGGCGTCTCGCCAGGTGGATTTCTTCAAGGGCAAGAGAGCGCCGTCGCTTCTCGTAAGGTCCGATTGGACTAACGCGGACAGGGACGGCTCCTTTCCGCTCCCCAGAAAGGAAACCACCCACGTCTCCGTTTCCGGGGCCGAACACGCCTCCTACCTTGGGGCATGTGGCCTGGTGGTCACCTTCTTTGTGGGATATGTTGATGATGGGGACGAGGCCGATAACCTGGAATCGGTTTCCAATCAAGCCTCCGAGTGCTCGAGGTGCGGCATGCCCCTGATTGCGGAGGCCAGGCCCTTTGGGGAGAGGATATCCGAGGGAAACTACTCGGACAGCCTGAAGATGGCGGCCCGGATGGCCCTGGAGGCCGGTTCGGACGCGGTGATGGTTCCCGCCAGCCAGGAGTTGGGCTGCACCGGGGATATAGTCGAGGCCTCGGGCGATGCTCCGGTTCTTCTGGTTTTAAAGGAAAGGGCCGAGGATGATGTCCTTGTCAGGGGGCTGGAAGCCGGCGTTGGCGGAATCGTTCTTGCCGGTTCCTGCCTGGAGGAGGGGATCCATGCGGAGATAGAGCGGGTCCGAAATATAATGGAAGGTTGTATGTAAGGTGTTAACCAGTCCCGGGAAGGAGATAAGGCTTAGCCGTATAATAGATCCCAGCGACGGGAGGGCAGTGGTAATAGCTGCCGATCACGGGTATATGCTGGGGCCCATAAAGGGGGTTATAGATCTCAAGAGGACAATCCGCTCGGTTTCCCGGGGAGGGGCCGACGGCATACTGGTGAGCCCGGGACAGGCGTCCAGGATCGGAGACCTGTTCAGGGGCAGGAAGGCCCCTGCCATGTTGATAAGGGCCGACTGGACCAACGCTTTCCGGTCCAAGACCTATACCCTCCCCTCCAGACACGTCCAGCACCGGTACATGACCTCTCCCCGCCAGGCACTGGCCATGGGTGCCGATGCCATCGTCATCTACTTCTTCATCGGGTATGCTGATGACCGGGAGGAGGCCGAGCACGTGGCCAAGGTGGCCCGGTTTGCCCGCCAGTGCGACGAGGTCGGTCTTCCCTTTTTCGTGGAGCCCATCCCCCTGGGGGAAAGGATCACCGGGGCAAACTATAACGAGCTGGTGAAGATATCGATAAGGATGTCCGCCGAGATCGGGGCCGATGCAATCAAGGCTCCCTATACAAACGACGTCGAGTTCTACAGGGGGGTCACGGAGGCTGCAGGGATACCAATCCTGATCCTGGGAGGCGCCAAATCCAAGACCCTGCGAGATGCCCTGGAGGTGGTCGAGGAGGCCCTGAGGGCCGGGGCCAGGGGGACGGTTTTTGGACGAAACGTTATCCAGGCCCCCGACCCCAGGGCGATGGTATCATCGATATCAAGGGTGGTTCACGGAAATGAGACTGCCAGACGGGTCACCAAATCCCTTCCCCAGGGCAAGATGAGGATCGTGGTGGCCGAGGCCGGGAACTGCACCGGTTGTCGGATCTGTCAGATGGCCTGCAGCGCCGCCCACCAGGGGGCCTATGACCTGACTGCTTCCAGGCTGGTTATCGACAAGGTCAAGAACGGGTACCGACCGGTGGTATGCACCCAGTGCGGGCGTTGCGTTGATGCCTGCACCCGGGATGCCCTTTCCTTCGACCCGGAGCTGGGATCCGTCAGGTTGGATCCCGAGATGTGCGATGGATGCGGGGAATGCGTGTCGGCCTGCCCGGTGGGGGTCATCAGATTGGATGATATAGGAAGGCCTATGATATGCGACCTGTGCGGGGGAAGTCCGGAATGCGAGGAATGGTGCCCCCGAGAGGTATTTAGAATTGAGGGTAAGGGAGATCAATGAGCGAGGAATGGAAGGGCTTCATGGGTAAGTTACTGGAGGTCGACCTGGATAGCGGATCTTTTGACGAACTGGAGCTGGAGCCTCGGGTGACCGAGCTGGTTCTGGGAGGGAAGGGCCTGGGCGCGTTCCTGATGATAACCCGGATGGAGGCCGGGATAGATCCCCTGTCGGCCGAGAACCTGCTCATAATGGCCTCTGGCCCCCTGACCGGTACCATGGCCCCGGGGAGCAACCGTTTCTGTATAGTTACCAAGAGTCCCCACACGGGAACCTTCCTCGATGCTCACTGTGGTGGTGGGCTTGGCCCGGCCATGAAGTTCGCCGGCTACGACGGGCTGGTCTTTAAAGGAATATCGGAGGAGCCCAAGGCCCTGGTCGCTGATGATGATGGTCCCAGATTGATCTCCGCGGAGGATTTCTGGGGACTTGATACCCAGGAGTGTCAAGGGGCGCTGGACCGGCTCCTGGGGACCGGGTACGAGAAGGCGGTTATAGGCCCGGCCGGGGAGAGGCTCTCAACCATCTCCAGCATATTCAGCGGCAAGAGGGCGGCTGGAAGAGGTGGGTCCGGGGCGGTCATGGGTTCCAAGAATTTGAAGGCGGTGTGCGTGAAGGGCTGTTCGCACGAAATCGAGGTCCATGACCTTGATGAGATGAGGGAGGCCTGCTGGACGGCACACCGAATGCTGAGGATGAACGAGACCACGGTCCGGAGCCTGCCCCAGGAGGGAACCTGCAATATCCTGGAAACGATTAACGAGGCAGGGGCGCTGCCCACCATGAACTTCAGACGGGGAAACTTCGAGGACGCCGACAAGCTTTCCGGGGAGAGGTGGCGGGAGGAGTTCTGGGTAAGGGACGCCGCCTGTTTCGGGTGTTCCATAGCCTGCAGCAAGGTCTCACTGGTGGAGGAGGGAGAATTCCAGGGGGACTCCACCGAGGGACCTGACTACGAGACGGTTTGGAGCTTCGGTCCCCAGTGCGGGAATTCAAGGCCCGACCTGATCATCCACCTGGAGAAGATGTGCGACCTTTACGGAATGGATACCATAAGTTCAGGGAACATCATGGGTTTCGTCATGGAGATGTTCGAGAAGGGGGTCATAAGCAGCCAGGATCTAGGCGGGTTGGAGCCCGAATGGGGGAGGCCGGAGGCCATGGTGGAGATGTTGAGGAGCATGGGGGAGATGAACGAGGTCGGCTCCCTCCTGGCCAGCGGGGTCAGGAAGCTGAGCGAAAGTTTCCCGGAGTCCCGTGAATTCGCCATGGAGGTTAAGGGACTGGAACTCCCGGCCTACTCGCCGCGGGCGGCCAAGGGAATGGCCCTGGCCTACGCGACCTCGGACAGGGGAGGTTGTCACCTGAGGGGCTATCCGGCCATGCAGGAGCTGCTGGCCATGAGGGGTGGGGCGGACCCCCTTGCCTCCCGGGGAAAGGCCCAGCTGGTGGTGGATAGCCAGGACGAGATATCGGTGGTCGATTCCGCCGGCATATGCCTGTTCGGCACCTTTGGATTCACCCTAAGGGAGATCCAGCGAATGGTTAGCGCGGCCACCGGGTACCGGTACCAGGAGCTTAATTCCCTGAAGGAGACCGGGGAACGGATATGGAATCTCACACGAGTCTTCAACGTCCGGGAGGGATTTGACAGGGAACAGGACTATCTGCCCTACCGTTGCCTGTCCGAGACCATGCCCCAGGGACCTGCCAGGGGGGAGACCGTGGACCTGGACTCCATGCTGGGGGAGTATTACGAGCTTAGAGGCTGGAACGAGAGGGGGAGGCCCAGGCCGGAGACCCTGGAGAGGCTGGGTCTTGTGGAATGGGGTTCATGAGGCGAGGTATCTAGGCCAGTTACAAAGAAAAAACGAATAATTTGCTAAAAAAGATACAATTTATGCGAAAAATTTAAATGCATAGACATATTCTCCAAAATAAGCGTAAGTAATTTGAAGTGAGTTGGTATTGCTGATCGCTTCCTCACAATAACATATTGGTGCTGATGGTTCATGTCAAACATAGAGAGAGTTGAAACCGGCGTCAAGGGCCTGGACGGACTTCTCAATGGTGGATACCCGGGCTGCTCGACCATCCTGGTGAGCGGTTATCCGGGAACCGGTAAGACGTTGCTGACCAGTCATTTCCTGGATAATGGGGGCGAGAAGGGATCGAGCGGCATATACGTCAGTTTTGAGGCCTCCAAGTCAGAATTCTTTGAACAGACCAGCAATTTCGGTTTCAACTTCGAGAAGCTGGAGGAGGACGGTACCTTCAGGTGTCTCATGGCCATTCCTCATCGATTCTTCGTATCCCCCAGTACCTTCGATATCCAGAACACCATACAGGGAATAGAGGAGGCCAAGGCCAGCATAGGTGCCGAGAGATTGGTGATCGATTCCATATCTGCCCTGATGGTGCTTTTCGAGAACGTGTATCAGGCCAGGAAGAGCCTATACATATTGAACTCCAGGTTGAAGGAGATGGGTCTGACCTCGATGTTCATATCCGAGGCGGGGCCCAAGAGCCAGTTCAGCAATTTCGGGGTCGAGGAGTACATCGCGGACGGTGTCATCCAGCTCTCTCTGGAGGAGGTACAGGAAAGGAAATTCCAGCGGTTCCTCCGGGTGGTAAAGATGAGGAAGACGGCCCACAGGATGGAGAAGTACCCCATGCAGATAGGCTCCAATGGCATGGAGGTCCTGGTCAAGGGCTAGGGTTCCCGGTTTTTCTACTTTCTTGTAATTTTTTGTCTGCATCGACACCTTGATATAGGACCTCTCGGGTATATCTACAGAGAAATTGCGAACGCAACATATTTATACGAGTAATGTGCGAAATCTATTACACCAATAGAGAATCTCGCGGAGAACGCCAAAAATGAAGATATACCCCCCGGAGGACGTTGCTTGTACCAGCTCGATGAGACTGACCTGAAGATCATAGGTAAACTGCAGGAGGACGCCAAGACCCCCTTCACCAAGATAGGGGAGAAGCTGGATATACCTGATACCACGGTTCACTTCCGGGTAAAGAAGCTGATAGATAACGGCATCATCAAGAAGTTCACCGTCCTCATAGACCACGAGAAGCTGGGGTACACGGTTCGGGCTCTGTTGAGAATTGAGATAGAGAAGTACCTACTGGACATGTTCACCCAGTCCAAGGTGGAGGAAGTGGTGGAGGAGCTCCAGAAGGTGGAGAGCACGGAGCTAATAGCAAGATGCGAGAGCAAGAACGAGATCGTGGCAATTGTATCCACCAAGAATTCGGGCGAGCTAATCAACATGATGGAGACCCTGAGGAAGAAGGAGGGTATCCGGGACCTGGACGTGTCGGTGATAGACGAGGTCTTCGAGGGTGGTATGGAGTCCCCTCCCGTTGCATCCTCGTAGTTTGCTGCGAGATGTATCATTTTGTTGCGTTTTGGCGGTGCTCATTTTGTCCCTTACGAATTTCGCGCGTGCAATTCTCAAACGGGAACCGGTCTGGCCGGTTGAACCGGTCACAGGACCATATAACTTGCGAATATAACAAGGAATTTGCAGATTGCTTAATTTGGCTCGATTATAGTTATAAGAAATTATTAACATTCCCCATAGATAAATTCAAAGTGGTTCCTAAATTTGTCAGTCCTGATTCCAGATGAGATTCCAGAGGCCCTGAAAAAAACCGGAGGTTACTCCCTTTTGGTGAAGGGTGCCCCAGGAATGGGGAAGTCGACTTTGGCCCTGACCCTGATGGTGGAGAAGGCCAACGTTAACGGATTCTACGTATCCACCAGGGTGAAACCGGACAAGCTGTACGAGCAGTTTCCATGGGCCAGGAAGTACGTCAAGGTCGACAACATATTCGACGCCACTGAAATGGTGGGGGAGGTCAATGTTGACACCTCGGGCATGGGGGAGGAAGGAGGACTTCCCATCCTGAAAGAGGTACGGTCAAAGGTTGAAGGGCTCAAGGACGCGACGGTAATCGTTGATACCTGGGATGCCATCCATTCATCGCTGGGGGATAGCGCCATACAGGCCGAGAAGAAGCTGGTGGATTGGCCTCGGGAGGAGGGTCTGACCCTGGTCCTGGTGAGCGAGTTCATGGACACCAGGGTGCTTGAGTTCCTGGTTGACGGGGTGGTAACCCTCTCGGACTCGGAGATAGACGGCCGGAGGGTCAGGAACGTACGTCTGGACAAGCTGAGGGAGTGCGAGATACGAAATCTGAGATACGTATACACCCTGAAGAACGGGATCTTTAGGAGATTTCCTCCACTGAGGATCAAGGAGCCGGAGGAAGAGGAGCCCTGGATGCCCTTTTCGGACGAGAAATGCCCCTTCTATAGTGGCTCGCCGGTGCTGGACGATTCGGTGGGAAAGTGCCTGCAGGGAGGGACCATATTGATGGAGATGGGTAACAACGTGCCCTACCAATGGGTGGATATACTGGTTCGCCCCTTCGTGCTGAATTTCATTGCCAAGGACCGCGGGGTGCTATTCATCCCCCCGGCCGAGTTTGCCCCCGAGCAGATCCGGAACGATATCACCCAGTACGTCTCGGAGGATTCCTTTGACACCTACGTTACCATGTTCGCTGCGGGTGTGGGGAATAAGGAACTCCCCTACGTCCTGGACACCTTCTCGAAGTCGGAGGAGGAGAGCGAGAAGATGTGGCTAAGAGTCGAGGAGGAGAAGAGGAATGAGTCCTGGGGGCATATGCTCAGGGTTATTAACGTGGATCGCTTTGAGCACGCATTTGGAATGCAGAGGACCCTCAGGAAGTGCGCCAACGAGATAGCAAAGGCCAGGCTGGGGGAGGACCTGATCATCATCATAACCAGGTCCACCCTGGACTCAACCCGTCAGCTCAGGACCATGGTTGACCTGGACCTCAAGCTCATGGAACGCTTCGGTAGCTTCTACATATATGGGGAGATGCCCCGGACCGGCCTGTTCAACGTCGATGTGGATGTGAGCCAGGGATTTCCGGTTCCGGAACTAACGCCGGTGGTGTGATGTTGGAAAATCTTTGCGAAATCGATACCTGTTTAAGCCCGAACCAGAAAAAACTTAAAATAAGCAATATATGCGCTAATTATAGAATAATGCTCGATCTTAAATTAAAATTATTTTAGGAAAGGGAACCGTTATGAGTAATCAAACCAAAATATTGGCGATAACCTCCGGAAAAGGAGGAACCGGTAAGACGATCTTGACCATCAACCTGGGCACGGCTCTGTCCCTGGCCGGGGATGAGGTTGCGGTGGTCGACGCCGACCTGGCCATGGCCGATCTGGCGCTCTACCTGGGGCTGGAGAAAAGCCCGGTAACCCTTCACGAGGTTCTGGCCGGTGAGGCGTCACTGGACCAGGCCCTCTACGATGGTCCCGGGGGCTTACATGTAGTTCCCAGCGGTCTTTCGCTAAGCGGTTTTTCCAGGGCCAATCCAAAGAGACTGGGAGAGGTCGTAAATGAGCTGTCCGAGAGGTTTGACCTGGTCATCCTGGATTGCGCCTCGGGCCTTTCCAAGGAGAGCAGCATTCCCCTCTCCGTTTCCGACGAGATAATCATGGTGGTCAATCCCGAACTCGCCTGCCTGGCCGATGCTTTGAGGATGAAGATAATGGCCCAGAGCCTGGAAGTGCCCATAAAGGGCGTGGTTATCAACAGGTCGGGCGAAAGCAAGAGCGAGATCTCATCCAATGAGGTGGGTTCGATGTTGGACCTGGACATACTGGCGGTTATTCCCGAGGACGATGAGGTAAAGAAATCCGCGAACCTGAAGGTCCCGGTGGTAATGAAGAAGAAGGATAGCCCGGCCGCCGAGGCCCACATCAAGCTGGCCAGCAAGATATCAAACCAGAAGGAAGTGGAGGTCAAGGCCGATGCCCTGGGTGGCACAGGCGGGAAGGGCAAGTCGAAGCTTAGATCCATGCTCGGCATCTAGGGAGGTGAGGGGCACGAAGGGTCGGGCCAGCACAGAGGAAATAGCCGGCCGTTACGATCTCTGGTCGCCATTCTATGACCTTGCCGATCGGATCGGTCCCCTGGGTGGAAGCGAGAGGAAATGGAGGGGTCTGGCAGTAGAGAAACTGAATTCCAGTAAAGGCTGGGTGCTGGACGCCGCCTGCGGAACCGGGGTCATGCTTCCCATTCTCGAGGAAAAGGGATTCCGAGGCCGGGTATTGCTCATTGATGCCTCGAGGAAGATGGTCCGCAAGGCCTGTTCAAGGGCGGCCGAGGCCGGTATCAGGGCCTCGGTGATCGTGGGGGACGTCAACAGGCTACCCCTAAAACGGGATTCCCTTGGATCCATGCTCTGCATATTTTCACTAACCACCGTAAACAGGCCATCAATGGCCATCTCCGAACTTAGCAGGACCGGCACCGACGGCTCCAGGCTGGTGGTGCTGGACAGCGAGAGGCCCAGGGGCAGACTGGCCAGAATTCTGTACCCCCTTCTGGTTCCCATATCCAGAATTTTCTGTCACACCCATATAGATAGGGACATCCGCGCCTTGATCGAGAGCACCGGGGCGGTATCGGTGGAGGACAGGGAGTCTTTTTTCGGGGGAATGGTCTCGCTCTATTCCTGCAGAAACAATAAATTAAACCTAGTGAAAGAGGCCTAATACCAAAAATTGTGTTTACATATTATAGAAAGTTCAAGTATTTGGACATAGTTGGAAAATATATTTATAATAATGGACGATAAAATGAAAATTAAAGCTTTCAGCGCAAAGGCTTTGAGGTGTATTTCCGGAAATGAAGCCTGAAATTCAATTGGCTATAATATCACTAGCCCTCTTACTTCTCCTTGCCCCTATCCTTGCGGCGGATGAGGACGCCCCGACCATAAACCTGACCACGGAGTTCCCGGTTATCACCTTCGAGGGTGTGGAGGTGGTGATCGAGGCGGATATCTTCGACGTAAGCGAGATCGAGACCGCGGAGATAGCCTACGAGGTGGACGGCCAGGTCTTCGTGGAGGATATACAGGGCACCGAGGGATATAACTACCAGTGGCTTTACGTCAATAACGATATCGGGCAGAGAGAGGAGCTAAGGGTAAGCATACTGAACATCACCGCCTTCGATGAACACCTCAACTGGGGGGCAGAGGTCTATGATAATACCACCATAATCGTGAAGAAGGAGGACGTGGAGGCCCCGGAAATCGAGCCCGAGGCCATCCCTCTGTACACCGAGAGCGAGGACCACATGGTGATCAGGGCCTCGGTGAGCGACCCCAGCGGAGTGGACTCGGTTACCCTCCACCTGGACGATAACGGGTCCTGGTCGAGCAGGGAGATGGGCCTGAACAACGTCACCGGGCTCTACGAGGTGATAGTGGGCCCCTTCGTTACCGACACCGCGGTCAGGTACTACATCAATGCCACCGATGACTCGGCCAACCAGAACCATGCCTCCACGCTCGACTACGAGAACGGTCACATGCGTTCCTTCGTGGCCTCCTTCAAGAACAGGTTCAGCGGCACGGTCCTGGATTCAAGCTACATGCAGGTCGATTCCCTGCACAGGTACCGGATGACCATATCCAGGGACAGCCTCGAATACCAGGGGTACCAGTTCAACTTCATGCTCAGCGAGACCGGGGTGCTAACCGGGAACGTGACCCTGAACAGGAACGGGAGCCGGGTCCACCTGCAGGATATATCCCTCCAGCAGAAAAGCAATGCCATCATAATTGACCAGGAGACCAAGGACGGGGTTGCCTACGATTTCAACCTCAAGTACATAACCTATGACCCTAGCGAGCCATATGCTGAGATAGAGATAAACCCCAGGCAGAGGCTGGTTTTCGAGGGCTACTCGGTCTATACCTATATTAGAAAGGTCCAGGAGGGAAGGCCCTACACCTTCCAGGATCAGGAGGGAGGCAACTGGCAGGTCAACGTCACCGCCCAGACCGGTTACCAGACCGCCACCAAGACCTTTACCTCCACCAACCAGTTCCAGGAGCTGTTTTTGGGCGAGAACCGGGATATCCAGATCTTTCTTAAAGGCCCACAACAGCTAGATGAGGAGCTGCTGAAGTTCGGGGCCGATCTCAGGATATACAAGTTCCAGCCCCCGGTTTTTGAAGTAGTCAGCGATGTCCCCACCGGGAGTCCCTCGGGCCTGGATGAGGGCCAGATAGTCTATAACATATATGCCGACGATGATCTGACCCAGGTGGTAACCGCCAAAAACACCGCCGGGTCCAGGGCCTACGACATCCAGCTCACCGCCACCAACGTCACCGGTATCGTGTATCTGGTCGTAGAGGAGGGGGAGCTCACCTCCTCCCGGGGACCTGTTTACAGGGAGAAGGTTGTCGGCGGGGAGAGCGTGAGGTACTACCTGACCCAGGGCACCCTGGAGAGGCCTTTCTACCTAAACTTCTCCTCGGACATAGACGTGAGGGAGGCCGCGACCTATGACCTGCTTCTCAGTTACACGGATGCCCACGGCCAGGAACACGAGGTCAGGAAGCCGGTGCAGTTCCTGATATACCCCTCAAGGTCCGAACTGGAGGTGACCAAGTCACTCAGCCGGGACCCGTTATTCATAGGAAAGGACTCCCAGGCCTCCATCGGGGTTGAGAACGTAGGTGGTTCCCCGGCCCTTAACGTTACCGTGGTTGACAACACGCCTCCTAACCTGATATCCGATTTCGAGACTTGGACCGGGGATATAAAGCCCGGCTCCAGCAACAAGGTTTCCATCACCTACTCGGTGAAACCCACCACCATAACTAACCCCGGGGAGGCCTCATACGGGTTCGTAACCGTGTACTGGAAGGGGGTTTGCCACAAGTCAGGGGTTCGAAACGACGCCTACACCCTACACACCGAGGACTTCTACTTCACGGCCCTTGGTCCCCACCTGGACTTCACCTCCTTCGAGGCCGACCGGCCCATAGTGGAGAAAGAGGGCCAGGACATGATCTTCATTAACGTGGGGGAAAAGGTCCAGATAACGGCCACGGTCAAGAACGAGGGGAACCGGGATGCCAAGAATATATCCCTGACCTTCCCCGGGTTCCTGGTCGAGAGCACCGACTTCCCGGAGGGAACTAGTGTGGAGGTCGGGCAGTACTTCTCCTTCACGGCCACCCTGGTGGCCACCAACGAGGGAAGGTATCCCTTCCAGGCCAAGATAACCCACCAGGACCAGCACGCCTTCCTGGGCAATGTATACGAGGTGTACTCCAACTACATACTGGCCCAGACCTATCTCTCCCCGGTGGTTGTACAGTTCATCGATCCCCCTTCGGAGATAGCGGTGGGGGAGACGGAGACCCTTTCCATCTCCATAAGGAATATAGGTAACAGCCCGGTCCAGAACACGCAGGTGATCCTGGAACTAAGCCAGGGCCTGAAACTGGAGTGGGGAACCTACCTGATATGGGACGGGACCCTGGACGGTCAGCAGAGCGAGATCGTCAACATCGTGATAAGCGGGAAGGACTTCGGTGTCAATACCCTAACCGCAACCGCCTCCGGCATGGATATACCCGACGTCGAATACTCCATATCCATAGAGGTGCTCTCTCCCCACGTGGAGATCGAGAGGAGGATTGATTGTGAGTACCTGCTGGCCAGGGAGGAGTTCTGGCCCCGGAGCTCGGAGATAAGAAGCACCGTCACCCTGGATCTAACCAATATCGGAAACGACCAGGCCACCAATCTGGTGGTTTCGGAGACCCTGCCCGAGGGAATCATCAGTTTCGATAACCTTACCTTTGGCTCAAACCTCATCGTGTGGGGCGAGTCCGGAGACATAAGTCTGGCACCAAATGAAACCCTCAGATTAACCTACCCCGTGTGGAGCCATACCCCGGGTCACTACGTTTACGAAGGGGCGGTGGCCACCTACACCAATCCCCAGAAGAACCCCTTCGAGTCCCACTCCGAACAGTTGGATGTATGGGTCCTCGGCAACAGGCCCTTCCTGGTCCAGGAGGAACCGGTACTGGTTCTGGATGAGGGAGGCGCTCCGCTGCAGGGACCTGTGTCCTACAACGACACGGTTACCTTCCAGGTTAGGGTGAGGAATATCGGTAACCAGAACGCCACCGATATTGATCTTGGTCCCTGGATGGAAGGCCAGGTGGGAGAGATGGATTTCGTCATGCTTAACGAGGACCAGGTCGAGGAGACGATCGCCGGGGGTATAGGCCCCGGTGACCCGCTTACCATCTCACTTACGTTCTCCGTTCTGGAGGATGTGGAGTCCAGCCAGGACTACGACCTGGATGTCCCGGTTAGCTACTCCGACCTGGAGGGCAGGGACTACTCCCTGGTAATGGGATCCCGGCTGGAGGCCAGATCCACCCAGGTTATGGTTTCCTTTAACAAATCATTCAGCAGGGACCACGTCTCGCCCGGAGACCAACCGGTGCTGGAGATAACGGTTACCAACGTCGGTGACACCGACCTGGAGGACCTAGTTCCCTCCGTGGATACCCCGGACGGGGTTGCCATGTCCAGCTGGCTGGGCATCGATCTGCTCCGTGAGGGTCAGAGCGGGAAGATGGTTGTCGAGTTCGAGCCCGTTTTCCCGCCGGAGGGCAAGGTATACCAGTCCTACCAGGGCTTCGCGACCAGCGTCCAGTACCGAAGCTATCGTGGTCAGACCACCACCCCGAGGGACGGGGAACACATAGTGCTATCGGTGGCCGAGCCCTATCTCAGGGTGGAGAGGTCAATTACATCACCGGTGCTCCTGGTTCGCGAGCCTGGATGGCCGTACTCGGAGATGATAATGGAGAACGTTACTATCAGGGTTACTAATTCAGCGGATATATCGGCAAGCCAGGTGAACATCACCGAGGAGCTCCCGGAAGGACTATACACCTCCGAGGACCTGGGAAGCTCGGAGATAACCTGGGGCGGGGACCTGGTCCTGGAGCCGGGCGAATCGGTTAGTTTTACCTACCCGGTCTGGTGTTTCGATGAGGGCGAGTATTCCTTCGATAAGGCCAGGGTTGACTACATCGATGGGGAGAGCCACGACTACATTTCCTATTCCCAGGGACTGGAGAAGGTCAATGGAGTTGGCACCAGGCCCTATCTGGTATGGAACGGTGAGATGAGTCAGGATCCCGTGGAATCTATTACATATAACGATACCGTGCTCCTGGGAATCCCGGTGAAGAACGTGGGGAACGGCAAGACGCCGGAACTGGAGCTTGAGGGTTTGGGCTCAGGGGAGCTGCTAGATGGCTGGGAGCTGCTAAACCCGGAGGAGGTCGAGGAAACGCTCTCCGGGGGACTGTCCGCCGGATCATCCATCGACATACAGCTCCACCTGAGGTTGCTGCGGGACGTGACCATTCCCGGAAACGTGCCCATAGGGCTCGACCTTAATTATATTGATGGATCCGAGAACGAGTATTCCATAAGCAGGACGGTTGAGATATTTGCTAGGCCACCCAACATAGGCCTCTCAACCGACATATCCAACAATCACTACCGATTAATGCCCGAGGAACCCGGGTACGTTAACCTAAGCGTCAAGAACGTGGGGGACGCCGCCCTGTTCTCCCTTACCCCCGAGGTCGAGTGTCCCGAGGATGTGGAGGTCAAGGCCATTCACGTTATCGATGTCCTTCCGGAGGGGGGTGTGGGGAACCTCTCGGTGGAGTTCAAAGGTGTCCAACTTGGCCAGAGCGTGGGGCGCACCATATCGGGGATCAATCTCTCGGTCATATTTACCGATTTCAGGGAGTACCAGCACACCAGGCCCGTAGAGCGCCTGAACCTAACCATCGAGAGGCCAAAGGTGACCATCAGAGGCGTGGAGGCCGAGGAAAAGACGCGGCTAGGTAGAACCTATCAGATGGTGTTCACCATCGCCAATGACGGCACCTACCCCGCCAGCCAGGTTACCATAGATGTGGGAGACATCAAAAAATGGATGGAGGAGATCTCGGTAGAGGGAGGCGCCCTGAATGGGGATAGCGTGTTACTGGCCCAGAGCGTGGCTCCCCTTTCAGAGTCCAAGGTGACCATAAGCGGTAAGGTCAAGGAGAAGGGCGAGTTCTCGGTTGTGCCCGGGGTAACCTATATAGACGGCATAGGGAGCTCCTATAATCTGATACCCGACCCCGTGGGCGTCAAGGTGGGGGAGAAGCTGATCAAGCTCATAATGCCCTTCCTGCTGTGGGCCGCCGTTGCCGGGGTGGTTGCGGGAGTTTACTATTACGAGACCCGGGTGGCGGAGAAGATCAAGGGCCACCAGCTGGGTTCACTGGCCAGCTCGGTGGTGACCCAGGTGGAGGCCACCGGCGTCGTGCCGCCGCTCATACCCTTCAAATCAGGAAAGCTGAGCCTGGCCGAGCTCTCTCATCTACTGTCACAGTACCTCTCAAAGGCCGACGGGTCCGGGGTGGAGAAGGCGGACAAGACCACCTTCATCATCTCCCATCCCCAGTCCAGGCTAGTACCCGGCCAGGATTTCAAGAACCTGGGGGTGGTCAGGGATGCCTACATGCTGGTAGCCGACATGATCCAGAATAGGGTGAAGAGCTCCGAGGTGGTGCCCCCCACCTTCCTGGTTCAGGGCTTCAAGCTGGGGATCTCCGACATCGTGACCCTGCTGTCCCTGGCGGTGGTAGCGGCCAGGAAGAAGGGCCGTTTGCCCAAGAATATTAAGATAAATAGTTCCACCCGGGTTTCAGCCGGGAAGGCTAAGAGAGCCCAGGAAGAGGAAGAGGAGGAAGAGGAGGAATCCGAATCGCTGGTTGACGAGCCCGAGGGCCAGGAAATGCCCGAGGAGGAGCCCGAGAAACCGGAGATGGAGACGGAGAGCGCGGAGTGAGATGAATATGAAAGGACCACATTCATGGAAGAGATGGGTTGAATTGAGAGAAGAAGGAGGAGAGAAGTGATGGATGAATCCACTAGCAGAGAGATCCAGATGCTGATCTCGAAGATAGACGACCTAGTCGCCGTCTTCGAGCAGGTATCCACGGTTGAGGAGGAGGAAGAGGAAGAGGAACAGGCCTCCCTCAAGGATATCCTGGAAGCGACCAGGAACCTGAACCAGGAAGTTGGTCAGGAACTGAAGCAGATGAACACCAAGCTGGATGAAATGTTGTCTCTCCTGGACAACCTCCCGGCCAGGATGCCCAAGTTCGGGGCCGCGTTGGCCGAGGAAGGACCGGAGGACATCCTGGGAGAGACGGATCTCGTGGCTGAAGAAGAAGCGTGATGGTGTACGGAACTCGTAAACAGAGATAGAGGATGTGAATTGGCTTGGCCAAGAAGAAAGCCAGGAAGGTTAACAGTAAGTTTCTGAAGAGGATGAAGAAGGCCCTGGGCAAGCTCCCCGAGGCTAGCTCGCCCGAGGATATCGAGAAGAAGGCGTTCCTGAGATATGTGCCCGCCTCTGCCCGGAGAAGGCTCGAGATGCGGGAGAAGGAGGAGCGGGAAGGAGATTCCGAGAAGGCGAAGAAGGATCAGGAGCAGGAGGAAAAGCCCAAACGGAAGGGAAAGGACGATTCTGGGACCGCTGAGGGACTGCTGGACCTGGCGGCCATGCCAACCCACGAGTATGCCAAGGTAGCGGATCAGGACCTCGAGGTCGAGGAACTGGACGACTCCTCGGTCAGGAAGAAGGTCGGAGTTACCGTGGGCGAGTCGGGCCCACTCAAGTTCCTGTCCGCGGAGGCGGTCAGCGGGGCCCACTTCGACACCCAGATACCGGAGGAGTTCCTGTCCATACCCAGTAAGTGGAAGGACAGCGACCTGCCGGGAATCCACAAGGAGTACTGGCTCCAGAATCCCTACTCAAAGGTGAACATCCACTGGGATGAGCAGGACCGGGAGGCCATATACTCGGTTGTTGAGCCCGACCTCGATGATAAGGAGAGCGAGGTCCTGGAGAAGATCAAGAACATCGTTGAGGAGGAGATCGAGTCCGATTTCTATTCCCTGACCGAGCTGGGAAAGGCCGAGGAGTACTTCGACGATAAGGTGGAGGAGATACTGGACGAGCTAAGGATATCCACCGATAAGTCCCAGAGGCAGAAGTTCTCCTACTACCTAAAGCGTGATATGTTGGGCCTGGGAAAGATAGAGCCCTTCTTCCACGATCCCTCGATAGAGGACATAAGCTGTGACGGTATCAAGGTTCCCATCTACATATATCACAATAGACACGGCTCGCTTAGAACCAATGTAAGTTATCAGACCGCATCCGAGCTGGACGAGACCGTACTCAGGATAGCCCAGAAGTGTAACATGGACATTTCGGTGGCCGACCCCGTTCTGGACGGCCGGCTGCCCGATGGGAGCAGGGTAAACGCCACCTTCGGTTCCGAGGTCACCATGCATGGAGGGACCTTCACCATAAGGAGATTCCGTGAGGAACCCCTTACCCCGGTGCACATGGCGGACTGGAACACCTGTTCTCCCACCGTGCTCGCCCTGCTGTGGATGGCTCTCCAGCACAAGTACACCGCCTCCCTTCTGGTCTCGGGCGCCACGGCCTCCGGGAAGACCTCGATGCTCAACGCCCTGGCCATGTTCATACCGCCGGAGTCGAAGGTGGTAACCATCGAGGATACCCAGGAGCTCAAGCTGCCCATGGAACACTGGCTACCAGCGGTGGCCAGGACGGGATTCGGTCCCGCCGATTCCACCGGCAAGAAGAAGGGAGAGGTAAGCATGTTCGACCTCCTGAGGGCCGCCTTGAGACAGCGACCCGACTACATGGTGGTGGGAGAGGTCCGAGGAGAGGAGGCCTACGTCATGTTCCAGGGGATGGCCACCGGTCACCCCTCCCTGGGGACCATACACGCCGATTCGGTCACCTCTCTGCTGCACAGGCTGGTGACCAGGCCCATAAACCTTCCGCCAAGCCTACTTTCCCACCTGGACACCCTGATGGTCCAGGGAGTGATAATGACAGGGGGAAGGAAGCTCAGGAGAACCCTTAACGTTACCGAGATCGTTACCGTTGACGAGAAGAGCGAGAAGCCGGTTACCAGGCAGCTCTTCCGTTGGAACCCCAAGACCGATACCCACGAGTTCGTGGCCCGTGAGAGCACCCTGATCAGCAAGATCGCCCACCTACGGGGAATGGACGAGAAGGAGGTCTGGGACGAGATAACCAGGCGGGCCCTGTTCATAGACTGGATGAGACAGGAGAAGATATTCGATTTCAAGAGGGTGGGGGAGCTGATAGCCGAGTACTACAAGTCGCCGGACAAGGTGCTGGACAGGATCATGAAGAACAAGGGCAAGAAGGGAGGCGAAGAAGCTGTCCCAGAGGAAGCCTGAAGGGGAAGGTGATCGGAAGTCCAGGGATCCTCCGGCCTACAAGGCTAACAGGGGTTTCCTGGT
>CAZUNO010000004.1:0-173412 GCA_964621445.1 Hadarchaeota archaeon (SeqCode) | reverse complement strand
AATTGTATCGGCAATGGGAAAAGAGTGATAACTATAGGTGACCGTTGACTGTTTATTGTCCCTGGAAGCAAATTGCGTAGTCATAAGGTACGGGGAGATATTCCTTAAGGGTCCAGTTGTAAGGAGCCGGCTTGAGAGTAAACTGGCAGGAAATATATCACACTGCCTGCAGGAAGCGGGAATTGAGTCGAATGTGGAAAGGATCCGGGGACGCCTGGTGGTGTTCACCAACAAGCCACATAGATCATGTAAATATCTACGTAAGGTTTTTGGAATAATCTCTCTTTCTCCAGCCATCAGCACTCGGAGCGATATCCAAGCCATTTCCGACGAGGTACATAACTTGGCCATGGATGTGCTTACGGAGGGCGATACCTTCGCGATCAATACCAACAGGGGAGATAAGACCTTCGAAAAGGATAGCCAGGAGATCAACACCTTGATTGGTGATCTGGTTCGAAAATCGACGGGAGCCTCGGTTGATCTGGATGATCCAGAGGTGGTTATAGGAATCGATATACGAGAGGATTCTTACATTTACCTCGATGAGATACATGGTCCAAAGGGATTACCGCTTGGTGCTTCAGGGAGGGCACTATCCCTTATGTCTGGAGGTATCGATTCACCCGTTGCTTGCTATCTGATGATGAAAAGGGGATGTGAGCAGGACCTAATCTATTTCGATAATCGCCCCTACTCAAGCAGGGGTAAAAACCGTAGGGCAAAAGCCGTGGCAAGGGTTCTAAAATCATATTCCTGTTCATCCGGGATGCGCTTTCTTATCTCACCTCTCGGAGAAGTCCTGACCACATTGATTCAGAGATGTCCTAGGGAGTTGACATGCACCCTGTGCAAAAGGATGATGATGAGGGTGGCGGATGGGATTGCGGAGAATAGGGGGCTGGAGGCCATAATCAACGGTGACTCCTTATCCCAAGTTTGCTCGCAAACCATGACCAACCTAGCACTCACCACGAGGGTTACTAATAGACCAGTTCTCATGCCACTTATCGCCCTAGATAAGGACGAAATAGTTGAAATAGCAAGAAGGATAGGTACGTACGAGAAAAGCATCACTCGGGTGACTGAGTGCCAGGCGGTACCATCAAATCCACGTCCTAGGCCGGACCCGGTAAATGTTGAGGAGGCCGAGGAAGCATTGGATTTGGATGGTATGGTTGAAAAAACGGTCAGCGAGACCTTTCTTATCGATCTCTAATTATCCTTATCCATCCCTTCTAACAGCCCCCTGGCGGCCAGAATACCGGTAGCGGCGGAGCCTACAATGCCTCTTGCCAGGCCCGCCCCATCCCCTGCTACGTAGAGGCCATCCAGATTTGCCATCATGTTCTGGTCGGTTAGAAACCTCATGCTATACATCTTGAGTTCCGGGCAGTAGAGTAAGGTGCTTTCGCTGGCAACGCCGGGTATGACGTCGTTCAGTTTTACCAATCCCTCAATGATATCGGTGGTAAGCCTTTGAGGAAGCGCCATGGAGATATCCCCGGGCGTGACATCGGTTAGCGTGGGCTTGACATAGCTTTTCTTGATGCTGCTCCAGGTGCTTCTGCGTCCCCTGAGGAGGTCACCAAACCTCTGAATTAGAGGTTTGCCTCCCCCAATCGTGGTGGAGAGCCGGGCAATGGAGGAGGCATAGGCGGTGGTGTCCTCAACTGGCTCGGTGAGCTCAACGTTGGTTACGAAGGCAAAGTTCGTGTTTTCGGATCTATCTTCGATCAGTGAATGGCCATTGACCCCCACGAAATCATCATAGTCCTCCTTGGCAACGTACCCGTATGGACATGTGCAGAAGGTTCGGACCCAATCGTCATAGGTCTTGGTGTAGATATGGAATTTTGGGTCCCAGTTAATATCGGTTACCGGATCCATGACCATGGACCTAACCTCGACCCTAACCCCAATATCCACTGGTGCGTGTCTGGTATTAACCCCCAATCTCTGTGCCTCGCGGGCAAACCAGATTGCTCCGGACCTACCTGGACAGGAGATCACGGCTTTGCACTTGATGTCTCTGATCTCCTTTCCATCATCTATCCGGACACCCTTGACCCCCTCCTTACCGGCTAGAATATGGGTTACCTGGGTTTGAAGCATGAATTGGATATTCTTGGAGGCCAGCCACTTCTTTATCGACTCGATCACCTCGGGTAGCTTGTCCGATCCAACGTGTCTTTGGTGAATTGGAATGAAGTTGATTCCAACAGAGGCAGCACGCCTTCGAAGTTCCTCTGCTTCCTCACCAGTTCCATATCCATTTTCGGGAACCCCATGCTTTAGGAATATCCTGTCAACGTGGTTAACGAGGTCCCAGGCCTCCTTTTCGCTATTGGTGAATTCGTTCAGATTGCCTCCGATATCAGGCCTAAGATTGAGCTTTCCGTCTGAGAGACCCCCGGCACCTCCAACCCCGCTCATTATATTACAGGGATCGCAGTTCATGCATTTGGTCGTGGTTGTGTTTAGGGGACATTCTCGTTTTTCCACATCCCGCCCTAATTCAATGATTAGGACGCTCAAACCGGTATCAGCAAGTTCATTGGCTGCGAAAAGACCGGCAGGTCCGGCGCCGATTATGACTACATCGGGCATTTCTAATACTCCAAGAATCCACAGAAAATTCGAACTTCGGCTATTAAATCTCTTCCAGATCGAGGGATGGAACCAAGCATTTTTCTTGAGTGATGCTTAAAACACCATGGGAGGAAAAATGGGATCCAGAGCCGTTAGGTGTTCTATCTGCGGAAGGGTAACACCGGAGCCAACGACCTGCAGCCTCTGTGGGTCACCTTGCTGCCCGATGTGCTACGACAGGGCACGTTCGGTATGTGTGAAGTGCCTTAAACGTAGGTCCGGGGAAAATATCAATGATGGTTCAAGAGGAGATGATATCTTCGGTCCCATGAAATGAACACTCCGCTATTGATGATCGTCTTCCGTTAAATCCTCGTAGATCAACATAATTTCCTTGTCGAAAAGCGCTCTCTTTCTCTTGACGCTCTCTGACCTCACCCGCTCGAGAATCTTACTTGTCATCTCATCATCAAGCTCAATGCCATACTCCTTGAACTTGTTCTTAATTGAGTGCTTGCCCGAATGTTTGCCTATCACTATCTGCCTGGTGAGGCCCACGTCCTGGGGCGAGAAGGCTTCATAATTTATTGGATTCTTAAGCAGTCCATCCGCATGGATCCCGGACTCTGCGGCAAAGACGGATCTTCCTACTATGGCTTTCCACTTGGGTATGTCCCTAGCAGAGGCCTTCGCCACCAGTTCGGATAGCTCCCTGAACTTCTTGGCCCGAAGATCAACGTTGTGATTTAGGATCAATCTAAGTGCCATGGCCACCTCTTCCAATGGCGCGTTCCCTGCTCTCTCACCGAGACCGTTGACGGTCACGTTTACGAAGGTTGCTCCTGCTTTAACCCCAGCCAAGGAGTTGGCGGCTGCCAGACCGAAGTCATTATGCATATGCATTTCGACCGGCACTCCGGTCTTCTGAATTAGGTTCTGGACCCTTTCATATACTTGAAAGGGCTCCATTGTGCCCAATGTATCACAGAATCTGACCCTGTCCGCGCCGGCATTCTTTGCAGCCGATGTGAATTTTATTAGGAAATCATCGGGTGTTCTGGAGGAGTCCTCCGCATTTACTGAGACATATAGACCGTGGTCCTTAGCGTATTCGGTTGCCTCGACCATATGCTCAAGTACCCAGTCCCTGTTCTTCTGTAACTTGTATTTTATGTGGATATCGGAAGTGGATATTGAAACCGCAACCGCATCTACTCCGCAATCTATGGAGCTCTCAACATCGCTCACCACGGCCCGATTCCAACCAAGTATTGAAGCCTCCAAACCCAGTGCCGATATTTTGGAGATGACATCCTTTTCATCGCCCCCCATGGCGGGAACGCCCGCCTCGATTTGATGGGCTCCAACCTCGTCCAGCATGCGAGCTATCTGGATTTTCTCGTCGTTGGAGAAGACCACTCCGGCAGTTTGCTCTCCATCTCTCAAAGTAGTGTCTACAAATTTTACTGTCTCTGATGGGGCATTATAAAACCGCTTCATCTCCACATCATTTCCATTGCATGGGGGGGCACGGGTAATTAAAATATTATCTCCAGAGGCGGCGTTGGTCTATTGTCGGAAGAGCATCTCTCAAAGTATGCACCAATCATACCATCCCGCTTATTGGCCGCGTGACCGGGATCGGGTTCTTGGCATCAAGGGTAATACTATATCATACCCCGACACTTTTGCAAAATTCTGGCCGGCTATTCCTAAATCATACTTTATCATACTATAGCACCTTTTTGGGTGTGATAGGGAAAAATATAGTAATACTACATCATACGTTGCCGTTTTATGCTAATATGATAATATCATAATGATACGCCGCAACAGTTATATACTGTAATAATACTCAATCATACTGGTGTGCTTTGTGACGAACGGGAATTTTAAGAAGGTATGCATTACGTTAAGAAGGGATCAGGTATCGGACTTGAAGGCGAGGTCAAGAAACCTTTCCAGGATTATCCGGGATGCAATAGATTACTACCTTACCCTTGACATAGGTAGTAGTGATATAGCAATATATGAGATAAGAAGGGATGTTAAGACCATATTAAGCGCCCTAGATGGCGCATCCGATGAGGAAATTGAAGATGCAACGCCCCCAGTTCAAAAAGATGACGATGACCTGGGTCAACTTCGTGAGATTATAAATAGCAAGAAGGATGAGGAAGTGCTCCGTCTCATGCTTAAGAGGGGTCATGAGAACAGCAGCAGGCTGGTGGATGAACTGGATTACTCTCGAACGGAAAGCGTGAGAGACAAACTAAACTCACTAAATGAAAGGGCAGAGGAAGCGTTTGGTCGCCCCCTTTTCCGCTATTTCAGAAGCAAAGAGGGGGTAGATTACTCCTGGTGGATGATGATGGATCTGGATGAGATTTCCGAGCTGGGGTAAATGCCATTAAATGAGCATGTTTTGTCTAAATAGGTGGGGTATTTGATTAAAATTGGTATTATTTGGGGGCCTATCTTAATGAAAAGACATAAAAAGGTTCGCTAAGCTATGACTTAGCGAACTTAACCCTTGAGGACATATAAATGCGATTCAAGGAAGCATTGGACATAGCCGACAGCCATTGGGAGCTCCTGGGTTACTCCCCTCGGACGAGGGAACGCTACCTACTGCAGATAAGGGAACTTGCTCGGTGGTTTAATGGACCCCCCCAGGAAATAGGGCGTTCTGACCTCCGACGTTACCTGCTTAAGACTAAGAGAAGAAAGCATTTGACGAATGCAACTACATACAGCCAGGTTAACGCCATTAAAGCTTTTTTCAAGGCACTTATGCAAAATGAAGCCATGGAAGAGGATCCTGCGGAGGATCTACAGCTTCCTAAGAGGCCTAAAAAGCTACCTACATTTTTGACCAAGAAAGAATTGGAGGCACTTCTTGAGGCATCTAGCAACAATACTAGGGATCACTGTCTAATTGAATTCATCTATGCTACCGGAGCCCGAGTATCCGAGGCCGTAAACATGAAGATTGATGAAATCGACCTGGATGGAAAAACGGCTATGATAAAGAGTGGTAAGGGAGCGAAGGATCGCTTAGTGATACTTTCCAATCACGCTGCATCAGACATTGCATGGTACTTGAAGGAGCGTAGGACGCCATCTGAATACCTATTTACGGGGCGTTCAGGGGACTCTCTTAGCGCCCGATATGTGCAGAAACTCATTAAGAAGTATGCACATAAAGCGAATATAGGGAAGAATGTAACGCCGCATGTATTGAGGCACTCATTCGCAACCCACATGCTGGAAAATGATGTAGATATAAGGGCCATCCAAGAGCTTCTAGGACATGCGAGCCTGGCAACCACACAAATATACACTCATGTAACATCCGAGAGGCTCAGGGCACTATCTGATGTCCATCCCAGGGAGAATATTGACGCCTAGAGGAGCTATTTTGGTATGGGACATGAAGAAACATGTTAAGGCGTAAAAGTAGTATGGGGTAATAATTGGAAGCAAGATCAATAAAGCGTCAATAAAGTGTATTAGTATGATATAATAATATAATGAGAGAAAGAGCTTGCTATTCCAGCAATGCTGCCCTAGCCAGGAGTTCTAGGGCCGAGTAGGGAGGATCGGGTTGAAGGGCTTCCTCCAAATCTTGGAAAGAAGCTATTGGACGGGATCGAAATATCTTTGCAGCCCTCTTTTTTCCTATACCCCGTATCTGAGTGATGGCCTTCATTTGACATCGGTTTATGTCCAGAGGAAATTTGAGCGCCGTCAGGGACCTGAATCCATGGGAAACCACGATTGCATCTAACACCTGCCGCAGCTCTATTTCACCATAAACGCCCAGAATTATCGGATAACTCCCCGGAAATCTACAGAAGGAAACTGACCCCTCCCTAGATTCAGAGACCACACCCCTAATTATCCGACCTGTTGGAAAAACCCTCCGAAGCATTGGCCGGTCAATACTCTCCCTCACCTCTTTCTTGAAACTTCGGCCCGATTCGCGGTACGCCTTTCTGTTCCATTTTTGATCAAATAGAGGGGTGCCAGGTACTGGAATTACATCCCTGATGTTTATTCGCCTAACGGGGAGATCTTCATCCAATATGCTCTTAAGAAAGTTCATGTTTAGCTCGTAGGTCCTCTTGGTCTCCCCGGGAAGACCCAATACAAAGTTTATCCCGGGAAGGAAGCAGGGCTGTCCATTCGAGCCAATTTGATTCCCTTGCTTGCATATGAGGCGAATTGCATCCAAGGATTCCTTAGGACTCGATTTTAGGTTATTCTTGGAAATCACCGCGGGGTCCGCCGATTCAATTCCTAATGCGGCAACATTTCCCGGAGTACAGTGTTCAACGATAATATCGACTATCTCAGCCGATTCCTCAGGATATGCTGCAACAACAGCCGGATTCACATTATCAATGTGAAGAGAATTTAATGACAGGCTTGAGCAGGCTGAAAGGATCTTTCTGATGGAGCTTGGATCTGGAACCGGGATCTCGGATTCACCAATACCCGAAGCACCGTAGGAAAAGAAACACGACTGTCTGCCCAACCTGAAGTTTCTTACGCCTTCTTTTCTCAAGGCCTTTACTTCAGCGTATATATCATCCACAGGCCTGAACTCAGGGAGACCGTAGCGCGAGCATTCTGAGCAAAATGAGCAACCCCCAACCAGGGCTCTACTACAGCCTCGGGAGGTCTCGATCTCGGCGATTGTATCCGGTCCAAGATTGATCTGCTTGATAATTCCCGTTCCCCAAATAGCTAACTTTTTCAGCTCAGAATAACTTCGATATTTGGGGCAATTAGGTGGGGTATTCGACTCAAATAGGTCACTTATGAAAGCTTCAGGATCTCCGTCAATCAGTTGTGCCGAGTTTCCCAACGCAATCCCTGTAGAAGGAAAGGCCCTCCCCCCTCCCATGGTCCCATGGGCTAGAGGACCCCCAACCAAAACCCTTCCTTGGGCGAGGGAAATAATCTCCCTAATCTCCTTGGGGGTTCCAGGCTCCGCCCTGAGATATTTTCCGGGGGTGTGCACTCCTCCAAGGATGATAACGATGGGCGATTGACGAATATGGGACAGAGCATCATCTGAATTTGGTGTGAGGTTGATATTTTGGCAGTCTTTTCCTTGGCTCTCTCTAACATCATCAATGGTAAGATATACCGGCTGGTGACCCGAGCTCTTCGCTGCCCCAAAAACATATCTTTGCATGGTTCCTAAATAGGGAGGAACACCTAGCCCAGCAGGTTCGTCCGTGTATAGATCAACAATGCATAATTGCATCTACACATATCATATCCCCCAAACTAATAAATTGGGATAGGTTGAATTTCGATCCAAATTCGTACAATTCTACATTCTATTTTTCCGTTTGGCAAATGAGTTAAGAGCGATCCAAGGGATGAATCCGATAAGAGGATTCCAATATGTCGAGCAAGAAGTGCGTTATGTGCGGCGGCAAGCTAACCGAGGTTGACCTTAATGACGATCGTTGGGATTATATCGACGGGAAGACGTATTATGATTGCGATAAATGTGGGAGAAGATGGCTGTATAGCGATACCCTCACCTGTCCCGTTCTCCTGGAATCAGGTTCCGGTTAGATCAGGACAGCCAGCTCATTGATGATACGCCGCTCAGCATATCGGCAGAACTTTTGCCCTCTATTTCCTCTTCCTCTGTAACCTCTGATGGAGGAGCTAGAAACTTATCGGAAAGGGTCAATCCAGAGATCACAATGAGCACTCTCACCGTGTCCTTCATTTCCTGGTCGACCTGGGCTCCCCAAATGATCTCCGCCTCCGAGTTCAGCTTATCGCCAACCATTTTCACTATATTCTCAACGTCCAGCAATGTGACATCCATGCTGGAAACGACATTGACGATGGCTCCCTTTCCATTGGAGATATCGACGTCAAGAAGGGGGCTGTTCAATACGTCCAATGCAGCGCGCTTTGATTTGTCCTTCCCGGATGCCTCTCCGAGACCTATTAAGGCCGCTCCACTGCTTTTCAGTATCTTCCTGAGATCTGCGAGGTCCAGGTTAACTAGTCCAGGCTTAACGATTAGCTCCGACATACCAACTATTATCTTGAGTAGAACCTCGTCCGATATCTTGAAAGCGGTGTTTATGGGTACGCCAGGGGCAAGTTCTAGAAGCTTGTCATTGGGAACAACGATAACCGAATCACAACAGTCCATTAGCTTGGCCAGTCCAACCTTTGAGTTCTCCGTCCTTACCCGGCCCTCCATCTTGAAGGGAAAGGTAACCACGGCAATGGTCAAGGCATTTGCCTCGTGTGCTTCCTTGGCGACCACGGGGATGGCCCCGGTTCCCGTCCCTCCACCAAGTCCACAGGTAACGAAGACCAGATCCTTGCCATCAACCACGTCCTTGATATCTTGAACGGTCTCCATTGCGGATTGTTCACCGACTTCTGGGTTATTCCCGGCTCCCATTCCCTCGGTGGTTTCCTTACCCAGCAGCATCTTTCTTCCTGCATCTGCGTATACCAACGCCTGGGCATCGGTGTTCATGACTACCGATTCCACGTCTTGTAGTCCAATATCCAAAAGACGGGTTACCGTGTTGCCCCCTGCTCCGCCAACCCCTACAACCAGAATTTCGGCCATTGTCTGCCGGAGAACGGACTCCAACTCATCGTCTGCTCCTTCCGATGGGCCCAATACATCGGCATCCTCAGGCTCGCGGGATTCCCCGTCCACCTTTAACTTATCGAGAATTTGATCAATATCTCCGCTCATAACTAACCCTACCTACCACAGTTACAGCTGTGAAAAATAACTTATTATCTTCCTTCACGGTCGGCTATCTAGTCAAATACCGCTAGATATATATCTCTTACGGAGCACAGCGTAGCCAGGTCGTCCTTTTACCGCAGGGGCTTTGGCTGTTCTTTTCCAAGTTTTGGTGGTTTTCCGGTTCCCACTATAAGGGGTTGGCTGAAATCCCTCAATCTTACCAATGCGATATCCTTGCCCAAATCGGTTAGTATGAAAACTGGTATACGCATTCCCAATTGCATCGATGCCAAAGGTCCAATCTCTTCTCTAACCCATCTCGAGGCACACGAGGTGACTATATCGCAGTTTCGGGCGAGAATACAAGCTTGGTTCCTTTCAATACCCGTGTTGTGAACGGCAATGACCGCACAATCGTCCCTGCCGCCCTCCTTCTTGAGTTTGATGGTGTTTATAGCTTCGTGACCGGTTATGGTGACTGCGATACGTTTGTATCCTTCTTCTAATCCCATTCTCAGCCCCTTGATGGGGTCCATGGTCGCATGCTCCGGGTCCAAGACCAAAACCTCATGGGACCTCAACTTTCGGATGATGCCAGGTTCCTTGCTTGTCTCCACTAAGCCCGTCATGTGGGCCCCGATACCCTCGACTACCTGGGGAAGGCTAGAGACAACGGTACCCGCACCTTCACACACCATTACAACGGCATCTATTATGTCATGGGTTAGGGCCGAAGCAAGCATTTCGGTCACTCCGAAGTTTATTGGCATCTGATCAGTACTTACTATTCTCTTCTCGGTGAACATTCCCCAATCATTTATGTAGAATTCAACCGTTCTCCTCACGGAGTTCACTGTTTCCTTCTCTATTCCATAGACGGTTCTCCGCAGTGGACATGAGAGGGTTTTGGGTTCAGTAATATCCATAATATCACCGTCGACTATCGTTACCTTAGAACCTGCAACCTCCAGTATATGCCTTCCCATTGTTTTTTTAGGAAGCCACCCCAGGTCATATATATTATTGGAGATAAAGGAAGCATTCAGTCTAGGAGATGGCTCATGAATTGGGAATCAACTGGCCTAGTTCGGAGAGGTAACAAGCTTTTCGTCGGCAAGATATTTTGTGGCTCTCTGGCCGAGGAATATGACACGCCCCTCCATGTGGTTAATGAACTCCGTATAAGAGAGAACGTAAGTAGACTCATTGGAGCTTTTAAGGCGATGGATCAGGAAGTCAAGATACACTACGCATGTAAGGCAAATTCTAACCTGGCCGCGTTGTCTATTGCCCGACAGGAGGGATGTTTACTCGATACGGTGTCTCCTGGGGAGATATTTCTGGCCCATAAAGCCGGATACAAACCTCACCAGATACTATTCACTGGAAATAATGTGAAGGATAAGGAGCTATCCTTCGCCCTCAAGGCAGATGTAAAGATAACACTGGACTCCATATCTCAGATAAGGAGAATGTCCAAGTTGCCTGGGGGTAGATCTGCGGAGGTCGCCATTAGGATCAATCCGGAGGTAGGGGCCGGACATCATGATCACTGTATCACCGGAGGCAAGGACGCGAAATTCGGTATATGGGAAAAGCAAGCAGAAAAGGCTGCAAAGATGGCCACAAAGGTTGGAATGAAGGTTTGTGGGGTACACATGCATATAGGGTCGGGGATCATGAAGGTGGATCCCTTCCTACCGGCGATAAGGAGATTCATGGAGGTTGCAGCGAGAGTACAGGAGGCCTCAGATACGGAATTTGATTATATCGATATTGGGGGAGGTCTGGGAGTACCATATAGACCCCAGGAAAAGGAAATAGATCTGGACCGATTTGCCTCCAGAATCGTGGAGACCTTTCTAGAATCAAAGGAGACAAACGGAATAGAGGGATCTCCTTCGCTGGCGATTGAGCCCGGAAGGTTCATAGTTGCCGACGCTGGACTACTATTGACCGAGGTCAATACCATAAAAATTACCCCCCATAGGACCTTTGTGGGTGTTGATGCCGGATTTAATGATCTCATTAGACCGGCCATGTACGGAGCCTATCACCACATCCTAAATGGTACTAATATGGCGGCACCCCACAAAGAGGTCGATGTAGTTGGACCAATATGTGAATCGGGTGATATATTCGCAAGGGACAGAGAGATAGCCGAGCCAAGAGAGGGAGACTTGCTGGCAATTTTGACCACTGGGGCCTACGGATATTCGATGTCATCCCAATATAATTCAAGGCCCCGGGCGGCCGAGATACTAGTCTCAGATACCAACTCGGAGATAATCAGAGAAAGAGAAAGCTTCCACACCCTGGTAGCGGGGCAGAAACTTCCGGATAGGCTTTCGGATTGATTTACCATCGCCAAAGAAGATCCAACTAGATCAGTTGTTTGACAGGCGGAGAATTTCTAAGGGCGCTTGGAAGGTTAATTGCAGGAACCCACCATTTTTATTTTGCGGTGGAGTGAGTTCTAATACATTGTTTCAACTTATAATTATCGCGGGGAAGATCAATGCCTAAAGTTGCAGTGATAATGGGAACTGGCGGAAGGAAAGTGTTTCCGGACATAGAAAAGGGGGATGAAATGGAAACGCCCTATGGCAGTCTGCAAACACATTTCTCAGAGGAGATGGATCCGGATGTTCCAATAGTCCTACGTCACGGTCCTAATCACAACTTACCGCCGCATCTGGTTAATTACCGCGCAAATATCGCAGGTTTGGCCCAAATTGGCACCGAGAGGATTATTTCAATTGGAGCCGTCGGCAGTCTCCGTTCATCTCTCAGACCCGAGGATATAGTTCTACCGGACCAATTTCTGGATTTCACCAAAAGACGATCACTGACCTTTGTAGACAGGCTCGAAGGCTCGAAAAGCCACGTCGACGTAACAAATCCTTTTTGCGGTGAGATGCGAAAGATAACCATGAGATCGGCCCGAATGCTTGAGGTAGCGGTTCATCCGCGAGCCGTCTATGCCTGTACGGAGGGACCAAGATACGAAACAGCGGCCGAGATAAGGATGTTTAAGATGCTGGGCGGGGATATCGTTGGAATGACCTGCGTTCCGGAAGTAACCCTGGCACGGGAAAAAGGAATCTGCTACGTCCAGATGTCGGTTGTTACGAATATGGCCGCCGGGCTGAAGCCCCAAAAAATCACCCATAGAGATGTGGAAAGGATTGTTGCCAATAAGGTCATCCAGCTAAGGAAACTACTCAAGCAGGTGATCGAAGACGCCAGAGAAGCCGAGAGGGAGTGCGATTGCGGAAGACAACCCGAATGAGTGTTCCCAATCCTACAAAATACCAGGAGAAGGCATGGTTCTAGAGGCCATAGAGGGAGTTCTCAGCGAGGGAAGGATTGATTCCCAGGGTCAGCTGGCATCCATGGTGCTGGATAGAATAGGAGGAGATTTCGCCCTTAGTCCATCTCGTGCCAGAAGAATAGCAAGTAGTTCACCAAGGATAAGGATTAGGGTCTTTACCCGTAACTCGAATAGGGTACAAAGTGAATGCCCGTTCTGCAAAAGACCACTGAAACCTGAACGCACACCTGACATTTTTGGAAATGAAACATCCGCAGGTATGGTTTGTTCTCATTGCCAATTCAGAATGGACCCCGGTAAAAGGGAACCCTCTAGGTACGTATTCGAGTTGAGGGGCCTACCCATCTCCTCTGAGGACCAATAGAATACCCAAAATATCCAGGAAAGCACCAACAATAATGTAAGGTGTTAAAATTTCCCTTAGAAGGACATTTGCCAGGATGACCGCTGTGATGGGCATAACCGTGGTTAATACTCCGGCAATGGAGGCAGGCAACCTCTTAAGTCCCTCGGCAAGGAAAATATAGGAGACACCGGTGCATATGAAGCCCAGGTAAAGCAGAGCAATTATTTGCCATGGCCCAAAATCCAGGACCGATTCCCAGGAGGGAATGGCAAGAGGAAGCAAAACTAGACTCGAGATCATGAGAATCGGTGACAGTGAAACCAATGTGCCCGATTCGGAGGATAACCTCTTTTGCGAATAGGCATAAATGGCCCAGAAAAAACCAGCAAAAAACACTATCACGTTTCCCATAAGATAATCCGAGCCCAGAAGACCAACGATATCACGCCCATTCCAGGAAATTATGACCACCCCTGACAAAGCGAGGATCATTCCAAGAATCCGCCGCGCTCCAAATCTCTCGTTTAGCAGCAGTACGGAGAGCACCACGAGGAAAATGACCTCTGACTGTACGACCATTGATGCCGCCGAGGCCAAAGTGTACTGGAGGCCAATGGTATACAGCAGATAATTAAAAGCCATCCCAAAGCCACCTATTGCCACTAACCTCAGATTAAAGGTCTCTCGGACGGGCATGCCTCTGACCACGACTATGGTAGAGATCATCACGCCCCCCATCAGGAGCCTGGAAAAGGCGATTAGGCTCGGATCAACCGTCTTGACCAAGACCTTCACCACAATGGCCACCGTTCCCCAAAGTATCCCCGATGTGATGATTAGCCCGGCACCCTTTGCTGATATTTCCCCTTCTCCCATCACAGGATTGGCACCCACTGTGCTCTTAAATGATGCCGGTTTTCATCCTCAACCCAATATCCATCCCTTCCTGTAATTGGAATAACAAAGAAATATTCATAGGCGCAAATCTCTGAGAAGAGATGGATGATGAGAGATGACATTGGACCTGCATACCAGTTATGCTGGAATTGAACTTCGAAATCCCTTGCTCATTTCTCCGGCTGGAGTAACGGGCACCGTCAAAAGGATGAAGAAGGCGGAAGAGGCCGGCTGCGGGGCGGTCGTCGTTAAGACCCTTTTCGAGGACGTGATCACCAGAAAATCCCCAACTCCAAGATTCAAGATTCTTGATACGGGTCCCCCGGGAAAGGACTCCCTGGTCCTGTATTCGTATGAACAGGCGAGCCCTTTCGATGAAAAAAGGTATGCAAAGGAGATAGTCAGGGCAAAAAAGAAACTCGATATTCCCATCATAGCTAGTATAGGATGCAATACCGATGAGGGCTGGAAAAGGTATGCGAGAATGATGGAAGAGGCCGGAGCTGACGGACTGGAGCTCAATGTCTCATGTCCCCATGCTAGGGCAATACTATCCGAGGGAGATGTCTCAGCTCCCATGTGCAATGCAACAAAAATGGTCAAGGAGGAGCTGTCAATCCCGATCATACCCAAAATGACTCCTCAAACCGCTAATCCCATTAGCCTGGCCTTGAAATTATGCGAAACGGGAGCGGATGCCCTGGTCATGTTCAATAGATTCACGGGCCTCGAAATCGATATGGATAGGGAGGCACCAATTATGCATGGGTCATTTGCTGGGCATGGTGGACCGTGGTCAATTCACTACACATTGAGATGGTTAATAGCCGCCAGCCCCAAGCTCAAAATTCCCATCGCCGCCAGCGGGGGGATTTGGTCCGGGATGGATATGGTCAAGGGCCTATTGGCGGGGGCTCAGGTAACACAATCATGCTCTGCCATAGTTGTAAACGGCTATGAAGCGATATGCACCATGCTCGACCAGCTCAGGGGATACATGTCCAGGAAAGGTTACTCCAGAATAGGCGAGTTCCGGGGCAACGCATGCGGGAATCTACTATCAACGACGGAAGTGGATAGAAGAAGGAAGGTAATCGCGGCCATCGACCCCGAGATATGCACCGGATGCGGCATCTGCAAACGGGTTTGTATATATGACTCGGTTTCGGAGGCCGATGGGATTTTCCATATCAAGAAGAGCTGTCAGGGATGCGGGCTCTGTGCCGAGTTATGCCCGGTTGATGCCATATCCCTGAGCATGAGGGGTAGATCTCAAACAGAAACTTAAGTCACCCTTTTTTCAATAGAGGATGTGGGTTATTTGCTCCCTAATTTTATCCATATCGGAGCCAGTAAAGCGGCTTCAAGCTGGCTTTGGAATGTGTGTAAGGGCCATCCAGAGATATACGTTCCCCCTAGCCACGATAATGTGAATTACTTCACGGTACATCCACATCGGGGGTTGGAATGGTACCAGGATACCTATTTCTCAGAAATACAGGACGAGCTAGCTATTGGGGAATTCAGCAATTCCTACCTTGTATATCGTCCAGCACTTGAGAGAATCTCCCGGTTCCTCCCAAAGATCAAATTAACCATGACCTTAAGGCACCCCATAGAAGCTCTCTATCTCGCCTGGGCCCATGTACACCTCAAGGATAAGCCGTACGGTTTTGACGGACGTCGAGGCCCGGGAATCCCCCTGGAGAAATGCCTCCACCACCACGGCCATGCCTGGTTTCGTTTATACATGGATCCTCGTTTCTACGGTCGACATCTCCAAAACGTATTCGATTTATTTCCCAGGTCAAGCGTCAAGGTCATGTTCTACCAGGACCTCTCCCAGGAACCGGGAAAATTCCTGAGAAGTTTTTTCGAATTCATTGATGTGGACGCTGATTTTCAAACCAATCTCCTGGGAACCGAGATTAACCCCGATGACCCAAGGGCAGATCCCAGGAAGGATATGTCCCCCGATCTAATTCAAGAACTGGAGCTCGTGTTCGAGAACGATATCACTCGATTGGAGGAGATGGTGGGAAGGGACCTATCGGGGTGGAGGGAGCTTTAGGAGGGTATCTGCCCATGAATATCGTGAACTGGGATGAAGAATCCATCGTCGACATCTATGCGGAGGGGAAAACTGGGGGATATTTGAAGAAACATTTTGACCTCACGGAAATCCACGGGGAGACGGAGTTCATAAGGCAGGGCTTCCTGGTCAGCATCGAGGGAGAATGGGCTCTGGTAACCCGGACCCTAAATTCTAATCGCGCACGTGCCATCAGCATCCTTGATGGCTCAACTATATGGTTAAGCCCTGATATCACCGGACCTCCCGAGAAATCCTATCAAATCAGTCAGCTAGGCTTTGGGGACATCGACGAGGACGGTATCCCAGAAGTTCTATTAGCCTCATATAACGGGGATGTTATTTGCATAAACGGCATAGACGGGTCGATTAAGTGGCACGTACGTTTGGATTATCACATTAACAATCCGAGACTTGATATCAAGAAAGCCACGCCAGGGGCTGGGTTGAACCTAGCCCTCACCGTTGGAAATGATTTCAGATGGACTCGTAACCACGCACGTCCTCGAATCAACATGGTGAACCACCCATCCTTGATGGTCCTCGGCCCGGGTGGAGAGGAAATAATGGTAGCTAAGGAGTATGATAGTGAAAACGGGAATGGCCATAACACCTGGATGTTCGATATTGATGGGGACGGCATATGTGAGATATGTTGTTCGGGGCACGAAAGGATACACTGGTTTCGCCACGATGGAACCCATCTGTTCAGTCTTCCATGTCGGGGGAAGGGTAACCATCCCGATTCTCTCCTGGCTTATGACTGGTTATCAGGTCATCAAGGCAGGGAGATAATATACCTTGATGGCACCGAGGGAATTGCAGTTTCCTCCAGCAAGGGTGAAATACTCCGTCGTCTGGACATTCCCGAACGATTTGCAAGTCACTTGCAGGAATTGAGGGTGTTCCCGAGCTCCAAGGGAACCTCATTATTGGCCGAAAATATCAGGTCCCGGGACTCGAAATTACTCTATTTCGATCACCAATTCAATCTACGCTGGGCGGCCCATGCGATTCCCGATTTATCTGGAGCCCATCACCTGGATTGGGACGGGGATGGTAGACAGGAAATCATCTGTGGGTCCCATGGAAGGGGATTGTTCAACCCGGAAGGCGCTCTCGAGTGTTCTCTACATATGATGAAGGAGGACGGAGAACCTGTTTATTGGCATAGGTGGAGGGGAGAGACAATGTGTGTGCCCCTGGCAATTGGAGACCTGGATGGCAATGGGAATCAGGAGGTCGTGGTATCGGTGGGTACCAAGGGGGGACCTGAAGGGAGGTTTTCCTTGGCCTCCGGGCACCATGAGCGTATTATGGTTATCGGCTTGGAATGATATTTCTTGCCGAAATTGAACGGAAGATACTCGCGAAACACTTAAACCTGTGCGAGAAATTCACTCAACGAAGTGACCCACTTGTACGTCGGAATGCTCACGGCACCCTTTAGAAACGAGTCCCTCAGGTCGATAGCGGAGTTCGCCTCAAATGCAAATATTGGAGGACTTGAAGTAATTGTCGGACCTGAAAAGAAGCAAATTGATATCGATGACGTTATCTCCGGGGGCAGGAAAAAGGTACAGGCTGTAATTGATGATAACGAGGTGGTTATCTCCAGCCTGGCCTATTACACAACTGATATCCTGTTAGAAGAGGAAAGCCAAGATTTCTTCAGGAAGTCGATTGATGCCTGTGTGGAACTGGAGGTCCCGGTTCTGTGTTGTCTGGCTGGTAGATCAAGCCCGGGAAAGAACAAGAAGGAGACAATAAGGACGGATTTCAAGGAAGCCTATTCGGAACTTGCCGATTATGCCCGGGACAACGATATCAAACTAGCAATGGAGAACTGGTTTGAGACGCTTCTTCAGGGTCTGGATAACTTTGACCTAATTTTTGAGTCGGTGCCAAATGATTACCTGGGGCTGAATTTTGATCCTAGCCACTTCGTTCACCAACAGATTGACTATATAGAGGCGGTTGACCACCTCAGCGATCGTATATTCCATACCCACGCCAAGGACACGGAGATAAACTACAGAAAAATGCATTACCGAGGGGTATACGAACGGGGTTGGTGGCGATATCGAATTCCGGGAAGAGGGGAGATTGATTGGAACGCCTATATCTCTTCCCTAAAGGAAAATGGCTACGACTCCGTCCTAAGCATTGAACACGAAGACGGTTTCTTCGGGCGTGAGGACGGTTTCCGAGACGGTGCGCGTTACCTTAACTCCATTATATTCTAGATCTATTTGTATATGCGGTCGAATATACGTAATATATCCTGATGGAGTTCCAGGGAAGCTGGAGCCATGCCGCCGGTATGGTGCTCGTTGGATAGGAAGCCGTCGAAACCCATTTCCTTCATTTCCTTGAATATGTTGTAGTAATCTATCTTCTTTCCATTTTCAGTTCTCATGCTCTTAACATGCATGAAGCCGAGGTAGTCCTTTACCTCCTTGAAACCATCGGGCCACGGCCTATCCCCGACATTGTAGCTGTTACCGGGGTCATAGTTGATCTTTAGATATCGAGAATTTACCGCTTCCGCTATCCGCCTGGCGTTCTCACCGGTGTCAGCATAGAGCCCGCCCTCGGTTTCCATGGCCAAAGTTACATCGGCGTCCTGGGCCTTATCGGCGGCCCAGCCAAGCCGATTGGCGATCTCGGATAGACAATCATCCAGGTCGCATCCCTCGATTCGCCTGAACCCGAAGGCTCTGGTATAGGGGGCGTGGAGGACCCTGGCCACTTCCAGGGACCTATTCAACATGTCCTTTTGCTCTTCCCATTCCTTTTTATCATCCCATGAATCATGTTTGTATTTGGCGAAGCCCGAGGAAACCGAGGCCACCCCAAACTGCCGTTCATCAAGGATCTCCTTCAGCTGTTTCAGTTCCTCTCCCTGGAAATCCTCTATTCTAATATAATCCTCGCCCTCGAGTGCCACCTTCCTTAATTCTACATGGGTCATGGGGGCCATGTTCGTCTCGATGAAATCCAGTGCCTTTCCGATAGGCTGGTGGATTTCGTCAGCAAACGCCGATAGCTTCATCATCTGGAAACGCCTTACACTCTCCAGCAAGGTCCTATATTTAAAAGTCTTCCTGGACCCCAACTCCCAAGCGCTAGGACATAAAAATCCAGGATCCGAAAAGAGTTAAATCGAGTCATTTACCTTTCTATTTGGAGTTCGGGGTTAATGCGTTGGTCCATAATTCTTATTCCCATAATCCTGCTAGCCCTAACCGCGAATGTGAACTCGGTTACCCCAAAGGAATACGAGGACATGGCTAGGGAGGCCATGGAATCCGGGAATTATGCCACGGCTGCACAGAAGTACGATTTAGCTGCTCAGGCCTATATTAGCATCGGAAATTACACCGCTGCTGGTCTAAGTTATAGAAGGTCTGCTAGCATATACGCGGCCATAGGTTCACTCCAGGAATACGAAAGGCAGGTGGATAATGCGGCGGCTGCGTACGGAAGGGCAGGGGACTCATTTGTCGATAATGGATACTATCTGTCCGGGGCCGAGGCCTATGAGAACAGCGCCTACCTGTACAACATCAGCAACAAAACCAGGGAATTCGTGGTCACCCAGGAGAAAGCAGGGGACACCTACCTTATGTCGGCTGAAATCAGCTCAAATCTCACCCTCAAGATCAAGTCCCTATATAGGGCGGGCAGGGTGTTTTTGCCAATATCTAAAGAGCGTTTCCAGGACTCCCTTACAAAGCTCAACGAATCGGTATACAAGATGAGAAGCACCTCCCTGAGAAACGGAGATCCTTCAATTTTCGATGTTTTGGACCTCTATTATCTCCCCGTCTTCACCGAGCTTCTTGGCGATGTCCAGCAGTCCGCAGTTCAGATGTCCAAAACCGCGGAGCTAGCAGCCGAAATGGGGTTCAAATCATATGCAGCTTACTATCATACCAGCGCTGCCATTTTTTATTCCGAGCATGATGATGAAAAGGGGGTTAATCAAGAACTTGAAGCAGCGGCGGACTCCTATCGGTCTCATGTTATGGAGCCATCAACCTGGAATTACTCCACCTATCTCTCCCTAAAAAGCCCCCTTGAGGAGTCATTATACATCTATGGATATCTGGAGATGCCGGGGAGAATCGAAGACCTGGCGAGTTACTCCAGAGAAAAGATTGGGGAACTGGCTTCATCTATGGAGGCAACTGGGTATTTGCTCGGACACAAAGAGGACTACCGAAATTCGGGGGGTAATTTTTCGGCAGCGGCGGAGCTGAGATATGTGATCAAAAATGAGACGGGTTTCCGGATGCTTAACGGTATTGCTGGCTCCGTCTACCGGCTAATGGGCCAGAATGCTCTGGATTCCGGTAACGATACCCTGGCCGCTAGGAATCTTGCGGAGGCCGGTTTTCTATTGAAGATCGCAGGAAATGTTACATACCAGAAGGCCTACTCGGATGCGGCCAACCTTTACCGTCAGCTGGGAAATAGTGACATCGTTTCCGGAAATCTTTCCTCCGCGGCCTCCAGACTCAAACTTGCTGCGGATTACTACCGGAAAGCGGGCAACATGACCCAGGCTAGCGATAGCTACCAGAAACTGATATCCGTCTTGCGTAATATTATGGAGGAGCAATCCCAGAACTCTCCTTTGATACTGGTTTCAATTGCAGATGCCCAGTATCGCATGGGGGAAACGGGACTGGCCTCCGAGACGTATTCCCAGGCCTCGGATCAACTCATAGGGGTCGTAAGTAGCTACCTTCAGAGCTCCCCCTCATCACTGGCCTCAATGACGAGTCTAACCAAGGGCCTGGTGAAATCATATCGCAGAGCCGGTGACCTTTTTCTTGCCAGGAGAATGGCCCAGACCCTTAATCAAAGCTATCTGGGGTCAACACAAGCAGTGCTGGCCACCTATGCACGGATATACTCCACCGCTGCCTCCATATACCAGGACATTGCAGAGGAGGATCTATCCGTATTCGATTTCCGAAGCCATACGGTTAATGAGCTATTTTCGGGTCTATGTTACCTTATCTCCGGGGACCTAGAGCGGGCCCGATCAGCCCTGGACAGTGTGCAGTCCGTGCATCACGGACTGCATAGTTCGAATAGAAAGTTCCTTGATCTTCTCAAACAAGCTCTGGATTGGAAGGACCAGGCAAACCAGGGCAGCAGGCAAAATGCGCTCACCACCCTGGAGGAGATAAGCAGAGTCACAGGGGATACGGATATGGAGTTCATGCTGAAGGACATGAAGATAATGCTTGATATTGATCATGGCGGTGATGAGCTCGCCTCTCTTGCTGCTGAGAATTCGGAGGAGGGTGAGTGGAAGGTGGCTGCCGAGCAATACTGGAACCTTGGTGAGCTGAGGTATTTCGGTGAGGATTACCAAAAATCACTCTCGGCTTATGAGGATTCATCCTACTGTTATCTTAAGTTGGGGGACTATGACCTAGCATGGAACTCGGTCAAGATGGCTTATGAGTGTACCTTTTCCCCCAGCGATTACGTTTTAGGACTGCGTTCGCTATCAAAGGCGCTCATGCACTCCAATTCCACCCTGGCGGCGGCGGCAAAAACGCATTTTGAGGCGGCATTGGATCAGGAATATAAGGAATCGAAATGCAATGATCTAATCGACATGGCCAATGACTTAGCAGGACCGGAGTGGGTTCCCACCCTTATCAGGGTCTCGATTTTTGTGCTTGGCCTGGTAACGGCGCTGGGTTTGCTCCTCTTTTTGAGGAGGAGACGCGAGAAGTGAACGGGAACGGGAAGTCGAAGGATATACAGATGGATTTTTCCAAATCCAGAATGGCCCTGTTAAGGGTGATATACTTCCTAGTGGCTCTGGGCTTTATTTTCGTGGCCAAGGTCCAATTCGGTCTTTCCAATTCGGTGTTCTTTTTTCTGGTAATCGGCGCCCTGGTAATAGTGGTGATATCGTATCCCTTGCAGATGAAGTTGGTATACACCGTTGCCTATAATGAGAAAAGGGTGGGGGCTGGATCGATGATCGGGCTCCAGGGGGAGGCCCTTGAGGATCTGAACCCCGATGGAAGGGTGAAAGTGAGAGGGGAGATATGGAAGGCCCGTGCGGAATCCGGTGACATAGGGAAGGGAAACGAAATTATGGTTCGTTCCGTAGAGGACGGTCTCCGCCTTTTAGTTACCCAAAGCGGGGACCAATGGTAGCCCGGAATCCGGAAAGGATTTAAAGCAGGGTACGAATAACCGTTTGTTCGTCAAAAGTGGGTGATAAATTGAAAGTCAATTCCGGCAAGAGTGGGCTGGGAGGAATACTTGTGGTCATCCTGATTCTGTCCACTCTGCTCGTGATTTCTCTGGGGAGTCATGAAGAAGGCAGCCCGGTTTACCTTGCGAAGAATGACTGGCCCTCCCAATTCAAGAGTACCCAGTCGCGGGGCGAAACCATGATCTTCACGTTCGGTGTCATATGTAAAGAGGCATTCAAGCAGGTGGAGGTCCGATACACCAATCTATTCATGGCTCCGAAACCAGAATTTGCGGATCCTGAATTCTTACCCAACCAAAGTCAACCGATAGAAATCATGGAAGCAAGAAAGGATATCCACGCTCTGAGAGAGAATCTGGGTAATGTGAGTGTCCCCATAGATATTCTGAATGTAACCGCAAGGGGTGGCAATTTAAGTTATCCCGTGGAATACACCGGAGTAATCTATGATTTTTCCAGGACCCTCGGACTATTCCTGAATCATTCACTGTTGGGGCAGATCTCGATGGTTTATGCGGTTTTGAAGGGGGATAATGGAGAAATACTATACTTCACAGGGGTTCCTGACTTCTTCTACAGAAGAAGTCAAAATATCAAATACCTCTCGATAAGCCACAACCAAAACGAGACCGTTTATCAGGAAACCACCGAGCTCTCCCCTGATACGACTCCTATCGAGGCCGCTCCTCCATCAGGTTCAATTACCTTTGATAACACGGAGGCCGATGACCAGATACTCATACAGATGAATGTGGAATCAACCCTAAGCACCCTACCTCACAGGGTCAGGCAGATGGAGCACCGGAGATATATGATTCAACACGTGAGGGTCTATGCAAATGGTGAGCTTGAGGTCAATGAGATGAACCTTGTCCCATTCGAAAAGGGCGGGTGGAGCCTTTGAACCATCGAGTATTGGGCCTTACAATGGCCATGATCTGCGCCATGCTTTTATTGGCTTCGGTTCACGGAGAGGGGCAATCGCCGATAATTCTAATTTACTGTGGGCCAACTATGGAGTGGGGAGAAGCACTGGCGGATATAATTCGAGATACTGGGCAATTCGAGGCGGAGATACAGCTGGTTGATGATAGGCAGATATACGAGACCGTAGTCAATTTTCCCAGGGTGCAAGCGGTCATAGTATGTCCGATAACCAGGTTACAGGCTACATTGGAGGATATCTCGGACATGACAATCGCCTATTTCGAGGATGGAGGAGCCGTTATCGGATTGGGTGACGCCTGCACCAGCCGATATGCTCCCCAGCTAGGTCCCTCGGTCTTTTCAATTGGCGGGAATAGATCTCTTAGATCACAGACCGTTGATGGCAGGACCGTTTTTGAGTACGTCAAGAAGGAAAGCCTGGAGGAGATTAACGGGGGATTGCCCTCTAAACTCTACATGGAGGGTTATCTCGCCTTCTACTCCAGCGATAGAAGTGGGAACTATGTTGAGATACCCGCACCCGGAACCCGTCACGTTCTCTATGAGGGAGATAAGGGAGCACCACTCATCGTAGCCCACGAACTTGCGGATGGAGGAGCTTCGGTTGCCTTTCCCGGGCTTACCGTGCAGGATAATCCGGATAGAAATAACTATTTTGGGTACTTGACGGAACGCGAGGAATTCAGAGAGCTCTTCATAAACTCGCTCAGTTGGACTATTGATAACAGCCCGAGATATTCGCGTTTAAAGGAAATTTCCGAGGAGGCCCTAAGCGATGAGGTGTCGAGGAGGGCCGATCTGGCCCAGGAAGCCGAGGAACTCCAGAATAGAATAGAGAAAAGAAGATTGCTTCGTCTTGGATTTCTATGGGCCGTGGGCATAGCAGTCAGTCTGGTGATCGTTTTCAAGGTGGTCTTGATCAGGGATTAATGGGTTATTTCCTCAATCGGGAAGGGTTGATATGAACATACTGGCCGTTGGTGCACATCCAGATGACCTTGAGATTCTCTGTGCGGGAACCCTTGCTCTCTACAGGCGGAAAGGCCATGATGTTGTAATGTCCCATGCCTGCAATGGTGACAAAGGACATTTTGAGATCCCTCCCAAGGAACTAGCGAGGACCCGGGCCGAGGAGGCAGAGAAATCTAGCTCGTTAATCGACGCCCAGTCAATAGGTTTAGGGATATCCGACCTGGAAATGGAGATGGATAGGGAAATAAAGATGGATTTTGTGGAACTGATAAGAAGATCGAAGCCTGATCTGATAATCACCCACCATCCGGATGACTACATGCCCGACCATAAATTGACCTCCAGAATGATTTTTGACGCTAGCTTCATGGCAACCCTTCCTCATCTAACCACCGAGCACCCTCATCACGAAAAAATAACTCCCATTTATTACATGGATACCATCGCCGGATTACAATTCCAGCCCGAGGAATACGTGGATATAGAGGAGACATTTGACAAGAAAATCGAGATGCTGGGGTGCCATGCCAGTCAGGTTCAGTGGCTAAAGAATCATGATGGAATCGACATAGTTAAATTCGTCACCACGGTAGCGGAGTTCAGGGGACTGCAATGCGGTGCCAAATACGCGGAGGCATTCACCAGGGAGAAGACCTGGCCTCGTAATCCCACTAGACGTTACTTGCCATAAAATTTTGGAAGGTCCCATTTTTCAACAACCCTCTACGATTAATTGTGGTGAACTGATTTTGCTGACTAGGGAGACTATGGAGGGCATCTATGTTATAGCTCCGACGCCCATTAACAAGGACAGAAGATTCGATGAGGATCGAATGAGGCGGGAGGTCCAGGCGCTTTGCGAGGCCGGGGTTGACGGAATTGTAACCACCGGCAGCGTGGGTGAGTTCCATACCATAACCTGGGATGACCACAAGAGACTGATCGAGGTCCTCGTTGAGGAGGTATCCGGTGGCACGCTGGCCATACCCGGGTGCTCGGGCGTGAATACCGAGGAAGCGATCAAGAAAACCAAGTATGCCCAGGACTGTGGGGCCGATGCGGTCATGAACGTCAGCCCATTCTACGTGAATATACGTGAGGAGGAACTAGTAGGGTACTGGAGGGACTTGGCCGAGGCCTGCCCGGAGATAGGGCTCATAGTATACAACAACGGGAACACTGCACAGCTCCACACCGTTGACACATTCAAGGAGTTGGCCAATATACCGTCAATGTGCGGCAGCAAGGAGATAACCACCATTAAGCTCCAGCTGGACATAATGCGTTTCACCGATCTTATCCCCATGACCGCTAGCGAATTGCATTACTTCGTACCAACCATGAAGCTCGGTGCAAAAGGCCTATTCTCCATGTCGGCATCCATGTTTCCCAGGTTCATAATGGATATTTACAGGAAATGTAAGGATGGCAAGTGGGACCACGCAATGAAGATGCAGCACAAGCTAAAGGACGTGTGGACTTTCCTCGATGGGCTTGAATTTGGAAAGGAATACGGAGCCATACCCAGATTTAAGGCCTATACAAACGCCTTCGGGGTCTTTGACTGTGGCATACCCGGTAAGCCCTTTATTCCGGTTCCTGATGAGGTAGTTAAGCAATACCGAGAGGCCATAGAGGAGAAATACCCCGAGATGATAGAGTCCCAATAATGGTTTTGGGAACGACGATCATTGGCATCATTAACCTGACCGATCAAGCCTTATCAAGGTCCACAACCTTTCTGGTCCGGGAAGTAAATGTCGCTGTATGACGATGTTTCCGAGCTTGATGAGCAGGAAGTAGGAAAGTTCAGGACCAAGATCGAGAACGTATCTCGTGGAAGAGGTGAGGGAGAGATAAGATTTGATCTCTACCTCGTTGATCGCGAACGGGGAAAGCTAGAGCCTGCAACGGCTTCGGTACTGTATTTCCGCGGTTTTGGAAAGTACTATCGTCCATGGTTAGAGGTGAGGTACGTAAATGGATTCCATGCCGGGGGATCGGAGATAGATCTAACTCTGGGAAATGAGGAGGAGCTCTTCAAATTTCTATGCGATATGATTCCTCGGGGCAGCCATATAATGGTCAAGTACCCCGATCATAGATTAACTGCTCAGGCCCTCATGTTCAATATCCCCGAGGCGGCTACCCCGATTGGATATCTCCTCTACGTTGGTGGATGCAGGTGGTACAAGGACTGGTATTTTGCAGAGGGATTCATGGAGGGTGAGGAAAAACTACAGGGGTCCAAGCCCCTTGATGAGGAGAAATTTGAACGCAAAACAAATATGATCAAGGAGGGACTAAGGCAGTATCTGGATAAGGAACCTGATCCATCCAAACCGGAAATAGAATCCACCTGTAGAGAACTCGCTAGGAAGATACTAGATATGGAGTAGTTGTAGCGTAAGCGACCTATTCATGTTTCAGGGTTTCAACTTTTCCGCTTTTCCAGGACCTTTCCGCGGCCTCCATGACCTCTATTACCCGCCGGGCCTCTTCAGGCTTAACTCCCAGTTCCTTTCCATTTACTAAATGATCCACTATATTATCGTAGAAGCCAGGCCAGTCCGAATCCTCATATGGAATCTCCAGATTTGCCTTGAAGTCATCGATCGAGGTGGTCACCCTGAACTCCTTATCACCGTCTACAAGGGCTCCCTCGGTTCCCAGTATCCTCCACTTAGGCTTACCAATGAGGGATATAGATGATTGCTGAAAATCGGCGATGGTTCCGGATCGGAACTTGATTATAGACCTGACATCGTCCTCGTTTGTGACGTGATCCCAAAGCAGGTTATGGAAAAAACCGTGTACGCCCTCCACCCGGTCCGAAGGGACCAGGTTCAATATCCAATCCAGGAAATGAGCCCCCCAGTCGTACATGGCACCTCCCGAAACCACCTTATCGGACCGCCACCAACCCTTCGGCCGCCCATATCCTCCGCAGAAGGCCTCTATTTGAAAAACTTCCCCAAGAAGCCCTCTGTGAATGATGTCCTTGAGGGTAAGAAAGTCCCCGTCCCAGCGACGGTTATGAAAGACGGTGAGCATCACTCCGGATTCATTGGCGGCATCAATCATTCTATCGGCCTCATCGACCGATATGCACATTGGTTTCTCTACTATGCAGTGCTTACCCTCCCTCAAACACTTGATTGCCAGAGGAGCGTGGGTATTGTGAGGCGTGACGATGGTGGTCATGTCATAGTCCTGCTCGACTAGGTCATCGATGGAGTTGAAGGTTTCAATATCCGGAAAATCCTTCTTGGCAGCCATAGTTCTTTTCTCATCAATATCGCAAACTGCAAATAGTTCCAAACCGTCAGTTTCCGATATCCAGCTACAATGGCCTTTCCCCATGTTGAAAGCAGGGCCGTATCCGACGACGGCACAGGTTATTGGCATCCTATTCACCTATTTTCACTATCAGCAATCCAGTAGGGCCCTTTTTTAAATGTCGTCGGACTAGCTCGATGTATTGGGAGTGAAGATTACCGCTTTCTTCCTTCTGAAAATCTTGTCAGTTAGAAGGGAGAGAAGTTCCCGGGCTTCAAGGCCGAGATATAACCTTTTGCGAAATAGTTTCTCGGTGGTGCCCAGGGGTTCTCCATCCTCTAGCTTTGTTGCTACTGATTTGGAGATTGCGGCGATGCCTCGAAAGAACTGAACCTCCGTACGTTTCCTCTTCAGCTCTCTCAAACGTTTGATTTCCGTCTCCTTATCCCTGATCATTTCGTCGAGGGTAGATGCCTTCTTTTTATCGTCCTTGGGCAAATCGATCCATCCCCAATCATTCTTACAGAATAGAATGCGCCTGCACACCTTTAAACTTTCTCATTCTATCCACCGCTCTTCGCGGTTCTCTAGTGCATGCCCCGGTCCTAGATGCTTGTAAGTTATGATTACAGGTTTAAACGGCGGCTCTTCCCGATCGAGGATGCGGATAGGGACCAGAAATTTTGCAGTGATCTCAATTGCCGCGGCGCTCTTCGGCCTATCCATGGGAGTATATGATCTACTATTTCCATATTTCCTGGATGAGCTGGGAATGAGTTTTGAAAATATGGGAATAACATTTTCGCTGGCCTCCCTATTCATAGCTTTCTCAAGCGTTTACATCGCCAGCGCCTCGGACATATGGGGTCGGAAGTATTTCTATTCCGTGGGAATGGTCAGCGGATGTATAGCCTCTGTTATGGCTCCCATATTGAGTTCATTTCCCTTTTTGGTGATATCCAAAACCCTCAGAGAATCCGCCATGAGATTTAGGCAGACCATACAGGGAACCCTGATATACGAGTTCGCCCCAAAGAAATTCCCGGACCTTTTTGCAAAGTCTAGAGGAATAGAATACCTATCGGAGGCAGGAGGAAATATAGCCGCCGGAACACTGCTGGTGATCCTTGGTTTCTCAAATTGCTTCTACCTATCTGGCACCTTACTTGGTTTATCGATGATTGTTTTCGTAATAGGGTTCAGGGAAAAAAGGCAGAAGGAGGAGGTAACTGGGGAGCATCTAGGGCTGAGTGAGATGTTCTCCCTTGACATGCCAAGGGGACTGGCCCTGATTTCGATCTCCAGCTTCATCTTTGCCGTTGGACTGAGCACTAGCCATAACTTCATAATGCCTCTATTCTTCTCCAAGAAGTTCGGTGCTCCTGTGGAGCAGGTTTCGCTGATCCTGGCTCTTCATCGCCTGTCATTGGCCTTGCCCCTGCTCTTTTCGGGCATTGCTGCCAGATTCTCGCTGAAGAAAGTTTACATCGGAGCATTGCTATATGAAGGCCTGGCACTTACCGCAGCAGGGCTATTGCCCAACCTCATAGCCTCGGCCGGAATCTGGCTTACCCACGATCTATTGGGAGCGGCGCTATGGATGCCGGTGCAGGCAACTCTAATACAGCGTTTCGCTAGAAAGTCGTCCCGAGGAAGCGATGTTTCCAAAGTTAGAGCTATAGGTTACCTTGGATGGGTGATCGGGCCGCTGATAGCTGGTTGGACCTCACCCATCTCAATTAGTCTTCCTTTCGTGCTAAGTGGCATACTGGTTTTATTATCAGCCATTCCAATCATCCCTCTTTCAACCCAGGAACCGGAAAAGCCCATTGAACATCTCCCTCAGCCTAATCCTTAAGCTCCTCCACGTTCTCCCTAATCTTCAAGATGGCATCAACTACGAGCTGGACTTGACTACGATCCATTAGGAAGTCCTTTCCCAATGCCACGACCTCTTCCTGGTAGACCCTTTCGGCAACAGGACAGCTTACCGATTTATAGTCCACCTCCCCCCTATGGAGGGGGCAACTAATGGGGCAACCCGTGCTCCCAAAGGCCATGTCTCTGAATAGGGGGTTTTTGTAGAGCGGATGATTATGCGCCTGACCGGCCTTGATTCCCTCAGCCCTAAGGGCCTCGAGGAAAACATCCCTGCTTATTCCTCCAAACCCATTGGAATCGAATCGCATTAGGTAGAAGTAGTAGCCCTTGCTTGTTATCCGGGGATCCGTTTTCAAGCCGCTCAGGCCATCGATGTTTTCGAGCTGCTTTGTTAGATACTTGCCGTTTTCGTGCCTGACCTCGGTCTGTTTTGGCAATCTTTTTAGCTGGCAGAGAAGAAGGGCTGCCTGAAACTCGGTCATCCTCATGTTCCAGCCCATCCAGTGATGCTCGTATTTATCCCCACCGATCTTGCGGCCGAAGTTTGCAAATGATATGCACTTGCCAGCCAGTTCACGGGAGTTTGTGGTAACGAAACCGCCTTCTCCACATGCCAAGGGTTTGCCCTGCTGGAAGCTGAATGTGCCGAGGTCACCTATGGACCCCACTTTTTCCCCCCTCCATTCGGATCCGTGCGCCTCGGCCGCATCCTCGATGACATAGAGATGATGGCGATCCGCGATATCCATGATCTCATCCATGTCAGCTGGATAACCCCCATAATGAACTGGAATTATGGCCTTGGTTTGATCGGTTATCCTATTTTCTACATCCTGGGGATCGATCTGGTAGGTATCGGGAGTGATATCCGCGAAAACGGGTATTCCGTTCACCTGTACAACGGCCGTGGCCGTGGCCACGAAGCTAACTGCAGGAACGATAACTTCATCCCCTGCCTCTACTCCACAGGCCTTCAGGGCAAGGGCGATGGCGTCGGTTCCATTGTCGACGGTTATTCCAAATTCTGCTCCCAGGTATTGGGTGAACGCCTCTTCAAACTCACCATTCTTTGATTCCGGGTCATGGCTTAGAGACCACCAGGAACCACTTTCTAGAACATCAACTATCGCATCCCGATCAGAACTATCAAAAATCGGCCAATTGGTTTGGAGGCCCTGGGGAGCTATCGGCTTGCCCCCTTTGATTGCAAGTTCGACCATAATACCACTTTCTCGCCGTGAGCCCTTATCCCTTCTATAATGTGTTTCTTCTCCACGAAAGTAAAGTTCAAGAAGCTAGGTATGGTTAGATATACCGATACTTTTCAGCCGATCTAACCTACTGCTGGCCATGCACCTCCGTAATATTTCCTTAATTTTATTGATGGCCGTGCTTGCCGTAGCCGGGTTTGCGGGGACCAATAAGGAGATACCCTTTTCCAGGGCCATTTACAGGCCCTCCAGCTCCTATTGGAGATATAATTTCACGGGGTTAGGAGAAACGGGTATAGACGCCTACTATGGAAATGGAGGCAACTGGCTATGGCCCAATGAGTATTCCGAGGAGAAGTACGGGCTGGAAAGCCTCGAAGCATCTGAAAATAACATAACCTACATCGCTGGTCCGTACTATATGCAGGTAAACTGGGACAGAATTGACTTCAATTATACCAGGGCGGTTGGCCCCGATGAGGTCGTAGAGGTCCACACCCCCTCCCCCCATAGATGAGACCTGGTGGTACTTGATGGTTGAAGAGTCAGCCATGATAACCGCTAATCTCTCGCTGCATTACCCCTATATGGGGCATATTGTGGGATATGGAGCTTTACGGCCATGACACCTTCGTGCCTACATATTATACCTATGATGATCGGTCTCTGGAGGAGTTTTCCAACGAGACGGGGGGCGCAAATACCTCCGCTAGCAACTAATGAGCGTTACTTCTGGCTCCGCGAAAACGGGCTGTTGCATGACTATAGAGGCTGGATACGAGACCGGGTGTAAACCATGGCTCAATAACCGCGGAAAAGATTCACGAGATTAACCCAAACTTTTCAATGGGAATTCTCTATTTCGAGGACTGCTGGTTCTATTAAACCATACTGGATGCATTCATGACCGAACAAGCGCCGGTGACCGGGTAAAACGAGCAATCCCATCCCGGCTTCAGGCTCGGCGGGGAGGAGGGGATGGATACCTATTAGGAGATGTGGAAAGATAATGGTTTGAACGGCAAATTCCTCCCTGGACTGGGGAGCATAAAGGTATGGGGGGTGCTTACCCATACCGAGGCGATGCTTAGGCAAAACGAGGCCATGTGGCTCCATTTCGGAAACAGGTACCCCCAGCACAGGGACCTTGGATATGAGCTAATCTTCAAGACAATTGAGCATTATTTCTATTTCAACCGGAGTGATGGGGAACCAGTTCCAATTTTTTCACCTGAGTCCAGGCGTTGAAGCAAGAGCCTAATATGGGACCCAAGGAGGGTGACTCCCTTTTTCTCATCCCCTACCGAACAAAGGAGAAGGGGACGCTTCCCATCGAGGTCGTGAGGAACTTCACGGTAATCACCGAAAGCTAGGATCTTGTCTATGTGGGAAAAAACCTCAGCAAGAAAAAATCCAACTGGACGAGGATCTATTCCTAAACCCGGATGAAATACCGTGTGTGCTGGCAGGTTTGAAGGATCAGGACCTGATAAAAACAGAGGTTTTTGTCATGGTGCAGGAGATGGAGAGCCTCCTTGGGTTTAACCAGGACCTTGGTCTGTGCAACTTTACTCAAATTAATCGTGATCTGAGTAATGCTAAGGAGGCCATTGATAGAGGAGATTATTCATCTTCCCAGGCATGATGGCGGATCTAAGGGAGGATGCATACAACAGATTACTGGGAAAGGTCAAGCCCATGGTCGAGCAGGGCCTGGCAAATCCCAGGGATTCACCCATACCCCTGAATCTTCTTAGGACTCTTTCCAATGCTGAGAGGATCCTTGAGGAAGGCAAGTCGGTCCCCGGCCAGGCCTCCCTCTATGATGGGTTGGCCAAATGGTCAAAAGCGATCTCGGAGGCCTCCACTATGGCACTTTTACCGTTCCTGTACGCCCTGAGCCTCCATTTTTCCTCGAGAAATGGCCTAAGGGAGTAGCTGGTAACCATACTACTCCTCAATGGAGCTCAGAACCGTCCTCCACAGCTCTGATTCATTTCCGGGTATCCACTCACCTGATATCCTAAAGCAATTTGACCATTGGTCCCTGATCCAGGGGGTTGCCTCTACGCGGCAGGACAAAAGTGCCAAGCCGGGAGGCCGGCTATCGCAAATCGATACCATTCCTTCATGAAACCCCATCATTCTCATTTCCAGCTTGCCGATCTCGTCTAAAAATAAAATATCTGGTTGTCTGAAGGCGCTTCTTGCCAGAATGCAATTTGCCTTCGAAAACCCAGCCCTTGAAAAGGCGAATGTCATATCCCCAACGCAGAACCAATCTCCGCCTTGAGTCTTTTCCTTTTTTCTTGACAAGGGAAATCTATCATCGTTGGAGCAGTCCAGTCCATCATAGCCTATTGTCCTTTCCTCTTCCATTACCCTGATTGAGATTATTCCGCCAGTATCCATTCCCGTTTCTCTGGCCTTTTTCAGCACGAAAAGGCAGGAGCTGCTCTTGCCGGCGGCCCTGTCCCCGGTGATTAGAATGGTGCGGATCACGATACCAGATGGAGGTTGAAGCTTATATATGAGGTCAAGCCATGTATTACAGGTCACCGAGTTGGCTCTTGCACAACCTTTATCAGAACTCAAGCCAAAGCCATGGGAAAAGGTGTAAAGATTGAAACCTAGAGAGGCACCCCCTTTATCCCCACTCCCCGTCAAACCCGTGATCGCCCTGGTTATTCTCCTAGCCGCAGCGGGCGTACTGCTGGTGGTGATGCCAAGCGTCCTTATGGACTGGTGGTGGTACACCGACGTGGGGTTCCTGAGCGTGTTCTTCACCAGGATATGGGCCAGATGGGCACTATTTGGCCTATCTGCAGGCCTGAGTTTCCTTGCCATATACCTTTCGGTGAAGCTTTCAAGCAGGCAAGCCGATCAGGCCGCTGATAATTATCCGGCTTCTGCCGCTGCCAGCCAGATCCCGGATTTTGGTAACCTGCCTTTCCTGCTAGTTGGCGCCCTTATTTCGCTCGGTTTCGGATTCGTGATCAGCAGGAACTGGCTCACGGTGTTAGCCTACCTGAATAAAACACCTTTTGGAAAAACCGACCCCCTTTTTGGACTAGATCTCTCATTTCACGTGTTCACCTTCCCATTCCTGACTACCTTGATTGGCGCAATGATCGCCCTGGCCTTCATCTGCATTCTGGTGAGCCTCCCTGTAATCATCATAGCTTACGCCAGGCATCCCAGCATAGAGATATTTGAGAAATCATTACACCTCCGTTTCCTGGCCTCCATCATATTCGTTCTGGTTGGAGTCAGGATATACCTGGCCAGGTATGGCCTGCTTCGGGCCGCGAATGCGGCTAGTGCAATACCGGTTGGAGCCGAGTTCATGGACGTAACATACAAGCTCCCCTTCTATCTGGTGGCCAGTCTTCTGGTAATCCTCTCTGGTGTTGCCATTTTCTTCTTCACAGGTAGGTTGAGTAGTCAAAAGTGGAGAAGCGGGGCCATTGCAGTTAGGTGGGTACAAGGGACTGCCGCCGTTGTCGGGGTGCTATTGCTATTCCAGATAATTATTTTCCCAGTCATTGACTCCATCACAGTTACCCCGAACGAACCGGGAATACAGCAGGAGTACATAGAGCGCCATATCAACTACACCCTATCAGGATATTCCCTTGCCGATGTTGTGAGCACGGAGTATGATCCCACATATGTCAACCTGACTGCGCAGGAGGCTCTATCCTCCCCCACCATAAAGAACGCCAGGATACTGGATTATAAGCCTACCAAGGCCGTCTTCCAACAGAAACAGGAGATACGTTCGTATTATGAGTTCTTGGATCCGGATGTGGATCGATACATAGTTTCCGGGGAGCGTACCGAGGTAATGATCGGGGCCCGAGAGATGATGACCAGCAAACTTGAGTCCGCTGCCAGAACCTGGGCCAACCGTCATCTCCAGTACACCCACGGATTCGGGGTGGTCATCGCACCGGTCAACCTCGTCGACCAGGATGGCCTGCCCGAGGTGGTTGTCAAGGACATCCCTCCTTCAACCGATTGGCCGGAGATCAAGATCGAACAGCCAAGGATTTACTTCGGGGAGCTCACCGATGATTACATCGTGGTCAACGCGGAGGGAATCGATGAATTTGATTATCCCAGCGGTAACGTGAATAAATTCTATCGCTATGAGGCGGACAGTGGCATCCAACTCAAAAATGGACTTCGTAAGGGCATCGCTGCGGTACATACGGGAAGCACCAAGATGCTTTTTTCCCATTACGTGTCCAAGGAGTCCCGGCTGATAATTAGGAGACAGATACTAGAGAGGATTAAGCTGGTCGCTCCCTTCCTGGTAATTGATGATGATCCCTACCCCTTTGTGGAAAACGGAAGGCTGTACTGGATGGCCAGTGGTATCACCCACAGCGATAGATATCCCTATTCAGAGTACGGTTGGTTACAGGGGCAAAGGGTAAACTATGTTCGGGACAGCGTCAAGATAATTACTGATGCCTACAGCGGCGAGATGTGGTTGTACATCATAGATGAGGACGATCCGGTGGTCAGGACTTTCTCAAAGATATTCCCCGACCTTCTAACGGACGGCAAACAAATGCCTCAGGAATTCAGGCGACACCTGAGGTATCCGGAGGACCTTTTCGAATTGGAGATGGCCCGTTATTCTACCTATCATATGGAGGATTACAAGACCTTCTACAATAAAGAGGACGTGTGGACGCCGGCAACCGAGCAGTACCAGAGCCAGAGCAGCAGGGTTGAGCCCTACAATATTCTGCTAGCCGCGGAGGATTCAGAGATAACGGACTTCGCGCTCATCCAACCCTTCACGCCCAAGGGCAAGCAAAATATGATAGCCTGGGTCAGTGCACTTCAGGACCCCGATAACTATGGAACCGTGATGATATTCCGCTTCCCCAAGGGGATACTGGTACCCGGCCCCATGCAGATTGAGGCCGTGATAGACCAGGACGAGGATATCTCAAAGAGCATATCTCTCTGGAATACCGGGGGTTCGAGGGTAATAAGGGGTAACACCCTGGTATTGCCGGTTGAGGGATCGGTGCTATACATAGAGCCCCTGTATCTATCCGCCGAGCAGTCGGAGATACCCGAGCTCAAGAAGGTGATCGCTGTTCACAAGAATAACGTGGTGATGGCTGATACACTTCCCGATGCGGTTTCATTGGTTATAACCGGCACTGAACCGCCTACTCCCCCCAGCGGGGAGACCCTTGAGGAGCTTATTGAGCAGTATTTCGATCACATTGACAGGGCCGAGGAATACCGTAGCCAGGGTGACTTCGTGGAGTACGGCCGGGAGCTTGCTGCAGCAGAAGAGATTAGGATAGAGATCGATGGAATACTGGCCCAGCAGGGAGAAGAAGCCTAGAGGTTCTTCTCCAAATATTCCAGCCCCTTTCGGTATCCTACGGCAGGGTCCTCCTTCCCCTCGTATTCCACGCACCAAACGCCTTCGTAGTCGGCATCCTTCAATGCAGAAATTGCCCTGTGAAGGTCCAGCTCTCCCTCTCCTAGTGACTTGCATTCATAGTTTTCTCTGGAGCCAAAACCATCCTTCATGTGTAGGTGGAATGTGTAGGGAGCGATGAGCTCGTAGAATCTATAGACCGTATCAAGATCATGGCCGAACCAACGGTAGTTCATGACGTCCATGTTCGCTCCAACGTGATCGGAGCCAACCTCCTCGAAGATCCTGAGTTGGCGGTCTCCGTCATTGGTGGTTAATCCGTGATTGTCCAAAGCAAGATAGAAACCCCGCTTTTCGGTGAAGGGGACACATCCTTTGAGGCAGGTGGATATGGCCTCGGCCCATTTGCTCTCGGGAACTGACTCCTTTGGCCTTCCGCCCTCGGTTCTGAGTACACTGGTTCCCAATATCTCGGCCAGATCGCAGACCTTTTCCATACGGGCGACCTCGGCTTCTATCATTTCTGTGTCCAGGTAAACGAAATCGTTCTTGGCCGATAGGGAGGAAACCTTGAGACCATGCTCCTCCAGCCTGCCGCGAAGTTTTCGTGCTCGTTCCTTGCCTTCCGATAATGGATTTTCCTCATCCCATACGTCGCCTATCTGAATCTCCACATATTTAAACCCGGTGTCTTGGGCATAGGACAGGAAGTCCTCCATGGTATATCCGGGGAAATTATAGTGTATAACCCCAATTTTTGGTTCGCTACCCTGGGACATCTGATCTCCTCAATCATGTTGGAACACAATACCCTGAAAAACGTATCCCAGCTCCAGGGTTCCTCAAGGACTGCAACCCCCTTAATTTCCTCAATCACGTGAGCAAACTCACTCCACTCTGCAAGCTTTGGGAGGAGGGTCATCAAAAAGTTTCGTGAAAAAGGGTTGCTCCAAAATTGGTCTGGATTATTATTGGATGGTTATAAATCGGCCGATGATCAACCCGTTGCCGTGCTTGCGTAGCCATTATGTTCTTCCGTAGGGTCAAGGCCATTAATTTCCGAAAGAATTTCTCCGAAATCGTGGTTCAGGCCGGTCTGCGGAATGGCCGCTTTAAGGTCGGTCAGACGTCCAACTTATAAGACACATTACCTCGCTCCACTCCATGACCGATGTTGCATTTGCTGGTTCAAGAGCGAGCAGGGCGGAAGGAGAAAGAAGTCTTCTAATGAAGGTACCCGATCTACTAGATACCGCGGGATTACCAGGGACCGTGGTAGATGATGACCTAGTTGCCCTAAAGATGCACCTTGGTTCTTCGGGAGGATTTAGGACAATTCGACCAGAATTCGTTAATGGAGTTATTAACAAGGTGAGATTGACGGGGGCTAGGCCGTTCATAGCGGAAAGCTGTAGACCGGACGCGGTGCGATATCTGGAGATAGCACATCGAAGAGGATATAATCAGGGGACGCTGGGATGCCCGATAATAATAGTGGACGGATTCAAGGGCGAGGATTTCAAGACCGTTGAGACCGGGGGCAAGATAGTGAAGGAGGTGGACGTCCCATCCGGAATATATCACTCCCCATCCATGATAGTCCTTACCCATGTTACCGGGCACGGCAACGCGTCATTTGCCGGATCCATAAAGAACATAGCCATGGGATGTACGGCCAGGAGTTCCAAGGGAAAAATCCACAGATCCGTGAATGTCGATCCCCCAATATGGAATTCGGAGAAGTGCATTGCATGTGGGGACTGCGTTGAGGCCTGTAATTATGGGGCAATCAGCTTGGTGGATGGAAAGATAGAGTTCGATGTTGAGAAGTGCGAGAGGTGCATGCGTTGCGTTCGGGAATGTACGCACGAAGGTCTTAAGCGTCCCTCACCTATGAGAAAGAATTTCCTGCAGGCACTGGTGGATGGAGTTAGCGGTGTTCTTTCAACCTTTGAGGAAAACAGGGTGCTTTTCGTCAATTTCCTTACCGGCATAGGCCCAGAGTGTGACTGTGCTCCTTTTTCGGATAACCCCATAGTCCAGGATTTTGGAATTCTGGCATCCACAGATATCGTTTCCCTGGAGAAGGCTTCCCTCGATCTTATCACCGAGGCACCATCCCTCCCTAACTCCGTGGCATCCGAAGAGGGGCTAGAATCGAATGACAAGAAATTCAAGGGAATCCACGGTCTTGATCCCGTGGGGCAAATCGAGGCCGCAGAGGAGGCGGGCCTGGGCTCCAGCGAGTATAATTTAGTCGATGTTAAGTGATTCGGAGCAGGAAACGGTACAAGGATGACAGGTACCAGGCATCGAAACGAAGGCTGGTTTCCAGGAAAAGCCAAAGCGAAACACGCGAGGGCGCAACCATGGCCATGATCAATACCACCAGGAATGCATTCCAAATCATGATAACCATGACCGAAAAAAATATGCCGACGTGTCTCACATCATACTGGTGAAAGGCCTCGCGAGAAGTGCCGGCAATATGTGACCCCAGGGATGCCCCCAGCAGGAATACAATTACCTGCCTTAGAATTCCCCCCGAGAAGTAGCAGGCAACAAGCAACACCAGCGGTACTAGCGGAAATAGGTAGGGACCGAGGCTTATTAGAAAGTTGCCCTTTGACTCGGGCTTGAAGTAGGCGACATAGCCACCATGCTTGGTTAGCTTGAACTCCTTTATCCTATAACCACATAGCTTTGCCATCAGTGCATGGATTAGTTCGTGGCTCACTAGGTGAATATACCAGCCAATCGTTCCCAAAACGGGCAGTTCCTCGGACTTGAAGGAGAGAATAATTCCCAATGATCCTCCAACAACCAGAATAAACCCCAGATTCCTGGAAAATGCATAAAGCGCATCGATGGTCGACGCTATATCAGGTATGGGCTCGATCCCTGCTAGACCCACGAATGATGATATCTGGCTGATTAGTCCGGCCAGCAGCCCAGGCAAAAACATGGCGAGTACCAAAGCCGCTAACCACTTGGCCACCGAGCCGGCGTTTGCCATGGGAATGATCCTGAAATCCCGCCATAAATCTTTTAACCGTGGTCTATGCTCGTGTCTCTCGTTTTCTCAAAGACCGACACTCCTCGAGATAGGCCCGGAGATTGGCCCATGGTATGGTGTGGGGGAGCTGGCCACCGGCATTTAGAAAGTACCCAGGCATATCGCCACATATTGAAACGCACCTCTGGGCCTCTCTACGGCAATCATCCGGGGTACCTCCGGTAAGAACTCTGGTATCCGCGTTCCCGATCAATATCCTTTTCCCTCCCCAGTTATCGGCCATCCATCTCAAGTCTACATAGGGCTCAAATATGAAGCCATCCGCCCCTGCATCGAACACATCGCCAACGACCTGGGTGACATCGCCATCTGAACAGAAGATGACGGGAATGTCCCTTTCCCTGAGAGGCTCCCATATCCAGGAGTAGTATGGGAAGATGTATTTCCTGTACCACTTGGGGCTGAAGATTGGCCCGTTACTCATACAGATATCGTCATGGGAAATGAAAACGCGTAGATCGGGAACCCTGGCGTAGGCTTCCGTGTACTTCCTGGACAGGGATGCAAACATCTCAATTTGATCGGCAAAATCCGAAGGATGACCTAAAGCTGCAGATATGGTGGGCCTCCACCCAAATAATCCCAAAAACCAATGGAAAAGCGTGGTGTAGTGGGCCTCTGCGACCAGGCACATGTCACCTATATCATCTTGATTCCTCTCATGAATCCTGGAAAGATCGGAGGCAATTTCGGAAACCGTTCGGTCATCATATTCGGAGGGATCGAAGGTAAGGACATCCTCGGTCGTTGCCCTACTTCCTGAGCTGAGGTGAGCGCCCTCGGTGGACCACTTGGTGCCAAATACACCCCAGGCTTCGACTCTCTTGCCCTCTTGATCAATACGTGACCCCTTGCTACCTGGCAGGGACTCGGCATCCGCTCGATGGTGGATCCCTCCCCACATTAGGTCCAAATCCAATTCCTCGATAACCGCTAAGCATGCCTTTGCAGTATTTTGAATAGGATCGATACCGGTTAGATGAAGATATGCCTGCCTTGACATGGGCCAGAACCATTCCACCCAGGGAACGATATCCGTCTCATCAAGATTGACCGCTGAGAGGCCCCTTTGAAGACTCATGGGGGTTTCTCAGCTGCCCAGGTTGGAAAAGATTTTCCTCCTTAGGGCAATATTTTTTCATACCTTCTGTAATCGAGTTCGGAGACGATTTTCCTTGAGGGGAGAGGATAACATAATGAGGATACTTGTCGACAAGGTAATGCAAAAAGATGCAGATTGGGTCGCCGAGGAATGGATGGTCGAGGAGACGGCGGAAGCAGGTTTCAGCCTATATTCTCCCAGACAAGGGTATGACGATTATGACGAAGTTGAGGCTCTTGCCACGTGGTGCCAGAAGCACGGGCTAATGTACATGCCTTGGATGGGCGGAACTCTTAGAGCTCCGGAGGGCGGAGCGACGGGAAGGAAGCTGGTGTGGTCTTCGGGCCTTGAACAGGACCTCTGGAGTCCAAATTCATCGGAATTCTGGGATTGGATGAGCGGTCATATAAGAAAACATGCCCGAATCAGCCCTAAATATCCAAACCTCATTGGTGTTTTTCTGGACTTTGAGAACTATGCGTCCGGAAAACCACGCCATCATGGAAACTGCTACCCTATCTCATACGACGATGTTATTCTGGAGAAGTTTTCAAACCATAAGGGCATTGAAATACCCAAACTGGGGAATGATGAGAGGAGAAAATGGCTGGAAAGGAAAAAAATCCACTCGGAGTTCGTTGATTTTCAGATCAGACATTGGCGCCATAACTGCAAGGAGCTTAGAAAGGCCGTAGACCAGAGCAATCACCAATTCAGGTTTTGCATATACCCGGCCCCGGGAACCACATTCATGACCGAGGCCTGCTATCCTGAATGGTCGACAAAAGAGGCGCCAATCATCCTTGCGGATGCAACGACCTACGGAAGGCCTTCCAGAATGATGGTTCAGGAAGATGCCATCCGTGTTAATCAGGAAAAGCTGGGTAAACGAATGGAGATACCTGAAAGGGCCAACATACCCTTTAGCTACATAGGAGGTATCGATCCCGTGGTTATCGGAGCGGACCCCGAGTTCTGCGGCAAAAACGCAGTCGGCATATCGGAAGTTAGCGATGGATACTGGGTTTTCTATGAAGGTCCGGAGTACGGGAAGGATCATGCGGATTACTTCCGGTGGTTCAAACAGGCAAACCAGGCGATAAAGGAAGGCAATTTCGAATTCTGGAAAGGTCCAAGGGAGACGGAATCAATATGGGGCCTGGCTCTCACCGATGACCATAGCCGTAGGAGGAGGATAGTGTCCCCCGGTCGCCCACCTAGAATGGAAAACTTCCCGGTGGCAAAGATGACGAGCCGGAATGTTGTGTTGATAGGTGCCAGTTCCGGTCACGAGGTCAAGGTTGGAATAGGGAGAGATTCAAGGGGAGAGGTCGGCTCCGCCGTGAAATGGACGCTAGAGGACCCGAACCTAGATATTCTCGACAAGGGGAGATTGGCCGAGGGCCCGTCCGAAATCTCCTTCAAACCAAAGGTCACGGGTGTGTATCCTCTTACCCTGGAGGGGGATGATATTCTGTATTGGATAACTGAATCAAACTCGGCAGTTGGGCTATATGCAGCGAGAAGGCTAAATCTAATGGGGGAGATTGGACGTCTCTACTTTAGGGTTCCTGAGCTTACGGATCGTTTCACGGTCCGAATTCGGGGATCTGGCGAGGAGACCGCACGCCTAACCCTCTATGAGCCCAGTGGACTTAAAGCCGGTGAGGCACAGACAAATCTTAGGAGGAGAAGGGCAGAGATGGAAATTTGGCCGGAAGAGGAAGGTCAGGGAAATTGGTCCCTGGAAATCACCCCGGCCGACGAGGGGGTTCTGCGCCGAAGCGCACTTACCATCCGTCCGGGAGCTTCCCCGGTAGTCTCCCTTAGACCCGAGCATTCCTTTGATCTGCGGTCACCCTAACCCCAGTAATCATTTATCTTGAGAGGTTTGTAGCCCCATCAATGATGGATTATGGCATAGTTCTCCACGGGGCTGGGATGGTAGAGGCCGAGAAAGCATTGGAGGAGATCGCGGACGCGGGCTTTGAGTTCTTCGAATACAGCTACGGACATGTCCAACGGCTGGATAACGATCCAAACCGGGAGCTGAGGGAAATAGCTGATCATGCCCGGTCCCTGGACCTATTCCCGGTCCAGTTACACGGCCCAAGTCTCAGTTCGGGCTTCGATCTCGGCAGCCCAGATCCCAAAACTAGAAGCAGGAGTATCCATAAAAGCTGTAAATTTCTCAACCACGCAGCAGAACTCGGGGTTCCCGTGATGGTAGAACATGCATGCGAGTACCACCGGGACATGGGGCGTACATCCGAGCTTGTTAAGAAATCCTTTTCCGAGATTGCTTCGTGTGCGGATGAGGTGGGGGTCAGGGTTGCGGTGGAAAACGAATTCGATCCCTTGGAACCGGTTTCCATCGCCGATGATAGAAATATGGTACTGCCCGCAAGGTTCTGTTGCCAGCCATCTGAGCTGCTGCAAATTGTGGCCATCGACCCCGATAATCTAGGGGTGTGCCTTGATTTCGGCCATGCAAACATCCAGAAACCGCTTCTCGAACTAGATGGTTTTATACGGCAGCTTAACAACACTCTCATAGCCACACACCTCCACGACAACGAGGGTGCATCCGATCAACACCTGGTTCCCCTTGAAGGAAATATACCATGGAAGGAGGCATTAAGGACCCTAAGGGACATAGAATATAGCAGCCCTATCATCCTGGAAACCATGGGTCTATCCTGCTCCGATATTGAAACCAGAAGGAACCGCCTTCGCCTGAGGAGGATAATAGCGGAGCACCTTGTTGGTTCCAAATAGGCATGAATCAGTTTGTGGGGACCTTTCACTTCCTTTCATTACCGTAATTGTTAATACCCATCTCCAGATTGTGAATCCCAGGGATAGAATGCCAGATTACCATGTTTTCGTGACCAGAGGTATACCCGAAATTGGATTAAATATCCTCCGTAAGGAGTGCAAGGAAGTTACGGTCAGGGATAAAATGGATGTCCCCGAGAAGTCCGAGATAATTAGCGGAGTGCAGAACAAGGAAGCCCTTCTCTGTCTGCTGACCGACCAAATTGACCAGGAGGTAATGGATGCCTCGGAGAATCTGGAGATCATTTCGAACTATGCAGTTGGCTATGACAACATCGAGGTTCCAGCAGCCACGGAAAGGGGTATCAGGGTTACCAACACGCCCGGCGTACTCACGGACACCACGGCCGATATGGCCTGGGCCCTGATAATGAGCTGTGCCAGAAGGGTCGTTGAAGCCGACGAATTTGTGAGGGCAGGTCGGTTCAAGCGTTGGGAATCCAAGATGTTACTGGGCTATGATGTCCATGGAAAGACTTTGGGTATAATCGGGCTGGGAAGAATTGGTAGCGCGGTAGCCCGTAGGGCGAAGGGCTTCGACATGAAGGTGGTCTATAGCGATGTGGAAAGGGCGTCAGAAGTCAAGGAAAGGGATATCGGCGCTAATTACGTGGATCTCGATACGCTCATAGAAATCTCGGATTTCATAAGCCTTCACACCCCGCTCACGCACTCCACCCGGCATCTGATAGGTAGAGAGGAGCTTGATTCCATGAAGCCCTCCACGATACTCGTTAACACATCCCGTGGACCGGTAGTTGACGAAAATGCCCTGGCCGAGGCCCTGGAAAAGGGGGGAATTGCAGCTGCAGGCCTGGACGTTTTCGAGAATGAGCCGGAGGTATCCCAGAGGTTGATCGAGCTTTCTAATGCGATTCTCACCCCCCACATCGCCAGCGGATCCATCGAAACCCGAAATAGGATGTCCGAGATGGCCGCCCAAAATATAATCGCCGCCATGAAGGGGGAAAGGCCACCAAATTTGGTAAACCCAGAAGTGTTGGGTTGATTGAATTATTCTTCGGTGTTTCGGTAATGCTGGTGCGGAGCGTGGATGGTTACCTTGGTGTTTGGTTCCACGGATTTGACTATCCAGCAGTTTCCACCTATTACCGAGTCATGGCCAATGACCGTCTCCCCTCCCAGAATCGTGCCCCCTGAATATATGACAACATTGTCCTCTATGGTCGGATGTCTCTTGCCCCCCTTGATTATACGCCCCCTCTCGTCCTTGGGAAAACTTAGCGCACCCAGAGTCACTCCCTGGTAGAGTTTAACGTTATCCCCTATTACCGCCGTCTCCCCTATCACCGTTCCCGTGCCATGGTCGATGAAGAATCTCCTTCCTATGCTGGCACCTGGATGAATATCTATTCCCGTGAGGCTATGTGCCCTTTCCGACATAACTCTAGGGACGAAAGGAATATCCCGTTCGTAGAGCTGGTTCGCTATCCTGTATGTGGATATGGCCAATATCGCTGGATATGATAGAATAACCTCCTCCAGGCTTTTTGCCGCTGGATCCCCGTCATAGGCTGCCTGTATGTCCTCCTTCAATAGTTCCCGGGTCCGGGGTATGCTCCTCAGTAGTTCCGAAGATACCCTGTATGCCCTGGCCGCACAGCGGTCGGTATCACACTTCTCCTTTCTATCGCATTCGTGTTTGAGACATCTCTCTATAAGGTTCTGGAGAAGATCTTGGGTGGAATGGAGAGAGTTACCGATCACATACCTCGTATCCGATCTTGAAATCCCCTGAAGACCAAGATAACCGGGGAAAAGAAGGCTGAGAAACCCGTCAAGTAGATCCGATACCTCGGTTCTGGAGGGCAGGTTCTGTCTTTCCTGGATATTTATTCCACCTTCTCTATCATAACTCGCCATCACCGAGTCAACGAGTTCGGAAAGGTCATCTTCCCAAGTCAATTTGGCCTCTGTAACCGGGTCATCCTCTTCATCTTGATCCATATTATCACCCTCCTGAATGGCGAGCGAACAGCTCGGTGCTAAGATATCGCATCCCGGTATCGGGAAGTATAACCACGATGGTCATGCCGCGGTTAGTCAATCTTTTACCAATTTCGACGGCAGCATGTACAGCCGCTCCTGATGAGGTTCCGCACATAATACCCTCTTCACAGGCCAAGCGACGCCCCATGTTTATGGCCTGGTCGCTCTTTACCGGGAATATCTCGTCCAGAATTTCGGTTCTAAGCACTTCCGGTATGAAGCCGGGTCCTATGCCCTCTATCTTGTGACTTCCCTTCCTCCCCTGTGATAGAACCGGGGATTCAGCGGGTTCTACCACCACGGATTTCAATGATGGTTTCTTGGATTTTAGAAACTCAGTGGCCCCGGTAATGGTTCCTCCGGTGCCAGCCCCGGCAACCAGGATATCAACTTCACCTTCGGTATCCCTCCATATCTCCATCCCCGTTTTTTCCTTGTGGGCCCTCGGATTCGCGGGATTGGTGAACTGGTTCAGGAAGACGTACATCTCATTCTCACGAACCAGACCCTCGACCATGGAGATACAGTCCTTCATCCCCTTCCCAGGTGGTGTCAATATGATCTCAGCGCCCAGTGCACTCAATACCTTTTTTCTTTCCTCGCTTACCGTTTCTGGCATGACAAGAATGCAATCATATCCCCGCACGGCACAGACAAGGGCAAGACCAATCCCAGTGTTCCCACTTGTGGGCTCTATCACCGTGTCCCCAGGGCTCAATTTCCCGTTGGCCTCTGCCTCGTGAATCATGGAAAGGGCTATCCTTTCCTTAATAGAACCCAATGGATTCATGCTTTCCAGCTTTGCCAGTATGGTTCCCTTTGATTCGGCGGCAACCTTCTGCAGTTTGATTAATGGCGTATCACCGATAACCTGTGTTACGTCTTCAAAAATTTTCATCGGTTTCCTTCCTGATGGTCATTTATGTTAGCAAGCGATTTAGGAACCATCCGGACCCTTAATCAATTTCGCGTTAATGGCCACGATGACCGTGCTAACTGACATTAGCATGGCACCGGCAGCGGGACTGAGTATTATATTTGCCGAGGCAAGAACACCTGCGGCCAGGGGGATGGCTATTACATTGTAACCGGTTGCCCACAATAGGTTCTGTAGGGTCTTGCTATATGATGTCTTGGAGAGGTTAATGACGCTAACCACATCCCTGGGATCGTTCTTGACCAGAACTACATCAGCAGTTTCAATGGCCACATCGGTTCCAGCCCCGATAGCGATACCAAGATCCGCCCTGGCCAGGGCAGGTGCATCGTTAACCCCGTCTCCGGTCATGGCAACTGAAAGCCCTCGCTGCTGGATATCCTGGATTCTTCGTGATTTCTCGTCAGGTAGAACCTCTGCAAAATATTCATCCAGACCCAGTTCTCCGGCCACCGATCTGGCAACCTCCTCGGTGTCCCCGGTCATCATCATGCATCTTAGTCCCATCTCCTTCAGTCTCCGAATGGCCTCCTTTGATTCTCCCCTGACCACATCGCCCAAAGCCAAGCAGCCAATTGGAGTACCATTTTCCAGGACATACACGATACTTCTGCCCCCACTTTCAATTCCATTCTCGCTGTCAGGTATCTCGATGTCCTTCTCCTGGAGATATTTTTCCGAAACAACCGAAATCTCCTTTCCTTTTATGCTGGCTACAACGCCTTTTCCTTTCATGGCCTTGAAATCGTTTGCCTCCAGAACCTCAAGCTCTCGCCTTTGGGCCTCGTTCAATATTCCCTGTGCTATCGGATGCTCGGATAGATTTTCCACGGATGCGGCGAGTTGAATTATCTCGGATTTCTCCCTTCCCCAGGATAGGATGTCCTCAACTCCGAAGCGACCTTCGGTCAGGGTTCCGGTTTTGTCGAATACGATGGCTGCTAGTTCACGTGCCTTCTCGAAGGGGGTTCTGTTACGTATTAGAAGGCCCTCCCTTGCCCCCAGTGCGGTTATGGTGGCGATGACTAGGGGTACCGCGAGGCCAAGCGCATGCGGGCAGGTTATTACCATTACCGTTACCGATCTCTCAAGCGCGTAGACGAAATCCTTACCCGCCCAGAGCCAGGCTGCTAGGGTTACGAATCCCACTGAAAGAGCGACGACTACCAACAAGAAGGCCGCTCTGTTGGCAAGGTCCTGTGCTCTCGATTTGCTCTCTTGAGCATCTTCAACCATTTCAATGATCTGGGAAAGAAATGTCTCCTCACCGGTCTTCTCGACCACAACGGTAACCACCCCCTCATTGTTTACCGATCCGCCTATCACCTCGTCGCCGGGCTCCTTTGCCACAGGTTTCGACTCCCCGGTTAACATGGATTCATTTACCGTGGTCTCCCCCTCGGATATCTTACCGTCGGTAGGGAACTTTTCTCCCGGTTTAACCCTGACTTTGTCCTCTCTCGTAAGCTCCTCGATATCCACATCTTCCGTGGATCCATCCTCCTTCAACCTGTGGGCCTTGGAGGGCATTAGTTTGACCAGTTCCTCAAGAGCATTGGAGGCGCTCATTACCGATTTCATTTCCACCCAATGCCCAAGTAACATAACGTCGATTAGAGTGGCTAACTCCCAGAAGAAGAACCTACCAGGAATGCCCAGAACCACCGCAGCGCTGTAGATGAAGGCAACAATTATTGCCACGGCGATAAGGGTCATCATTCCGGGCTGCTTCTGCCTGAGTTCTCTAACTATGCCGGAAAGAAACGGCCATCCGCCGTAGAAAAAAACCAACACCGAAAGCCCCAGCAGTACAAAGCTGTCCCCTGGAAACGAGATTGCCCCTTCAATCCCCAGGAAGGATTGTATCATGGGGGACAATGCGAGTATGGGAACCGTGAGGATCAAGGAGATCCAGAATCTTCTCCTGAAGTCCTTCATCATCCGGTGATGATCCTGATGCTTCTCCTTTTGGTGGTCATGATCCCGCTTCATGATCGTACCTTGGTTGGATATTAGCGGGGTTTAAAACATACTATTGGATTTTCAGATCTTTGTCATAATCGGCCCCACGCTCAAAACGATGAGTTCAATGATCCATGGAAGATTTAAGACTTGAACCCGCCTGGAAGCTTCGTGGCCAATTCAGGCGAAAACCAACGGCCTTCAGTACCACAATTTCCGTGGTCCGAGGATAGTGAATCTCTACTCGACGACTTGGTGGTTGATCCAAAGGAAGGCCTCTCAAGCGCAGAGGCATCTCGTCGCAGTAGGATATTCGGACCCAACCATCTGGAGGAGGCGGAAAAGGAACCCTGGTGGAGCGTACTTCTTCATCAGTTTAAAAGTCTGATAGTAGTTCTTTTGGCAGTGGCTGCTGGTCTGTCGTTTCTGTTTGGGGAGAACCTGGAGGGCATCGCCATCCTTGCCGTCATTCTGATTAACGGAATAATCGGGTTTGTGACCGAGCTTAGGGCAATTCGATCCATGGAGGCCTTAAGGCGCCTGGGCACGGTTTCCACAAAGGTACGTCGGGATGGCTCGGTTCAGGAAATCTCTGCTGAAGATCTGGTTCCAGGCGACATCGTTATACTGGAAGGAGGCGACGTTATATCCGCCGACCTTAGGCTGTTGGAAACATCCAGGATGGAGGCGGATGAATCAACACTTACCGGCGAATCTCTTCCCGTTGGCAAGCAAAGTCAACCGGTTGATAGAGAAGTTCCACTAGCCGAAAGAGCTAGCATGCTGTTCAAGGGAACGGCGGTAACCAGGGGGAGTGGTACGGGGGTGGTGGTGAATACCGGTATGGATACCGAACTGGGGAAGATCTCATCGCTGGTTGCCACCGCGGAGAAGGAAATAACCCCGCTAGAAAAACGCCTGCAGGGACTGGGAAGAAAGCTAGTATGGGTGACCGTAGTCGTTGCCGCCCTAGTTACCGTATCAGGGCTCTTAGCGGGTAGAGAGCTGTTCCTGATGATTGAAACGGGCATTGCTCTCGCCGTGGCCACGGTTCCCGAGGGACTTCCCATAGTGGCCACCATAGCCCTGGCCCGGGGCATGTTAAGAATGGCCCGGAAAAATGCCCTTATCAACAGGCTGTCTGCAGTCGAAACCCTGGGAGCGACCACCGTAATATGCACCGATAAGACGGGCACGCTAACCGAAAATCGGATGACGGTGACCAATCTTTCATCGAAAAGCGAGGACTTCTCCATTCCTAGTGAGGATGAGGGGATAATGGAGATAGATGAGAAATCCGTTCTCAGAGCTGGATTTGAGGTGGCAGCTCTCTGTAACAATGCCACCCTAGGCCCCGAGGGAAAGTCAGTGGGGGACCCAATGGAAATCGCCTTACTGTCAGCGGCCTCCAAAGCAGGGATAGAGCGAGATGACCTGATAGAAAGGCTACCGGAGGAGAGGGAGGAGGCATTTGACTCAAGCACTAAGATGATGGCCACCTATCATAGGATGAACTCCAACTATCGAGTGGCTGTCAAGGGCGCTCCGGAGGAGGTAATAAAGGTCTGTTCGGGTTATATCTCGGAAGAGGGGGCTCATACTCTGGACCCTAAGGATTCCGAGGAACTTCTGGAGGAAAATAGAAGGATGGCGGAGTCCGGATTGCGGGTTCTGGCCCTGGCTCAAAAGGAGGTCCGGGATCCGGGAGTTGAACCGTACGAGGACCTGAATTTCATAGCCTTGGTGGGCCTGGAGGATCCTCCGAGAAAGGAGGTTAAGGCCTCCATCCAATCCTGCAAGAAGGCCGGGATTCGAGTGATAATGGTCACCGGGGACCAGGCAGTAACCGCGCGCAATATCGCAGTCCAGGTCGGGCTCTCGGGGCCTTCTGACCCAGTAATGAGTGGTCAGAGGTTAAAGGAGCTGGCTGACACGCCATCTGAAGGACGGAGTGAGATTCTTAATACCTCGGTGTTCGCCAGAGTGGATCCCAAACAAAAGCTTGATCTCATCGATATACACCAGAAAAATGGTTCCATAGTGGCAATGACCGGAGACGGTGTCAACGATGCACCCGCACTAAAGGAAGCCGATATAGGGGTGGCCATGGGGCAAAGGGGAACCCAGGTCGCCAGGGAGGCGGCTGACATGATTCTGGAGGACGATTCCTTCTCCACAATTGCCACCGCGGTGGAGCAGGGGAGGGTCATATTCGACAACATAAGGAAGGTGGTTTATTTTCTTCTCTCCTGCAACCTTAGCGAGATCATGGTAGTTGGCCTGGCCTCAATCGCCAACGCACCGCTACCGATACTACCCCTCCAGATACTTTTCCTTAACCTGGTGACCGATATATTCCCGGCCCTGGCCATGGCAACGGGATCCGGTCACCCCAATATCATGGAGAGAAAACCTCGAGACCCCGAGGAGCCCATACTCCCCCGTTCTGCATGGATGGGAATATCCGGTTATGGGTCCATCATAACCGTCTCCGTTTTGATGATCCTGTTTATGGGCTTGTCCTGGTTAGGAATGAGTGAATCCCAGGCCGTTACGGCATCATTCCTGACCTTGGCTTTTGCCCAGCTCTGGCATGTATTCAACATGAGGGGAAAGGGAACTGGAATTTTGCGAAATGAGTTGACCCAGAATATCTATATCTGGGGCTCGCTCGCCCTGTGTACGGGGCTTCTATTCGCCGCCGTTTATCTCCCACCCTTGGCCATGGTTCTCAGGACAACGGACCCAGGTAACCTCGGCTGGCTATTGATATTCGCACTGAGTTCGGTTGTACTGATTATCGGCCAGTTGTACAAGGAGCTAGCTGATTGAGCTAGTTGACATTTTCCCGAATTGGTGCAGGTTTGAAGGGTAAAGGAGATACGGGGCGCACCGAATCCTCAATTAGGGCATTTGATGAGTGCGGTTAACATAAGCTAACATAATGAATAAAGCAACTTTGGGGTGCTTGTTTGCTTTTGGTTCCGCATGATTTTTAAGTCAACTCGTTTTTTCACCCAATTCGAAAACCCATTTTCTTCAGACCGACTCAAGGAAGAATGGGAGATAGGTTGATGATATGGCAGATGAATACGAGGTTCCGGAAAGGATGAAATGGTGGACCAAGGCCAGGTTTGGTATGTTTATACACTGGGGGCTATATGCTATTCCAGCTCGCGGCGAGTGGATTATGCAATGCGAGAGAATACCTAAATCCGAATATGCTAAGCTCGCCCATAGGTTTGATCCCCAGAATTTTGATGCAACAGAATGGGTATCAAAGGCCAAGAATGCAGGTATGAAATACATTGTGCTGACAACAAGGCATCATGACGGTTTTTCGCTTTGGGACAGCGACGTTTCGGACTTCACTGCTCCCAAGATGGCTTCCGGCCGTGACTTCATATCGGAGTACGTCGATGCGTGTAGGGAAGCTGATATGCGTATCGGCTTCTATTATTCTCTTCTTGACTGGAGATGGCCGGCATACTGGAAAGGGCCAGAAAAGGATCCCCAGGGATGGAGGGAGTTTGTTGATTATGTCCATGCCCAGGTAGAAGAGCTGATGACCAAGTATGATAGGATAGATATACTGTGGTATGATGGCTCCTGGCCCCACACGGCAGAGGACTGGAGGGCTGAGGAACTAAATAACCGGGTCAGATCTCTTCAGCCGGATATCATAATCAATAATCGTTCGGGCATTCCCGGGGATTTGGAGACCCCGGAACAGAAAATCGAGGGGAAAAACAGGCCCTGGGAAAGCTGCATGACCATGGATGATCTCTGGTGGGGCTATCACCCAGGAGATCCTAATTTAAAATCATCCATGCAGCTGGTCAGAAATCTGGTCAAATGTGTCTCGGGAAACGGGAACTTTCTCCTAAACGTGGGGCCGAAGGCCGACGGGACGATTCCACAGCTCCAGGCAAGGAGGCTGAGGGAAATCGGTGACTGGATCAAGGTAAACCAGGAGTCGATTTACGGCGCAGGATCGGCTCCCTTTTCCCAGCGGCATGTGGGACATGTTACGGCCAAGGGAAATAAAGTCTATATCCACATCACGTGCTGGCCAGGAACCGAGATGACTCTGGCGGGTATAAAAAACCGGATAACAGGAGCCCGGATGCTTGCCTCTGGACGGGAGCTGGATGTGGAACAATCCGCGGACAGAGCCTTCGTTAAGGGTCTTCCCCAGGAGGCCCCGGACCCCAAGGACACCGTGGTGGAGCTTGAACTGGAGGGCGAGCCGGAAACCATGCCGGCAGACTTCTGGAAAAAATAATTATCCGCAATTAGAGGGTTTTCACTACTCCCTGCCCGGTCCCAGTATGTACCAGAGCCTGAGGAAAGTGGGTAGAACGAACACCGAGGATAGAAATGCAAAGGATACGGTAATTGCGGTAATCACTCCAAACTGGGCAAGCGGAGGGATTATGGACAGCGATAGAATTCCGAAACCGATAACCGTGGTGGTTGCAGAGCCAAAAAGGGAACTACCCGTGTGGTTTACGGCAACACAGAGAGCGCAATCAGGATCACCAAGTCTATCCAATTCCTCCAAAAAGCGTTCTGTTACATGTATGCCGTAGTCGATTCCCAGCCCTACGGTAATGGCCAGTATAGTTACCGTTACCACGTTTAGTGGTATGGAGGCATAGTACATGGTTCCAGCTCCCCAGGCAATGACAAAAGTTAGAGGAATCAATGCTACAGCACCCAGAAGCATCGCCCTCCTAATGCGAAGATAGATGATGGTTAGGATTAGCAGGGAAACGGCAAAGGTGATTAGCACCGAACGAACGAAATCGGTGTCAATTGATTCCAGAGTGACCGCCGAGATAATTGGGGACCCAGTAACGGTTACCCTGTTAACCTCTCCCTGGAGCTCTTCCAGGGGATCGGCGGCCGACTTCATATCTTCCGCCAGGGTCAGGACTTCATCTCCGGAAGTGCTCTTCACGGGTATCCTCACCAAGACAGAGTCAAATCCGGAGCCCGAGCGGTGAAGAACCCTTCGTGACTGGGACTCATCCTTTTCATAAAGCAGCTCATAAAGCTCCTCCACTTCCCTTTCCTTCAAATCATCGTCCGGAGTTCCATCTCCGTCCTCATCAATTCGTTCGCTCCAGAACCGGGCAACATCCGGATCATACTGGTAAGAACTCGGGTCCGCAAGCCCCCTTGCCAGTTCTAGGGGTGATTCAATCGGGCTGGTTGGGCTGGTGAATGGACTTTCGCTTGCTCTCCCCTCCACCGCCGACAGCGATTCCAGAACCTGGGGGTTGGTTACCCCGCCCTCTACCAGAACATATACCAATTCGCCACTGAAGTTGAAGTCGCTGAAGAAACGATCGAAGGTTTCAGATACCTCAAGCCCACGGGGAAGAAAGTCACGGAAATCAAATCTTGGCTCCAGTTGAACAGCTCCCAGAACCGCAATCCCGGTGATCAATGCCACTATCGACAAAATGATAATTGGATGACGTGCTATGATTGCCCCGGCACCCAATCCCTTGTTTATACAGGCAGGTCCCGACGCACAGACCATCTCGTCCAACATCTCGGGTCTTTCGGCCTCAACTTTTTTCCTGGCAAAACCCCACCCACCATCCGCATCCTTCTTCTCCTTGACTACCTGCTCACCCGATCTCTCCTTTCGACCGTCCAATATGGCCTTTGTTGCAGGTAGGAATGTGACCATCAAGATGAAAGCGCTTACCACCCCCGAGGCAGAAAGTATGCCGAAGTGTCTCACCGAGGCGACCGAAGATGTGATGTTGCTCATAAAACCGAGAAGGGTGGTAATGGTGGTGAGGAGGATAGCAAATCCAACCGAGGATTCACTAACCATCCAGGCCTGTTTCACCTTCTTTCCCCCTCTAAGCTCTTCTTTATACCGATTGGTGAGATGTATTCCGTAATCAATCCCCAACCCGATGATCAATACGGGAACCGCGGTGATGGCAGGGTTGAATCTATACCCAAGCAAAACGCTGAGGCCAAATACCCATATCACCGCAAAAATCAGGGTGATTATATTCAATGCCGTGTCAGTGAAGCTCCTATACACGATCATTAAGGTAACCACCACAGAAAGCAAAGCTAAGGACATCAGTATGCCCGTTGTCCGCCCTGAAGCCTCGCTTATGACCTGGCTTGTCAACTCATCGCCCAGCACCCTGATATCCAGGAAATCCTTGGAGGAGCCAATATCATTGGCAATGGTTTGAATTCTTTCCTCAACTGAAAGGGCCCTCTCGGAATCCAGGGAACCCTTAAGCAAGACGCTGAACAGGGCATCTTTGGCCGTGGTTCCCCCTTTCTCATAATCCTTAGATAGAAGAAAGGTGATGATATCCTCGTAAGGAGTGTTCTCAAGATATGTCGGAAGAAGGGAAGGACGGTAGGGCTTAAAATCGACGGTGATGGGCAGGGGCATGCCCTGGAAGTTTACCTCAAATGAGCCTCCTTCGAGGATTGATCTCCGCTCCTGGTCGGAGAGATTCGACGCACGCTCAGTGACCTGCCCGAATACTCCTGGCGGGGGGCCCGAGGATCCTTCTCCATTCGAGAATAGTTCTTCAAACTCGCCGAACAGTTCCGTCATGAAAGCCGCTCGACATACCAGGTCCACGACGGAATTCATGCCCGAGGGGTTGTCGGATGTAGTGGCTAGGGAGCTCTTGATTTCGGTGTCATTTAAAATTCTCTGTCGAAATGCCAGCTGGGCAAGAAGCGATGCTCGATCTATGGCGTTATCATTTGAGAAAAAAAGGACGTTAACTGAAATCTGCTGGGCCCCGAATTTCTCCTGGACCCTTCTATTTGCCATCCCAATCTCGTCCTCGGGCTGAAAATCCTCCTCGCTGGATGAGAATTCCACCTGGGTGGCGAAGTAACCCATTACTGCGGTGAAGGTCAGAATTATTATGATGATGGCTTTGGGGTGGCTAACCACGGCTTTTCCGAATCGGCCAAGTAAGCCCATATTATGATCACTTTATCCACAATTGAATGGCTTTTCAGTCTTTTCCGTACCTTTCGAAGGCCACTATTCCTATTGATAGCACTACGATGCTCCATGCCGCTATTATCAATAGGTCAAGAATAACGCTGGGGCTAAACACCGAGGCCCCTCTGATAAATAACGTGGTGAGACTATCGGTGACGTATCAGCTGGGAACCAGTCTGGCGATCCTTTTCATGGCCGGGCTTAGAACTAGCCCCACGAACGTCCCTAGGAACATTTGGGGTAGTATGAACACGAATGCTATACCGGTTGCCGAACCCGGCGATTTGGCCAGGGTTGCAGTGATAAGTCCGAAACCTACGCAGCAAAGGGAGAAGATTATCACAGTTAGAAAGGCCATGAGCAGCGCCGGCACGCCGCCAAGGGGTCTGTAACCTATGACAAAGGCCATGGCAAATATTACGGTTACCTGGATGATTGCCACGACCATATTCGAAAGAGCATGTCCCGACATGAATTCAATCGAACTGGTTGGGGTTGTCCTGATCCTTCTAAGCAATCCATTCTCCCGGTCAATCGTGAACGACTGCCCGACGCTCATTATTAGAAAAATGGCGGCATAAGAGAATAGCCCCGGAACAAAGTAATCGAAGGTGCTGGTTTCCCTGCCTTCGATCATCGAAGGAGCTCCCAGGTTTACGGGTATCCTGGGCTCATCAATAACATCACCTATTAGGATTAATTCAATCATACTTTCTATAAGCGGAGGTATGGCCTGGCTGGCAACGAGGGACCCACTATCCACATAAAGACCCAGGGTCACGTTCGACCAGCTGGACGGGTCTTCAGGAGCCCTCCTGAAGGACTCGCAGGCCTCCCCAAAACCTTGGGGTAGAACTACTATGGAGTCTATCCTCCCCTGTTCTAGCTCGCTTCTGGCCGAATTCTCCTGCTCGTAGTTCTCGATTTCGAAAAGCCCGGTCTCACTCAGGTTGCTCTGGAAGAATCCAACCCATTTATCTCCCATGTCCCCCTCGTTCACCAGCGCCAATGTGTACTTGTTCTCCTCTCCACCCCCTATCTTGCCGAATGATAGGCCGAACACCAGGGTCAAGATCATGGGGAAAAGCACCAGCAGAAAGAGAGCCCCCGGGTCCCTGGTCATTCTCCTTATCTCCTTCATGAAAAGGGCCAGGATTCTTTGAAACCTCAACTACATCTCCTCCCTTATGGTCCTGCCGGTCAGATCGAGAAAGACCTCTTCCAGATTCTGGGCGTCATGGTCTTTCATGAGCTCCTCCGGCGACCCCAGACCAATCAATCTACCGTGATCGATTATGCCCACCCTGTCACAGAGGATTTCTGCCTCCTCCATGTAATGAGTGGTAAGTATGAGGGTCTTACGGCTCTCCTTCAGTTCCATTAGGAAGTCCCAGACTGCATGTCTGGACTGTGGGTCCATGCCGACCGTGGGTTCATCCAGAAATACCATCTTGGGGCCATGAACCAATCCCATGGCCAGGTTTATTCGGCGCTTCATGCCCCCGCTGTATTCCCCGACTCGCCTGTCCGCATCGCCCTCCAGGCCCAGGCTTCTTAACAGGAGTTTGGTCCGGGAGGAAATCTGGCTCTCCTCCATACCCTGGAGTCCACCAAAAAATTCAACATTTTCTCTTCCCGTTAGGTAGTCATATACGGCGGTTATCTGGGGGCAGAGGCCTATATCCCTCTTTACATCGCCTGACTCCTCGGGCATATGGAACCCATCGAGAATTACCTCACCGCTTGTGGGTACCGTCAGACCAGTCAGGACGTTTATGGTGGTCGTCTTACCGGCTCCATTGGGACCAAGAAACCCATAGAGCTCCCCCGAAAACACCTCTAGATCTAATCCCTTCAGTGCAGCGACCTCACCATATTTCTTTACCAGATCGCTTACCCGAATTATTCCGTTTGATGAGCTCAGCAGGTTCCCTCCCCTCTGGCAGCATGGAAATTCCTTTGGGAACTTAAATATCAAGCGAAAGGTGACCCATCGGGTGATTCTAGATGAACCGTAGGGCAAAAAGTTCGGCCTGGTCCATAACTACCCGGAAGCGCAAAAGGTGTTCATCCCCCTCCTCGATATTTGAGCTACCGTGCCATGTAACCAATTTGTCGAGATGATTCCCGGTAATGGGATCACAATCTGCTATTGTCCTACCTGCTATTCCGATTCCGTTTTTATCCGAGATCCCTATCCTGAATTCACCGGTTTTGCTGGTTTTTAGATTTACGTGAACCTCCTGCCCCTTTAATCTCAACAATACCGTGCTGAAGCTCCCTCTCTCCTTTGCCTCCAGGCCGACCAACCTCCCACGTTCCCAGTGGGCTAATGCTATCTTTCCCAGGGGAGCACTTCTTGGATACTTGTGGGGGACCTCGTATCCCACGAATGGTACCCCTAGCCTTTCACCTGGCAGATTAACCATTCCTGGGCCTACATCGACCCCGCCGTAATCCCACTCCTCACCCGGTTCCAAAACAGGTCTAGGTGGACCCCACATGATTCCATCGGGGCTGGTTGACATGTAGACGTAGAAACGGTCCTCGGACAGCCTCCATTTCTTGGGGAAGAGTAGATGGTAGTCATCCGCGTCAGGATAGGTTGTTTTTCCATTTGCGTACCACAGATCGGAGGGACCTACCGATAAATCCGGCCAGAGAAAGGTTTCGGGAAGTGGAAAGCGCCCGAACTTCCTGGACTCGGTTCTACCTATCGACCGCTTTCCCATCACCCAGGTTCTTAGATAGGCCACATATCTCCTCAGATGGGTATCATAGTAGGCTACATTCTGGGTGTCGCTCATCTGTAAAACTAGTGGCTCATCTAGAGGCGTCCAGTTTATGCCATCAGGGGAAACGCCGCCAAAAACGGCCCGAGGTTCGTCTCTTTTCTCGTTATGGGGGTCTGATTCCATCCCCTCTTTTTGCATGTAGGACTCGTAGTCGTCTCTTGAAAGATATCCCAGGTGTATCAACTTGAACCTCTCGCTTATATCGCACCCTGGGTCCAGGAACACGCTTCCCCCGTGGTAGCCCGTCTTGGAGGTTAATTCTCCCCCATAGACTATGTTTGTATTCTCGGCCCCCTGGTAGCCCATAGCCCCCAGATTTGGCTTGACCCATTCCTCTGCATCCGCGGACTCCGCGTAGCACAGCAGGTTTGTCATTCCGGCATCAAAGGCCTCCATATCGACCGGTGGAACCGACTCGTACCAGAGTCTATATTTTCCCTGGTCAAAAATTAGACTGGGGGCATGTAACATCCCCTCCCAGGGCTTGTCGGGCTCGATAATGGGACCCGATTTGACGGCTTTCTTCACCTTCAACTCTATTCCCCTCGGGATATTGGTTCCTGCCCAATGATAGTCCTCCGTTTTTGCCGGTACCCATAAACCGGGATTCTCCCCCGATTCACTCAACCAGACGGTCGATCCATGGTGGACGTATCTCCAATCGTGGAAAAACATGATATTTGAGCGAAGTTCTAATGGCGGGCATATGCCGTGAAAAGGGGTTTTCAAATTAACACTGGGCTATCGAAAATGTTTAAGGGGGATTAATATCTTCCGGATTTCCTAATGGAGATCACCGGGTTTCCTAAATGTCTGGTAAAGTATCCAAACTCTTCGAAATGACCGAGAATCTTGTCAGAATTCGAAGACAATCTTTAAATAATATCGAACAACATCGCCAATGAGGACTTAGATTGGCAAGAATCCTACCCGGAGTTGAAATCCAGGTAATAAAGGAGATCGTGCCTCAACAGCTTCATCCAGCCGGGGTGGTTGGGCTTGTGGGCACGGCTGAGAAGGGCCCCCTTCTCAAACCGATACCAGTCACTGGGTACCGGGAACTGACTGGTAAGTTCGGAGCGGATACCGCCTATTCCCTAACCAAGGATGCTCGCACCTGTTTTCTAAATGGTGTATCGCAGGTATATGCGGTGCGAGTTGAGGCGGGAGGGTCAAAATCCGCGAAAGCGACCCTCACCAACGAGAACAACGCAAAGCTCGTGGACCTTGAATCAAAGGTTCCGGGCGAGGCCGGTAACTCCATAAAGGTGGGAGTATCGGAAGGGAATTCGGAAGACAGCGTGATGCTACAGATCACCAATGGCGTTACCTTCGAGGTATGGGACGATCTGGTCATGGATCCGGACAGTGACAACTACATCGTCACAATGCTCAACCAAAACTCCGAACTGGTGTCGGCGGAGGACCTTAGCAAGGGAAAGGAGACCAAGAGTCCAATCCCTGCACCAGGCGAGTACGAGCTTTCCGGCGGCGAGACAGCTCAACCAAAGATGGAGGATATCGAGTCAGCCCTCGAGATGTTGGAGATGGAAGAGGATGTGGACATGGTTTCCGTCTGTGACACATGGGACCCCAAGGTACATGCTCTGATCGATGCCCACTGCAAGAACATGGCCCAGGAGGCAAAGAACAGGATCGGAATTGGGACCGTGGCACCCGGGGAAGATGTGGAGGACATCGCAAAGAGAACCGAGACCCTGGCCAGCGATCGATTCGTTCTTGTAGCGCCCTACGGAGTTTCTGGTGCCGTTGGCGGTTTGATAAGCAAGCTGAACTACTACGAATCCCCGACCTTCAAGTCCATTACCGGGGTATCCGAGCTTGAAACCAGGTACACACCTGCACAGCTAAAGGAGCTTCTCAAGGCCGGTATTCTGGCCCTGGAGGCCCGAAAGGGAAGAGGAATTATCGTGGAGAAGGGCATTTCAACCGACAAGGAACAGATCAGCGTCACCAGAGTTGCTGACCACGCGGTTAGGGGAGCCCGGAATGTGGCTGAGAACTTCATCGGTACTCTTAACACCCCCGGCGGTCGCACTGCTCTAAGGGAGAAGCTAACCGAGTTCTTCATGACCATGGAACGTGAGGACGCCATCGTGCCCAGCGTGGACGGGGAGGAGCCACCTTTCCTGGTCGACGTGTACTGTTCAGAACAGGATTTCGCCCAGGGCATAGTTAGGGCGGACATCGCGGTAAGGCCGGTTAGGGCCATAGATTATATCTACGCCACCATAACCGTTCAAGCCTAGGAGGAGGTGATTATAGATGCCAGAACCAGTTGTTGTTTCCGCAAATGTTAGTAACATAAAGGTCGACGGCGAGGTCATACCAGGGCTTCAGGCAATAGAGTACAAGGTGGTCCGAAACCGCCAGAATGTCCACAACATAGGCCTTGACGAAAGGGTGGGAATAGACTACGGACCCATGTACGTGGAGGGCACGCTTAAGGTGCGTTCCAGCTTTCCAAAGTTTGATAGCATGATGGTTACCGGCGTGGCTGACATCCAGCCATTCCAGCTGGTAATAGAACTCAAGAAGGGAGGTCAATCCGTGAGGACCTTGGCCTTCGATAGGTGCTATCTGGAGGGAAAGGTGTTCTCAATGGATGCCAACGGCGTGGGCACCACCGACTACACATTCACCGCCACCAGGATGAGGGAGGAGTAGTAGAAGTGACAAGGCTCACGAAGCAGGCCATTCTACAGGGCGCAAAAATGAAGAAAACTCTCACCATCAAGGAGTACGATAACGCAGAGGTCTCTATACGTCCATTAACCGATGGAGAGCTTTCTGAGATATTTGGTTTGATTGGAAACGTTCCATTGAAGGACGATGGAACCCCGGATTTAGGCAATGTTGACGTCCACAAAAACCTTGAAGCACTCAGAATGGCGGCTTCAAAGGGCCTGGTTGACCCGGAGCTCTCTGAGGGAGAGGTTGCCGCAATGAAATTCGGGGTACCGGAGTTTATTGGAATGAAGGTCCTTGAACTAAGCGGCGTGACCGAATCGGCAGCTCGTAAAAAAAAATCCGAATGAAACGGTTCGTTAAAAGTCCCGAGGGCGTAGAGCTTGCAGCCCTATGTCTGGACTGCGGATACAAACTGGCCGATAATCCCGCCAACCTTACCAGAGACCAGGTTCTCTTCCTCACCGGCGCTATGTCATACAGAAATGAGATGAAGAGAACGGCCCAAAAGGCGGCTGAAGGAGTGACCAGAATAGTGGTTTCCGAGGATGAAGAGGAAGAGGTGGAGGAAAACCTTGGATGAACGAAAAACCTATCGAGCCATCTCTAAACCCATTAGAATAGCTGCCTATACCCAGCGCTACGTTAACCGGTTATGGGAGATGGGTGTTGATACATCCAGGTACGCGGCATCCATGGAAAGACTTCTGACATCGGTTTTCAGGACCTTGACTGGCGCCATAACCCGTCTGGCAACCGTAGGTAACAGGATGACGGAGCTGTCTATGACTGGTTTCGCACCTCTTCCACCCCTTGATATCTGGTCTCGACAGGACCAAATGGAGCAAGATGTCAAGACCCAAACGGGAAGGATGGGAGGGGTAAACGTTTCCCTACTATTCCGGGTCTCGGTAGCCAGAAAGATAGCCTCAGCCATGGCCCAGCAAATGGTACACCTCGTTCCAGGGGCTGTCCAGGAGACCCCTTCCAAAGATTTCCAGGTCGGAGATATCACCGGATCGCAGGGACTGGCAGGTCTAGTTTCTCAGTCACGACCATCCCAGGCCACAAGACGGGTATCATCCAGCATAATGGAATTGGAGGAGGGCATAAATGAGCCCCTGTCCGTTGCAGAGCGAGCGGGCCGTCAGATAGGCAATGCCGCTCTTCTTGCAGGCGCAATTTCAAGCACAGTTATGGCCGGAATCCCGGCCTTTCCTGGCACACCTGCGTCAGACGGGGAAACCGCGGAAAGGAAACAATCCGATGGTAAAGAAGTAGAAATGAAAAAGCCACAGCTAGGCACCGAGAAGACCCCGGTTTCACCACTGACCGTGGCCGCCTCTCAACTTGTGATGCCCCTGACCAGGCTGGGTTCAGGCCTACAGGGAGACCTGGGCTCGCCCATAAGCATAACGGGGGGCGAAATCCCCCCTGAGGATACTAGAAATGTATCGGCAAAGCAACCATCCTCGGAAGAAAGAAGGTATATATCCGGAACTGAGACTGAGGAGGATAAAACCAGGGCCATTGTTCCCGAGATTTTGGCGCCAAGCATGGCCATGGCCAGACTTCAAGGGCAAATAGGCCGAGAATTATCCAGTCTGAAGGAGATTGGATCGGAGGGGCAAGAAACACAACTGCCAGTTATTCCCGTGGATTTCCGGGCCCCTGCCGAAACCCGGCCCTCACCCGTATCTCGGCCGCGGGAGGCAGGACCTGGATTACTCTCCCTGGAAACGGCCCTGGCCAGTGAGATAGAACATCATTTTACCAAAATGGCCCAGAACATCGAGGTCACCCAGAGGGAATACCTTAGGCCCCTAGCAAATATTGCAGTTTCCGGGCCCCCGGTGACGGCCACAATGCCCCCGGTCTCCACCTCTCCATCAACGGCCGCTCAGGCCACCGTTCAGAGAGAGGAAGAACAACCTTCTCGTCCCGTATTGCGACCGGTCAGACCGACCCGTGAGAGGGATGTGAACCTGGTCGTTTCAGGCGAAGTTCAGGAAGAGGATCTGAGGGACCTGGAGAGAAAGATATCCAGGATAATGACCGAACAGGTGCGCCGTCACTACGGTCACATCAGCTTTGAGGAGATATAGCTATGCAGATGAGGGTAGAGGACATAGATCTCATTATGCGAAATGATGAGGATGGGGTGATCCGGGAGCTTAGAAATATAGCTAATCTATCAATAAGCGGAGAGCGATCGGTGGTTGAGCTCAAGATCCCGGGTTCCGATTCAAATGTATTTCAGGACCTGGGGCGGGACCCGGTAAAGATCTCCTTCGACGGTCGGTTGGTTGGCCCGGACACTCCCGAGACCCTTGATCAGCTCAGGGATCTTTTCTCCAAGGGCAAGGTGTTATCATTTTCCTGCGATATAAGCCCTCTGACGGAGGTAACTGAGGTAGTTATGGAAAAATTCTCGGCTACCCTAAAAAACACCGAACCCTCGGGCAGCGAATACTCCATGGTACTGAGGGAGCATGAACCTGAGAAGGGCCCAGGTGAAACGCCGCCCCCGGAACAGAAGCAATCGGCGAAGGAGGAGGTAAGGAGTAAGGTAAAGGAGATCAATTCATCTAGGGGGTCGATGGTGTAGATGATGAAACCGGCTTTCTCCATCACCGTAGGATCGGACTCGATTTCGGCCAAGGAAAGGAAGCTGGTGAGCCTTCGGGTTAAGAGAAGCATGGGATTGCCCATTGATAGCTGCGAGATAAAGATGTCATCTCCAGATGCCCTAGAGGTCGAGGGAAAGGAGATGGTGGAGGCCAGCCTTGGTTATGAGGATAAACTGGAGAAGGTGTTTGCCGGTGCGTTGGACAAGGTCGAGTACGATATCAGAAACCTAACCCTGACCGGACTGGGTCCCTTCTCGGCACTTCTGAAACTCAAGACCAAGAAGGTATACTCGAATCAAACTGCGGGTAAGATAGTGAAGGATCTGGCCAAGGAGGCCGAGATAGAGGTCAAGGAGGCCTCCGATGGAATTAATCTACCGATATATTCCCTCGATGATAAGATAAATGCCTTTAAGCACATCCTGAAGCTGGCCAAGAAATGTAATTTCGATATCTATTCAAACGAGCAGGGCCAGCTAATATTTCGATCCTGGGTTACCGAGGATCGACATACGGTGGAATACGGAAAGGATATCATGAGCGCCTCTTGTCTCGATACATCCCCAAGGTATGGGTCCACCGAGATTCGGGGGGAAAGCCCTTCAAGCTCTAAGGGTTCGCACACCATAACCTGGTTGACGAAACAGAACGTTTTAGCAAAGATATCCGGAGGCGGCGGCGGAAATCCCCTCATCATAAATGACCCCACCATAAAGGATACTAAAACCGCCCAAAGCGTCGCTAAGGCGAGAGCGGAGAAAATGAAATACAAAATGAAGGTTACCCTGGACCTGGTGGGACGCGCGGAGATCAAACTCGGAGACGTGGTTGATGTCAATGGCACGCCAAATTCGTCACTAAATGGAGAGATACAGGTCACCGGAGTGGAGCACTACCTAAGCAAGACAAAGGGCTTCACCACCACCGTAACTGGAAGGAAGAAAGGAGCCGAACTACCATGATGGATATAGTCGAAGCGGTAAGAGGGATAACACAGGAGGAACTCAGCAATTTCTGGATGCCCCAGCTGGGCGTCGTAACCTCCATCTACCCTCACCAGGATGAAAGCGACAAGGACAACTACGAATGCGACGTTAGGCTCAAGAATCCAGATCTGGAAATCAGAAGGGCCCAGATAGCTACCCAGGTAATAGGTTTTGTGGGACCTCCCAACGTGGGTGATCTGGTGCTGGTGGTATTTGCTAACGGAGATATAAACTATCCAATAGTGGTCGGTAGGCTGTATAATGATGAGGATAGGCCGCCGGCAAGCGAGGCAGAGGAAGTGGTTTACGTTTCCCCCCAGGAGGAGAACTCGGATGTTAGAAGGATATATTTGGAGTTTCCAAGCGGAACCACGCTCGCCATAAGCGACGAGGAGGCGAATCTTACCTCCGGGGAAACTAAAATCAGGGTGAAGAAGGATGGGGACGTCGAGATAAAGTCAAAGGGAAACGTTTCGATAGCGGCGGATGGAGATGCCTCACTTAAATCCAGTGGCAATATGAGCATATCGGGATCTGACGTAAAGATTGAAAGCCAGAAGGCGATGGGGCTCGATTGTGGCACCGATCTAAAACTTGAATCAAAGAAGAGTGCCGATATCAAGTCGGCCGAGATTGGCATGGAGGCCCAGACGGCGCTAAATGCCACCACCCAGGGGAAGGCAAAGGTCCAGGCGCTACAGCTTCTACTAAAATCCGATGCATTCTCGGAGCTTTCCTCGAGTGCAGTTACCAAGATCAAGGGGTCACTGGTGACCATAAACTAGAGGTTTTGATATGTCCATGAAAACAGATCTCAGACTCGAATTCGACCGGGTGGGTGCTGATCTAGTTCCCGGCAAAGGGGACCTGGATGTTATCTCCGGGGAAGACAATCTTGCCCAGGCAATTATTCATCGCCTAACCACCGAGGAGGGTGAATTGGAGGATGTGGGTCATGCGGATTACGGGTCCCGCCTGTATGACATAATAGGGGAGCCGAATAACGAGATGACCAGGAATAGAATACGTAACACGATAAGGTTTGCACTCTCCCAGGAGCCAAGGATAAGGGAAGTAACCGAGATTAGGGTTAGATCCGATAATCATGACCCCAACCTATTGTATATAGCCATATCCGTGGTCCCCGAGGGGGAAGGAAGAACGCTTAGCATTACCTACCCATTCGATTTGGAGGGAGAGGAGTGAAGGCGATACGGAAGGACTACAGAAAGGTTTCAAAGGACATCTTGACCCAGATAACTGGCGGGGAAAATGTGGAGGAAATCGAATACAGGCAGGGGTTAAATTCCTATCAATTGTCCAGCAAACCTGTGGAGAAGATCTCAAAGATCACTGGTATCCACAACGGGACCGGTGTCCAGTTCAATATAGAAGAGGATTTCAGATTAATAGCCAACCAGGTGGAGTGGTTACCAGATGGAAGGCACCCCGACCAGGGCACCGAATTCGAGGTTAGCTACTGGTTCTCAAGGCCGGCCGGGATCTCGGACGTGAGCCCAGGTAGCGTGGTTAGGACCATAGTGGAGGCCATAAGCCGGGAGATCGATTTCCTTTACTCTCAGATGGAGGAGGTTCATGAGTCCGGTTTTTTGGAGACCGCGGAGGGAGAGGCCCTGGATATGGTTGTCTCCCTTCTCGGAATAACCAGGAAACCCCCAAAGCCTTCCTCGGGACAGGTAACTTTCGGCAGAGCTTCCGAGCCAGAAACGGTAGCAAATTCAGAAGAGGTTCACCTCTTCGATGGTTCTGATGAATACGAGCTCAAGAAGCCTCTGGTCGAGGAGGTATCCAGTGTGGAGGGGACCGTAGAGGGTGAGGAGCATACCTTCCAACCCGAGGTCGACTACATTGTGGTGGAAAATAGGATCAGGTGGGTGGCCGAAGGGACCAAGCCCGACCCCCGAACCGTTTTTCGCGTTGACTATACAAGCTATAATCAGATAATCGTGCCCAAAGGTGCAAGCGTATCCACATTCTCCTCCACCCCCGAGGAAGCCCGTACATTCACCACCACCGAAGAGGGTGAGCTCTCGCCCACGGAGGAGGGAAGATGGGAAGCCGATGTTCCCGTGGTCTGTGACCAACCGGGAACCCGTGGTAACGTGCTCGCCGGCACCATCACCGTTATGCCTCAGCCGGTCCCCGGAATTGAGTATGTGATAAACAAGGGCGACATCACCAATGGCGTGGGCACGGAGACCGATGAGGAGCTCCGTGAAAGGGCAAGGCATGCCCTCGAATTCGCGGGTAGAGCAACCGTGTCCTCTCTTGAATCGGCAGTGGGGGCGGTCGAGGGAGTTAGATCCCTTCTTGTGGAGGACATGCCCGAGGATGTTCCGGGAATAGTCGCCGTTATCGCTGATGGGGGCGATGGAGAAGAGATTCAGGCGGTAATAGACGAAACGCGGGCCGCGGGCATCAAGGTCGAGTTTTCCAGGCCGAAGAGGGCCTACATCGATGTTAGCTTCATTCTCACTTTGAAAAAATCCGCCGATGCTCCCGGTGTGCTTACCGAGGCCGAGATGGCGGTGAGAAGCTACATATCCTTCCTGGGAATAGGGGAGGATGTGCTATATTCCCGGGTTATCGACTCCGCGCTTAAAGTAAACCAGGTTATCGATGTCAGGGAGGTCAAACTCACGGCGCACAAGGAAGGAGAGATAGTGCAGAGTGAAAAGGAGAACATAACCATATCTAGCCGGGAACGTGCGGAACCAAGAAATATGGATATAGATTTCGAATTGAAGTGATTGGATGGACCGGGTCGAAAGAATTAGGCGGAGGCTTCCTCGTTTTTATAGAAGTTGGGACGAAGATTCCCTGATTAGTGTCCTCATACATGGGATCAGCACCGAACTCGATCTGGCGGAAGATAAGCTCATGGACGTCATGAAGACAAAATGGGTCGACGTTGCTGATGGGGAAAACCTGGACAATCTGGCAAGCCTCCTGGGCATGGAAAGATTTGACGATGAAGATGATGCCAATTTCCGAACTCGTATCCATAGAGCCGTTGACGAGTACAAGGGGGGTGGAACGGTATCGGCAATCTTGGACTCGGTTACCAAGCTCATAAGGGACGAGGGGCAGGGCTCGGTCAAGGTTGTGGAGAATCCTCCGGCGCCGGGACGCCAGAAGCTGACGGTAAGGGCCAGCGATACCTGGCAGATCAGCAGCCAGAGCATAGAGGATGCTAAGCCTCGAATAACCATAACCGTCAAGGAGGGTGGCGAGGTCAGCCAGCCAGAGATAACCAACATCGATACCGGCGAGTCGGTCACCTATGATGGTAAGTTAGGGAGTAATCAAACACTAATACTGGAAAAAGGAGCTGCCACTCTAGACGGGGAGAAGCTGCCCGATGAAAAATCCCCGGGAGAAATACCTACGCTCACCAGATGGATATCAAAATGGAAGTACAGCGAATCCCTGGGAAAAATGGTGGGAGTATTTGATGAGGCAAAGTTCGATGAACAGACTTTCGCCGTTGGTATACCCCCGGTTGAGATAGAATTCGAATGGAAAAGGCTCCAACCCTCAACCTTTAAGGTCATTATAGATCATGATACGCTGGAATCTAGCGATGTCTCCCAAGAGTACCTTCAGAAGGTAGTTAACTCAATGAAGGCCGCGGGGACGACCGGGATCGTTGCCGTATCGGAGGATGATTGAAATGGTAGAATTTGAACCAATAGCCAGAAACCCTGGAGAGGTAATCAAGTCTGAAGACTGGAACGAAATGCAGAACAAGATAAAGTCCGATCTCGATTCTCTTGAAAAGAAGATCGAGATTCTCCGAGACTACATAGATAATATGCAGGAGACAACCACCCTTCTCAATGTAACCAGCCAGATAGGAAATCCCCACGAGCTTAACGAGGTCATTCCCGGCGAGTCCTCAAGCTATGAGACCCAGATAGTGGGCTTGATTACCAAGCAGTGGCTACTGGATCCCGGTCAGGTGGGAGATATCTGCAGATTCGGGATAGTCTCCAAGCTTGATTCCATTGACTACTGGGCAGGAGCGGAGAACGGGGATAGAAAAACACTGGACATAGCCCTGGACTATACCGACGGTACCCAGTACGTGTTTAGCGAGATGTTCGTCCACGATAGATCCAGGTTAAGGCCAAAGGGAGAGGACAACCCCTACGTCGAATATCTCCTTTCCTCAAACGAATATGTATGGTACAGATATCGACTCCATAATCCAAATCCCAAAAAGGAAATACTAACCATTACCTTCACCAACCTTGACGAGGAATGCACGCCTAGGATAGGCAACCTGCTTCACGGAAGGGCCAGGATCATTCCCTCCAAAAAGCTAACAGAGTGAAGGCATATGCTTAGAGAGATCGAGGAGAGCATAGGGGAGCTCCTTCAAACCGAGGTGGGAGTGGAGGATAAAAGGATAATTTTCGGGGAGGACCCAGAAAGCCTCCCTGCCATCTCCATCAGGAATCTCGGTTTTGAGATGGGCAAACCTACAATATCCGAGGATCTGGAATCCCAGACTCCACGTGCAGTGGAATTGCTGAACGGGACGGGTAGCAAAAAGAACTTTGAGCTTCAGGAATCCATGATGAGAGGTAGCCTTCGCGTTGAGCATCCGCAGGGAAAGATTCTCCGCGAGGGCGAGGACTACCACATGGATTATGACCAGGTACAGGTCCAATTTGAGAGAGCCCCCAAGAAAGGAAAGGAGAATATCAAGGTCAGCTACCAGCCAAAAAGGGGAATCGTTACCCTAAAAAAAGCCAAACTGCAGGCCAGGTACTCGATTCAGGTATGGCAAAAGGAGAGGGATAAGGCGGATGCCCTGGGCCATAAGGTAATGGAGGCCCTTTTGATGGCGGAAGAGGAATTCTCCAAAAAGGGCATGGAGATCAAGCCTGGAAAAGGGAAATTGAGACTAGATGAACCTATGCAGGCCACAGTGCTAGAGATTGAGTGTGATCTGGAGAGAGAAATACAGATACAGAAAGAGGTAGGCCTAATAGAAAAGGTAGAGGTCCGAAGCCAGGGACCCCTTGTCTAGCTATTCTTGACCAAGCTCTATCGACAGGTTTTTTTGGAATATGTCATTGGGAGGGTCTCCTCTCGATATGAAGCTGGCTTCGGTTACCTTGAAGGAGCGGGGCTCCCAGCCTTTTTCAAGCTCCTCAATAAGCTCAACGGCTTCTCTTTTCCCCTCCGCCTGCCCAACACTTAGATGCGGGGTAAATCCATTTCTGAATCTAGCAACATCATCGCAATCTGGAACCACCTGGACCAGGGACTCCCTGAGTTCACCCAGTTTAGCCCCTGGTTCAGGGACGAGCCACAGGGTGCACCTGCCGGACGAGTGCTCGAAGAATGACAGCTCCTTAAGGCCCACCTCGAAAGGGCTTGCATTGGAGGCTGCGGGCCTCATCTCACGGGCTATTATCGGGAAGTATTTCCGGGGCCTAAAGGGATAGATCAGCGTGATATGGGGCATCCAGCGCCTGAACTGCCTGTCGTGCACCTTCCTTATTTCCTGTATTGGCTCCAGTACCTCACCTGGAGGAATTATTACCACGGCCGTTTTGTGTGTCTTCATACGGCTCTCTCAAACTCAATCGCGGTCTTTACGATCAAACTAAGGACTATCCGATCAAAACCGTGGTGGTTGTGGAGATGACCTGTCCTATGGGCAGGTCAACCGGGTCATTGCAGGTCATGGCGGTGTCCCCCAGCCGTGCTGCCGGCTTTGAATTTATGAGGACGCTTGTGCTGCCCATCATCACCTTTCCCTCGTTCATGGGAGGTTTCATGAAAGGGCCCCCGACCGGGATATGGGGAGGCATGTTGATGGCCCGGCTGCCAAGGGTGGCTGCCGGAAGGCCCTCAATTAGTACGTCGGATGATACATCGGATACTATATTTCCGGTGAAGGGGCTAGGGGTGGGCGTGGGCACCGGACCCCCGGGGGAGGGCACCATTATCACATGGATGTCCATGGCCGTTATCTTGTCGTTAAGCTTTGCAGCCGGAAGTCCCACCCATATCACTCCTGTGATTCGGGCTCGGGCCCCTCGCCCGAAAACTCCCCGGCTCGGGACTGTTTGGCGCCGCACTCACTGCAGTAGTTCGCCGTGTAGGGCAGTACGGCCCCGCAGTGACAGGTCTTGGTTTCGGGCCCTGCGAATTTTGATGGAGATGCACCGCAGTTTTCGCACCTCTTCTCGCCCACGGACATTCGGCTGCCACATCCCATGCAGAATCTAGGCTTCTCCTTGAAGGTAACCGAAACGGAACTGGAAGCCAGCCCGGAACTCTCGACGGTCACGTTCACGCTCCCGAACTTGGTGGATGAACCAAGAACCGCGGTTCCGGAATCGCTTCCCTGGGCAATCTTCACCACGGGATTGACGATGCTCCCGGAGCTAGCCTTTAGTTTTGCCTCGGTATCCGCATTGGCCTCCACCGGTTCACCCTTCTCGTCAAGCAGTTGCACGGTTATGGTGGATGTGGATTTTCCATCGGCAATTATCTCATCTGGGTCCGCGGTAACCCTCAGCTGGGCTGGCTCGGGCGGTTTCTCGGGCCTCTTGCTCAACCAGTATAGTACCCCTCCTATGGCAACGGCAATTATTAACACCACGATAAGAAGCTCCTCGAGCATTGATGGTCCACCAATTGGGGTGGTATTTACCACCATTTCAAGGGCCTTAACTTCGGTTTGCCCCAGCTCATCAGCTACCTTGATCTCAAAGACGTGTTCCCCACCCTCGAGATTCTCAAAGGTGTAGGAGGAATCCGTACCCGCATTTTTCCAGGACCCACCATCGACCCTGACCTGGTAACTATCTATCCCTGAACCCTCGTCGGTGGCGCTCCAGTTGATGGTAACCGAATTGCTCTTAACCACCGATCCATTCTCGTTACCCAGGGAAATTGACGGGGCAGATGTGTCCAGGATAACCTGGTCCTGGTAGGTTTCCGAGGTTTGTCCGGCCCTGTCCTTTAACTGGGCCATTATCGTCTTTTCTCCGTCACCTGAGCTTAGCTGCCAGTTCATTGAGCTTGAATATGATCTCCAGTCACTCCAGCTACCACCCTCGGTCTTTAACCTCACCGTCGCCAAACCAGAAACCCCGTCCGTTCCCGAAAGGCTTAACTGTATATCCCGCTCCGAAACATACTCTGGCTGGCCCTTTATGGACATGGAGCCCTGTGGCTCGGTCTTATCGATCCTAATCTCTTCGATATTGGTTTCCTCCGAATTATCATAGTTATCTATCGAATGGTACCGGACCGTATTTTTCCCCTCCCGGGAAACCGTGAAGGGTTCAGTGTACTCCAAGGAAAGCGAAAATTGCTGGTCCTCGTGGATAACTGAGTAGAAGGTTCCCTTGAGCCCGCTATTCCATGTACCCTGGTTGTCGGCTGCCTCCAGGGTGACGGTCACATCGGATGTAAACCACCCATTTTCACCTTGAGTACCGCTAAGGCTGATATTGGTAACGGGAGGAATTGGATCAAAAGTTAGATTGGGGATTGGTTGGATTGGTTGGATTGGCTGGTAGGGCCCGTTTGTACTAAGCACACTTCCGCTAGATATTACATAAAATATGGAAAGGATGAGCAGGAGATGAAAGGACCTTTTTCCAGTGATGGATTCTAGAAATTTGTTCATGATTATTGCCTACCGCATTTCAGTGGCTGTTTTCGTAGAGGGGAATAATAATATAAATTTCACACCCTCGCGGAGCCCTGAACAAGGAACTCCACAATTGGCCTTCATTGGTCTACGCTTGACTTATAAATAAGGCCCGAACAATCAAACTACCAGGAAGGGAAATGTTTTGAATATCCCAAAGGGTTTGATCTCTAGGCCCAAATTTCTATTGGGAGGTATGATTGCACTTGCTCTTATTTTATTCCCCTGTCAGGCTTCAGATACCCGTATTGCACCAGCGAGCTTCATCGTGGCCCCATTCGAGCCAAATAACGAAAATCTCACACAAGAGCTCATGAAACTAGAGTTGGACAGGATCGTTTTCTATGCCACAAACGAAACCTGTCAGCCCTCTACCCGGGACTACTTTCTTAATATCTCAAAGTCCGGAAAGAACATATCTCTGATTCTGACTGCAAATATCAGCGATGAATTCAATTCTGACAGGATAAGTTCCGGCATAAAGGGGAATATCTCATACTTTGAAGGCACCGATCAAGGTCCGGTAGCCGAGTATATCCTTTGGGATGACTACCTCTCTCGGGGTGGAAAGGAGGCCAAGAACCAGATTGCGCGGGACATGAAAGAGGAATTTCCGAATGTGAGCCTGGGAGTTATACTTGATATGCGCATTGTAGTGGGAAATAGATCCACAAGGAAATTGGATAATCTCACAAACCTCCTCTCCCCATACGATTTCATCGTCAGCTATTACTACTCCTATGTGGAACCAGGTAGGGAGTTGGATCCCGGGGAGATTGAAAGGCTTGCAGAGGCTGTAGCGCTATCCATCAACCTAACGGGGAAGCTGGATTCCGATTCCTGGTTTATCCTCAGGGCTCACCGCGAGCAGGGGGAGATCATCGACAAGACAACGACCATCAATCAAATGACATTCGACCTATTATTCTCTAGAATACGTGATTGCGATTGTATAGGATGGTTCGCCATAGACATCGACGAGGAGGGTGAGGCATACCCGCTGAGCCTCTCTCCGCTTCCCGATGCCTGGATAAGAAATAGCTTCCTGAATGTCATGCTTGATCTGGCCAGGCGACCAACAACAACGACCCTCTGGGAACTGTGCCTGGAGTCCGAGGAATCGGCAGGAGAATTGAACAATTCGGTTCGAAATATCATCTCCAACCTGACCCAAACCAACCAAAAAGTTGACACTCTAAACGGGACCCTGAATAACCTGACGGTATATTTGTCGGGCCTGAACCAGTCATTAAACCTGAGGATTGGGGATCTAAACAGTTCTCTCATGGAAGAAAAGGGGAGGATAGAGAATTTATCGAATTCGCTCGTCCAAATTCAAATGGGTCTTACATCTAGGATTCGGCAGCTCGAGGGCAATATCACCTCAAACATGAGCCATCAACTTGCCCAACTATATGCGAATATCTCCGGATTCATAAGCTCCAATCTCTCCGAAATCTCAAGGGAAATTTCTGCAATCAATTCCAGCATATGGAAAATAAAGGACTTGGCAGAAACTCTGCCAGATATCCGATCCAAGCTTATGGAGTGTGTTGCCCGCATAAAGAGGATGGAACGAGATATCACCGAACTTCAGGAGTACGACAGACAAATCATTAGCATGATAAACCAGCTTGAAAGAGGAATCGAGGAACTTCAATCCTTGAATGAAGAGATAAGGAATCTTGAAGAACAATCCCAGGAAGAGATTAGTCTCATTGAGTATACGACGGAACGAGAAAACGATGCACTGAGAAGTGATATGGAGAGGATGCTTAACGAGCACAAAGCCTCAATAAAGATGGATATTCTACTGGCCATAATGTTCATCTCCGCCGTCGTGTTTTCGTGCGCTCTTCTTATCGTGGGCTACACGAGGGGACGTTTGCCCGAGTCCTAGCGGGTATCTAAGATAAATTCCGCAATACGGGGAAGATCAAGATCGTTCATCTTCAAGTCCACGGGAAAGGCGGTTCTTCCCTCCATATTTTCCGGAATTTTTATGGATAGAGGTATCCGATTTTCTCCCGGCGAGGTGGTTGCTCTCTTCCAACCGGGCGGTGTATCCTTCCATGATCTCGGTGGTATTATACGAGCTTTAATTGCAAGATCCTCCCGCGTATGGTTGGTAATCACCGCACACACAACAGCCCTTTGGCCGGGCTTAATCACCTGTTCGTAGGGGTACATACGGACCCAATTCTCGTCCATCCCGAAATTCGGATTACTCCATGGCAGAAGAGCACCGAAATCCTTGAGTCTCCTGTGCAGGTTGGTCCTCATGAATTCCAGGTTTTCGGCCTTGAATGAAAAACCCTCATCGACGTGACTGTTGAATATCAAATCGGGTTTTAGGAATTCCAGGAGATCAATGCATCTCTGGTATCCTACATCGTATCCAAGGAAGTTTCGGTTTCCGCAGCAATGATCATCTATGCCCCCAGGTGTGAATGAATCGCCGGAAAAAAGAAGCCTCATATCTTTCCCCTCAACCAGAAGCCCACCGGAATAGAGGGTCTGGCCTGGAAGATGGTAACTTGACAGGCTAAATTCGTGCCATTCCCAGCTCTCACCCTCTCCAGTGACACGATCCACATTCACCTCCACCGGCGAGATGCATGGTAACCGCCAACTAAGGGGGCTCTCAATGACCCTGGAAACGTGAGAATCTGCGATGATGGGGCAATCAAAGCTTTCCCTGAAATAGGGAATTCCATCCACATGATCATCATGATAATGGGTTATCCATAACCCTTCGACCTCACCAAGGTCCCCATCCCCACGAAGACGAAGAAGCCAGTCCACTACATCCCGCGAACCACAATCCATGACCAGGCAGGGTCCTTCCGAGGACTTCAATACCCATGTCGTCCCCTGATGGAGCAAATAATCTGGAGCCCGTTTTCCCTTGGAAATGGGCATTATCTTCGGCCCGCGCATGTAATCCGCGAATAGCTCCGGAAAATAGTAGCGCAAAGAGGATATAGCGGCAAAATCCCGGTAGCACCGGTCCACACGTTTTACTAGGACATCTATGGCCCGATCGGTATTTCTAATTATATCTCCATGGGAGGGAACGATTCTGTCCGGTGATCGTTCAGCGATTCTTGACAGGCTATTTGTTAGCTCCTCCCTGGATCCCATAAATCCATGATAGTCCCTGGTATGTAATCCCTTCTGCATGCTGTAGATATCCCAAAGCCTGCCGCCGTCGTAAATAAGATCCCCGCAGAATGCGGTACGTTGTCCATCTACCTCAACCAGGAAGCTCAAGCTTCCATCCGTGTGTCCAGGGGTTGATAATACCTTGATCCTCGCTCTTCCCCATTCGAGAGCATCCCAATCCCTTAAAGAATTGTCGACCTTAACCGGCTCGGTCAGCGTCAGGTGGTGTGGATGGAGATCATAAAGGTGCCACCTGTATCTGGAGTCGCCCCAATACCTAGAAACCTCTTCGAAAAGCCACCGTTCTCCCTCGGGGACAAGGATCCTCGAACCAATACGCTTGGCCTTCCAGGCACCACATGCCTGATCTCTATGATGGTGGGTGAAGGCCACCAGGTCAACTTCATGATCCTGATCAAGTGATTCTAAAACCTCTCCCTGTCCGACATCGATCAATAGAACTGAGGGCCCATTGAAAACAACACCGACGTTTACTTCTCCCCTGAATACCGCCAGATCCCTGCTAAGTGACAGCAAGTCGGCCATGATCATGATCAGGAATCCTTACAGAAAATTGTATCTGGGCAATTATTACCAGAACATTTTTGCGTCCCTCGGAATTTTCTAACCATACAGAACATGATCAGGAGGTGAGTCAATGGCAAAGAAAGGAAAACCGAAACGTGACGGATCTGGCAAGGGAAAACGGGCAAACCGTGGCCGCGGTGGATGCAGCGAAACACGAAAGAAGGGAAAAGGCCAAAAAGAGGACTAAACGCGAGATTTCCTGGAGTGGAATAGACCCTCCCTTTACTATTCCCGAGTATTCATTTTTATCAAACTATTTTTTTCTGGCTTTGCAACAATTTTCTCAGGCATGATCAAATTGGAGATTACTCATTTTCGATTCCCTGTATTAGTTATGGCTTTCTTTATCGCCTTAACCTTCGTTCAAGCTCAAGGCGTCGATGACTTCAGAGCCGTGTATGGCGTTTGGAACTATTCCATCCTCGGTGAACTAGGATTTGATGCCGTGTACCAGGAGGTGTGGTGGACTGAGGGGGAGGAGAAGGCCCTTGAGCTCTTTGCAAACGAGAGCGATAAGGCATCTGAGCATGGCCTTAGCCTGATTTGCGGCCCATATTACGAGGTGACGGAGCCCGAATTCAACTACTCCCGGGCGGTAAACGCCAACGGACATGTGGAGAGCGTAACCCCATCACGTGTGGACCCCATCTATTGGAAGAGGCTTATCGAGGAGCCAGGGGTTGCTATAGCCAACCTCTCCTTGAGCCATGATATATGGGGAGTTGTATGGGACATTGAGGACTACAGAAGGGAGGAATTTACCTACTGGGACTACACCTTCGATCAGTATGCCCTGCAAAGATTCGGCAACGAGACGGATAGGACCATACCCTCTCTTCCCCCATCGGAGAGAAGGGGCTGGCTCAGCCAAAATGGTCTTCTAGAGGAGTTCCAGGATTGGCAGGAGCGGACCGTGATCGGATACGCCAGGGAGACGCAACGGAAGATTCATACTATCAATCCCGATCTTCACCTAGGTATACTGGCCTTTGAGGATGGGTCCTGGTTCCACCTGAGCATTCTAAAGGGTCTATCGACGGAGGGAAAAACAGTAACCGCCTGGCATGAGGATACCTATTCCGGCTATAAAAAGGGAAAGGTGGATGATAACCACCAGCTCTTCCATGAAATGGGGATAAATGGCAAGGTCCTGCCGGGTATGTGGACGCTTTGGATAGCTCCCTTCGATATACTGGACTATATGGAGTACGGCACAAGGCACAATGGCGCCTTCTGGATCTATCAAAGGGCAACTAACCCCTGGACACTGGCGCCGGAGGCACATTACGCAAAGGCCTTCCGTCTTCTCCAGAGCCAGGTCCACTTCAACGACACCGCACCGCCCAATCCCATCCAGCCTTTCTTCGTCTATCCCGGGATCGAGGTACGGGCAAATATTGGTCCGGGGGTAGCATCGGCAGTATTCAACCCCAATGTGAATACCAGCTCGGGCGAGGCTCTCCCACCGAAATTGGGATTGGCCTTCTCGCCTCTTCAGCTCTCCCCGGCCATGGGTCCTTTCAAGTACATGGGCCGTAATATGTCCACAACTACCATAGAGGGCGACGTGTTGAACCTCGAGGACCTTCCCTGCTTCGTATGGGATCTCTCCGAGGAGGAATTAAGAGCCATGGAGTCCTGGGGACCCATACATGAACTTTCGGACCTTTTGGAGTACTATGGGCAACTCGGTCTTGGTCAGCTTAACTCAGCGAGGATAGCCTACGAACGGGCGATCGAGGAGTTCGGTGAGGGAAGATACAAGAATGCCGGGCAGCTGGCAGGGAACGCAACGAAAAATGGCTATCAGGTTGTCCTCGATCAGGTATGGCCCTACGTGGAACAGGGGTTTGAAAATCCCAGGAATTCTAGCGTTCCCATGATCATACTGAACAAGATATATTCTGCTGACAGAAGTTTCAAAGAGGGAAATGAGATACAGGGAAGGTTCCACCTACTAAAGGCCCTAAAGGACTGGTCCGAGATTCCGGAGTTCGGTGGATATGGACTTGCTACATCTATTTTGGCCTTGCTGGCGATACTACTCAGAGCCCCCTTCAGGGTAGGCAGTGATTCTCCATCGATTGACAGATAGCCTCCATGTTCTCCAGAGGAACATTGGTCCCCGACACAGCTGCCTTCATCATTAGGCCCCCACGGGGATCTCCAAGTACTTCAACAGACTTCCTTATCTGCTCATCTATCTCTTCCGGGCTGCAAAAAGCGAACATCTGCCGGTCAAGATCCAGGTCCACACACATATTGCCCCTGTAACATCCGGCTATTCCCTCTAGCGTATTAGCCCGAAACTGGGGATCATGTACCGAGACACCACACTCAACCAGGTCCTCAACTATATCTAGGAGCCTTCCATCCGAGGAGAGGTAGACGTGAGTACCCGAGCGGCGGCAGGTGGTAAATAGCTTCTTAAACATGGGCTTGATATAACGCCTGAATTGTCCCGGGCTAATCATCAACCCGGTTTGCATGCCGATATCGGTGTGAAAAGAGATTATATCCACGCCAATTTCCAGCCACTTTTGGATAAGTTTCAACTCATGCTCCTGGAGCATCTCAATTAGCTCATCCAGTAGTGGTTCCCCGGTAACGATATCCCTCATGAGATTCTTGAAACCTCTGAGGAAATATAGGCGGTCAAAGAGGCTCTCACCGTTCCCCCAGGTTACCAGCCCAAGATCACGACGCCTTTCAATTTCATTCTCCACCTGGTTCCAGTCCCACTTTCCCCTTCCCGAGTAAACCAGGGGATCAGGAGGATGATAATCCTTGAAGTCAGACCAATTCTCCAGGGGATGACCCACGACCTGTCCCTCCAGACCGGGCTGAACATTATACCATACGCAACCCCAGTTATCAGTGTAATAACCGGCCTCGTATGCCTTGGGCATGGAGTCAAAATCTCTCTCCTCCTCCTGTGTACCAAATATAGAGGGGTGTCGTTCTACCAAGGCCTGTAATCGGTCTCGGTAAACCTTCCAAGTCGCCCGGGAGAAGGAGACCGAGCAAGGAATCCATTCTGGGTTCCGGGACTCCAGGGCTCTAAGGTAATTATCCCTCATATCCTTATTCGGCTGGGCAAATGAGGACATCAAGTTCCCAAATCATCCACCTGTTGAAATATGAATATTATAGATAATGAAAACATGGCTTATACAGGCCTTTCCAATCTAGAAGTAATCCTTTTATTTGTCCGGATGGAGGCCTATCCATGAAGGATAAACCCGGAAAGGTGTTAGTAATCGGCCTTGATGCCCCAATAGTCCCAAGAATGCGTCAACTGGCGGAGGAGGGAGATCTTCCAAATCTAAAGCGGCTCATGGAGGACGGAGTTTTCGCCGAGAATTGCCTGGTTCCATATCCCACCATAACATCGTCCAACTGGACTACAATTGCCACCGGTGCCTGGCCCGGTACCCATGGAATAACCGGATACTCGGTCCACATACCAGGTGACCCCCTGGATGAAATACATGACGGATTTGACTCCCAGGACAACCAGGCGGAGACCATATGGGAGGTTGCGGAGAGGGAGGGCAGGAAGAGCATAATATTCGACTGGCCCGCTTCCTGGCCACCAAAAATCTCCAAAGGAATAGTCATCGGGGGCGGAGGAGTAGGTATAAACAGCTGGCGTTTCAGACATGACAATGAAAGACCCGGGGTAACCCTCGCCGATTATCAGCTATTCACCACCAAGGAGATACCATTCGCCACCAAAATTCAACTCAAGAAACCCGAAGCCTGGAAGAATATCGATTCCCTGGGTGGCGAAGGATATCTTGAGGCCGACCTAAAACTCTTTTACGATGCCCCGCCCCAGCCCTCCGCCAATCACATTGAGCCAAGGACCTGGCACATGCTGGCACTTGGTCCGGATGGAAAGGGCTACAACAGGGCGGTCCTTTCCGAAACCAAGGACATCGATGACCGGTTCGCAACCCTAGCTCCCGGGGAATGGAGCCCAACTATCATTCAGGAATTCCAGACCTCCAGGGGGTCCATGAAAGGAGCATTCAGGTGTAAGCTGCTGGAAATGTCCCCAAAGGGAGATTCCTTCTCCCTATACGTCACCATAATTAACTCCCTGAAAGGTTGGTCATTCCCCGATTCGGTGGCTGAAGAGATACCCTTTGACCAGGGACTGCCATCTCCTAGAGGTGGCTACCTTCCTCTTCTCCTGGGATGGATAGACCTGCAAACCTTCACCGAGATCGTGGAATTACAGCACACATGGACCAGCAACGCCGTTACCCATCTACTAGGAAACAAGGAATGGGATCTCTTCTTCATGCATATGCACTGTCCGGATTGGATGTATCACACCTTTTCGATGGAGCTTGATCCGATTACCAATCCCGACTCCGAGAAAAGGAATCGATATCAGGAAACGGAGCTAGAACTTTATCAGAGCATCGACCGCACGATCGGGTCCATACTATCCTGCGTCGGGGAGGATTCCCTGGTTTGTGTGGTCTCTGACCATGGAGCCAAGGCATCGACCCGGAAATTCAAGGTATCGGACCTCCTGGTAGATAAGGGCCTCACCAAGTTAAAGGAAGGAGAGAGGCGGGAGCAGTCAGCTTCCTTTTCCCACACCTCCACCCGCTTCGAGGTCGACTGGGAGAATACCAGGGCATACGCTCAAAGAGCCTGTTACGTATATGTCAACTTGAAGGGAAGGGATCCAATGGGTATTGTAGAGCCAGGACAGGAATACGAGGAGGTTAGAAACCGTATAATCAGCGAGCTCTATGATTACACCGATCCCCAAACCGGGATGAAGCCGGTTGCTCTGGCACTTAAACGTGAGGATGCAAGATTCATGGGGCTCTACGGAGAGCGCGTAGGGGATGTTGTATACGCCCTGAATCCCGAGTTTGGCGGGGAGCACGGCAACTTCCTTCCCCCCACCGAATACGGGATAGGCTCGATGAAGGGCTTGATGATCATGTCCGGTCCAGGCATAGCCTCGGATAAAATTCTGGAAAGAAATGTTTGGCTAACTGACATCGCACCAACAATATGTCACCTGGCTGAGCTACCCATACCAGCCAAAACCGAGGGATCCATCATCTACCAGGCACTAGAGAACCCGAATATGAAGCTTGATGAACTCAAGCAGGCCAGAGAAAACTACAAAAGGGTTATGAGAGCCTTCTCAAGCGGCGAGGCGGAGACCCACCGTCACGGAACCTGATTAAAATTCTAACCTTCCAGTATGCTCATCGCTTCCTCGGCATAGGCATCCATTACATAGGGGATACCGGAGACCTTCTCCGCTTCCCGGGTTAGGGACATGAGGTCTTTACGGGATATGGTGGAGAAGTTGAAATTCCTGGTTCCGGCCATGAGCTGTTGTAGTCCGGTCTGGAACCTTGAACAGAAGGTAAATATGCCCATTGCACCCGCGGGTATGTCCTTGAAACGGCTACCGTAGAGGTCTTTCAGCTCCTCGTAGGTAACGAAGATCTCCTCCATTCTCTCCCCGTACTTGGCAACGTTTCGAGGAAGATCTCCCTCTTTCAGCCATTTGTCTATGTTCTTTCCCACCATTCCGGGGATCATTAGCCCCCTGCCCATGCAAACTGCCTTGAAATAGGGGCTTCCCATGGCCAGTGCCTTGAAAACCCCATCCTCGGATGAGAAACCTCCAGCCATGGCCAGATCGGGTACCTTCATCCCTTTTTCATGCAGTCTCTCGCAGAACCTGTGAGCCATGGATTGCAGGTAGAAGGTGGGTATTCCCCACTCATTCATCATGGGCCAGGGACTCATGCCGGTTCCTCCCGGCGCACCGTCTATAGTGATCAGGTCGAGCTTGGCCTCCGATCCAAATCGCAGCGCCATCGCCAGCTCTACAGGCGAGTAGGCCCCGGTCTTCAGGGTGATCCTCTTGAAGCCCAGGTCACGGAGGCGGTCCACCTCCTCCAGGAAATCCTCCTTTGTCAGAAGACCCACCCTTGAATGCCTTTCGAACTCCTTTAGCGCACCATCCTTGTAGGACTCCCCTACGTCGTGTTTGGTTGGATCCGGAAGTACTATGTATCCCCTATTCTTCAGCTGCTGAGCTCTTTCGATGCTATCCAGCTTAATTTCCCCACCGATACACTTGGCGCCCTGTCCCCATTTGAGCTCTATGGTCTCCATGTCGTGCTTGGATGAAACATATTCGCCGACCCCAAACCTGGTGTCCTCCACGTTCATCTGAACTAGCAGTTCCCCATATCCCTCGTGAAAATCCCTGTAAATCTCTATCCTTCTATCCATCTCGGGGCTCTTCTTGACCTTCTTATCCGCGTCCAGAACCAGGTCAGGATCAACCCCGCAGACGTTTTCACCACACACCAGGGTGATCCCCGATATGGCGGCTCCGATTGCGAAATGCTCCCAGTTCTTCCTGGCAATCTCGGTCGAGCCCAGTGCTCCGGTGAAGATGGGAATCTTCATTTTCACCTTCTTGTCCCAACCGTACTCCACCTCGGTGTCCACATTGGGGAATATTGCCGTATCGGGGCCCACTTGGATGTCCGAGGGAAGGCCCTCGGCTCCCACGGAATAACCCTGAATGTTCAGGTGGGAGTAGTCCAGGGGATAATTCTTATCCGCCCCGGCGGTAATCTCCCCGAATGGGCCTGGATACAGGACCTCCCGCCCTCGGAAGGAGGATAGCCATATCTCGCACACACCGGTGCATCCGTCGACGCATCGACTGCAAATGCCCGACATGGGCACAACGCTCCTCGAGCGGTTCCGGGTGCTTGTGGATTCATCCGCGTTCGGCTGTCTAAGATTCATGGGAATGCTCCTCATACCCGCCGGCCAAGACTTGACATGCTAATGGCACACACAGTAGGCCAACGGGGTTAGGAGAGTAATGTGAAGCAATGTATATCAAATGATTCTTCTAACATTTCGTACCGATACATACTCTATGTATCCACCCTTAAATAAGCACATTTTTCTTGGTCCTCACGCCTGATCTATTGATTCACTTGAAGGCAGCAAAGCTCACTGGGCCCCGCAAAATGGAGATAGAGGAGATCGAGGGACCTGAGCCAAATCCCCGGGAAATACTCCTGGATATGGAGAGAGTCACCATATGCGGCAGCGATCTACACAAATACAGAGGCAGGCAACCGTGTGATGAATTCCCCCTGAGGCCCGGGAAACCCGCACATGAATGCCTGGGTAGGGTCCGTGATCCCGGCCCCTCTTCAGATATCACCAAGGGGGATCTGGTGCTTGTTCGGCCTCCTCACGCGGATGGTCTGAGAGAGACGATGAGCGTTCCTCCCCATTCAATAATCCCCCTCATAAACCAGGACATGAATACTGATATGGCAGTTATGGCCCAGCTGGTAACCCCGCCAATTCACTGTTGCAGAAGGCTGGAAAACGTCATGGGCAAGAGCACCTTCATTATCGGACAAGGCCCTGCCGGACTCACCTTGGCCTCCCTGCTCAGGCAAATGGGGGCTTCACCCCTTTTCGCCTCGGAGCCCCTAGAATACAGGCGTCGAGAGTCCGAAAGGATATGCGACAGGTGCTTAAGCCCCGGCAAGAATCTAGTGAGAGAGGCCTTGGAGGCAAACGATGGTCTTGGTTATGAACTGGTCATCGAGGCGGTTGGAAAACCGGACACCATTGCACTTGCACCCCGGCTGGCAGGGGATGGGGGAACGGTTATGCTTTATGGCCTACCAGGTGAAAAAGCATCAATGAAGCCACTGGAATTCTTCTCCAAACAGCTTCGACTCACCACTACCGAGGGCCCCACCAAGAGCGACTTTATCCTGGCACAAGAGATCATAGATCAAGGCATAGTCGATGTTGAGAGGATGATAACCCATCGGCTTCCCTTCCGGGAAGCGCCCCTGGGGTTTTCCCTAGCTGATTCCAAGGCCCAGGAGGTTCTTCGGGTTATCTTGGAATTTGAAAACTAGTACTCTAAGGAATCCTGGTAGAATCTCAAAGCTTCCCTGAATCCGGTTAATGGTTGTCTGTTCTCATCGGACACCGCAGTTATCCTGTCAGTTCTTGATTCAAACAGAGGTAAGACCTGGTCATTCGAGTATCTTGTGGCCCGGTATATATGCCTCCCCTGGTTATCTGGCCCTTGGCCAAGGAATGGAGACCAATAGTCCCATACGACCTTCTTATCCTTGGTTATCTCAAATATTCGCCCGGAGTCGGATTCACAGATTAGGGTGTTGCCGTTATCCAGCCTCTGAACGCCTGATCTAAACGGGGAGTAGAACTCACTGCCATTTTCGTATTTCCATATTATCCTGCCGCTTGAGGGCTCGATCTCCAGAATCTGGGAGTAGTTCCTGTAGGTTCCATTGTCAAATAACAGAATGTTACCGTTGTCCACCATGGTAGGCTGATGTTGGCCATCGAGGATTCCCGGTCCCCACGCCCAAGCAATCCTCTCCCGGTCCCTGTCAATGACACCGATGGTGTCCAGGGCCCGGAAGCTGAATAGAAGGTTACCCTCCCGAAACCTTTCATCCTCTCTTCCCAGTGGGGTATCGGGCAGTGATTCTATGGTGTTAGTGTGGGCCCAGTCGGCTGGTCTGCTTTCAACCTCCTTCCCATCAGGATCTCTTTTCGCGTATCTAACCGGCTGGGGCCAACCGGCCAACTCCGATATCTCCTCCAGATGATCAAGGAAGGAGAACCTCCAAACCGTCCTCCCCGATCTATCAACCTCCAGAACCACGTCGCTTCGCATATGATCGGGTTGGTAACCCTTGCGGTAATAGCCGGGTACCACTGGGGTGTCCTCGGCGGTCAGTAGCAGGGTGTTACCATTTTCCAGTCTTTCAAAATCGTGGTGGTAATTCCCGCTCCAGTTCCATACGGCTTTGCCCTGGGGCGTCAGCTCCTTCACCCCAGCGCCGTAGTTGTCAACAAGAAGATTACCATTAGGTAATAGCTCTCCTAGCTGTGAATGCTCCACCCTCCAGGTGTGAATTACAAGCCCGGAGATATCGATTAGATACTCCCTGCTGCCAAAGGCAGGGGAGAAAAGCGTGTAACCGGGCTGTGCAAGATCCCTGTCGAAGACCCTCAAACCCAGCCGTCCCGGACTTATCCGGTCCATGGGGCGCCCGGTTAGGAAGATTCCATCCCTTAGCATAGACTCGCCTGAAGCCTGTATAATTCGCGGACTGATTAGTATTTGTCCCTCCAAACCAGAAGATTAAACAATCACTGAGGAGACTCAAGGAATCCGGAGTTGGTTTAAACGCAAATAGGTCCGTCGGCGTCATTTACATCGGTTGTAATTCTCTGGGTGGGCAGAACCATCCTGCTTTCATCCATTTGTTCTGGCCTGGCGGTGCTGGGTATCAGGGTACTCGATTTCATCACTCCCTCCGTTCACAAAAGGGAAAAGATCGGGGAGGACCCCTATGCCTCTGGAATGTTTATCGGGGGCTTCTTCGTTTTCCTCGGGTTGGTTCTCCACGGAGCACTGACCGCCCCCTTAGCGGTATCGGATCCCCTACTGGACAACGTCCTGGACCCAAATAGATTGAGCCTTCTCGCCCTTGGTTTCCTGGTTAGCGTGGGACTCTCCGCAGTTTTTTTCAGGGTGATGGACTGGCTAACCCCCAATATTCCCTTCTTTCACATCCGGAATAGCCCCAAGGGCATAAGTTCCTACGTTTCAGGCTACCTAGTATTCCTGGGGCTGATTATCAATGCAGCTCTATCCACCCCGCTGTAATCCAACCATTAGGATATTTGCTATTTTGCTAGGCACTGTTCTCCTTCTCTTACAGCCTTCCTTTGGCCTTCCCTCGGAGGAGCTGTATACGAGAAGCGAGGAGATATTCGACATGTGGGCCATATGCAGGACCAGGGCCTACGGAGATGATGGATTTTTCCGGGCGGCTCAGGAAGGGTTCTGGCCTGGCATAGTTTATGAAAGCCTAGGTCAACAAAGGGAGGAGGCCTACCGCCTTGGATCGCAGTTTGTGGAGAATATTGATAACCAAAACCAATTGGCAGAGGCCATCTTCAGGTACGTCCGGAATGGTATGACATACACCGCTGACCAGGACCAGTTTGGCTACCGGGATTTCGCACAGAATGCGGATGAGTTGATAAGAAATTACGAACAAGGAAGACAGGCAAGAGGAGACTGTGAGGATTATGCAATTCTTCTGGCGGTTATGTGGAAAGGAGCCGGACTGCGATCGGCAATAGTTCTGGCACCACAACACGCCGCCGCCATGGTTTACCTTCCGGATTACCATTCTGCTAACATGGTCTGGGAGCTTGACGGGGAAAAGGGATGGATTTGGGCCGAGGCAACGGGATCCACTAATCCCTTGGGGTGGACCCCGGACCGGTATCTTTCCGAAAAGTTGATGGCTTACGAGGTGGTCGATAATCCCAACCAAAACCTGGATCTGCCGGATGAACCCCCCGGGAACCCAACCGATATGCCAAATGCTGGAGGATGGAATATCGCCGGCTTTAGTCCCTTCATCCTAACGGTCATCGTTCTCTGGGTCCTATCCTCCATTGGAAGAAGAAGTTGAAATGGCAATGGCCTGGCCAACTAGATTTAATAGAATAAATTGAAAAGATGGTTTTGAACTCCGTGAATCGCCTATTACTCTCATCACTGATCATGGTTCTACTTGCCTCAATTCCCGTTCATTCCGCAGACACCGAGCCAATTAAGGTGCTGGTTGCGGGAACGGAGGGAAAGCTATCCAGGGCAACTGCGTTTCTAGAGATTGATCCCCTCACCGATCCCTATGCCATACCTGCTCGCGCCCAGGATAGCTCCTGGTCGGGGGCCGATGTCAGGAGATTCGTGAGGATATACTTCCCCAGAACCTACGAAGCGCTTCTGGATTTCGACTATATGATGCTGCTAACCATAGAGGTGTGGGTCTTCAGCCCCAAACAGCAACGCATGATGCACGACTCAATAAAGGACCACGGCCTGGGTGGACTTAACACCAGAAGCGTCATGAGCATGCATGATTATATCGGAATTCCGTGGGCAGACTCCATTCTATCGGATGCGTTTCCCAATGATGCAGACCAGGTCGTCAGCCTTGACTATACCCTACATGACGATCCCATGAAGGTTGTAATAAACACCCATCCGAAAGTTCCACCGGTCCTTAAGCCGTATAAAGGACTTTCCGGGGTTGAATACCGCTTCTCTGAGAGGTATGGTACTAATCTGGCCATACCCAAGGAGGGGGCCGTTGTCACCTCCTATTCGGTGGGTCCCTATCCTTATGGCTATCCGGGCACCTATCCCGACCCAAATTTCGTGAGTCCAGGGTGGATCCCGCACTCCATGTTCTGGAGGTACGGTAATGGAACCACCTGGACCCACCAGGACATGATCGGTCAGTACTGGAATACCAGATACAATCCCTACGGGACGGACATGCTGCTGGCGGAGATAATATTCAGCACCGGCCGGGATCTGCCCTCAGACGTCAGCTTGGTCCACCGTCTCAGGACCAAGTTCACCGACATTAGCTCCACCAGAAGCTTCATATTCTCGCTACTGGATTTCGTGGACAGGTTCGGGGCAAATACCGAGAGCGTACTTGAGGAGATGGCCGAGATACAGGAAAAAGCGGATGAGGGTAGGCAGCTCTATCTTTCTCAGGAATACACACAGGCATCCACCACCATGGAACAGGCGCTTAGTGAAATGGACCTTCTACGAAAGGAGGCCCTGAAGCTAAAGGACAGTGCGCTGGTATGGGTCTACACGGTTGAGTGGCTATCCATAAGCGGCACTTCTCTGATCGCTGGATTTGTAATTTGGACCCTGATGGTTCGCCGGAGGCTCTATAAAGAGACCGAGGTAACTCGATTATCATCTCTGTAGGCCTGAACATTGCCCGGTCCATCTGAAATGGACCCATGCATTCTTAAGCAAAATGGGTGGGGATACCTGTCTCGGGAGTAATTTCATGAATGCATCGATTTTTCCCTTAGATATCCCCTCCGACAGTTGGCAGGAGTTCCAGGCTCTGGGATACGATTGTACCGTATTTGGAGTCATATACAGAAAGGATTCCAGGCTTACCAATGGCATGCCCCTGGGAGGAATAGACACCGGGTGCATTGATCTTGAGAACACCGGCCTCCTGGGATACTGCACTATCTTTAATACCCATGTTCCACGCAGGGGCCCGATTAATCTTCCTCTCTTCGGGCTATCCGTGGACCACACACCTCATGTCCTTTGCCATCCAGAACCAAAGGACGGGGAGGGAGGTTCCCAGCAATCCGTATCAGGGAGACCTTACAACCTATGGAGAGGCGACTCCCTTCGTAAGGAAACGCGGCCCATAACCCCCATCAACATGCAGCTGGACCTGGAGGACCTTTCAACGCCAAATGAGATACATTACTGGGGACACTATCCCATAGTCGACCTCCAGTTCGAAATCGAATCGCCTTTTTCCGTAGGCTTGAGGGCCTGGTCTCCATTCCTACCTGGGCACCTCCAGGACTCCATCATACCGGGAATAGCCTTCGAGTTCCATCTCAAAAACCAATCAGAGGCGGAGAAGCAAACATCCCTGGCCCTGTCCTTCCCCGGGCCTACTGAGGAAGAGGCCGGTGGGAATATATCCAGAAGGGAGCACGAGGACGGCCGGGGGCTTGATATCGAGGGCCAGTTGGCATCATATACCTTGCGCGCCGCCTCCGGTGCATCCACACGTACCGGGGCTGAACTTGGTTGCGATCCCGAAAGATGGTCCAGGTTTCCCGCTAGATTGCCGACCGCCAAGCCAGGAAATCCCGGTTCTACCATCGTACAAGACTGCCTCATCAAACCGGGGCAGGAGAAGATACTCAAATTCATCCTCACCTGGTACGCCCCAAAATGGAACGCCGGTGGCTACAACTGGGCCAGGGCTGGACACGAGTTTAAACACATGTATGCTCGATACTCTTCCAGCTCGGCTGAAGTTGCCCGTCGAATACAGGAATCGTATTCCTCATTGCTGAATAGAATAATCTCCTGGCAGAAGGTGATATACACAGAGAGTGATTTACCTCCATGGCTCAGAGATGGGCTAATCAACGTACTTCACCTCATCACCGAGGATGGAATGTGGGCCCAAGCAGCTGCTCCCTTGCCGAATTGGGTAAAGAGCGAGGACGGCCTTTTCGGGATGAATGAATGCCCCCGTGGGTGTCCCCAGATAGAGTGCATACCCTGCTCATTCTATGGAAACCAGCCCATCGTCTATTTCTTTCCCCGTCTAGCCCTATCCACCCTAAGGGGTTACAGGGGCTACCAGTACCCCGATGGAGCCCCTCCCTGGATATTTGGGGGTTGTACCGCTGGTACACCGCCGATCGATTTCGCAAACCCATCGCGCGGCTATCAGTTCGCGACCAACGGCATATCTCTGGCCACCATGATTGACAGGTATCGTCTATGCCACGACGATCCCGAGTTTAACCGGGAATTCTACCCGGCTATCAAGGCCAGTCTACTACACAGTTTGAATCTAAGGACCGCGGAGAGCTATTCTATGGGCGAGAGGGCCATATCCATGCCGGACCTCGATTCGGAAGAACTCCAAACTCCCCCCACGGAATGGTTCGAAGCGCCGAAACCGGGGTGGAGAGGAATGACCGCCCACCTGGCGATGCTGCGACTGGCCGAATTGGCCATAGTTGAGAGCATGGCCCTGGAGGTCGGGGACAGGGATTTTTCTAAAAGATGTAGACGATGGATTAAGGAGGCGTCGGAGGCAATGGAGGACAGGCTGTGGACCGGTTCCTATTACCTGAATTACCTGGAACCTGAAACCGGGGAGAAATCGGATCTCATCTTTGGTTATCAGCTGGATGGAGAATGCATAATACGTCACCACGGTTTGGGAGATATCGTTCCCGTCAAGAGAATTAGAAAGACCCTTGATACGATCCGGGAGGCAAATCTGGCCCTTTCCAGGGACGGGGCGGTGAACTATGCCTCGGATACCGGGCACCCAGTTGATGTGGGAGGATACGGAACCTACAGCTACTTCCCGCCTGAGGCATTGATGCTGGCGATGACCTATATCTATCACGGTCAGGAAAAAGTAGGTATGGAGCTTGCAAGAGGGGTCTGGCATAACATAGTTTGCAAACATGGCTACACCTGGGACATGCCAAACATTATGCGTGGGGACGAGGATACGGGGGAAAGGAAATTCGGGAATGACTACTACCAGGACATGATGCTTTGGTCCCTGCCCGCTGCGATAAAGGGAGCTGACTTCGGTGAACCGGTCCGTAAGGGAGGGCTGGCGAGCAGGATAATATCTGCAACACGTCCTTGAATCAGCAGTATCAGCCCCGGAATTGCGGTGGATGACAATAGGAATGGATATCCCAAACGAATATGTTGGAAATCCCCTCATTAGGAAACATGAAACTCGAAGAGGTACTTGATAATTACGGTAAGCTATACTCACAGGAACTGGAAATCGACCTCCGGTCAAATCCTTTTCAGTGGTTGATCGCCTCCATTCTTTTCGGTAACAGGATAGCAACCAAGATAGCAAAGAATACCTTTCTCGCCTACAGAGATGCCGGATTGACCACGCCCCAGAGCATAAATCAGGCCTCGCGGAGAAAATTGATCGAGGTTCACGGGGAGGGTGGATACGTGCGCTACGACGGTATCACTGCCACCTATATGAAGGACCTCGATGGCAAGCTGGAAAAACTGGATGAGCTGAGCCAAAGTCCATCCGATCTACGGGAGAGGATCCTTCAATTTAAGGGCGTGGGGCCGTTACGGCCAACATATTTCTGCGCGAGATGAGAGGTATATAGAAAAATGCTGATCCTAATTTTACCGATATAGAAAAAATGCCGCCATGGAGTTAGGTATCACAACGAAAAAGGAAAAGGCAAAGGAAAAAACGGAAGAACTGTGGAGGAAAAGCTCATTCTGGGGATATTCATTTAGAAACCTGCAGGCTGCCTTGGTGAGGATAGGGCTTGAGATTAGATCCGGTTCTGAAATAGAACCGCTAGAGCTGTATTCCGACTAGTACTCCACTCCCTTCCGTGCATCAACCCCGGAATCCTTGGGATGCCTTACATTCCTCATATCTGTTACCAGGTCCGCTTTGTCGATTATTGACTGGGGAACCTTTCTACCAGTTATGACGATCACAGTCTCTCTATCAGCGTGTTGGAGTAGCTTCTCCACACCATCAGGTCTTATCAAGCCAACGCTTGCCGCAAGACCAAGTTCATCGAGGATAACCAGGTCGGGATTCCCGGACAGTACTTTCCAGGCGTATTCCAAGCCCTTCCTAGCCCTATCGATATCCTCACGGCTCGGGTTTCTGAGATCCGTGAACTCCTGGGAGCCAAACTGCCGTATCTCACATTCAGGACCAAGGCGCTCCGCGGCCTTGTACTCCCCTATATCCTTTCTACCTTTCATAAACTGGATTATAACCACCTTCTTCCCGTGCCCTATTGAACGGAGAGCAAGACCAAAGGCGGCCATGGTTTTCCCCTCTCCCTCTCCATAATATACATGGAGACGCGGGCCATTTCCCTGTTTCAATCTATCAACTCAGTAGGAACAATCACTTGATGGACAGGCACCGGCGTTTGCTTCACCCTCCCCCCCGGCATACAGCACCTGGTCGGACCGACTCCCGTACCTGTAGACGGTCACTCCCTTGCACTCAAGCCTATAGGCCAGGTCAAAGACCGATGCTATATCACTAAGACCAGCATCTTGAGGAAGGTTAACCGTCTTCGATACTCCGTTATCGACATGCTTTTGGAACGCAGCCTGCATTTTCACGTGCCATTCAGGGGCCACCTCGAGGGAGGTGACGAAGAGCTTTCTTGCCCTCTGGGGCAGGGAGGAAATCGACGACAGGCTTCCCTTCCTGGCAACTTCGTTCATTAGATCCCTGTTGTAGAGACCCTCCTCCCTGACATAATCCTCAAATACCGAGTTGACCTCCACCAGCCTACTTCCCATGGCCTTCCTCACATAAGCAACCGCAAACAGCGGTTCAATTCCACTGGACGTACCGGCGATCATGCTTATGGTGCCGGTTGGCGCTATTGCCGTTCTAGTGGCATTCCTCATGGGGCGGTCATCGCTCCAAATGCTGCTCTCTATATTCGGGAAGGAACCCCTGGCCTCTGCCAGTTCCCTGCTCGCTTCCTCTGAGCGACGGGCTATGAACTCCATTACCTTCTCCCCAACCGATAGGGCCTCCTGCGTATCGTAGGGTATCCTCAGCTTGATCAGCATCTCGGCAAGTCCCATTACCCCCAGCCCTATCTTCCTGTTTCCCCTAGCCATCTCGGTGGCCTGTGATATGGGGTACCTGTTGGCCGATATGACATTATCCAGGAAATGTACCCCGGTTTCCACCAGGGACCCGAGCAAATCCCAGTCGATCTCACCATCATCAACCACCTTTGACAGGTTGATGGACCCTAGGTTACATGATTCGAATGGAAGAAGTGGAGCCTCGCCACAGGGATTGGTGGATTCTATGCTCCCCAGATCCGGTGTTGGATTTTGCCGGTTTATCTCGTCGATGAATATCATCCCCGGTTCTCCGGTTTTCCAGGCCGAGGCAACGATCATATCATAGATATCTCTGGCATTCACGCTTTCGGTCGCCGAACCGGTTCTGGGGTTTACCAGGTCGTACTCCCGGTTCTCCTCCTTTGCTTCCATGAACTCATTGGTCACTGCGACCGATAGATTGAAGTTGCTTAGGTCGTCTTCCTCGCTTTTTGCATTAATAAAATCGGTTATATCGGGGTGATGGACGGAAAGCACCCCCATGTTTGCACCTCTCCTTCTTCCCCCCTGCTTGACCACCTCGGTTGCAGTGTCGAATATACTTATGAAGGACACGGGTCCCGATGCGACCCCCTTGGTGGAGGCCACGATATCTCCGGAGGGTCTTAATTTGGAGAATGAGAAGCCGGTTCCGCCCCCCGACTGGTGAATTAGGGCCATGTTCTTGAGAGCCTCGAATATGCTCTCCATTGAATCCTCTATGGGAACCACGAAGCATGCCGAGAGCTGTCCTATCCGGGTTCCAGCGTTCATTAAGGTAGGCGAGTTTGGCAGAAATAGGAGGTCCCTCATAATCTCATTGAACCTGTCCTCGGTTCGATCAATATCCGAGTTGGAATCGTATTGGGAGTCCACCTTTGCTATGGACCTGGCTACCCTATCAAACATCTCGGCGGGAGTTTCCGCAACCTTTCCCTGGTCATCCCTTCTTAGGTATCTCTTCTGCAGGATATTAACCGCGTTGACCGTGAGCTTCAGATCGTCCTTTACCCCGATAAAGCTCTTGGCTTCACGTTCCTGTGAGCGTTGCTCCCTATAGAGAATGTACTTTTTAGCAACCTCGGACAGACCCTCCTCAACCAGAACCCGTTCCACCTCATCCTGAATATCCTCTACTGACGGGGTGGAATCGGAATATCTATCCCTAATTCTCCTTGAAACCGTCCTCCCCAGCTTCCCTGCCAGATCCGGGTCCCCGGATTCACATGCCCGGAGGGCCTTTCCAATGGCCATAATTATCCTCGATTCATCGAAGGGAACTATTCTGCCATCCCTTTTCTCCACTGAGATGTCCTGATGATTTTCCATATTGAACGCTGAAAAACCTTGAAACTCATTACAAAAATACCTTGCGCTCTTAGCACTGACCCGCCATCTCAATCGAATAGGGAACGGGAGAACCTATATCGCTATATGGGCACCCAGGTTACCCAGACGCAATGATTAAAAGGTAAACTAACATGGTCAACAAGGAATAACGGTAGGGCGTATCTAAAGGTCAGCGTGGTATTGATGGGTGGATTAGGAGAAACCAAGGATATTAAGGTACCCAAGAAGGCCTCGACCAAGGGGGCACTGGGTTTGGGGAGCATCGCAGGGATAGAGATACAAATACATTTCACCTGGATACTTGCCTTCATCTTCATTACCTGGTCACTTGCTGCAGGGTTTTTCCCTCAGGAATATCCCGACTGGCAACAATCAATCTACTGGATAATCGGGGCTTCCGCCGCTCTTCTGCTTTTCTTCTCAGTTCTGGTCCATGAACTTGCCCACTCCATAGTGGCCCGGTCGAGGGGGATGCCGGTGAATAGCATAGTCCTCTTCATATTTGGTGGAGCGAGCCAGATAGAGGAGGAGCCCGAGGAGCCCAGGGATGAATTCCTTATGGCCCTGGTGGGCCCGGTGACCAGTCTGGCTCTGGCTGGCATATTCTACGGAATGCAGCTGCTCATAGCTGCACAGGACTCGCCGTTTGGCGCAATTTTGGGCTACATGGCCCTGATCAACGCGTTGCTGGGAGGATTTAATCTGCTGCCCGGGCTTCCCCTAGATGGGGGAAGACTATTACGCTCGGCCGTGAATCATTTCACCGGGAACCTGCAAAAGGCCACCAGAATAGCTGCCGGGGCTGGCAAGGTCCTTGCCTGGAGCCTGATAGCAATTGGATTCTTCATACTGCTAAGCGGAAATCTGCTAGGGGGCCTATGGATAGCGTTTATCGGCTGGTTCCTCAATAATGCAGCCAGCCAGAGTGGGCGTGAGGCGACCCTGCGGGAGCAGCTAACCGGCGTTCAGGTTAAAGAGGTTATGAGAGACACTCCCTGTATCATCCATCCCGACACCGATGTGGATAAGGTTGTTAACGAGATATTTCTACACGGAGGGGTTAGGGCAGCGCCGGTCTGCGTAGACGAGAAACCGGTGGGCATTGTAACCCCCTCTGACGTGAAGGAACTTCCCCGGGACCATTGGCAGGACAAATCGGTGGAGCAGATAATGACCAAGGAGCCGCTTCACACGGTTGATGTTTCCGATGATCTTAAAGCGGCTTTCAAGAAGCTGGCTCAGAACGATATAAACCAGCTATTGGTACTCCAGGAGGGAAAGGTGGTTGGAATCATCGGCCGCTCGGATATTATACGCTATATCCAGCTGGCACAGGAGCTGAACCTAAATGAATCGGGAAACCAGAGCGGCCCTACCTCGGTTACTCCCGGCTTCCGGGCATAGTTTGAAAAGACCTCGCCCCAGATGCAATAATCGACCCATTCCCCACCATATTTATTCCCTTGAAATACTTCCCATACGGATAAAAATGGAGATGGATTGAATGAAGATTGAAAGTATACTATCACCAACCGACTTCAGTGACCCCTCTATCAGGGCTCTGAGAAAGGCGAACCAAATCGCCATGCACTTTGGAAGTGAGCTGTACCTAGTTCACGTGGTTGCCCCCATTCCGGCCGTGGCAACGGCACCTGGACCAACTAGCTTTGACGTACCCATGTATCGACGCACGCTGGAGGAAAGCGCCATGGATAGGTTGGAGAAGATAACGGATGAGATGATGGATGAAGAGATCAATGTGCATCCAATCGTTGCCCACGGGAACGCTTCCGATCAGATAACCGAGATAGCAGAGGATAGGGGAGTGGACCTGATAGTGGTTGCCACCCACGGGGAATCCGGATGGGAAAAGCTATTATTCGGCTCTGTGGCAGAAAAGGTGGTTCAGAACGCCAAGTGTCCCGTGCTTACCGTCCCCGCTCCTGATGAGGATGAGGATTAGGCCGGTTTTTCTCACAGCTCCAGGGTTGCCCTAACCGTCTGGGAGTCGACGTTCTCTATCTCAAATCCCATGTTTTCGCATATATGAATCATGACCTCGTTATCGGTCTGGATCAATCCCTCAATTTCCTTCAAGCCCTTGTCACGAGATACCCCGATAAGCATGTCAACCAGCTTGGTTCCCAGTCCCAAACCATGCCATGGATCACCGACCACCACGGCGAACTCCCCCGACTCGGCGTCGGCACCCATTATGAGCCTTCCAACCCCCAGCATCTTTCTTTCACCATCCTCCTCCAGTTCCCCTATTATAGCCATCTCCCTCCTGTAATCGATGTTGGTGAAGCGAACCATGTCCTCGTGGCTCATCTCCCTCGGTGGCCCAAAGAACCTAAATCTAAAGGTCTCCGGCGAGAAGGTCTCGAAAAGCTCGAACTCCAGTGGCTCATCCTCCGGCTTGATGGGCCTCAGGGTGACCGATGTTCCATCCTTCATTACCCATTCCTGCACGTAGCGTCGGGGGTAGGGTTCTATTACCAGATGGGAATGTGGTTCCACCCCTTCTACGGCTATATTGGTATCTATGATCACCCTGGCGTCCAGAGCGAGGAAACCATCATCCAATACCGCCAGGGGGTTAACATCAAGCTCCTTTATCTCGGGAAAATCAATCAATAGCTGCGAGAAACGAACAAGATATTTCTCCAAAGCTCGCAGGTCCGCGGGCTTCTTGCCCCGGTACCCGGAAAGCAGGTCGTATACCTTTGTCTCTTCCATAAGCATCCGGGCCAGTACCTGGTTAAGCGGGGGAAATCCAACCGCGATGTCCTCGTATATCTCCACGTCAATCCCTCCGCGACCGAACATTATGGTCGGCCCAAACATCTCATCACGGTTACAGCCCAGTATCAACTCATATTGCACGTCCTCTGCCATTTTCTGAACCGTTACCCCCTGGATATCTGCCTCCGGTTGCTGTTCCTCAATTCTGTTTATCACCTCCGAATAGGCCTTCTTCACCTCTTTCCTTGTCTTTAGGCCTACAACTACCCCCTCAACATCGCTCTTGTGGGTCACATCCGGTGAATGGACCTTGAACCAACCGGAAAGCCTATCTCATCGGCGATCTGGGCAGCCGAAGATGGGTCTTCGGCAACCCTGGTCTCGGCCGTTGGTATCCGTAGGTCTCAAGGATTCTCTTGGATTCGTCCTCCATCAACACCCCGCGACCCTCACGCGCGACCCGTGTGATCATCGCCTTAAGGTGGTGTTTAGGAGGTGTGGAATCAACGGGGAGCTCCTCTGGCGTTTGGTAAAGTTCCTTTAGATTTCTCGAGTATTGGTACATGTACATATACGATTCAACCGCCTGTTCGGGCGAGCTGAACACTGGCACGTCGGCCTCCAGTAGTTTATTCATGCCGGGCTCCACCTTTTTCCCACCGATAAATGAAGAGAAAATCGGTTTCGAGGTGTCCTGTGATACATCCACGATATTCGCTGCCAGGTCCTGGGGCGAGGCCTCACCCTGGGGAGTGTAAATCACCAGAGCGCCATCCACATTGTTGTCATTGATGCAGGTTCTTATGGCCTTTTTGTAGCGTTCCACCCCGGCGTCACCGATTATATCGATTGGATTTAACAGCCCAGCGTGGGGAGGGAGAAACTCCTTAAGCCCATCAATAGTCTCCTGGGAAAGCGATGCCAGCTCCCCGCCCCTTTCCAAAAGAGCGTCGGTGGCCATAATCCCAGGGCCCCCGGCGTTGGTTATTATTACCATATTTGGCCCCTCGGGGGGCGACCTCTCCTCCAGGATCTTGGAAACGTTGAACAGGTCCTCGATTTCCTTTACCCTGGTAACTCCAACCCTCTGAAAGGCAGCATTATACACGTTGTCCTGCCCGGCCAGGGATCCTGTATGCGATTCCAGTGCCTTAGCACTCCTGGCAAACTTTCCCGACTTGACGGCCACTATGGGCTTGGTCCTGGCAAATCCCCTGGCGGCACTCATGAAGTTTCGTGCATCGGCCACGGACTCCACGTACATGAGAATGCTTCTGGTTCCCGGGTCCTGACCGAAGTAGTCTATTAGGTCGCCAAAACTGACGTCCAGCATATTGCCCAGGGAGATGAAGCCGCTGAAACCCACGTGAGCCTCAACCGACCAATCAAGGATGGATCTCGCCAGGGCTCCGCTCTGGGAGATGAGAACGATGGTACCTTTCTCGGGCATTTGATCGGCAAAGCTAGCATTGAGACCGATCTTGGGCACGATCAGCCCCAGACAGTTGGGACCGAGTATCCTCATTCCATATTTCCGTCTGATTTCCTCGATTTTTTTCTCGAGTTGCCTGCCTTCGTCACCCGTTTCACGGAAACCCGCGGAGATGATTATGGCCGCAGGTATCCCGGTCTCACCACATTCATCAACTATGCCGGGAACCTTTTTTGCCGGGGTGGCGATTACGGCAAGATCCACGGGGTCATCGAGTTCCTTGACCGAACCAAGACAATCCCTTCCTAGAACCTGTTCCCGGTTTGGGTTAACGGGGAATATCTCTCCCTGGAATCCCGAATCCAGGTTCTCCATGATCGTCCGGCCCACCGACCCTTCCGCCTCGCTAGCTCCAATTAGGGCTATGGAATCGGGATTAAACATGTGCTCGAGCTTCTCCGCAGGCAAGTGAAATCACCATGAACGCAACAGTTAAAGGGAATATTAATCTCACGAGTACGCAGCCTGAGTTTGATATCAAAGAGAACTATTGGGAACTCATTCCCCTTCCTGCTTGATTTCCTCCATGGTCCTGTCGGTCATTACCGAGCGATTCATCTCCTCGGTGGGTTCGACATCGGGGTCAGCGTTTTCATCCCTCATTTTGATCAGCAGCCACCTTTCATCGGATCCACCGCCTGTCCTTATGAGTGCAAATCCCCCCATCAGCTTCTCCCCTTCCAGGTCTACCTCCACCTGACCATTATCGTAGGACTCGGTAACCGGCACCTCATCCCCGTCCTTTTCCTTGATATTATCATAACTACCCCTATCCCATAACTGAACCACGCCTGCACCGTATTCTCCCTCGGGTATGGTCCCCTCAAAATCGGCGTATTCCATTGGGTGATCCTCGGTGGGGATGGCCAGTCTCTTCACCGAGGGTTTCATGGAGGGGCCCTTGGGCACTGCCCAGGACTTCAAGACTCCATCGATCTCTATGCGGAAATCATAATGAAGGGAACTCGCCTTGTGTTTCTGCACCACGAAGATTGGTTTATCTCCCTTGGCCAGCTCGCCCCCTGCTGGCTCGGGTGATTTGCTCAGATCCCTTTTCCTTCTATATTTCTCCAGCTTCCGATCATCATTCAACTCAATTCACCTCAAATACCTTTATCCAACAACTCAGGGTAGGTAGGGCAAGCAATAAGTATGCACCGTTAACAGCTAAAATAATGACCATTCGCGACAAGATACACATCGGTACCTCCGGCTGGCACTACGATCACTGGAAAGGAAACTTCTACCCCCAGGAGATGGGTAGCGAAAACTGGCTATCATTCTACTGTGAAAATTTCAAGACCGTGGAGATCAACAACTCCTTCTACCAGCTGCCAAAGGAGAAAACATTGGATCAGTGGAGGAAAACCACATCCCGGGGTTTCACGTTTTCCGTAAAGGGTAGCAGATACATAACCCATATGAAGAAGCTAAAGGACCCCCAGGATCCGGTAGGCAATTTCACTCAACGTGTTCGTGCACTGGAGGAGAAGTTAGGTCCGGTTCTGTTCCAGCTTCCTCCTAACTGGGGAGCCAACCCGCGGAGGCTAGGGCAATTCGTGGAAGTCCTTCCCCGTCAACTGAGATATGCCTTCGAATTCCGCGATCCTAGCTGGTTCGATTCCCGGATCTATGACATCCTGGAGGACAGCGGGATGGCCTTCTGCATATACGATTTCAATGAAAGGCAGTCCCCAAAAAAGGTGACCTCGGACTTCGTCTATGCACGACTCCATGGTCCGGATGGGCCCTATCAGGGACAGTATAGCAAGGAAGGCCTGCGGGGATGGACCCAAGATTTCATGCGATGGCTGGATCAGGGAAAGGAAGTGTTCTGCTATTTCGACAATGATCAGAACGGATACGCTCCCCAGGACGCGGGCAGGTTGATTGAAATGATGGATGAGGAAATATCAAAATGAGAAGTGACATTAACCATGTATCAGGTGAAATACCAACGAGGATGTGATCACGGAAATGCCAGAGCTACCCGATGTAGCTGAATTCAAAAGATACATTGACTCAACCTCTCTCCACCATAGGATAGTGGAAACCAAGGTTCTTGATGACCGTATACTTGAGGATATTTCTCCCCAGATTCTTGAAAGAAGGGTGAAGGACTCGTCTTTTGAGGAGACATACCAACACGGCAAGTTCCTCTTTCTAAACACCGGACAGGAAAAATGGGTGGTGATGCACTTCGGGATGACCGGTAACCCGAAGTACTTCAGGGAAAGCGGGCCAGAATACTCCAAGGTCATTTTTCGTTTTGAAAATGGCTTCAACCTGGCCTATGTTTGCGTTCGCCTCTTAGGACTGGTTGGGTTTACCGACGATTTGCAGACATATATCGATTCAAAGGAATTGGGCCTTCACGCCCTTGACGAGGACCTGGATATTGAGAATTTCAAGGCCGGCTTCAAAAACCGCCGGGCCATGCTCAAATCCCTGCTCCTTGATCAGTCATTTGTGGCGGGCATAGGCAATATCTATGCCGATGAGATACTTTTCCAGTCCCGGATTAGCCCTAAGACCAGGGCCAACGAACTCCAGGATTGCCGGATAAGGGAACTTTACAAAAATATGAGGGCCGTACTAGAGAAGGCGGTCTCCGACCAGGGCTCCATTCAGGACCATTTTGGCCACAGTTTCATACAACACCGGGATCCTGAGGCGGACTGCCCCAGATGTGGGGAAGACGTGGAAAAGATCACCGTCTCGGGTCGCACGACCTACTACTGCCCGAACTGCCAAGTGATGCCCTAATACGGTGCTAGATCAGGATATTACGACCATCCGCAGACCAGGTCAAGAGTCAGGCTGGTGGCGTGATTCAGCCTCTCCTTCCTAATCTCAGACGGCAGGCTATGGTAATCAACCAGATCCGGGCAACATTTGGGACAGGACCCGTCAAGGGACGGACAATCACAGGGAAGATGGTAACCCGACCTCTGCATGGCGTTCAGCCATCCCTGATGCAGCTTCTGGGCCAGAATCTCGACATCCCTTTTTCTCACCGTCGAGGGCCCATGCTGGCTGGCTTTGGCTCTCCTCAAATGATGTCGCACAACAGCATTATGTAATCTCCTCTCTTATAATTTCGGTAGTTCCCACGTTTCGAAAGGTTAAGATCGATCAAATTACCATAGGACCCGGCCCTCATTTTTCAATTCTACGGTGAGATAAAAATAGGGAGACCCCGGAGTCTTGATCATGGTCCGTAACCTGAAGTTGGTCTTGCTGCTCTGCCTAAGCCTATCATTGTCCTCAATCCACTGTATGGAGCAACGTAGAGACCCCGAGACGGGGGCGGTGAGGGTTCTAAACATGGGGGCGGATGCGGTCCCAGGAACGGCCTCCCCACTGACCATACTCCACACGGACCCTCTGATCTCCGCCCAGACCGTTCCCCTTTATGAAAGCATCTTCGAATCGGAAACCACGGAGCGCTTCATGCGAATATATATGCCCAGAACCGAGGAACGAATGAGGACAAATTTCGACCTTATCATGATCAGCGATGCCACGGTCGACAACTTTCCAGCCAAATACTTTCCCTGGATGGTGGACTCGGTGGTTGAGGAAGGACTGGGCTTCCTGACCACGGGTGGCTCCGCGATGTATGGCGGTTACGAGTCATGGTCCCAGAGATCCTGGGAGGGCACCTTAATAACCCAGATATTTGCAGTCGACTTCAAGGCGAATGATAACTATGACTCCAGCCCCGGGGGACCAAAACCCGCGTTTTACATATCCCCTGCTCTCCCCGATGATCCCTTTGTATCCTCCCTCCCCTGGGACAGCTGCCCGGCAATAAATTACAAGATTCATATCACACGCACCAAGCAGGGGGCGAAGACCCTGCTGGAGATGGATATACCGGAGAAGCACCCCGTGCTATCCACCTGGGATATCGGGAAGGGGAGGGGAACCAACCTCATTTTCGACTGGTATCCCTGGAGATTGGAGCCCTTTCAGAAGTGGGAATACTATATTGATTTTGCCAGCAACCTGGTTTACTACTCAGCCGGGTTGTCCGTGCCCCAGGATCTGGAACTGGTGCATAGGGTGCGTTACAGGCTGGGAAATTACTTCGAGAGAAGGACCATTCTCCTGTCCCTCCTGGCCTTTGTGGAAAAGTTTGGAGCGAATATTGGAACCGTCGAAAAGGATCTTGAGGCCATCGACGCTGATTTCAGGCGTAGTCAGGAGCTATACAAGGAACAGGAGTGGGATCAAGCACTGAACCTTCTCACTGAGATGGAATCGAAGATGGATGAACTCGATCACAAGGCCATAGAACTCAAGGACAGGGCCCTTTTCTGGATCTATGTTATAGAATGGTTTAGCGTGGCGGCGACGGTGTTCATTGCCGGTTTCGTGGTCTGGAGCCTGATGGTCAAGAGGCGTCTTTACCAGGATGTTGAGGTTACCAGATTGAGAGAGGCCTGATACCCTCGCCCATCGGAAAGGATATTATTGATAGCACAGGTTATTGAAACTCACTCGTGAGATGTTTTTTTGGCTGAACCGGCCACCGTGTCACTTTTCTCATCTCTTAGGAGGTTCTTGAGAGAATTAGTATCTTCAAGATACTTCCTTCCCGCCTGTTTGACCGCCAGCCTGCTCGTCAGGTTATCCTGGATTTGTCTTGTCACCCCCCAGCCTCTAAGTGACTTCCGATGGTACTACCAGAGGGGCATGGACATAGCTGAGGATCGGGGCTACACCATCAATGGAACGCCGACCGCCTTCTGGCCAATCGGTTACCCGGGGTTTCTGGCCCTACATTTTAGCCTTTTTGGCCCCTCACTTGGGGTTGCGAAGGTGGCCAATGTTGTGCTGTACATTGGGGTCTTATACCTCTCATATGCGGTGGCCAAGAGGCTGTTCTCATCCGAAATGTGCGGTCGTCTGGCCCTGGGATTGCTTGCCTTCTATCCTAACCACATCGCATATAGCTCGCTGGTGGCAACGGAAACCCTGTTCCTCTTCCTGTTGCTCCTGGGCGTGTTTCTGCTTATGAGATCCCGCGCGAAGGGGGTTATGGGTTTGCTAAGTGGAGTGGTTTTCGGGTTAGCGGTGCTGGTAAAGACCTATGCACTGCTGGTGCCTTTGGTGATTCTGGCCTCCTGGATCATGTTGGGAAGAAGGAGATCTCTACCATCTCTTAAAAACGCAGCTATTCTTTATCTCGCTCTGGGATTGACCGTTTCCCCATGGGTTATAAGGAACTACAAGGTTTTCGGAGGTTTTATGCTCTCCAATAATGACGGACTTAACCTGCTCTATGGTAACAATCCTTACGCTACCGGTACTTATAATCCCGCGTATCAGGATAGACTCGAGCCCCTTGTGAACTACACCAGTGCAGAGTACGAGAGGAACAGGGTTGCTCGCAGGGTGGCAATTAACTACATGATGAACCATCCGGTAGAAACCGTCAAGTTATGGCCCCGGAAGCTGTTCTATCTCTACAATGAGGACGGAGAGGGCTTCATGTGGAACAGGAAAGGGATGAAATCGATCTCCAAGGAGAACCTTGAATTCTTCGACATCCTCATCCTTGTTGACCAGGTTTACTATATACTCATACTCGGTGGGTTCATTGTCTGCCTGCCACTTCTTTTCCGGCGGTTGAGGAAGGGTGCCAATTTTCCCATTTCTCCCCTGATGATCATGGCTTACTTTACCTTTATCTCTCTCCTTACCATAGGTCACAGCAGACTTCATTTTCCCCTGATGCCCTGGATGGCAATGTACGCTGCTTGGACCGCCAATATATTGATTTTGGGCCGTAATTCCTTATCGAGAGCAATTTCCAAATCTTAGAATGCAGGATTTTTATTCAAGGATTTTGGAGGAACTCATAATCCAAGGTGTCAATTTGACTATCATTGAGACTCGCGGGCTCACGAAGTACTACGGGAAGACCAGGGGTATAGAGGACCTTAACATGGAGGTCGAGTCCGGTGAGATCTTCGGGTATCTGGGACCAAATGGGGCAGGAAAGACGACGACCATTCGTACCCTGCTGGGCTTCCTCAACCCCACCGGGGGAGAGGCCCACATTCTGGGAATGGATATCCAGGAGGATATCGTGAACATCAAGAAAGAGGTCGGTTATGTGCCAGGAGATTTGAGTCTCTACGGCGGTCTTACCGGACAGGAGTTCCTGGACTTCTTCTCGTCCCTTAAGGGCTCCCGGGATGATCTTCTGGAAGTTCTACTCGAGAGATTCCAGGTTCCGTTGGACCGGGCGATCCAGGGCTACTCTAGGGGAATGAAACAGAAGGTGGCGATCATCCAGGCCTTCATGAATGATCCCAAGCTGGTGGTGATGGATGAGCCAACCGCCGGTCTAGACCCTCTCATGCAGGAGACGGTCTATGAGTTCCTGAGAGAGCAGAAGGAGAGAGGAAGAACGGTTTTCTTCTCCTCCCACATTCTGAGCGAGGTCGACAAGATATGCGATCGGGTGGGAATAATCCGGGAGGGGAAACTGGTGGCCTTGGAGGATATCCAGTCCCTGAAGGACAAGAGGGGTAAGAGGGTCAGAGTCAAGATAGAGGGCGATCCAAAGAGGTTCAACGGCCCGAAGGATACCAAGATAGAGGACGGATGGATAGAGTTCGTGGTCGAGGATGACATCAATCCCTGGATACGGGAATTGGCACGATTCAAGGTGATGGATTTAGAGGTGGAGAACTTCAGCCTTGAGGACATCTTCATGCATTACTATGAGGAGGAAGGGTAACGTAATGAGATTGAGGCCTAACGTCGCCGTCCGAACGGTTAAGGATAATCTCAAGACCACGGTGATTTTGACGCTCATCTTCGTTTTATTGGCGGCAGTTTACGCGGCCATGTGGCCCGCTTTCAAGGACTACATGGATGAGATGATGGATAACATCCCCTCCATGCCTATAAGGGGCTTTCAGAGCTTTGCTTCCTACCCTGGGTTCCTCAACGGGGAGTTCTACCAGATTTTCTGGATCCTAGTCGGAGGCCTCCTTTTTGCGTACATAGCAGGTTCATCCGTATCGAAGGAGATCGAGGCAAAGACCATGGACATGCTCCTCTCCAATCCGATTCCCAGATACAGGATCGTGTTTGAGAAATTCACTGGACTGTTGCCAATGATATTGGCGGTGGTATTCGGGGCAATGATCTCGGTCTATGCCGTCACTCCCGCGATAGGCGAAGAAATCGATCTCGCGAACCTAGCCATGACTCACATCATGTCAATCCCCTACTTCCTATCGGTGGTTGCCATCGGATTATTGGTATCTGTGATCATAGACAGGAAGATGAAGGCAAGCATAGTCGCCATGGCGATCGTCATCGGGGCCTATATACTGGAGTCAATAAGCATTCTTTCGCCCGATTACGAGGACCTGGGACTGTTCTCCCTGGTTCATTACTACGATCCGGTTGACACGCTTCTGGAGGGGAACCCCGACCTTAGAGGGGGCTTAGTTCTCCTGGCGGTTACCGTACTATGTCTGGTTGCCGCCATGTGGTATTTCGGAAGACGGGATATAAAGATCTGAGAGATGTTGTCGAGCATCGGACGCCTTGCGAAGAAATTTGATTATTGAGGGATTGGCTACCATCATCAAAGCCATACTTTCCTCCACTTCTAGTGAAGGTCAATCATTACCATTCTCAAGATCACTATATTTATTTATCTAAACATCCCTAGCGAAAGCAGGTGTAGTTCTGCGCTGACCATGAAACTTGATGACCACCTGTCTCTTGGCGCTTACAAATGAGACATCGGCCTTTGAATGGTTGACTGGAAACCGATCCTATCCCATCGGGCATAGTTCGTTTCAGGTCCAATTTTGATATCGTTTCAGTTCACAAATAAAGAATGAAGATCGAGAAGTCTTGCCGATGGAATCCGATAACCCCACTTCTCGCACCCAGAAGATAAAGGGTGCCATCCTTTGGTTTTTTGGTCTTCTAGTCCCCCTATTTCAGTTCGTGCCCAATACGTGGATGTTCTGGGGGGCGATGAGCATGCCGCTTGCAGGAGTTGTCCTGATTTCTTTGTTGATGCTTCTGTTCAGAGGGGCCATATTAGGGGGAGGATTCCTGCATCCCCAATACCTTGGCCTCATATTGCTTACCGGTGGGTTAACGGTTGGCGTGCTGCGGATGAATCCGGTGTGGGTCTGGGGTGAGGGCGGGGAGTCAATCGCTGGCATATGGATTGCAGTGGCCTGGCTTCTGGAGGTTTCTGCCTACCTGGTCCTCGCCAAGATCGAGGATCTACACCTAAAGTCAAGGTACGGTGAAGCCTATGAGAAATATGCGGGGCGTGTGCCGTTCATGGTCCCCTAAATACCAGCTCAAGAGACAGCCCTAATCGCTTACTTAACAAGCTTGACATACATGGAAAACCTGAAGTGAATTCGAAGAACGATGTAGGACTTTATCCTTCACCGGTTTAACAAAGGGGCCGATTTACCACTTTACCCTAATATGGGATTAGATAACAAAATTCCAAGCATCTTCCTGACTGCGGGCGGTTGTACGGATGAAGCATGTGGTTCTTTTTCCTCGCTGCCCATGCCCCTCAACCACATTTGAAGCCAAGAAATATCAATGGATGATAGATTAATGGGATGTATGTAATCATTGCCAACGATGTGTCTCCGATGAAGGTTCCGGAAGACCGATCAAAGCTTTCACTCCCATGAATCAAAATTATCTCATAATAAAGAAGCTTTTCACAAATAAAAACATTAAATACTTTTAATATTCTAATTCTACATGGTGATATGAAATTGGTGGACGTTACCAAGATCTCAAAGGGCTTTCAGACGGTTGTACCGGCCTCCATAAGAAAAAGATTCGAACTGAATCAGGGAGATGAGGTCATCTGGAGCGTAATCGGAGATGAGGTTTATGTCAGAGTGCGGAAGAGGGAAAAGGAGGATCCCCTCAATAAGCTCCTTGGAGCCCTTCCTACCGAAGAAGATTCGGACGCAACAAAAGAGATGAATCACGTCGCTTACGAGGAGGGGTAGACATGTATGTTATAGATTCCGGGGTATGGATTGGTGCTTTCAACCCAAATGACAGATATCACCAGAAAGCTAAAGTGATACTTCAAAGCCTAGTGAACGGAGAGCTTGGCAGAGCCCTGATTACCGACCATATTCTCGGCGAGGTTACTACATATCTTAGGATGAAGATAAGGCCCGACCGCTCTCCTGAGGTGGCCCGAGTAATGCTCGATTCCGATCATCTTGAGATAGTGTATGTGGACAGAGATATTCTAAATGCAGCATATCATATATTCAAGAGATACGAGCAGCTGAGCTTTGCCGATGCCGTGAGTATAGTAGTCATTCGCAATAAGGGAGCTTCGGGAATCTTTTCATTCGACAAGGGTTTTGACGGTGCGCGGAATATCCACCGGTTTGAAACCGTCCCTTAAGCATATACCACTATAAGCCATATAACCGGAAGTGGGATCGCATAGGGCCGATGATTCGTTTAAACCCCGAGTCCACGTCTGACCCAGCTAGATGTTCGGGGTTCGGGGGCAATGTTTAAGAACTTCCCTGAAGCTAGTTCTTGAGCAAGGACCGTAATCTCAACCCTAAAATCTCGGCATTCCAGTTACGTTAATGTCCTTAGGAGCGATTGATAGGCATGACCAACCTGTTAAATGGAGGAATTGGCGACAAGATGTGGAACGCCATATCTGACGCCATCCAGTGGCTATCGGAGCTCTGGCGGTGGTTCTGGAGCACGTTTATCGAACTGTGGCAGAACAACTCCGATTTCAGACTGATCATGTTGGCGTTCATCGCCCTTATCGTATTCGTTATCATAAGCTACATACTGTTGCGCAAGTCCCGGGACCGCTGCATCAAGGATTTCGGGGGTTACCACGTTGAGGCCATTCTCACCAGCGGCAAGGAGGGCGACACCGCCATCTACGCCTACTCTGGGGTCCTGGAGGTCCCGATTCAAGCCGGGAACGGCTTTGAGGTTAACTATGACCTGGAGGCCATCGACAACCTCTCACAGTTAATATCCTATCTGAGGACGGCGCAGATGTTCACTGGAAACGAGAAATACTCAAGGGCCGCGGAAAGGATACGCAGCCTGCTCAAATCCAGGGGACAGGTGGACGTGGACTCCGACTATGTCCTAAATCCGTTCGAGCGGCCTCCAGAGGCCTCACACAAGGTGTACTCCAAGGATCTGGATAGGCTCTTGTGTATCGTCCGATTCTTCAAGGAGCTGCCGGATATTGAGATGAAGGCGCGACTTGTTGCCTGGGAGAAGTTCTTTCACCCCGGATTCCTCAGAAGGACCTCGAGGTCCCTGGGAAACTTCATCGCATTTGCCTGGGACCGTGTCAAGCAGATAGCGACCATGGTCACCGGTTACTTCACCAAGGGGCGATCGGAGGAGATGCAGAAGATCGCCACCGAGGCTCGGACAACCGCCTTTACCTACACCCCCAGCAAGTACGAGGCCCTCCTCGAGAACAGCATAGGCATGCTGGTGAAGATTAAGGTATTATCTCCCGATGGAAAGTTCAGGGAGTATCGCGGGGTTCTGAAGGAGTACTCCGATACCCACCTGTGCATATACAACATTTTCTACCGTCTGCCCCGGGCAGCCGAGTACGAGAGGGGACAGTTCAAGGGTCTCGATCCCAAGTTTTCTTTCATTGTCAAGGGGAAGCCGGTCACCAGGGACCAGGACATCGAGGTGATGATTAATGAGCCCGACAAGGCTGCCTTTAGCAACATATCCGAGAACTATCTTCTGCTAACCCAGGTCAATGTGGACGGGGAGCCTATCCCAGGATTCCCCAAGACGATAGAACCATCCGGCGAGATATCGGTGGCCCTTCCGGAAAACGCGCTCAATATCCGCGTGGAGTACGAGGAGGCATTCGCGGCCGATGCCGTGTTCCCACGCCGTCTGGCGCTGGTTGTGGGCCGATCTGAACCCAAACTCCCGAAGCTTCAACAGATCAGGGAGGGGGCGGCCAAAGTCAAGGATATCGAACCCACGGATGTATACAGATTTTTTGATATAAATTATTACGGCGAAAAGTTCGGTAATCAACGGACACGATCGGGGGATGAAGCTCCCGTGAGCCCGCCCCAATCGGAGAGAGACTGACCCTCAGGTAAAAAGCACCAAATTGCCCCTTCATTTTGAAGGTCAGGGCTCTCATAAAGCTACTTATTTTGGTAAACAGATGGGCTGCAGATCGCCACGTGCACAGTATCGCCAGGAGTATTGGTCTTTCTGACGTTGGTCGAAAAATGAAGAACCTGGCTCAACCAACTCACCAAAGCCAATACCGGGTGACCACGCGCCCTATTACCCCAAATGAAGGGCGTCAAACGCCAGATGCCGATCGCAGGAAGGCTAAGTACCTTCGTCGAGAGAGCAAGAATCCCACTACCAGCAATAAGGGATAGATTAGGGCCCTTGAACTCCATGAGGGATACCAGATATAGTATTGGAATAGCACCGTGAGTAGCAATCTAGGCCAAAAAGCTAACTCAATAACAGCCGGTGCCAGCCAGATAATCCATTCCACACCTCCTACGGTTATATATGCATGAAGAAGGGCAATGATGGCCACAATCGCAACCAGCGTCCGCAAGAACACGAGGCTGTATACAAAAGCTTGGGACATGGCCAGAAAAGACAGGATCTCGGGGTGAATGTAAAAAAGGATCAGGAAACACAGCATAGCCGTGGCCGCTACGCGGTAAGGAGAGTTCGCCAGGTCTTTTAGTCGCATTCCCTTCACCTGATCCAGAGATACCATGCCCAATTCATAGAATGTAATAGTGATACTGAAGTAGTTAATGGAACCGGGTGAGATTCGTACCTCAGGTAGAAAAGCACCGGATACAGCGCCCTGAATTTGCATCCAATAAGCCCACCATGTACACCGAAGCCTATACGACGGTGATCAAGCCGATGTCTGACCTCTAAGATGGTTGGCGTACTTTCTCCGTGCCAGTAATAGTCCAGCTATGAACAGCGGGGGATAGATGAGAGCCCTTAGGTCATAGGAAGGATACGGGAATGAATAGCCGGTAAGGGCGTCGATCACCAGTCTGGGCCAGAAAGCTAGCTCGATAATGACTGGTGTGAGCCAGATCATCCACTCTATGCCGCCGATGGTTCTATATGCGTGACCCAAGGCGATCACAACTAGTCCACCTGCCAGCAGGCGGAAAGTTAGAAAGGGGCTATGATACCAAAGGTAGAACGAAGCAAGAAAGAACACCATAGCTCCACCGGAGAAGATGAACGGAGAAACACGGACAGGTAAGAGGTCGCTACGATGCACAGGGTAGAATGATGCCAGGAAACCCACCGCAGCCACCCCGGACCATATCATAGGTTCAAAGACATAGGGTTCGCGTTGGAGGCTGAGATACCAAGTGTAGACTGAAGCCAAGAAACACACAATGGCTACAAACGCCCAAAAGAACTGTCTATCCGTTCTCACCATGCCAAACTCCCCTCATGTAAAGATATTTACCGTACAAATATCTAAATTTTGATTGTGAGTGAGGTGTGTTATCCTAAACCTATTTCACCCCCCTGTTTGTGGTGGTGGGGTGGTTAAGCTTACTGACTCAAGATTCCCGGTGGAGTGCCTGACGCTTGACGAAAAAAATATTTGTGATAAGGATTATGCCAGCTCCGATAGGTGATGTGGAATGAACTCTGGGCATGGTGGAAAAACAGTGAGATGGGTTGGGAGGATTCTTGCTGGAGTCACCTTTGTGAGTTTCGGATATTTGCTACTTCTCGTTGGCACTGGTGGGATGGACAACACATTTTACACTCCTAATTCGGCTCGGTTAGTTATGGCGTGTGCTCTTACTTGGATAGCTTGGTGTATCTGGGCTAGAACCTGTACTAGTCAAGACGTTTCTTAACCACCAGTAGCGGGCTGTGACCAATCTTGTATCGGGGTGTAATATTTAGGCAAACCGCTTAGTTAACGGTAGGTCGGAAAAGGTGAAAGCCCAATAACGCTGCTATTTGGCATTTGATATACTATTATCAATAATTGGCTAACAGTGAAGATTCTTGGGGCAAAAGCGCTACAGGATTCTATGGGTACCACCACAACTGGGGTTTGTGGGGATCATTCACTATTGGTATCTCGGCCGGTTCCCCCTATGTCAGCATTGATCTAAGTTGGACGGGATCAAACTACAATGAATGGAAGAAGACGGAGTACGACGAATACACAATTGGAGGCTAAGGTAAAATAAGAGGCAGCTAAATTCTGTTCCTTCTTTTTTCTATCAAGTAGGCAGAGACTAGTTTTCATCGAAAAACAATAGGCTATGTTTGGTAAAATACATCCTTCGAAAAGACTGAGCCATTGGAAAGGCAAAATCATGATCAACGAGGTTGTATACCCTATGACCAATTTCATTCAGCATCAGTCCAGCTATCCCAACCAAGCAACCAAGAATGCCGATAAAACCACATAGAAAGGAATCCTAGTTCTTCGCCGCAAAATCTCACTCAAATGTGGAACACATTACCTTAAACTGAAGCATGCAAAGGATCAGCCCCGGGTGGGATTCGAACCCACGACCTGCGGATCTTTCTCTACAAGGATACGAATCCGCCGCTCAAGCCAGCTAAGCTACCGGGGCACTGAAAAGATATTTACCTAACTCGCCGTGCCAAAGTGTTGATGGCACAGCGATCTCTGCTCGATTTAGGCGAACAGGAAATCATAAAAATGTTAGCTGAGGAGTTTGGAATAGAGGAACTAGAAGACGCATCCTCCCTGGAAAATGACCATCCCCTGCTCTCCACCTGTGACATGATGATTGAAAGTACGGACATCCCCCAAAATACAAATCCTCTCTTCTGGGGCCACAGATACGTGACCTGCAATGTCAGCGATATGTCGGCCATGGGTTGTCAGCCAAGGTGGATGATGGTTTCACTCGGTCTGCGAGAGGACCTTACCGTGGCCAGCTTTCGAAAGATGCTCCAGGGAATGACCTGGGCCGCCAACGAGGCCCAGCTGGAGATCATCGGCGGTGATACAAACCAGAGCTCGGAGATCATCCTTTCGGGATTCATCGTCGGGGAGCCATTTACCGGGAGCTTTAGCCGGTCCGGGGCCACCCCGGGTGATGGTCTTTTTGTGACCGGCAGACCGGGAAGCGCTGCACTGGGCCTATCCATTATACAGTCAAACGCCGATGTATATTTTGAATGCCCTGACATATTGGAGGAGGAAATCCAATCCTCAGCTCCGGTGGTTGGAGCCTTCCTGGCCCCGCAAATCCGGCTGGAGGAGACGAAAAAGCTGGCCGAGATGGATGCCCCCACCTCCTGTATCGATGTCAGTGACGGACTGTCAACCGACGCCGGACACCTTTCCAAACAGTCGGGAGTTCGCATCGTTATCGAGGAATCTAAAATTCCATTCACCCAGGAAGCACGTTCTCTCTGCAGTCAGCTTGACCTGAATCCCACCGACCTGGCACTGAATGGTGGAGACGACTTCGAATTGCTGTTCACGGCACCACTGGAGTTCGAGGACCAGCTTATGGAGGAAGATATTGCCCAGCTCCTGGGAACCGTGGAGGAAGGGGAAGGAACATTCATCCGGCGAGAGGATGGTAATGTGGAAAGGTTGAAAAGCAGGGGATACCAACATTTTATGGGCAAAGGGAATTGAAAAAAGCGCTCTATTGGGAATCCCATAATGACTCCGTGATCTGTCATCTCTGTCCTCATGAATGCAGGATAAACCCTGGAAAGAGGGGAATCTGTCGTATACGGGAGAACCAGGAAGGGGAGCTATATGCTCTAACCTACGGGAAACCCGTTTCCCTTGCCGTTGATCCAGTGGAGAAGAAGCCACTTTTCCATGTTTATCCCGGGAGTTCCATCTATTCGGTAGGTCTTGCCGGATGCAATCTCAAGTGCCAATTTTGCCAGAACTACACCCTGTCCCAGTCTGATCCAGAGGAACTGAGGTCCTATGAGACCCCTCCTGAGGATGTGGTGACAAACGCCAAGGAACGAGACTGTCTAGGCATAGCTTTCACCTATAACGAACCGGTCATAACCACCGAATACGCCCTTGACACCTTCAGTATCGCCCAGGATGAGGGTCTTTACACCTGCTTTGTGACCAACGGCTACATAAACCCCGAGCCCGCGCGGGATCTTGCCGAGGTTCTGGACTGTGCCAATGTCGATTTCAAGTCATCTCAACCTGATTTCTACAGGAAGCTATGCAAGGCGCCCAGTCTGGAATCCGTCAAGCAGACAATAAACATCTGGAACCGGAATGACGTGTCCATCGAAATCACCAATCTCATCATGCCGGGACATAACGATTCAGATCAGGTAATCGAAGACCTGATTGATTTCGTCCTTTCGCTGGGAGAGGACACCCCGTTACACTTCTCACGTTTCCATCCAGCCTACAAGATGACCGGTGTCCCTCCAACCCCGACGGAAACGATAGAAAACGCCGTTGAGATGGCAAGGAAGAAGGGACTGAAATACGTTTACGCAGGTAATATTCACGGATCCAAGTGGGAGAATACATATTGTCCCCAGTGTGGCAAGCCGGTTATTCGAAGATCGGGCTATACCCTGATGGGGGTCGACTTGGACGAGGGAAATCACTGTACGGAGTGCGGGACCCGTATCCCGCTTCTAGGAAAGCCCTCATCCAGATTGTAAGCTTACTAGCGTATTCCGGACATGGCGATCCTTTCTATCAAGGATTTCTCCAGAGGTTCCGATAACCCCAGGCTCTTCCTTAACCTCGTTTTCTTTTCCGGATTCGCCATGAATGATCCTTCCGACAAATGTCCCCTTGTCAGGCTGACTGCCTTTTCCAGATCCTTTTCCGATACATCAATCCCCACCAGTACCAGATTGGTGCTGCTCCGCTTCACCCCGAGAAGATCTATGGCATCCGATATCTGGGTGGTGCAGGCCGCTTTCACCAGGACCTCCATGCTAAGGCTTTCGGTTATTGACTCTCCCCTCAGGTAGCACCTGACCGCCTCCATTACCGCGAACCTAACGTGCTCCCTGCCCAACACCATATTCCCATCCAGGATCTGGAAATCGCCAAGATCAAGGAGATTGGAGAGCAGATCGTCCACGTTTCCCAAGTCCGCGTCCCCTACCCCCACGATCCTGATCTCGGAAACCCTTTCCCTAATCTCATCCACGTATTCTTCCATCTCCAACCATCCTTTCCATCATGGGTACGAATAAGCTTATCGCGTCAAGACCACCCCTGACCCGGGCAGAACTTTCCATTCGTTCCAATAGGTTACCGCTTCTAGAAGAGACTATGGTCCTTCCCTTGCCCACCGCATGAACGCTATGAGCATCGGAGCCACCGATTTCACCCACGTCCATCTCACGACAAAGAGGTAGCACCATGCTGCGAGGGACCAAGGAACGAGAGTTTACCGTTTCAACCGCATCGAAATCGTAGTCCTTGGCCTTCCAGCCCATTCCCGATCGGTGCAAATCAAATGGATGGGCCACGGCCACCAGGCACCCAGGCATGCTGGACCTCGCCGCCTGGATTACGCCGGAGACGGTCCTTTCACCGGGAAGATCGAAGCTGGGACTTCCATATAGCAGAACATGGCCTTCCAGGCATGACACCTCGATTCCGGGTATTACCTCCACTCCGAACTCCTCGCCAGCTTCCACGGCCTCCCTAATACCATCCTGGGTGTTGTGGTCCGTTATTGCAATTCCGGCCAGGCCCGCTTTCGAGGCCGCGCACACCATAGCGCGAGGTGAATCCCTACCATCCCTGGAGTAATGGGTGTGAACGTGCATGTCATATTCGAGTCCCTTACTCAATCCCAGTCCCCGGCGACACGTCCTTATCGGGCACCAGAACCGAAACCCGGTCACCATCCACCGCTGCCAACAGCATCCCCTGGGACTCCACGCCGAATATCTTGGCGGGTTTGAGGTTGGTCAGCACGGTGATGCTGCGCCCTATCAGCTCGTCTGGTCCGTAGTGCCCGGCAAGTCCCGCGACCAGGGTTCTTTCCTCGCCCATGTCCACGGTTAGCTTTAGCAGGTTCCGGGAACCCTCGACCTCCTCTACATCCAATACCTTTCCTATTCGAATGTCCAGATTCTTGAAATCCTTTATATCAATCAGATCTTCCTTCACCTGCTTCTCCTCCTCATGTTCTCCTTCAAGCCACTTCGACTCCTCTTCAATCTTATCGTCCTCTATCTTTTCGATAAGAGGTACGGGTTCCGGTATCTCATTTCCGGGAGTGATGCTTACCGTGCTCCCTTCGGAGAGGGGATGGCACCTGGAAATCGACACCTCCTGCCCCAGATGAAACCATATCTTCTCCGCAGTCTCGGGTATGATTGGGTAGAGGAAGGCAGTGGCAGTTCTCAAGAACTCAAGGCAGAGATAGAGTGTGGTGGCCGCATCAGAGCGACTGGTCTTGACCGCCTTCCAGGGCTTCTTATCGTTGAAATAACGGTTTGCCACCATGAAGTCCTCTACCAGGGTCTGCACAACCCTTGATGACTTACAGCTCCGGTAATGCTCCCTGAGCCTTTCCGACATCTTCCTCCGGTGGTTATCGAATTCCCGATCCCTCTCATTTAATTCCGCGGGCTGTGGTATCTTTCCCCCAAAGTTATTGTAGGTGAAGGTGAATACTCGGTGAACGAAGTTTCCGATGTTGTCAGCCAGCTCCTTGTTGACCCTATCCTGGAACTCCTCCCAGCTGAAGTTGGAGTCCACCATGGAGTTTGATGCCTTGTATGAGAGATAGAACCGAAGGTAATCCGCTGGGTACCGGGAAACCGATCTCTGGACCGGGATATACCAGCCCCTGCTCTTGCTCATCTTCCTGCCTTCCAGAGAGATATACCCGTTAACCACGTATTTGCTTGGGAGCACGTACTTCCCAACCGCCATGAGCATTGCCGGCCAGAATATCAGATGATGTTGAATTATGTCCTTGCCGATGAAATGAACCAGTCGGGTATCCGGATCTTCCAGCCACTTCTCCTGGCTGGAATCCTGTCTCCTTGCCCATTCTATGAAGGACGAGAAATAGCATATGGGAGCGTCCACCCACACATATGCATATTGCTCCTCGCTGGCATCGGGATATGGAAGCTTGAATCCCCAATAATCCTCACGGGTTATATCCCAGTCCTTCAGACCGCCCTTAATCCAACCCAGTATGTGGTTAACTACGCCTGAGGGAAAATCCTGGCTCGGTTTGTTCCCAAGCCACTGTTTCAGATTTTCCGAGAAATCCGATAGTCTGAAGAAGAAGTGCCTGGTGCTTCGGGTAACCGGGGGCTGCCCGCAAATCGCGCATCTCGGGTTCTTGATCTCCCCCGGCTCCAGGGCCCTTTGACATTTCTCACATACGTCGCTATACTGATCATCCGCGCCGCAATAGGGACAGGTACCCAGTACAAATCGGTCCGGGAGATACTTATCATCAATTTCACAGTAATAGGATTCCACTTCCCGTGAATCTATATACCCGTTCTCCCTCATCTTTAGGAGAAAGTTCTCGGTCATTATCCTGTTCTGCTCGGAGTGGGTCCGGTGGTAGTTATCAAACTCGATGTTCATGCTCTCCAGATCATTGAGCTGTCTCTGCCGGAAGTAACTAGCATGATCGCTGGGGTCCATTCCCCTCTCCCTGGCCGACATCTCTATCGGAGTACCATGTTCGTCGGCCCCACAGACGTATACCACCTCGTGACCAGATATCCTCAGGAACCGGGTGTAAACATCCGCGGGGATATAGGTACTGCATAGATGGCCCAAATGTATGTCGCCGTTTGCGTATGGTAATGCTGAGGTTACTATGGTTCTCTGGGCGGGCATGTGTCCTTCACCGCTTACCACTACCTCCACCCCCGGTCATATATATCTCTCATCCGAGGCAACTCAAGTGAGATTTAAGATTCAACCCCACAAAACATGCCACATGAGCGATGACAATAGCTCCCTAGGGGACGGGAACAGGCCGAATATACTAGTTATACTTGCCGATGACCTGGGTTGGTCGGATATCGGCTGTTATGGGGGCGAGATCGATACCCCAAATCTGAATAAGCTGGGGGAGAATGGGGTAAGATTCACCCAGGCTCACAACACCTCGAAGTGCGCTCCTTCGCGTGCCTGTCTATTGACCGGGCTTTACCACCACCAGGTTGGCGGTGGCCAGGAGCCCTTTCAAAACGCCGTTACCCTGGGGGAGGTTCTCGGAAGCTCCGGATACCAGACCTACGCGTCAGGAAAGCACCACAACAAGGAAAACCTGATCCACAGGGGATTTGACCACTACTTTGGTCTTCGGGACGGATGCTGCAACTACTTCAACCCGGGAAGGCCCAGGGCAGGCGAACCCTTGCCAGCCCAGAAGAAACCAGCCGCCCGCTACTGGTGTATAGAGGATAAGACCCTGCAACCCTACACGCCCGAGAAGAGGGATTTCTATACCACGGATTACTTTGGTAAATATGCCCTGAAATTTCTGGACCAGCACCAAGAGGACCATCAGGGAAACCCCTTCTTCCTTTACCTCCCATTCACCGCTCCCCACGACCCGCTACAGGCCTGGCCCCGGGATATTGAGAAGTACCGGGATGAATACACGGTTGGATACGGGGAGATAAGGGCCCGGAGATACGAACGGCAGAGAGATATGGGTCTTATCGATGAATCCTGGCCTCTTTCGGATCCAGGTTACAAATTATGGAACTCCCTTGAACCGGACGAGAAGGAGGATGAAGCCCTCAAGATGGCTGTCTACGCGGCCATGATAGACCGCATGGACCAGAATATAGGAAAGGTGCTGGACAAAATACGGGAAATGGGGGAGGAGGACAACACCTTGGTAATCTTCGCCTCCGATAACGGGTGCTCCGCAGAGGTGGTACACCTGGAAAATGACTATGGGCCCATAGGGTCCATAAGCCGGTGGACATCGCTAGGTCCCGACTGGGCCAATGTGAGCAACACGCCTTATCGATTTTACAAGAATTACAGCTTCCAGGGCGGTATCTGCACTCCACTGATAGCTAACTGGCCCAATGGGATATCCGACTCGGGCAGATTCAACCACCAGCCCTGCCACTTCATAGACATCATGCCTACCCTCACCGAGGTGGCCCGGGCCAGCTACCCCAAGAAGAGGGGTGATGAAAAGGTACTGCCCCCAGAGGGGGTCAGCTTGGTGCCCATTCTAAAAGGTGAAAGGATTCCGGAACGTGGCCCCCTGAACTTCCAATGGAGACGCGGCCGCGCCGTTAGAAAGGGAAGGTGGAAGATCGTTGTCGAGGGACAGAGCGGCTGGGAGCTCTACGATATGGAAAAGGACAGGACGGAAACTAATAACCTGGCCGATAAACACCCAAAGATCGTTGGGGAATTGAACTCCGAGTACCACTCCTGGTGGACCAGGTGCAATTAACCCCCGCTATATTATCGCATTATAGGTCCAATCTGTAAAGCCTGACCTCGTTGGTGTCGTTGGGGCATGCTGCCTCCGCGTAGACCCAGAGTCTGCTCTCCCTCCACATCCAGTAGGAATATCTCCAGGTGTGGTAACGACCGGGCGTCGAGCTCTTTAGATAGGGACTTTCGGGCGTCAAGTCCACCACCGACCTCATATCAGGGGTCCAGGCCAGGCCGGTGGCTATGTTGTAGGGAGGGTCAAACCACTCCGGGTGGGAACCCTCGTACACCAAGAGCCAGCCCGCCCCCATGGGAAGTATACATGCCGGCCGGGTGTAGAAGGTGTGCCATCCTCCGAGATCGAACCACGGTCCATCGCCAACTCTTTTCCAATCATCACCGTCTTCGGATATGAATTGGTAGGTCCTTTCCGGGTGGTAGCCTATCACCAACATGTGGTAGCGTTCCCCATCAAACCAAACGAAAGGATCCTTGTACCCCTTCACCCCGTAATCCCGCTCGCCCTGCGGGGGGTCGGGACAGAGAACGGGCCGCGCGGTGGAGGGATCGAAGTCACCGGGGTCGGCTACATCCTCCAGCCTGAGAATACACCAATTTCCCTCTCCCTCGTAGGGCCACGGACCGCAAAGATATATTCGAAACTTGTCCATCACTGAGTTGTAAAGCAAGGATGGCCTCTCGAAGCCCTCGATTGGCACATCCTCCCGCTTCAACCCCTTATTTTTATTGAAAGCGATTCCGTCATCGCTGTCTAGAATCCGTACCTCATATCCTCTTCTGCCACGAGGAGAGAGAGCCTCCCTCATTCTGACCGCCATGAAGGTCCTTCCATCGGGACCCATGGCAATGGAGGGGGCTCCTGCCCACCAGTCGGGCTCGTCCTTATCGGGCCTCATCACCGTCACGTATTGTGACCAAGCCTGCTCATTACCCTTGTTAATCATCTTAGCGCCTTCCATATGCCCTTGCCGGGAATTGTATGACCCTGCTTGGGATCCCTTAAACATATAAGTGCAACGTTGTTCTGTGGGTTCTTGAATTCCCATGCCAAACCTTTTATTTCTGTTTACGGATGAGCAGAAATTCAACACCCTTGCGGCCTACGGCAACAGTAAAATCGAAATGCCCAACCTAAACAGACTGGCCTCCCATGGTTGCGTGTTCGAAAAATCATATGTCACCCAGCCGGTGTGCACCCCTTCCAGGTCCACTCTTCTAAGCGGTCTCTATCCGCACACCAACGGTTGTCTCGCCAATAACATACCCCTCCCCAAGGATGTGGACTGCATACCTGAGATGCTACCGGATGGCAAATACGTATCCGGCTACCATGGAAAATGGCACCTTGGGGACGAGATATTCAATCAGCACGGATTTGACGAATGGCGCAGCATCGAGGACGGATATGCCAAGTATTACAGGCCGGACAAGGACCAGGACGCCCGCTCCACCTACTACCATTTCCTAGTTGAGCAAGGCTTCCAGCCCAGGAACGGCGATCGCTTCTCTAGGGGAACCTGCGCTTTGCTGCCCGAGAGGTACGGAAAACCAGCATACCTGGCTCGGGAGGCCTCAAGGTTCATCCGGGAGAACCAGGACGAGGACTTCGTCCTTTTCGTGAATTTTCTTGAACCCCATATGCCTTTCCAGAGCCCCAGAAACGATCAGTACAATGCTGAGGATGTGGATCTTCCTCCCAACTTCGACAACCCTCCAACCGAGGATAACCACCCAAAACCCCAATCCATATTCACCACCTACAGGGACAAGGGGTTCTCCAGCTATTCGCTTAAATCCGAGGAGAGCTGGCGTCAGCTCATCGCCAATTACTGGGGCCTTTGTAGCCTAGTGGATACCTACTCGGGGAAGATAATCGACACCCTTAAGGAGTGCGATCTATACGATGACACCATCGTCGTCTTCACCTCGGATCACGGGGATATGATGGGTAGCCACCGTCTGCTTGCCAAGACCGTGATGTACGAGGAGGCCCTCAAGGTCCCCATGATAGTCAAGATGCCGGGACAAAAGGAGTCAAAGACCATAGAGAATCCCGTAAGCCAGATAGACCTGCTTCCCACCCTTCTGGACATAATGGGGGAGAAGATCCCCGGAGATATGCAGGGCAAGAGCTTGAAGCCGGCCATGGAAGGCGATGTCGAGGTTCAGGACGACGTATTTGTGGAGTGGAATGGCCGCAACACCGGGGTTGGGAAGATGTCCCTGGAGGGAATAACCCGGGAAAGGGCCAAGACCGCGGTTGAGGACCCCATCAGAACGGTCATCACCCCTGAGGGCTGGAAGTTCAACTGCTCACCCATGGGAGAACACGAGCTATACAACCTCCGGGATGACCCGTGGGAGACCGAAAATCTGGCACACCGCAAGGATAACGCCGACCTGATGCTGGAGCTCAGGGAGAAAATCCTGGATTGGCAAGAAAAGACGGGCGATAGGGTCCAGCTGCCCTCTGACTTCCCGTAGGTTTTGCGAAAACCATAGCCAGAAGGCACGAATCAAATGGAAACACCCTGCCAGGGAGAAAGGCTTTATCATCTACGTTAGCCAAGGGTATGATGGTGCAAAACACCGGGAGATCCATTCCTCCATGGCCGCGAAGTCCTTTATGGTACTCATTATGGTTGCCCTGCTAATTAGCGTCTTGATATCAATCTCGGCCTCCACACCGCCTCCCCCCGATTACCAGATCGAGGAATACGCCTGGATAAAGGAGAAGGGAACCGACGCTTCAAATTGGAAACAGTATAACGATACGGTAAGTAACCAACTAGAACTTCAATACCTGTTCTCGGAATGCAACCTGGCCTACGTGGTTCGAACAGAGCAGGACACCGGTGCATTCAACGTAACGTTTCTTGTGTATCATAACTCAAGCGCGGCCAGCGGATTCAATTCATCCGGCCACCTTTTTCCAGGAACCACGCCCCTGTGGTCCAACACCATATCCGCCCAAACCAACCAGAGCTCTGGCGGACAGACCTACCAGCTCTTCCTTTCCACCTTTGACCCCCAGGGGATACCCGGTGACTACCAGGTCAGGATAAATGAGACCGGTCCTGGCAACGGCTCCCACTGGGACCATCCGGCCGGGAACCCGGCGGTGCAGTGGATGTTCTTCAAGGTTCCGGAATATAACTCCTCGATATACCTTGAGGACCAGTTGGGCAGGGATGAGCCTTTCTATATCGATGGAGGCACCCAGACAACGCATCTGAACATCACCACGATTATATCCCCGCCGGGAAACGATACCGGAAGCTCGATGGCCAACGTGCTCTGGCTGGACACCCAAAATCAGGTGATAATGAACCGCAGCTCCCCCATCTACTATGCTGGTGGGGGAAAATGGGCGGTTCAGGATAGGGTAACCATAAACTCTACATTCTTCCCCTACAATGCGACCCATGAATACAGGGTGGTGGTCAATGGAACCTACTTCTCGAACTCGACAACGTTCAAGATCCTGTCCAGAAATTGGGTGGACGTGGAGATGGATGTATATCCAACTAAGGGTCAGTGGTTCGATCCCAGCAGCTTCAAGGTGGTTTTCAGGGCGGTCATCAACAGCGGTATGCCCGGGAACCCATACCAGGACGTCAGCAATTTGACATTAAGACTCTGGAACCATACCAGCGAAATGGCGGTCATCGCCAATCTTAGCTGGAATATCACGGGCTATCCGGTGGTAGAGGGAAGTACCTATACCTACACCTGGAGCGGGATGATACCCACCGACCTATTCTACTCACCATCCGGCGAGTACGCCGGGTCATACGAGCTCAGGTCGGTCCCCGACCCCCTCAAATACCCGGCCTTAATACACGGCGAGGATTTCTATGTCGACGATGCAATTGAATGCTACACATCCCTCGAGAAGGCCTCCGATGCTGCAAGAAGTGCCTTTAAGGAGGGAAGCACCGTGTGGTTAAATCTGGAATTTGACCCTACATACCTGAGGGATCGCCAAAACGAAAATACGGGTTTTGACCCTCCTAATTCAACGATAACCTGGAACTGGCCCACGCCCCCTCCGTATTACCTCAAACGCGAGGAGGTCACAGGGACCAAGAACTTCTCATGGCCCTCAGGTCAATACTGGGCATTCAGCAGCGTCAACACTAGCGGGTTTCCGGATGGGGTCTATTCCATAAACGCTACCGCCGAGTGTAGAACCGGGTATGTGGTCTGGGAATACAAGCAGTATGAGATATACCAAAGCTACTCGCCACCCGTGGAGGCAAATCCAAGGCCACCGGTCACCAGGATTAGCGTAAGGCCTAGGACCAACAAAACCTGGAGGAACCAAACCACGAATATCAAGTTCTACCCATATGATCCTCATCCCGGGGTGGGGGTTGATCTAATATTTTACCAGATAGATGGAGGAGACACAGTGACACTGGACCCTCGTAGTCCGAGCATAATACAGGCTCTTGAGGGCCACCATACCTATACATACTGGTCCCAGGACCGGGCCGGGAACACCGAAATACCTAGGACCGTTGTCGTGAGGGTGGACACCAATCCTCCCACCACCACCATATCACCTTCAGGTGGCCCCCAATGGCATGAGTACCCGGTTATCATCCGTCTATCGGGAAGGGATCCCTCGCCGGGGTCAGGTATCAATAAGACCTACTACTCCATAAATGGTTCTCCACCCGTTGAATATCCAATCGACGGATTCCCTGCCCTGGAAGGTGATCATCTATATTCCTATTGGTCGGTGGACGCCGCTGGTAACGCGGAAAGTCGCCAGGAGGCCCGTATCAAGGCCCGGATATCGGAACCAGTTCTACTCTGTCTGGTCCCCCTGGTATTCTTCCTGGCTTTCCTTTTGAAACCAGGACCCGAGTGCACTCGATTTTAACCAGCTCGGCCTACCCCCGATCCAGGTACCAGACCGAGTTTTGTAACCAGGACCCTCCATATTTATCTAGGTCAATATCCAGGACAAATGGTCTACCGCCGTAAACGCTGGTTGAGCTCACGGTCACCACGCGTCCCGAGTGATCTACGGAAGGTCCTTCCCTAGCCTTCCTTGGCTGATGGCCCCTTATCAGAGCATTTACATCTATTTCCTTGAGGACCTGTTCGGATATATCCGGCCCGAACAATACTCCAGCTCCTCTGGGATTGGGTCCCTGGCCCTCACTTCCGGAGGGATCACTCCAGAGGATGTCCTTCTCCAGTGCCCGTGGAGGATCCTTTAGGTCCGACATGGTGGTTATATCTCTTGAAATACCCCCGTGAAGCATGAGAAAAAATCCTGGAACCACTGCTGCCAGGAAAAGTGAGTCAAGGAATTCCTCAAATTCGGGATAGAAATCGCTCCAGGGAATTCTCCTCTTCCCCTCGACCTCCGATATCAGGGTGCAGGGGTGGAATTTCGGGGTTCCCTCCCGGTAATCCTCATGGTTTCCCTTCAGGGCGATTACTCGTCCCTGGTTATCCCTCATCAATTCCCCCAGCCCCTCTACCACCTCCAGACCGCGGGAACCCCTGTCGGCGTAGTCCCCAAGTAGTATCAGGATCGACTCGGGTTTCCGTAGGAAAAGCTCCTCAATATGCTGGAAATTGGAAAGATCCCCGTGGATATCCCCCGCGATGAGCAGCTCGGGACGATCCTTCCCCTCGATAATAGCCAGCCTTCCCTCGGTCCTCAAGGCTCCCATATCCCAACTTCCCCTTTATTGACTCAAGTAATTTAGGGTTCTAAACATACAAAAACCATGCCTGAAACTGATTCGTATGACCTTCTCCATAATAGCCCTCACCGATGATTCAATTGGAGTTGCCGTGGCCTCCGGTTCCAAGGGGGTCGGGAAAAGGGTCCCATGGTTAAAAAGCGGGGTGGGATCGGTAGCAACCCAGGGATACACAAAAACATATTACGGAAAGCGGGGGCTTGAACTCATGGGGAAGGGCCATAGGCCCCGAGAAACCCTGAAATTGCTCCTGGATGAGAACCGGGGCAGGGAAAAGAGGCAGGTGGCAATGATGGATATGCAGGGTAGAAATGGGATACATACCGGAGGTAAATGTCCCGCCTACACCAGCCTTTACCAAGCCGATGGAATTATCTGCATTGGAAATCTTCTGGAAACCGAGGATGTCGCCCCCAAGATGGCATCGGGATACGGAAAGGGGAATAGCTTTCCCTGGAAACTGGTCCATGCACTCATCGAGGGGTCAAAAGAGGGCGGGGACAAACGGGGTGAGAGATCAGCCGCTCTCCTCGCGGGGGGAAGTTGGGATCTCAAGATCAGGATAGATGACTCCGAAAACCCCATTTCAGAGCTGGGCGAGGAATTGGAGTCGCTGGATTCAGGGTAATCATAGCTAAGAGCCCGTTTCACTGAGGGGATTCGGAGCGTATCAACTTGATCTCATCGATATCCTCATCGGTTAACGCGCCGTAATGAAAGAGAACCACCCCGTCTGCTCCCGCATCCAAAACACCCTTTATCTGCTCTCCTAGCGCCTCCCTGGTCAGCTGTGAGGCGCTGCTGTACTTACCAAGACCCTCCCACAGGGGAACTCTTTTGCCAATTATGGCATTGTGACATATGGTTCTTGACACGCAAGCCAGAAGCGAGTTTGTGTAGTTCATGGGGAACAGGTAATCAACAAGGCCAAGGTCGGCCCATTGAACCCAGTCCTGCCCCTGGGAACGCACCGATCGGGGATAATCGGCGAACACCGCCGCTGATAACTCCATGTTCCTGCTGGAGGTGTACTTTCTCATCCGTCTCACGAAGTCGGTTATCCGGGAGGAACGCCAATTGACCCATTTCTCCGACTCCGGATCCCTAAACTCAACGCTTTCTATATCCACGCCTTTTTGCTCCATCTGATCCCGGCAGTAATCGCATCGGCATATCCCGCCTGTCCGGATATAGTCCAGGTGAAGCCCCGATGGATCGTAGTTCTCGCTGAGATCCTTGTAGAGATTGAATACGTAGTTCTGAACCTCGGGTCTGCAGGCACAGGCCCATCTCCTGTTTCCGTCTATCTTGGCCTCGAACTCGGGATGTTCCTCAAGGAGCCTTGATTCCTGGCCTTCCGGAAATACACAAAACCAGGGATGGATATCCAGGCCACTTTCCCTGCATGCGTCAACCAGAACGCCGAGCGGATCCCAATCCGGATACGAGGGGTTTACATTTGCCAGATCGGTCCGGAAATCAACCGCGCCGGGAGGATTCTTGACACAAGGTATCAGGATGTCAAAACCTCCCTCTGCAAGACGATCAACGTGATCCTGTATCTCACCCTCCGATCCAAAATCGCCTATCCTGTGCGACCAAACTCCAAGTCCAAAATTTGGCATGTCTACCACTGAATTTTCCTTTTTCTTCTCACTTAAATGGATGGATTATCGGAAAGTGACCTTCTCTATTCCCTAGGAAATGTACCATTTACCGGGGGAATCTTGACTCAACGGATGGTAATTCGGGGAACGGACCATGGGGCTCTTCCTGGTACCAATAGGCCACCGACGAGACATCATCGGCCAGCGGCTGAAACTTCCCGTTAGGCCACCAGCCAAGGGCCTGTATGGTGGCTCTAAGGTCTTCCTGAAACCTGATAGGGTCCGGTATATGCCACCTGTAGAGCGCATGTTTGGGCACCTCCCCCGGTTCCTTTCTCCATAGAGGGTAGCCCAGGAACGGCGTGGAATAGGTGTCCCCGAATCCCCATGCACCACCGAAATAGTCCTCGGTTCCCGTACCGCAAATCGTGGGGTTTTCACGGTCACCATCAATGTAGAACTTTACCTCACCCTCTCCCCACCAACCATTAGATAGCTGGGTCCAGGAGATGAATGTGCCCACGTAGTGTCCTCTTCCCCTCACCCCGTCCAGTATCACGTGTCGTGGTTCGCGTCTGGTGGTTACCGATCTTTTCCACTGAGCGTGGAGATAGGCCGACCTTTCTGGTATATCCCCAAGCGAGTAGGTTATCTGGTAGAAAAATCCCGATATGTCCTCCCATCCCTGGTTCTCTATGGTTACCTTGGCCCTCTTCCCGAAGGGCATTGGCCAATAGCAGTTGAATCCCCCGCAGGGGTTGACGGCCACGGGCAGGCTATTAACCCTATATCTAAGTCCGTGGCCGCATACGAAGAAGTCACCCAGGGGAACCTCGATTGAGGGTTCCTTTTCCCCGTCCCAATAGAAGCGAAGAACACAGGTCCGGTAGGCCTTGCTATCCACCGTCATCCATATATGCTTGATGGTCCCGGGTCCCTCAATATCGGCCAAGGTGGTAACCGATCCCTGGGGAAGATCGATACATGGCCTGACCTTCCAACCCTTTCCTAGCTCCGAAGCAGGCCCTCCATCCGGCGACTCGGTTGCTCCCATACCCGGCTGGCCCCCGGGATTCTCCGCCGATATAGATCTTGTCTTCTCATCCCTGATTACGGATAGTCCACTCATACCGAACCCCAATCCGATATCCTCCATGGCCAACTCCAGGAGGGCGATCGGTTATATCTTTTCCCGTGCAGATGATTGTAGGTTATGGCAAGGCGACCTGTACCCCTGTAACAAGTCATATTTATGGTATGAACTAGATATGGATAAAGGAGAAAGACCATGTGGGGGTCACGTTTCCTGATCGTTCTCTTAATTCTCCTAGCGCAGAGCAACCTGGTTAGGGAGAGGAAGGCGGAATATGCCCATCAGAGCAGGGCAGTCCTGGATTTCGTAGAGGATGAGTTCTGGGATCCGAACGGGAAGGGGTATCTCTCCAATCCCTACGGTAAACCCATGAAGCTCGGACATGAACAGGCGCTGGTGGCAACCGCACATTTCAAGCTCTACAATTCCACCCGACACGGCACGGACCTCCGCCGGGCCCGCGACGTGATGGACTATCTCTCAGGATACGTATCGCCGGAAGGCGGTTGCTACAGATTATTGAACGGCACGGAAGGCTTCTATACCTGGGAACAAATTAACACCATACAGGCCTATCTTGAGGCCTACAGAAATACCGGGGAAACCAAATACGAGCGTGGCTACCGAAATCTCACCGACTTCCTGATACGAAATCTCACCATCCCCCGGGAAAACCAGCGTGATGTCAGGACCTGGATTTACAATCAGAGCACCGAGGGCCCGGAGAGCCGGTCCCCCGCCCTGTATTTCAGGACGGCCTACACCCTATTCATAGCCCACAAAGTCGATGGAAACCAGTCCTACCTGGATGCCGCCAAGGAGATACTGGCGGCCTCCGAGAAGTACTGGGACCAGAGCAACTACGGATACATTCGGGGTGAGGATGACCCCAGGAGATACTGTGAGGACCATGCCCTGGGAGCGATGGCCTACCTGTCGGCTTATGACGTGACCAATAGGAGGGATTACCTTCAGAGGGCCAAGGATATCTTCTTCATCATCGTTAGCCGGATGGGCGATGAGCTGAGCAAGACCTTTTATGAGGCGGTCTCCGAGTCCGGCGAACTGGTGGAGTCCGAAAGGCGCAATACCGTGGACCACCTTCTGCTGGTGACCGGTTACCTATACGCCTATCAGGTAACCCTGGAGGAGAAATACCTGCGCCGTGGCCAGGACGTTCTCAACTCCGTACTGAGGAAGGCATACGATGATGAAAGCGGTGCATTCAAGGACCAGGTGGGGGGCGGGGTGATGGGTGATCTAGAGGTCCAGGTAATCGGGGCCATGACCCTTATCAGGGCCTACCAGGTACTCAGAGTTGGTCCCTCCCCCCTACTGGCCATACTGGTTATCGGCGTTCTGCTGGGCTTGATGGCTGTCGTTGCCTTCCTTTTCAAGACCTCCTGGCCCTACTGATGGGAGCTGAGACATCTTTGATTAAGCTTCGAAATCTCCTGGTACAATCGGCAATGGCCGGTTACTCCGATGGCAGGTTCTGCAGGGAAATGGGACGGGCTGGTATTGGGGTCGTCACCCTGGGAGGCTATAACGTTGATGGTCCAACCCACCACGCCTCGCTGGAGGCGGGCAAGAGAAGAAAGGAATTCCTATACAAACCCAGCGAGGTATCGGAGGTAATCTCCCGGCAGGCGGATATTGCCCGGGAGACGGGAGCCGCCATATGCGTAAACCTGAGGTTTTCGACCATCGATAACCTGGCAGAGATATGCAGGGAGCTCAGGGGTTCTGTGGACATGGTCGAGTTAAATGCACACTGCAGACAGCCCGAATTCACCGTTCGTGGGGCCGGACAGGCCCTTCTCGACAGGCCCCAGGATCTGGCTAGGGCGGTGGATATATGCTCCAGTCAAATTCCAACCACGATGAAGGTCCGGGCCATACGGTACCCGTCCAGTATGTCTAGCTCCATGGAAGCCAATGGCGCAGCCGGAATACACCTGGATCTCATGACCCCGGGCAAACCGGAGGCCGATATTGATCTCTTGCGGGAGATTAGGAAGCAGACCTCCCTATGCATAATTGGCAACAACTCGGTAAGGTCCCCCCAGGACTTCCTGGCCATGCTTGACGCCGGTGCTAACCTGGTTTCCATGGCCAGGCCACTTCTGGAAGGTAGATCCGCGGCCAGGGAGATCCTCAGCTCCCCCCGATGTAGAAAGGCCACGCGTTCCGCGGCCACCAGATTGCCCCAGCCCTTCTCAACCACTTGCCAACACTAAACATTGCACCAAGAAGGATTTAAATCGGAAAGAATCCATTCCAAAGCGGATTATGAAACGGGCACCAAAGTTCCTGAGAATTGGCATTCTCCTGGTGGCCATACTGGCTCTTACCAACCCCGTGTGGTCGGAGAAATTCGTTTACCTCATGGAACTCAAGGCCGACTATATCGGACCTCCCACCGTCTCGCAGTTCGACAAGATAATTACCATGTCGGAGGAGGACGGTGCTGCCGCGGCCCTGGTGATGCTCGACACCCCAGGGGGCAGCGTGGATTCCATGTTCGAGATCATTAAGCTTATATACTCATCCCAGGTCCCGGTTATCGTCTATGTTGGACCCCGGGGCGCCGATGCCGCATCGGCCGGGGCCTTCATAACCGTGGCCTCCCACATTGCCGCCATGTCACCGGGAACCGCCATAGGGGCTGCCGAGCCCATAACCGGCTATGACCCCAGTGGACAGGTCCAACCAGCCCCGAACAAGACCAAGTCATTCATCATAGGCAAGATGGAGTCCACCGCGAACTTGACCGGCAGGCCCGTGGATATATGCGTTGACTTCATAACCAAGAACCTGGTCCTAACCGAGAGCGAGGCCCTGGAGGAGGGCGTGGTGGACTTCGTGGCCCAGAATGCGTCCCACCTTCTTTCCAAGATAGAGGGATTCCGGATACACGGAACCCTGAATGACGGCACCCAACCGGAAATCACCCTGAGCGACGCTGAGATAGAGATGGTCGGGCTTACCATGTCCGAGAGGTTCACCAACTACATGAGTAACCCAACCGTGTCCTACCTTTTGCTGATGATCGGGATGTATGGCCTCATATTCGGATTCATGTCCCCCGGCACCTACGTTCCGGAAACTACAGGGGCCATATGCATCGTTTTGGCCCTATTTGGACTGGGCATCGTGGGAGCCAATATCGTGGGGGTGGTCTTGCTGGTGATGGGAATGGTGTTCCTGGTGGCGGAGGCGGCCACGCCTACATTCGGCCTATTCACAACCGCGGCCATTATCTGCCTGGTTCTGGGAGTTCTATTCATACCGCCGCGCTGGGAGGGGGGAACCATGCCGGACTTCTACATGCCAAGGAGCTGGTACAGGAGCTTCACCCTCACCGCCCTGGCCCTGGTGGCCGGCCTGGCCGCCTTCTTCGTGTTCGGCCTGAGATATGTTATGAAAGGGAGGAAGGAACCGGTGAAGGCCGGTGGGGAGGAGCTAGTTGGAATGACTGGGAAAACGGCTTCCGATCTCGATCCCAAGGGACAGGTTAGCGTCAGGGGTGAGATCTGGAAGGCAATGGCCCAGCAAGGCTCCATACCCAAGGGGAGGGAAGTGGAGATAGTTGACCGAAAGGGCCTGACCCTCAAGGTCAGGGAAAGGGATATGGTCTGAGAAGCGGCCCAAACGTCGTTTTTCTCTCGTCAACTGCCAAAGATTTATATCCCAATTGGCGATTTCTATAGTTGGTGAGTCCTTGGCTAACGGCTTCATTTGGACCATAATGGTACCCCTCCTCTTTCTTGTCGTCATGTTTCTCGCTGCTGCCATCAAGATCGTCAAGGAGTACGAGAGAGGGGTAATTTTCAGGCTGGGAAGGCTGGTTGGTGCCCGTGGACCAGGGCTTTTTTTCATAATACCCATTTTTGAGAATATGGTAAAGTTGGATCTTAGAACCACGGTCATGGACGTGCCCTCCCAGGAGGTCATTACCAGGGACAACGTTCCGGTAAGGGTTGATGCCGTCGTCTATTTCAGGGTGATGGACCCCGAGAAATCGGTGGTCCAGGTCACCAACTACTCCGCCGCAACCTCCCTGTATTCTCAGACCGCCATGAGGGTGGTCATTGGGCAGGCTACACTGGACGAGGTACTTTCGGAGAGGGAGAAGCTAAATGCCCAGCTCCAGGAGCTTATCGATGACGCCACCGACCCATGGGGCATAAAGGTATCCGCGGTGGAGATCAAGAACGTCGAGGTCCCGGAAAACATGAAGAGGGCCATGGCCAAGCAAGCGGAGGCCGAGAGGGATAGGCGAGGTAAGGTCATCGAGGCACAGGGTGAGATGCAGGCCGCAATGCAGCTGGCCGAGGCCGCTCAGACCCTGCAGGACAGCCCCGGGTCCCTTCAACTCAGGTTGTTGGGCACCTTAACCGAGGCTGCCTCCGAAAAAGCCAGAACCATCGTGGTTCCCATCCCCGTCGACATACTGGAGAAGATGGGAAGATAGGTCCTAAACATCATAACGGAGGCTCCCATGTCCCAGAATTCCTCCAGCTTTAGCGAAGGTGGTATACATATCACCGTTCCCTCCAGTTCGGGACAGGTTACCTCCGATATGCCGGCCTTCTACAACCCCGCAATGTCCAGCAACAGGGACATCGCCACCGTCGCCGCCCGGGCGTTCTCCGAAAGGCAGGGCAGAATTCTAAACGCATGCGATTTCCTGGCAGCCACCGGTATACGGGGACTTAGGTACCTGGGACTCGATGAGGTTGACGAGGTATACATGAATGACATCAGGAAGACCGCGTACGAGGTCATTCTCGGAAACCTTGAACGGAACTTCGACATCCGGGATCTAGATCATGGGGATCGAAAGACCACCTGCAAGGTCGGCAAAAAGAAGGTATTCATAACTAGAGAAGGGGCCCGGGTATTCCTAGCCCGTAATAAACACACCTTTGATATCCTGGACGTCGACCCCTTCGGATCGCCCTCCCAGTTTCTGGACCCCTCAATCCGCTCTGCCAAACACCGTTCAATGCTCTGCATAACGGCCACAGATACGGCCACTCTTTGCGGGAGATATCCCAGGACCTGTCGCAGAAGGTACGGGTGTCATCCCCTGAAAACCTCCTATAAACACGAAAACGGCATCCGTATACTTGCAGGTTACACGGTTAGGCGCGCCGCATCCATGGAAAAGGCCGCCATCCCCATACTTTCACACGCGACTGCTCACTACTACAGGATCTATTTTGAGATAAGAGGATCTAAGAGTTCGGCTGACCTTGCCCTCCAGCGCCTGGGATGGGGGTTTCACTGCAGGGAGTGTGGCTCCCGCCAGGCCGAGGAGGGGTTCCTCCCCCATTACCGGAAATGCTGTGGAAGGAAAATGGAGCCCTTCGGACCCCTGTGGACCGGTCCTCTCAAGGACCCCAGATTCGTTAAGCGAGCCCTCCGTTTGATTGACTCCAGCACATCACCCGAATCCCATAATATACTGAGTCAGGTCCTGGAGGAGGCCGAATTCTTCTCCTTTTACGATCTGCATGACCTTTCGAGCAGGGAAGGCATTCCGGTTCCCCCTACCCAAGGTGTAATTGACAGACTGAGGAAGGAGGGGTTCGAGGTCACTCACACCCACTTTTGCCCAACTGGAATTAAGAGCGACGCACCCGTGCACAGGATAGGGGATATTCTTACAGAACTCTCTCCAGGGTAGAGGCCACCTTTCCTATCCTTTCCCGGACCTGGGATACGGACATATTATTTCCTATTGCTACCCGCATATGGGAATCCCTGTAGAAGCTGGTCCCGGGAACCACGCTCACCCCGTCCTCCAGAAGGGTATTTGCGAGCTCACGGGAGTCCTTGTAGGGCACATATGGGAAGAGATAGAAGCTGGCCTGGGGATCGTTGTAGGACCTGAAGCTGCAGCCGGCATCCTCAAGTATCTCCTTAGCTGCCGCAACCTTTTCCCTATACCTCTCATTTACCTCATCCATATAGGCCAGGGAAGGATCGGATTTCAGAACCTCAAGTGCTCCCGATTGACATTCGGCAGGTACGCCGGCTCCCTCGTTTCTAAGAGCGGTGTAGAACTCGTCCTTCAGGTCATCCAGTATGCCCTCGGGCAGCACCAATGCGCCCAGCCTGATATTTGGTTTCAGTATTTTGGAGAAGGAGGTGCATTTGAAGACCATGTCAGAGTAATCGTCGAAGGAGGCGAATGACGCGTGTTCCTGGGTTCCGGCGTGGATCAGGTGTTGATAGGCCTCATCGGAAATCACCCAAAGATCGTTATCCCTGGCGAAGGATAGGATATCCCTTACCGTTTTCCTAGACAGGATGCTTCCCGTGGGGTTGTTGGGTGAGTTAACATAAATGGCCACCGTGTCCCCGTCCACCATCTCCTGAGCCCTGTCAGCCTTGAAGCTTCCGTCAGCGGTCTGTAGATTGACAAAGTTCGCCTTAATCTCGTATTCCCAGGCGAAATTGGAGATTACCCCCCATCCGGGGGCCATGGCTATCAGGTTCTTCTCCTTTCCGGATCTACCTCCCAGGGCCTTGAACACGAATTTCAGAGCCCCGCAACCACCCAGGGTTACGTAGATCCTGGAATCATCAGCCGAGACCTGGAATACTTTCCTCTCCATCGATGCTATGGCAGCCCTGAGGTCAGGCAGGCCCTCTGCCGGTGGATATCCGCTGGAGTTCACCACCTCTTCCCGGTTCAGGCCCCTCTGGTAGTCCTCTAGAACCCTTCTGGGCGGGAGATCGGGCTGTCCGATGTTTAGCCTGGTGATGGGTTCACCGGTTTCCTCTTCCAACTGGTTAGCACGTCTAACAAAACTCCTAATTGGGTCCGGCTTAAGTCCATTTGGACCCGTGATCAGGGAAGATAGATACCTATCCATACGGTCACCTTTCCTTTACTGCATGGGAGGCCTTTCAATAATCTTTGCCTTTCAGGGACTTTTTCTCCGAAGGGAACGCTTGGGCCGGAGTTCCCTCCTCTTTGTCCTGGTACGTACCTCGCCATCTTCTGGGGCCAAAGAGACGTAGGTATCGAGATCCTTTGAGGTACGGATGTATTCCATAAGTGCCTCTCTGGCCTTTAGATCCGCCCGGTTCATCTTTATGGTAGTTGAGTCAGAGACCACTATCAACTTCTTCTTGCACCTGGACATGGCCACGTTGAGCCTTCTTACGTTCCTCAGAAAACCCAGAATACCCTTTCGATTGCTCCTTACCAGGCTTAGAATGACCACATCGGCCTGTCTTCCCTGGTAGCTATCCACGGTTCCCATCCTAATCCCCTCGCCCACCATGCGACGGACCATGGAGTTCTGTGCCTGATAGGGCGATAGGAAAAGCAGATCATCGGTCACCTGGCTGAAGATCTCCAGCAGGTGGGAGCAAATGGTCGCCTCGCCCGCGTTGCTCTTGCTCCTCCTGCCCGTTTCCGGACTCCTTCCGGCGGTATCAATAAAGATGAGGTGATTGCTAGGATCCAGTATCTTGGATAAATCGACCTTGGATACACTGGCCTCCGATCCTCCTCGCCCGAGTTCGGAGCTCATTTTCCCTGCCCACGACTCCATATCTATATCCAATGGTTGGTGGTCATGCCCCTCAGGGGTGCCATCATTCCTGAGCCTGGATCCGTAGAATTGGCTTGAGAGATAGGAGCCAACCTCGTGTGGACATCTATACTGAATATCGAGCATTACCACTTCTCCGCTCTCCTCGAGGTCCTGGACCGCCATATCAAACCAACTGGTCAGGGCCCTCCCGGCCTGGGGGTCCAGAATCAGGGGCTCCAGTTGTTTATGATCGCCCACCAGTACCCATCTCCTGGATAGGAGACAGGGGATGAGGGCATATGGAAGGATACATTGGGATGCCTCGTCCACAACACATACATCAAAGGGCAGCTGGCGAAGCTTTACATATCCCTCGCTGTCCATGTAGGCCTCCCGGAAGACGTCGCTCATGCACGAGATGAGAGTTGAGCCAACTACATGGGCCTCACGCAGGGCCCGGATATCCTGCCCGTCAAAATCCCGGGTATCCACAACCCGGATACCCTCACCCTCCTCCGTCCTTTCCTTTGCTCCCACTCTCACCTGGGAAATCTTCTCCCTTTTCCGGGAGGAAAAGTCCCGTATCATGGACATGGCGTTATCGACGGCATTATTGGTATAGCTGGTAACCAGTACCTTGCCCCCCTTCCTGGCTATCTCCAGGCAGGCCCTGGCAATCACCGTTGTTTTTCCCGATCCGAAAGGTCCGTGAATCACCGTCAGCTTGGACTCCATCATCCTTCCTGCCGCTTCACGCTGGGAATCGTTAAGATCCCCGAAACCACCCTCGATCTCCTCCATATCCATGGACGAGGCACAGCTAACCGCATCCCGCAGCTGCTTCAGGTTATCGATTACCTCGGGATCATCGCTGACGATCTCCGGCGCCTCAACAGAGGTGATGGCCATCTTGGCCCTCTTGGAGAAGTCAAAGGGAACCGAGAAGTCAAGGCGAATCCTGTTTTCGGTGAGTATAGGGGGGGTTAGGGGGTCCTTTAGTTTTATCTCCAACACATCTCCATCCAATTCCTCCACCACCCCGTAACTCCAGCCATGAGTGGAGTCCACGGGGGATATTCTGATGAAGGAACCAGAGGAGGGGACCACTCTCTGTTTATCCTCTGGTACTGATAATTCGAGTGAGTCGCCACCATATTTACGGATATTCCTGCCTGGGATCACCAGGGCATGGTCCGATCCCTCTTCCATGGGTCTCCATACCCTTGAATTGGCCTCAGATTCCAGGTCGAGGCCTCTTCTTACCTCGGTGAAGAAGGGATCGGGCTGGTAGCTGGCCAATCCCTTGCATATCCTCTTGAAGGAACACGACCTGCATTTTCCCTTTCCATATTCGGATAGAGGAGGAGTGGGAGAGCTTACGGAGAAAAGGTATTCATCCCTGGCCCAGAGGGCCCTCTTGAGCATGTTCTCAAGATCATCCTCCTGGCAGGGGTGGGTGTAAGAGCGCTTTCCACTCCATTTATCGAAGACCCATACCTCGGCATCAACCTGTGGCAGCTTGGCGGACTCCTCCAACATTCTGGAATATGTCGCCGCCTGTAGCAGCGCTCGCACCGATCCCCATGACCTGCTGGACTCATAATTTGCCATATTATCGGTTATCTTGTATTCGATGATCCTCCCTTTGCTACCCCCTTTTCTTCTCACCCCGATAAAATCCGCCCTGCCGATAAATCCCAGCCGGTTGCTGAGAACCCGGTACTCCGAACAGAAATAACCATCCTCCCCCGTCCACTCCATGATCTCATCCGATATCTCTTCGCAGGTGGACAGGGTTGAAGAGACCTGCTCCCAGAGGTCAGACATGTCTAGCTGATTTGCAAGTACCTCGATGAAATCCTCGGTTCCCTCCCTGGCTTCTGCCAAGGAACGTTCAGGCCCCTCACCGGACGAGAGATGGTCCCAGAGGAGCTTCCAGTGTCGCTGAAGAATACGGTGCCTGGCAATCCCCATGGCGCTTCTCTCGGTCCTCTCCTCGCGTACGCCAAGGCGACCGGTTATGAATTCCTTTAGTCGGCAGAAGGGAACCGAGGCGTACACGGGAACCAGCCTATCGACGTTTACGGTGACGCTAGGACCCCTCCTCCAGAAGCCGTATCTGTCTCTATACCCCCTCCATCGATACCACTGATTATCATCAGGCGGATAATGGAAAAGAAGTCTGGTACCATCCCTTACTATCCCCCGCTCTACGAACTCGTAAAGACAGGGTACATCCTCCTCGGCATCCTCAGTAGGGGCGAAGAAGACCCTCCTTGCATCTCCCCCCTCCAGCTCTACGGTGAGCCGGGCATAGGGTCCATTGGAACCGACCCTCCTCTCAACTCTCCTGACCAAGGCGGCGGTACCGAACAAGCCAACTTTCTCCTGTATCTCTACCCCTGGCCACCGTTCCAATATAAGCTATTCTCCAACCCGGTGACTTATACTTAGGTCCTATACGTAACGCTTGAACAGGGCCAGGCTCTTCTTCACGTTCTCCAGTTCATCCCCCTCCCCTTCGTATTCCAGGGAGTAGGTACCATCAAAACCCGCATCCTTCATAATTCTGAATATACGTTCATAGTTAAGGGAGGTTTCCTCTCCATCCTCATCGAATTCATAGGTCTTGGCATGGATGTGTGCGGCCAGGGGAGCCAGCCGCTCTAGCTCATCGTAGACATCTCCCCTGAAGTTGCCCGTATCCGGGCAGGCGCGGACATATTCGCTGCCAATGGTTTCTATCATCTCGATGATCTCCGAGGCGCTGTTACAGTAGTTCCCGTGATTCTCCATGGCAATGATCACGTCCCGCTCGGCGGCATAGTTAGCAACCTCCTTGACGCACTCCATGGTTAGGTATTTCATCCCCACCGGGGGTTCTCCCGAGACATGGCCGAAAAAGGTCCGCACGATGGGCACCTCAACCTTGACCGCCATGTCAACCACCTTCTTGACCTGGTCCACCTGCTTTTTTCTGATGTCTTCCTTGGGCAGAGCGAAATTATTCTCGGCGGATACACAATTCCATTCCACCCCGGCATCCTGGCACCTTTCCTTTAAGATCTCCGCGTTCTGGTCCAGGTGACTTGTAACGACCTCGATATCGCTGAATCCCAGGGATTTTGCCTTATACGGGAAATCCAGTATCTTGAGTTCTCCGGCTCCAATGTCCCTGTGGAAGCTCCATGAACTTATGCCCAATGGCATTACTTGCATCCTCGGTCAAGAGGTGCTTCAAATGGTCTATAATATGTTTTCAGCTTGCCATATCCAGGTTATGTAAACCGGGAAAACCATCAAATCTTTTTAGAGGCCCCCTCACTCACCAGGGTGATGGAAATGGATGTTGCCAGCGTCGGAGATCTGAATATAGACCTAATCTCCCAGCCTCTACCCGACTTTCCGAGAAAGGAGGCCTCCACCATAATCGACTATTATGTGATGATGGTTGGAGGATGCGCAGCCAACTTCGCTGCCGCCACCGCCACCCTGGGCCTGTCCACCAGGTTCATGGGTCTCCTCGGGGACGACGCCATGAGCGATTGGCTTACTGAACAGATGAAGGACCTTGGTGTCGAGGTGTGCGTGGAAAGGAAGGAGAATACGACCTGCGGCATAACCCTGGCCATTGCCTTTGAGGATGGTAGACGCTCCTACCTGGCAACTCTGGGTTCGAACCGGGAACTGCAACTGAAACACCTGGATCTTCCGCTGCTCCGGGGGGTTAAACACGTCCACCGTTCGGGTTACTGGTGGGCAGACCACATGGTAGGGGAGCCAACCGCGGAGGTTCTGAAAAGGGCCCGCTCATACGGGGCCCAGACATCACTGGACATCGGATGGGACTACCAGGGATGGAGCGATGAACGCGTGCAATCCGTCTTCCTTCCACTGGAGTATACCGACGTTTTCTTCGTAAACCGTGACGAGGTCGAAAAGCTCACCGGAAAGCCGGATCCTATTCTGGGCGCGAGAATTCTTCTCGACAAGGGGCCAAAGATGGTAGCCCTACACCTCGGCAAATCAGGGTCAGCGGTGGTCACCGGTAAGGAAACCTACCACGCAGATCCCCATGATGTCAAGGTTCGGAACCCCACGGGAACCGGCGATGTATTCAACGCGGCATTTGTCTACGCACTCAAGCAGGGCTGGGATTTGCAGAGGGTGGCGGATTTCGCCGTGGCCACCGCCGAGGTACACGTACAAAGGAAGGACAGGTCCTTCCCCACCCTGGACAAGGTTAACGAGTTCCTGGAAAAATGGGAGTGATGGGTCTCGGGGAATCGGACCCCGGACCGGTCCTGAGGGACCTGAGAGAGGGTATGGAGGAGATAACCGAGGGTTTCTACTCCTTTTCAAATCTATCCGGAGGCATATATGAGAATACGGCCCATGCCAGAATAGGTGACACATCACGGCCCGATCAGATAGTTAAACGCATAGTTATCACCGCTGGCTGTTTGCACCGGCCACCGAGTCCGGCTCATGAGGACCCCATGTTCCCGGGGAAATAGGGGGTGCGTCTCGTTGACGTGCAGGTGCGAAGGGAAAGTTGCTGAGCTTATTCACTGACTTGATATTCATAGTTCCTGAATCAATATTCGTATAAGCACCATAAGGACAAGGACCATCATCAAAACCCCAAACATATCAATATCTCTCAGGGATATCCACCCAACCGTAACTGTTGGAGTCTCCAAATTATTAGATATGCAGATCAAGGATTCACATTTAGCAGATCCCGGGTTTGCATAATTGATATTCAGATCTTCAGGTCATGAATCGGCTATTCAGGATATGGTTTTGTGAGGGCCATGGGGAGTCATGGCATCCGCATCGGTGACCACTGCTCCCTTGGGAGCTGGCACGTGACCTTCTAGCAGAGGGTCATCGGTATCCTTCATCCACCGGTCCAGTCTATCTCTCATATCCTCCAGAACATGTTGGAAGGATGGGTCATCGGCCAGGTTGTTTGCCTCGTTGGGGTCGAAAACCAGGTCGAATAGCTGTTCCTTGGGTATTTTCCTATCCTTCCATCCGTTATCGAGCCATATATCCTTGGACCGACTCTCGTCACAGTTGGGAAGTACGGGCGTCTCCCTATCCCCGTACCGCCTGATGTACTTCCAGCGTCGGGTCCTAACCGCCCTCTGGGGCTCGTAGGCGGCATGGTATGTAACCTCCGAGAATACCTGTTTACGTATTTCGTCCCTCTCCCCCCGGATCAAGGGCATCATCGAGCTTCCTTCCAGCCAATCTGGTTCTTCTATGCCCAGATGATCACAAATGGTTGGATAGATATCGATCTGGGATACAAGGGCATCGGACACCTTACCTGCGGAGAACCCCCCCGGTCCCTTCATTATGAGCATCACGCCTATGCCGTGGTCCGTCAGGTTGCACTTCATATGCGGAAAGGCTATTCCGTGATCGGTGGTACATATCACCAGGGTATCCTCGATGGCCCCCATCTCATCCAGGGCATCCATCACCATTCCGACTCCGCGGTCAAATTCTCTAACGCTGGCCTTGAACCCCGCCATGTCGCGCCTGGTCTCAGGGGTATCCGGGATTGGATGGGGAGGCATCGTGTACCGCTCATTCTCATCTGGCCCCGGTTCCGCGTAGGTCCTATGGGTGTCAGAAAAGCCAACCGAGAGGAAGAAGGGCTGCTCAGCACTATCCTGTAGGAAATCAACCGCGAAGGGAGCCACACCCTTCACATTGTTTCCTTTGGTTTTCAGTATCTTGTCGTACCCTATAACATCGGCACCCTTGGCTATATGCTGGATCCCGGCCAGGGTCGAGCTGTAGCCCGCCTCCGAAAGAGTGTGTATGATGTGCTTTCCATAGTCGTATAGGCTAAAACCTCGGTGAGCCAAGCCCAACATGCCATTGCTATGAGCGCACTGGCCGGTCACTAGGCAGGCCCGGCTCGGTGAACAGGTGGGTCCACCGCAGAAGGCGTTCCTGAATAGAACTCCCTCCTCGGCCAGGCTCTGGATATTTGGCGATGGAATTGCGTATCCGTAGGGCTGCAGGTAGCGTCCAGTGTCGTGGGAATGGATATACAGTATATTGGGCCTTTCCTGGGGCATTTTCTCACTCCATAGTGAGCCCTAGACCGCGGTTAAAAGTGTCACCTGGCTATGACCGTTCAAGCGTAGGCTTCACGGATCTGTGCCAGCTGATCGACGGTCAATCCACCAAAATGATAGAGTATATGGCCATCTGCACCCAGATCTCGGGTTATCTCTATCTGTTGGCCTAGCTGCTGGGGTAGATCGTGGCCCTTAAGCTCCCTGTCTATCTTGTAGGCCCCCAGACCCATATACACGGGCACCTCGGTATGCTCCAAGATCTCCAGTGTTTCCCGGCCCACCTCTTCCAGTTCCTTATTATCGGTCTTATAGATCATGGGAGCGATGTAATCCAGTAGGCCCAGCTCACACCATCTCTTCCAGTCGGTGGACATGGGTAGCCCGTGGGTCTCGTATGGTACCCTTGCCGCTGCCGATATCTGTATGTCCGCTGAGTAGATTCGGCTTTCCTCCATAATCCGTCTTAATAGTTCGGTCAGCTGATTCCTGTTCCAGGCCAGCCTCTCGGCCTTGCCTTGAGGCGCATTTTCCTGGCAGAAACTACAGAAACAGGTCATGGGGTCCTTGGGCCAACGGTGGTACACGAAGCAGTCCTCCAGGCTCAGGCCATCCAGATCATAGGACTCCAGTATTGGGCCTATCTTCTCGATATTTCTACGAACCGTCTCCGGATTGGCGGCGCAGGCGATTTTCTCGGTCTTCCCGTCCTCCATAACCTGCAGTAGAGACTGGTCATCATCCACGCTGGCATCGTTAAGAAAGAAGATCCAGGCATGGACCTCCATGCCAAGGTCGTGCGCCTCTTCTATCATGGGTTCCATTACCCCTTCCCAGTAATCCGGATCGGCCCTCGAACCCGTCATCCAGGGGGCCTTTGGCAGGAGGATGTCCATTCCAAACTGGCTACATAATCTAGCCACCTCGGCCCCGCCCAGGGCCCTACAGGTGGAATCGTGTATCCATAGCCCTCTTACTTCGTCCATGCTACGCCCCTTGTAGGGTTAAATAAATAGGCTATGTCCTGCGGAACTTCGAGTCCCATCTCTCAACGTGTAATGTTCTGTAGCCCGGTACAATGACGCGTTCAACATAGGGGAGGGTCATCAACCTCTCGCATGCAGTTTCCAGGTGGTAACGCCTCTTGGAGGGTTCACACTCCCTTACCTCCAACACGTATCGGTGATGTTTGTGGTTTTCGAAAGCGAGCTCCCCAAATCTAGTAACACCCTCCTGTGTCTCCCTGTCCATCCTGCTGACCTGTACGATGATCTTCACTTAACCGTCCTCAGATATGGGAGTAGAACTCGATTGGTTGCAGCTCTCGGTACTCGTTGGTGAGCGCTGCTATATGTCTTCTTATATCCAGGCATAGGTGGCACTTTGAGATGTAACCTTCCCTTCTTTCCCGATAATTGAACTCCTCTTTCGCAAACCTACAGAGGTCCTGGATATCGTTTGCCAGGTGACCGATGAGGGGGTAATCCCCGAGGTCCACCCCGTCTAGGATGGAGTCCAGATCCCTCGCGTCACCGAGGGATATGCCCCCGCAGTAGCCGGGTATGTAGTTGAAGAAGTTGTCTATGTGGAAGTGCCAACCTCTCCGCAACTCCCTTTCACATGAGAGACCGAAGAACTCCCGAGCCGGGTAGCTCCTGTATAGATGCTGGAGGCTGTAGGGAGCCCTACCTCTGGGTAGTATCTCCAGACCCGTCAAGGCGTCCATCCCCAAAAGACTAATCGTGTCCGGGAGCTTCATGGTCCCCCTAACTCCCCTCGATTGGGCGGTTTCAAGGAAGGATTCCTGGTAGACCATCAAATCTTCCCCAAAAACCTTCCTGCCCTGGTCTATGGCCCGGATGGAATTCTCTAGAGGAATATGTTCCAGGGTAAAAGGGTTCACGCTGATCAATATCCCTTCCAGGCCCGACTCCCCGAGTTGCTGAAACCTGTCCCTGCACTTATCATCATCCGAACACCAGAAGCAATTTGTCTCCACGAAGGTTCCTTGTATTTCAAGCTGGGATGCGGCCTTAACCAAACGAAGCAAGAGATCGTAATTCAGGAATGGCTCCCCTCCGGTGAAGTGCAGACCCCGGTTTATACCCACTCCTCCCCTTCCTGGACGGCTTCCCATTGGCATTATATCCCCCAGATCCTCCAGGACCCCCTCAGCCTCCGCTGCATCGATCCAATTGGCCTCCCAATGGGGAGAACAGGCATACATACAGTGCTTGCAGGACCCCGTGCACTTGTAGGTCAGGAAGATGCCCCCCGAAACCGGCCCTTCAATGGAAAGGGTATCCATCAAACCACTGAAAGGTAATATAGTGCCAGGCCTAATACCTATTACCTCCAGGCCGCATTCCACTATCATTAACCCTGTATGGAGGGAGGTGCCCCGAAAACATGAACACCAAACAGGCCCGGGATATTGGCAGTGATATCGCCCGATCGATCCAGGAGGGTGATCTTGAAGCTGCCAGAAACGGTTTACTGCCCATCCTGAATAGGAGAACCCCATTTCGTTTCCTGGACATCATCGGTCAGAGTATCGGTGAGTGCGGTATCCTGAGCACCAGGGATTTTCTCGATGAAATCGCCTCCATGGGTACCGAGGGCGGCTGGGTTGTCATCGGCACGGCCCTCCGCCAGCATCTCGGTGAGCAGCTGGAAACCACACTAGAGAGGTCCAGGCGCTACATCATCGCTGCGGATGTTTGGTACGGATCGGACATTATTGGCGAGAGGGTGCCAGGACCTGCGCTGGTGGACCTTTTCCAGCCTGGATTGAAGGTCCTTGGTCCCTGGCGAGATGACCAAAACCAATGGGTTAGAAGATCCCTGGGGGTTGCCATTCACTTCTGGGCCAAGAGATCGCAGGAAGATCCGGATGGGGCTGCCGAACTTCTGTCCTTTCTGGAATCTATGTTCGAGGAGTGGAATATATCGGCCGCAAAGGGCATAGGCTGGGGGCTGAAGACCCTGGGGAAGCACTATCCGGACCTCGTTGCCCGCTGGCTGCGGGAGCAAGCAGTTGAGGGGGAAAGGAAACATAGAGCGGTGGTATTGAGAAAGGCGATCACCTACCTCCCAATGGACCTGAAAAGGCTGGCCAGGGGCGAGGATTGATGGAACTCGATTTGGTGGAGTACGAGGCCTCATCGATAGTAAATGTAAGTAAACACGTTGACGGGCCCTGGTTCTGGAATAGGTACAGCGCCCATCCCTATATTGGATGCCGTAGCGGATGCGAGTTCTGTTACTCGAGAACGGGGAAATATAGTCGGGACCCTCGTTACTTCGATAAACACATCAGAATCAAAATAAACGCCCCACAGCTCATGGAAAAGGAGCTTTCTAGCCTTGAACCGGAAATATTGGCCTGTGGGGACTGGCAGCACACAGTAGAGTCAAAATATGGACTTTCCCGAAAGATGTTGGAGATTGCCAATCGACTCTCATTCCCGGTGGTGGTAATAGAACGCTCGCCTCTAGTAACCAGGGACCTCGATCTTCTTAGGAAAATTAACAGTAACACCTGGGCGGGAGTGGTGTTCAGCATCAGCAGCCTAGATTCGAGATTAAAATCGGCGTTTGAACCCAGGAGCCCCAGGGTTGAGGATCGACTTAAAGCCATGCAGGAGCTCTCCAATGCGGAAATAACGGTAGGTACGGCTATGATGCCCGTACTTCCCTTCGTGGGTGACGACCGGGAACATCTCGAGGATGTGATAAGGGCTACCAGGGACAATGGCGGTTCGTTCGTCCTTGCAGGAGGACTCACCATGCAAGGGTTACAGGCCAGGCGGACCCTTAGGGCGGCAAAATCATTGGACCCCCGACTCGAGAACAGGATTCGAGAGATGTACGACTGGGTTCCAGGTGGTAAGCCGGAGTATTCCCCACCAGGTGACTATAGTGCAGAACTTGGAAGAAGAGTCCGTGGGATTTGTGACGATTATGGTCTAAAAGACCGCATGCCGCGGTTCATAGCTCCGGGGCCCCTGGCGGTAAATAAGTGGCTCGCTGAAAGGCTCTTCCTAAAATCATACGACCTTGAGCTCGTAGAGGGATCCAAGCACCGGATATGGGCCTATCGTAAGGCGGCCTTTAGCGTGGACGAATTTCAGGAAAACCTGGCCCAGCTATACAAATCGGGAGGGCAGGAAGGACTTCGCAACGTTGATGGAGTGGGAAAGAGCCTATCCAAACAGATATCTGATTGGATCTCCAAGTGGGACCAGGAAACCGCCCAGTTTTAAGCTTTTATCCTACCCAGGCCTAGCTCACCGACCCCGGGTCTATATGTCAAAAGAGTTATCTTACCCAAAATATAGACCGGAACGGGAAATCGATGAAGCGCATTCTCACCATAGCAGGGTCAGACTCGGGAGGGGGAGCCGGGATACAGGCCGATATAAAGACCATAAGCCTTCTGGGCGGGTATGCCATGTCGGTCGTAACCGCCCTCACCGCCCAGAACACGGTCGGTGTGCAAGGTATTCAGGAGATTCCTACATCCTTTATAGAGAAACAATTCGACGCCGTTGTGGAGGACATCGGGGTCGATGCCGCCAAGACGGGGATGCTTTCCAGTGCCGACATCGTTTCGGCCGTCTCTGGATGTATCCGAAGAAAATCAGTGGATAAACTCATCGTTGATCCGGTCATGGTTGCCAAGAGCGGGGACCGCCTACTTTCACCCGACGCCGAAAAAACTCTGATTGACGAACTTCTGCCATTGGCACTTGTGGTTACGCCTAACATACCCGAGGCTGAGGCCCTTTCGGGCATCGAGATTGCTGACCAGTCATCGATGGAGGAGGCAGCAATTCTGATTAGGGATCTTGGGCCCCGCCATGTTCTGGTAAAGGGAGGACACCTGGAGGGTAAGCCATTGGACCTCCTCTGCGACGGGGAGACAACTACCACCTTCGTAACCGATAGGATTTCCAACCGGAATACTCACGGCACCGGCTGCACATATTCATCGGCACTGGCCACCTTCATCGGTCAGGGGATGAAGGTCCCGGACGCGGTTGGCAAGGCCAAGGAATTCATAACCAGCGCCATAAGGCATGGCCTGCCGCTGGGAAAGGGAAATGGCCCCACCAACCCTTACGCCAGTATAGCCCGGGAAAGGGATAGGTATGCGGTCATCCGGAGCCTGAGAGAGGCCCTTGTGCAGCTCTCCGATATGCGGGTTGGTCATCTGGTACCCGAAGTCAGGGCCAACATCGCCTATGCACTCCAATACGCAAGGGATGAAGAGGATGTAGCGGCCATACCAGGTCGGGTTACCGAGGTGGATGGGAGAATGGTTGCCTGTTATCAACCGGAGTTCGGTGCCTCCAGCCACGTTGCCCGCATCGTTCTCACGGTCATGGATTACGATCGCTCCTTCAGATCGGCAATGAACACTAGGTACTCACCTTCGATAACCAGGGCCTGTGCCAGCGCCGGCATGGATGTGCAGAGCTTTGATAGAGAGCAAGAGCCCAGAGAGGTGAAGAACCTGGAGGGATCAAGCCTGGGATGGGGTGTGAGCCAGGTGCTTAAAAGATCCGGCAATGTCCCCGACATCATATATGACCTGGGGGAGACCGGAAAGGAACCCATGGTTAGGGTGCTGGGCAGAGACCCATTGGAAATAGTTAGCAAGATCCGGGAGATCGCCCGGGAAATGAAAAACTGACATCGATCAAATTCCCTGCCTCCTTCGCTTCCTCTGAGTTAGGGCCATGGTCACCGACATGTCGAGAACCGTGGCCCCCAGAAGGATTCCGTGTGCCCCGAGCAGCATGAAGGAGCTAACCACGCCCGTCAAGGGCACCCCAGGGGAGACCCTACTGCCGCCGGTTCGAAAGCCGCTGACCACCGCTGAAAGTGCTGCCGTAAATAGGATTATGCTCAGCCAAAGGACTATTAGGAACTTGACCCCCACCTTGATCCCTCCCCGTTCCTGCTCTCCCTTCAAGGAGCATCCAAGAAATGAACCGGCGATGGCAAGTGAAATCCAGGGGGAAAGGAAAAGACCTGCCCTTACCTCCAGCTCCCAGAAACCAAGTTGGTAGGCAGTATCCCACATGTTCAGCCAGCTCAGGCCGGCAATAGAAAGAAAAAGCACCGCGGAAATGGCGCACCCCAATCTCGACTTGTATATGCCCTGGTAGGTTCCCCAGGAAACCCATCCTAGGATAACCAGGCATACCGCGGCAAAAACCGAGAGTCCGATATATCTGTTCACAAATGCCTGGCCACTGGAGGAATGTAATGGTTGAAAAATGACGTGAAATGCCGGAATGGCCAGGAATCCACCGGCGAAGAGGAGGTATGACATCGATCTGGCCAGGTAACCAAGGGACTTCCTTGCCTCCAAATCGCCTCCCAGAACTAACCACACCGCGGACGCATAAAGGGCAATTCCAACTACCCAGAATATCCTCATGATGGCCAAAGTCAGGTTCCACTCATCCCATAGGGGGGTAACACTCATTGACTCTCTATGCCATGCCGGGAGATAAGAATCTGAGCCAGATCTAGACAGTTTTCAAATCCGAAACTTCGCTGCCTTTAAGAGGATAGTGCCGCAAATTACATTGAATGAACCGGGAGACTCCCGATATCGAGGAGGTCAGGAAGGACACCAAATACCGTGTACACAGGGCAATAGAGGACCTGGAAACCCTGGACCTGTCGGAAATTCTGGAGGCCCAGGTGATATCACACCTGCTTGAGGGAAGGAGAACCGTCGCCGAACTGGTTGAGGAGATATACGGTCAGAGAAAGGGGGATGAGGGATTCATGACACTTTACAGCCGGGTAAGAAGGTGTGTCCGGCAACTAGAATCAAGGGGGTATGTGGCCACACGTCTATTCGGCAGGGACAAGCCCTATAGACTTACCAAGTATGCAGTGAGCCGCCTGGCTAATTTTGACCAAAAGTCAGCCAAAATCACGCTCCTCCCCAAACTTGATCTAGTGCTTTACCTGATCACCGGGGCTTGCGCGGTCGTAGGGCTCTACATGGTCCGGGGCGGCTTCCCGGGTGTAAAAGGCCCCGAGCTATCCGTATTCTATGCATTATTCTTCCTGCTGGTTGGTGCATCATCCACTAGACTACTCAGTGCCATATCCAAGGTGATTTAGATGTCCAAGATCCAAACCGCCGATATCGAGGAAATGCCGGAGAGAAAGGGACCGGTGGTCTCCATGCGGGTTAAGATGGCCTGTGTAGGTGCCGCTTACCTTACATTTCTGGGCTGTGTCTGTATCCTCGGGATCGATCATTTGCACCCCACATTGGTGCAAATGATCGGTCCCGTTAATGAGGAGGCACCCCAGGAGGAAGCCGATGATCCCCAAACTGGAGTAGAACACGCCTCAAGCCTGCGGAATAATGCCAAGGGGCCAACGGAACTATCCCTCCAGAAACAGATCAACGCCTCTCAGGGAAATCAAACCGTAATCCAACTGGGGATCGACTGGGTTTTCAACACCAGCGCAGTTTTCGAGGGGAAGAGGTTCGGGGCCGGCCACCAGGGCTGTCAGACGGTGTGGGATGTCGATGATGATGGTACCAACGAGGTGGTATTTGGAACTCGTAGAGGGGACAGCGAGAGGATGTGGTGCGTGGACGGAGAAGGCATTTTCGAATGGGTATACCCTCCCATCGAGGAGGAAGGCCTGATCAACGACCCCACGAGCAAGGTTTCACTAGTGGATGTTGATGCTGACGGCAGGTACGAGATTTGTTTCGCCGGCATGGGCGGTAGATTGCATGTATTGAATGGCGATGGCACCGTGTTATGGACCTGGGACAACCCAATTCCACCCCGCCACGACCTGCCCCCCGCAATGGATGGCGCTCCACAGGCCCACGATGTGGACGGCGACGGGTTCCCGGAGTTCTTCATGAACGATAACCTGGGATATGCCCACCGGGTAGCCCACGATGGGGAGCTGGTTTGGACCACGCCTCTCGGCGACTCTCTTCTAGGTCATCCCACGATCTGCGACCTGGAGCAGGACGGAGAATACGAGACCCTGTGGACCTGTCTCGGTCACCAGGTGTTTTGCCTGGACGCAGGGACCGGAGAGCAGAAGTGGACATATGAGCTTGGTTCGTCCATTAAATTCCAACCGGTAATAGTTGCAGATGTTAACCAAGACGGAGAATACGAAATTTTGGCGTGGTCCGATGCTCCTCTGGGCGGGGTGGTGTGCCTGAACCATCTGGGGCAGGAAATATGGACCTGGAAGGATCCCTACAACGGTAATATCAGGATGTGCCAGGCCATGGGGGATGTGGATGGCGACGGATCCATGGACATGGCCATCATGACCAGCGCAGCAGCCTTCTGCGTTGACATTGGCGGGGAGACCCCGGAGACCAAGTGGGAGGTGAACTTCTCCCGGTGGAGCGAGGATGAACTAATACCTAGGGGAGCCGTGAATAACCACTGGTCCTCCTACCAGCTGATCGCGGATATCGATGGGGACGGACAACAGGAGATTCTGTGGCTCTCTCCATATCCAATAGTCACGGACGCGGCCACCGGTGCTCTCGAAGCGTATTATACTAATTTCCATCTAGCTGTGGACAGGAGGCAGGAGAATGGTGGCTGGTGGGGCGACGTCGACCAGGACGGCGTATCCGAGTGGATAGTGGAGCTTAATGGCAACAGCCACCCCGAGACCCAGGTTTACTGCCTGACCATGAACGGTAGCTTCCCTGCCCCCTCCCCATGGCCCGAGTACTCCCACTGCGCCTACCCGGCCGAGTACCAGAACCAACAGGACTGGATAACCCTTAAGTCAGCAGGGTCAAATTCTCTATGGTTTCCATTAGAGTTGGAAATAGGGATGATAATGGCTATTCAAATAACTTTGATTCTCATTGGAAAGAGATTTCTCTAATTTTAGTGGGCCTACCTACAGGTCAAAGACCGTAAATAGGGTTGCCAAATAAGAGAGACCAAAATTAGGTTTTACCGGTCGGGCTTGAACAGAAAAATTCTTTTTAAGTGACAGGTTAGTGTTGTCGAGGATGGCCGATAAGAACATAGACGAATACATAGATTCATTCCTAGAGGATGTACAGGAACACCTCAAGAAGATAAGGAAATTAGTCCAAAAAACAGCACCGGATGAAAAGGAGGCTATGAGTTATGGTGTTCCAGCATTCAGACTTAATGGAAAGCTGGTCCTCTTTGCAGCCTTCAAGAAGCATATATGTCTCTATCCCAAGCCATCGGTCATAAAGAAGTTCGAGGAGGAATTGGCCAATTACGAGACCGCGAAGGGCACAATCAAATTTCCCCTGGATCGACCCATGCCATATAGCCTTATAGAGAGGATGGTGAAGTTTGGAGTCAAGGACAATCTGAGGAAATGGATTAGGTATATACTAGCCTCTGAAATAACCCAAGGCTAGAAAGGATAACCAGCTTCCCGTGCAAATTACCACCAAAAGGGCCCTCGTAACCTTCACAATCATATCCTCCGAGGCCAGCGACCAGACGAAAGGCAGCGTCATTGAAATGATGGAGATGAGGCCGATAAGTGCGATCACCATGACCATCCACCTCGCAAGTTCGCTCTCGTAGAGAATTGTGTTTTTGGGATAGAGTCCTGGTAGACGGGGTCCCATGCTTACCCTAAGCATGAAACGATAGATATTGATTCCCTGAAACGATTATTATCTTCCTTCCAAGTTCTGCTGGATTAAAATCCATAGCATAACCTTTTAGTGGAGGAAGCTTTGCCAAACCTCAAATCTCAATATGTTGAGCGTTAGAAGAAAATTCTTAGTTATGATATATAACTATTCATTCTCTTCTGCTAGTTTAGATCGCAATTCATCTAGTTTTCTTTGTAATCTAAACAATTCCTCCGCCTTGAGAACACCGAACCCCTTCTCCTCCCTGAAACCACTGAAAAATATCAACTTATCACCGGGTTCGATTTCGAGATCCTCCCTGAGATCAGCAGGTAACGCTATCTGTCCTCTCTTGCCCACGGTGGCGGAACCATAGAATATCGGTTTGTCCTTTCCTTCCATTTCATTCACCTCCCCTCCATCATTCATAGCTTAAGGCCTCTACTGGATCCATCTTTGAAGCCCGGAAAGCCGGGTAAATGCCGGAAATTATCCCTATCATCAGGGATATGAATATCGAAAGACCAACCCATTGCAGGGGAACGATTCCCTCTACCCCCACCAGGGCAGGTACCATGGTCTTGGACATTAAATAGGAAACGACCAGACCCAGAAAACCTCCCAACACCCCTATAAGCCCAGCCTCGACCAGGAAGAGACCCAAGATATCCTTCTTCTTGGCACCAACCGCCTTCATCACCCCAATTTCCCTCGTTCTCTCGGTCACCGAGACTATCATGATATTGGCTATACCTATGCCCCCCACCAAAAGTGATACTGAGGCAATGCCTATGAACAGTAGGTTGATTGTGCTGCTTATATCGTCTACGAAGGACAACACATCATCCTGGGTGGTTATTGTATACTCCTCCCGCTCCTCCGAAACGACCTCCCTGAAATCCCTGGGGCCTTCTCCAAATTCAAACGGAACCTCAGGACCCTTGTCCTCCTCGATGGTCCTCTTGGGTTCAAGTTTCAGTAAACGATCAAGGGATTCTATTGCATTTGACTTCACGGTCTCCACGAAGCTATCGCTCTCGGCGAACAAGCTAATGCTAGAGTAACCCTCCTGACCAGTCATGTCGTTGAAGGTGGAGATTGGTATGTACAAGTCCGGTTGAATGGGAGAGAAACCGCTGGGATTCTGGCTAATCCCCTTAACCTTCATCTTTCGAACAACCGGGGTCTGATTCCTGTCCCTTAGAACAATCCTAATGGTTGACATCTCCAGTATTGGCTTCTCGAATTCCTCCATGGCCATCGACTCGCTTACCACCACCGCGGATTTATCCTGAGGCATCAATCCTGAGCCAGCGGCCATCTCCAGGTTGTTGGCCTCGAAGTATCCAGATCTCACGCCAGTGACTAGCAGCCTCTTCGACTCACCCATGTATTCCACAAATCCCTGGGTGCTCCTGCTCCCCGTAGAGCTCTCCAGATATACGCTGCTGCTCAGCGATTCGTAGATGTGCTCGTCAAAGTGCTGATCACTACCCGCGGTAATCGAAACGAAATTCACACCCAGACCCTTGACCTGCTCCTCGAAAAATGAGCTGAAGCCCTGGACCACGGCAACGTTGACGAGGACCGCGGCCACTCCGATCACTATACCAAGAGTTGTCAAAAAGGACCTTAGCTTGTGTGCCCTCAGAGTATTGAAGCATGTGGCAAAGGTCTCAAGCAGATCCAAGGAATCCCTCTATCGCCTCATTATCAGATAGACTACCAGCAGTATCAGTACCACGATGGTCATTGGAAATACGAAGAAGTACTTCTCCAGATCAAATCTGAATTCCCCGAGACCCCTGTCCCTTTCCTCTACCCCAACCGTCACATTCAAGGCGGGGCTCTTTTTGGTCTCACCCGAGGATCGGTAGACCGCGTAAAAGCTTAAGATTTCGCCGTCTTCCAAATCGGAGGTCTCCAGTCTAAAGTCAGCCGGCAGGTAGGAATCAACCTCCATGGAACCGATCCAGCGAACGCTGGGCATTATGTCATAGCCCGCAGGCGGAAATACCCTCACCGCCTCTATATCGCCAGAAAGGAGATTTGCCACTTCAAGGGATATGATCGTCGAATCTCCTCTGATGGCCTTAACGGATTCGGACTGGATCAGCATAACCCCTAGGTCCTCCTGCATTGAAAGCATCGATCCATTATCATAGAGTCTATCAAACATCCCAAACCTAATCCCGGCCTTGTATTCGTAAACCGTGTTTGGTTTCAAGCCACGTATCTGGTGCGAGTAGATTTCCGATGTGTACCCAATCTCCCAACCGGTGTTCTTCCATTTCTCATCTCCCTGTTCGCGGTAGTAGAAGGTAACATCCACATTGCTGTAATCCCCGTAACTGATCGAGGCGTTCAAAGTGGCCTTGCCTCCACTTACGTCCTCCGCCTCAAGCGTTTGCACGCTTGCATTACCACCAGTAACACGCAAGAGATCCTCCTCTATTATTGAAGCCTCCAGATCAGCCTCGTTCACGGCTCTAATCAATAGGTCAGTATACCCGGGTTCAAAGAAGTCCGCGGGGTCAAAGGTGAAGGAATAGATCGCCTCATAGGGAGATGGTCTCCCAGTCTCCCTTACTATTTTCGCGGAGAGATTGCCGTAACGCTCGGTCTTACCGTTTTCATCCCTCACCCAGACCTCCAGCTTATCGATCTTCTCGATACCTTCCTCTTCATAGAGCTGAAATTCAAGCTCAATGAAATCATCTACCCTTCCCACCTCATCTCGCTTGGGCTCGATAACTTCAATTTTCGGGGGCTCCGTCCTTTTTACGGAGATCAGCTTACTAAATGAGGACGAAGCTCCTGAATCATCACTCACCGTCAGGGTAACCGAATAACCCCCTGGGCTCTGGTAGAGATGGGACGGATTTCTTATCTGAGAGGATGCCCCGTCGCCAAAAGCCCAAACCCAGGATGCTAGATCGCCATCGGGGTCCTGGGACTCGTCCATTAACTGGACTGCCATTCCCGATGAGGAGGAGGGGAAATTCGAAAAATTCACCAGGGGCGGGCGGTTTGCAATCTCCAACACCTTGCTACATGAATCCATGGTCCCGTTTTCGTCGGTCACCGTGAGCTTAACCACGTAGCTACCAGGACGATTATAGGAATGAACTGGATTTTTCCTTGATGATGTTCCGCCATCGCCAAAAATCCACGCAAAATCCGCTATTGGCCCTTCATCATCGGAGGAATTACTGGTAAAAGTTATGGAATCAGTGGTCGAGGGGGATAATGGTGAATAATAGAAATCGGCTATTGGAGGGCTATTTCCAGAACCAGCTATTGCTTGGGCGATCACGCCGATAAACAGGACATAACCCACGATAACCAAGACAGCCCTCAATATACGGGAATACCTTTTTTGAATCATTTTCCAACCTCCTCTTCTATACCCCCGGATACAATACGGCCATCAACCAGATTTATCCTCCGCTTAGTCCTGGCCGCTATATGATTCTCATGGGTGACTACAACTATGGTTCTACCTCTCTCGCTCAACTCATCAAGAATGTCCATTGTCTCACTCCCAGTTTTCGTGTCGAGATTGCCCGTCGGTTCATCGGCCAGAATTATTGCTGGATCGGCCACCAGAGCACGTGCAATTGCCACTCTCTGACGTTGTCCTCCGCTCAGCTCGGTTGGCAGGTGGTCGGTTCTATGACCAAGCCCAAGGTCCTCAAGCAGTTGGCGGGCCCTAAGTTCCCTCTTCTTCCTGCTCACGCCCTGAAAGGTCAGGGGCAGGGACACGTTCTTCAATGCGCTCATTCTTGAAAGAAGGTTAAACTGTTGAAAGACGAATCCAACCTTTCTACCACGAACATCGGCCAGTTGAGATTCTGACAGTTTGGAGATCGCGATGCCCTCTACCCATATCTCCCCCTCGGTAGGTCTAAGAAGACACCCCATCAGGTGCATCAGTGTGGACTTGCCGCTTCCACTGGGGCCGGTAATGGCCAAGAAGTCGCCATGAGATATGGAAAGATCTATGCCTTTCAGTGCCTCCACGGCAACCTTGCTACCATACACCTTTCTCAGCCCTCTACATCTCAAGACAGCACTTTCTTCATTATCCAAACTCATCGCGCCTGTAATTACATGAATTACCTGTAAATCCCATTATTATTATAAAAATGTATACGCATGATTATTGATTGTCCTATAATAGAAATAGAGGAAAGAAGGGTCCCAGGTTATCACTACTTCTCGACACAGGAAATGGTATATAGGAAGGAAAAGGCCAGAAACGAGAAAATTATCATTCCCAAACCACCCAGGAACGATATGTCCGTGAATGTTCTCAAAGTAGGAGAACTAATATCCAGCCTCTCTGAATATCCCATAATAAGTGACGCCAAGAGAAGACCAAAACCCAAAATCCCAATGGTCACTAACATCCTTACCCTTCCCTGAACCACGGCATCCTGCCCGGCAAATCTCCCCATCATGGTTAAATAATGGGAATAATGGAATATAAAGAATTGCATAAGTGCCCTCAATCGCCATTCGACGGCTATAACTAGTTTATAATACGAAAAAGCTCTTTTTATTACAGGGGATTAATCTGGCTAGATGCGTAGTTCATCTGGAGGAGTCACCGGTACATGATCGGGTTCTCCCAGCGCCGTCGTCTGGGGGCAATAATCATAAGGATACATGTAGGAGCGGGGCGTCTTTGCTATGTGCTCCCAAACCGTCTTCCCCTCTGGGGTTACCTGGAACACTCTATCAGCTACCGATTCACAGATCAGGGTATTGCCATTCCATAGTCGCTGGGCGCTGGATGTGTAGGTCGAGTGAAAGTTCAAACCCTTATCATAGACCCACTCCAGCTCCTTGGTCATGGGATTGACCTCCAGTACGTAGCTTTTTCCGGCATGTCCCAGGTCCTTCCAGGGCGAGGCGCCGTTATCGAAGATCATGACGTTGCCGGCTCCGGGCAATCCCTTGGGTATCATGTAGGGTTCGTGCTGACCTGATAACCCACCAAAGTAGTCGCCGCTGTACTCCCACACTATATCTCCCGTTTTCCGGTCGATTATATACACCGTATCCAGTTGCCGGGGGCTTATCATGACGTTTCCGGGCCTGAAACGCCGATCCCCCTGATCGTACCAGGGATTTTCCGGGATATCGCGTACCGTGTTGACGTGGGTCCAGTCCACAACGGTGCTATTGTGGGCCCCAGCGTGCCACTCGGGGCTGGCCAACAACCGGTAATGGTTTATATCCAGGTGTCCGTGGCTATTCCACTCCCACACCACGTCTCCATCCCTGTTGATCTCTTGTATCGTATCTCCACAGATGGTTTGATTCTGCCAGGTGGGCTCCCGCACCTCTTTAAGGTATTTCTCGGGCACTGCCTCCCGGCAAATCACCAGCGTGTTCCCGTTGTCCTTTCTCCATACATCGTGGTGGGGACCCATGAGCCTCTCGTGGGGGATCTTAACTTGCGGAATGTACCTCCAGACCAGGTTCCCCTCCCAGTCATATTCGTCTATGGAACCGTCCTCGGAGATCATTGAACCGCGTTGAACCAGGATGTGCCCGTTCCTCAGCAGATGAACCCGGCCCGTCCCCAGGGAACTGATTGAATCGTCCAGCTCCCACCTCCTGATCACGCGACCGTTCATGTCCATCAGACGTATTGGAAGTTCCCTTGAATTCCCAAATACGAGAAAATAGCCATTTGCACAGAGCTTAGGTCTGTATAGAGTCGTCCCAACGGGGAAAACGGTCTTCATCTTAGGTATCTCCTGCCTAGTTTGCTTCTCCATGACATTCTCTAAAGTGTCATCTTGGTGGTCTTGATATCCCTATAGAGGCGTCTCCTCACCATCAAGGTCCAGAGAACAAAGCCCGATATTATCAATACGGACGTGGTAACCGCCCACTCAATCACGTAGACCCAAAGCAGCGCCTCATCCTTGAGCTTCTTTACCTCGGCCTCCACGTCCTTGTAGTAGTCAAAAGCCTTATTCATGGAGGCCTCGCACTCCACGAACTCCTGGTTAAGGTAGTGCTCCTCTCCCTCCCTGGCCATGGCCTCCAGCTCCTCAACCATTTCATGGATCTTCTCGGTGTTGGCCCCGAACTTATCCACGAAATCCCTCAGGGAAATAAGGACTGCCTTCTTGTTCCTGTACTCGGTAAAGGTGGTCTTCAGTCGATGGAACACGTCCACGTCCTCGATCAGGTCCCTCCCCGTGGAGTAAAGTATGAGGTTCACCACTATATCCGGGGCATACAGATTATCAGAGGAGGTCTTCGGGGGGCGAATCCACCCCTGTGTACCTCCGCAGTCTCCGGTGGTCATCGTTCTACCCTCCTCGTAATCCCAGACTATCAGGTATGGAACCTTGGCATGGCCCGGAAAATTCCCAATCTGCCAGGCCATCGTCTTTGCCGTTTCCCTGGGTATGACGAAACGTCCACAGGAACAGGTCACCTTCTCCACATCATAGGGAATGAATGGAGTCAGCACCGGGTCCTCGAATTGCCGGTTAATCTGAACGGTGAAGATACTTATTGGACTAACCCCTCCTCCCTTCTCTGCCACCGCGGGTGCTTCGTTTGGGAACGCGACCTGAAGCGCTGAGGTGGCCCAGGCTATGTTGAGCTGGGCAATCATGCTTAGCACGCTTGCGTCATTTATCCCCCCGGCCCCCTCGGTGACCGCGTCGTACATCCACTTATCCTGCTTGGTAGTGAAATAGTAATACTCCGGTGAACGTAGCCAGATGAAGTCATACTCCTTCATCTCTTCATAAGTTCTGGGGAAGTACAGACGAATCATCTTCTTTGCCGCAGATGAGCCTCCAGGCACTCCACGGCAGGGAATGGGAGTATATTCGATAAGGGGCTCCTCCCTAAAGTAATCGTGGAGGTAGTGGGTGGTTCCGATGCCCCCCATGAGCAGTATGTTGATCTTCTCCGCTTCTTGGGAATTCCCAGCTGGGAGACTGGTCATCAGAGCCAGCCCCAGAATGAGAATAATGAGCAATTGTATTGATCTTCCAACCTCTTGATTGATTATTCCCGACATGTCGCAACTGACCTTTGCTTGCTAATTTGGCCAGATTGAACATGTAGGTTACTTATCAGTATTTCGGTCAGGTTTGAAATCGATTGACTCCACTTTCGAATGATTCTGGATTGGTGCCAAAGAACTCCTGCTCCCTGAAGTTCCGGATGGGAAATCAGGGGGGCTTGGATGGTTTATCGGGCCCCGTTCCAATTTTCACTCCCTTAATCCTGGTTGTCCCGGCCCACAATATGAAACTGAAAATAAACGTCCATTCCATTGCATATATCCTTACGGACTTCGATTTCGGATAATCTCCTTCTGTACCAACATTTTTTTCTACCTTATAGCATATCGGTTTATCGTGATTCCAGAAATGAAGGACAAACAATTCGCCCTAAATACTAGCTCTATCAGGGAATGTGGATTAGATCTGGAAAGCAAGGTCGAATTAACCGCTCGAACCGGTTATGACGGCATCGAACTCTGGCTCTCAGAGATCGAGCAATTCCTGGAAGGAGGCCGGGAGGTGGCCGAGCTGCGTGACCTACTTGTGGACCACGAGCTCCAGGTCCCTAATATAATCGCTTTCTTCCCATGGGCACACCCCGATGCCAGGTTCCGGGAAAAGGGATTGGAAGAAGCTTCAGAAGCGCGGAAAATTGCCATGGGAATCGGATGTAAAAACCTCGCCGCGCCTCCCGCCGGAATAAAGGACATGCCCGGGATCTCCCTGAAAACAATCTCCAAATATTATGAGGACCTCTTGAACGATTTTAGGGGTAGCGGTGTTAAGCCGTTGTTGGAGTTCTGGGGACACTCCAAAGTTCTAAACTCCCTCTCCGACGCCCTTGACATAATCGGAAGAATAGACGATCCGGATGCTTCAATCCTGGTCGACATATTCCATACTGCCAAGGGCGGCGATGACTTCGACATCCTGAAGAGGCTGGAAGCGGATCAACTGGGCCTCATCCACATCAATGACTACCCAAAAGGTGGCGATGTTACCCTAATGGGTGATGAGGAGCGTGTTTACCCCGGAGACGGAGCCGCCCCCTTTCCATATATCAACCAGATGCTAACGGAGAAGGGATACGCGGGCTGGTATTCCCTTGAGCTATTTAACAAGGATTACCAGAAACGGGGTGCCTATCATGTTGCTAGCACGGGGATCGAGAAGATGAAAGAGGTACTTGGGTTCTAAGTCAGGGACTTGGCAACCGAATTCGTATTCGTTAATTCATCCATCCAGGAGTGACCTCCCGTAAGAGCCTGTAAGTAGAGGAAAGACTATCAATTGGCAAATCTGTTTCATTTCTCAATTTTACTTCTAGGCCATCTGGAATACCAAAATGTGTTATTCGAGATGAATGTTCTCGATCAGGAAAGTATAGGGGTCGTATGGAGTTCATTCACTTCTTCAAGCGTCTGGTCTCATGTTTACTCCTCTTTAAACGCGTTGTCCTTGGTTCATCCTTTGCGACATTAGTAACATATCTCCCCCACCTGAAATACAGCCAACCACCAATCACCCCAAGGAATACTATCAGGATTGAGGTAAAAACTGCCGGCCAATTCATCCCCAAAATCAAGGTCAGCGCGATGATAAACCCGATTCCAGCTATGGCAATAATTGTAACTAAAGTAAGGTCCCTAGAACTCATCCTTATCTCAAGCTTGGACATACAAAACACCCCCTTTAATGATTTGATGACTGAGATTCGTCGATATCAATCATCCCCTCCAACCTACAATATGATAACCAGCCATTACTATAAATCCATCTTCCTACCACCCGGATTTCCCTATGGAAAATATATTCTCCTGGAAAATCCAGAAAGAGATAAGAGTGCATTACTGCGAAACATTCGTGGGCGTCCCACTCCGGAGAGCAAATATTGCCGAGGACCAAGATATTTCTCCCAACCATCCATATAATAGGCCTCATACTCCTGGTTTTGCCCATGGCTACCTGCCAGCAAGAGCACGGCACCTTCCTCTACGTCTCGCCTAACGGTAATGATTCATGGACGGGCAACCTGCCGGACCCTAACCAAGCGCGAACCGATGGTCCGCTTAGTACCATTCTCGCTGCCCAGGAAAGAGTCAGGGAGGAGGTAGCCAAGGGACTCACAGGAAATCTCAAGGTACTAATACGATCTGGCACCTATTACCTCCCTGAAGGACTCGAGCTCACACCCCAGGATTCGGGCACTAAACAATACTCGGTCACCTTCGCCGCCTATCCGAATGAAAATGCAACATTAGTTGGAGGCATTAGGCTTCATAACTGGACCAATCACCATGGTGGCATATGGAAAACCGCAATTCCCGACGGTTGCCAGCCCAACCAGGTTTTTGAGAACGGCAGGAGAATGGAGATAGCCCGAACCCCTAAGATCGGTTACTACCAGATAGAGGGTCCTGTAAAGGGAAGGGAAAGGACGGCGTTCGTCTATGATGAGAAAGATCTCGATCCACGGGGTTGGGACCTCTCGGACGCCCGGGTATTCATGTGGCCGGGACACGACTGGTTCTCAAAGGAGAAGGAAATCGTATCCATAAACCACACCAATCAAACCATTACCATGGGAAGCGGTGAGGGTTACGAGATGATCCCGGGCAATAGATACCGAATACTGAATGTACTATCCCTCCTCCAGGCCCCAGGCGAATGCCAGATAGATTCCAGCAAGGGTCTAATCTACTGCTGGCCGGACGGGGACAATATTGAGAATCGGACCATGGTCATCCCAACCGCCGAAAACGTGATTACAGTACGAGCACCCTGGCAGAACCCGGTTAGAAACCTCCATATTGAGGGTCTGGATCTTGGAATTTCCAGGGAAGATGTGGTTCTGTTCGATGGAGCGGAGAACTGCTCGATATCCTCCTGCCTAATTGAAAACGGGGGTAGAAACGGGGTTTACGCAATTTATCATTCACAGGGTATAGAGATCCAAGGGAATCTCATAAGAAACAACGGTCAACACGGGGTTTCCATCCTGGGCCCGGCACCGGGTGGAGAGAACATGAATCATCATAATCTGGTGCAAAATAACCATATTCACCACTGCGGTCGGATGGTGGGTCATGGATACGGCGTTCATATCTACCAGAGCGGAAACAACAGGATAATTCACAACGACATTCACCACATGCCACGTTACGGCACAACCATCAAGGGGCTTCGCTTCCAGGTGCTTAGGGAGAATGTCCCCGGTGTTACCTGGGAAAACCACTACCAGTACCTCCATTCCCGGGAGAATCTCATTGCCTACAACCACATACACCACGTGAACCTCGATAGCCAGGACACGGGAGCCATGGAATCCTGGGGCCCGGGACGGGACAATACCTACGATCACAATCTTATTCACGATGTGGGCAATGAGCAGTTCGGCCTTCAGAGCGGAATATATCTGGACGATGCAACCGATCACTTCAGGGTAACCAACAACATCATATACAACGTGACCGGGGCCGGCGGGGACCAGTGCATATTTGCAAAAGGTATAGGCAATCTTATTGAGAATAACATTCTGATCGTGGCCCCCGGAAACACTGCTGCAATCCGAAATATGGAAATGGGAGGGGAACGAGGGGATAGCCACCGGTATCTGAGAAATATATTCTATTTCCAATCATCGGATGGAGATGTCTACGGCTTCGTGAACTGGGCCCCGGATCGGGTTAAGGAGTCCGATTACAACCTTTTCTGGAAACCCAACGGAACTCTAACCATTTCCGGTGGCCCGGCAGAAGGAGATTTCTCAAAATGGCTGAAGCTCTTTGGGGGCAAATACGACCAGCACAGCATAATCGCTAATCCCATGTTCGCTGATATCCAGGAAAATAACTTCACCCTAGATCCGGGATCCCCGGTCTTGAAGAACGGGTTTAGACAAATAGACACTGGCCAGATCGGTCTACTTGATGATTTTCCCAAAAGGCTGAGAATAGACCCCATATATCCCAGGCCTACTTGCAGGCTTCAGGAGGCAACTACCCTGCCCTCGGAGATTGCACAGGGGCAAAACAAAACCCTCAGCATAAAGGTGGATTGCGAGGAGCATGAAAACACCGAGGTTAGGGTTGACATGGCACCTCTTGGCGGGAATTATCCCCGCTTATACGACGATGGTACCCACGGGGATACCCTGGCCGGGGATGGCAGGTTTTCGCTTCGGGTATCAATCCCGGAAAACACACCTTTGGGCAAGTATACGATCGGTGTATCGGTAGAACAGGGGGGAATGAGGAGCACGGGTACCATCATTATCCATATCCTGCCCGGGAGGGACTACCCCATATACCAGGAAGGTATTGGTCCGACCTGGAAGGCCGAATTCGTTGGTGAAACCGCCACGGACCTTCTTTGGACCGAGGATCCCTTCCGGGGTAGGTTCTGCCAAAGAATTCGGCTCGAAAGGGGATCCTCGGTACGTTATAGATATACTCAGCCATCCGGGCTTCCCATGAGGGGATTCACCAGCCTTTACCTTGAGATGAAACCACTTGATTTGGATGCTGGCAAGCTCATCCTACAGGGGTCCGGCGGACAAGGTACAACATCCCTTTCACTTGCCCAAATTGCGCCCGATTTGGTTCAGGGACAGTGGAATCACCTCGAGATTCCCCTAGTCGATCTGGGCCTGGAACAATCACTGGACTATATAAGACTTGTTTCCCTCGGCTCAGCCGACTTGCAGATCGATGATATCGGGATAAGGTCCGAGGTCCCGGAAATTTTGCTCCCACTCTTGGCACCATTGGTCTCCTTATTGCTGATGAATTCACGTGAGGAGCATAATTGAAGCTTCTTTTCGATCATCCAGTTTTTCTCTCGATGACAGGAAAGTGTTAAGATTTCCACTACCCTTGGTTAAACCTATATGACAAGCTATTTTAGGTAAAAATTCCCAGCACCTGGGCAGAAAGAAGGGGATTGGAATGCCCAATAAGGCTACCACGATAATTTCTGCAGTATTAGTATCATCCATATTCGCCGGATGTATCACCATTTTCAATGAACCGATCGATAATGCCCACGACCACTTCAATAGCCTGGAGGAATGGTGGAAACCCTGGGGCCTCGCCCAACTACCAGGACGAGGAGCATAGCTTCCTGACGATAGTACTGGGGCGATCTTTTTGGCAATGGCTCGCTCACTGCCTTAACACACTACCATCATGGCCAATGTGGCGTCTTCATTAACATCTATCGAGATGGAAAATGGGAGAAGGAGTTCCTCCATCCAAATTTCAAGCGAGGAAAGGAGTTCACCGGGGGCTGGCCAATTAAAGGTCTGGTGGGTTATGACATCGATAATGATGGATACAAGGAAGCTATTAGTGGCGCTGATGTAGTATCGTTTCCGTTAGAGGGGGAGAAATACCGGCCCTTCCCGGGCGTAATTTACTTTGATCTCAACGAACCTGGAAGCCTGGTTGATCCTCAACCCCTTGTATGGGGAAAGTGGGGAGAGAAGATCGCTAGTAGGGATTTCTCATCCCTTATGCCAAATCCAGTGAGGCCTGATTTCATACATAGGGAGGTGGGCAGGATCCGTTGTGAAGGCAAGACTTACTCCGGATTGGCATCCGCCAACCTGGATGGCGACCCCGCTAATGGGGATGAGACCCTGGTCATCAATTCTAGAGGAGTCGTGGGGTGCGAAAATGCATCGATAGCAAACTACATCACCGTAGATAGCGGGGAAATGACCCTAAACACCTTGGATATCGACCCCGATTCTCCCAACTACCCGTATATGGGATGCTATGCCCGAACGCTGGTCGTTGATGGAAACAGGGATGGCTACGATGATATCATAGTTTACGGTGTCTACAAGAACTGCGAGGAGGGAATGGGTTACGGTGATATCATATATTTTCAGAATACCGGAGCAGAGATCAGCGATAGGAGGTTTGTATACGATGAAGAACACACCAAGGTCCTGATGAAGGGGCAACCGAGCTCCTGGTCACTTACCATGCAGCAATGCGACCAGGACGATGAACTGGAACTTGTGATCTGTGTTTTGAATAAACTCCCTTACTGGGAAGAGACGGAGGACAGCGAGGCCCACGTCTATTATTGCAATCTTTACCAAGTAATCGATCAGAAATGAGGTCCCAGACCGGGTCCGCGCTCACTCACTTCGCGACAGCTCTGACTTCAATGTCCTGATCAGGACATCGGAGGCGTGCAGGCAAACGCCAAAGCATTGCATGCATTCATCAAATGACTCCAAAAGCTCTCCCATATCCTTTGAAAAATCCTCCTCGAATTCCTCCCTGACATCCTGGATATCTCCCGTTTCAATGGAATCCCTCAAACGTCTAAAGGCTTCAGCCATTAGCCGCTTCCTCTTTTCCACGTCCTTCCTACAGTTGCCTACCCTTTCCCTTAGTCTCTCAAGTTCATCGACAGCCAGCTCACGCGGGAGAGCCTCAACATCCTCTTCTTCCACTCTACCACCTGCTTGGCAGAGACCAAAATTATGCTATTAAATATTGGTCATCGGCCCTGTAAAAAGTCATGCTCAGGAATGTGAAGGTGTGTTATCCCATTATTATTTCACCCCCCTGTTTCTGGTGGTGGGGTGGTTAAGCTTACTGACTCGAGGATCAGGTGGATGATGAGAAAGAAAGAGCAGGGGGAGATGACGAACAGGAAGATCGCCAGGATCTACGGCATCACGCCTGGAAGACTCCAACAGCTGTGGGCCGAGTACAGGTCCACTGGAGAGATGCCCACTCTCAAGAAACCAGGTAGACCCAAGAGGCCGCCTGACCCGGTTGAGGAGGAGATGGTTCTGGGGATGTGGCACAGGCACCATGTGTGCGCGGTCATACTGGAACACCTGATCCAGAAGGAGTATGATAAGAAGATACCGCATAACCGTATCCATAGGATCCTTGTGAAGCATGGCTATGCGAAGAGGAACCCCAGGAAACAGAGGAGGCGTAGATGGGTCCGTTACGAGAGGAAGCACTCCTTGTCCCTGTGGCATATGGATTGGTACGAGATGAATAAGATCGATCCAGAGCTCGGGGAGTGGCTGTTAACGGTGCAGGACGACTCCTCCAAGAAGATCATGGGTTTCGGTGTCTTCGACAGGGCTACTTCCAGGCACAGCGTAGAGGTTCTAGACGAGGCTATCCGTAGGCACGGAGCCCCGGACGAGGTGATCACCGATAAGGGTGTACAGTTCTACGCTATGGATGACAAGTACAAGAAGAAGGGTTACAACGAGTTCGAGAAGTACCTACAGGCCCACGGCATACGGCATATCCTGGGCCAGGACCAGGCATTCCCAGACTAATGGTAAGATAGAGCGCCTCTTCCAGACCATGGCTAACCAGATCAACTACCACACATCTCTAGACGGGATGGTTGACTGGTACAACACCAGGAGACCCACATGAGCCTGGGGATGGCCACACCCGAAGAAGCTTTCTGGAACAGGATGAGCCCTGAGAGAATGCTCGGACAAACCAGCCACATACTCAACCCAGAACACTTCACCCCAAACCAAACACCGAGATGAAGACATGACCAACACCAACCCAAAAACACAAAGAACAGAGGGGCGAAATAATAATGGGATAACACACTCAGGAATGTGAAGGGCGAAAACATATAAACGCCACTTGCAGCTTTTTTCACCTATGAATCCTATGAAGACCTTGCCGTTGATATCGATCATCGTATTGTCCTCATTTCTGCTGGGGTGTATATCCCCGGAGGAGAAAAGCATGAACATCACCCTCAGGGTCGAGCACAATGAATGTGTATGGCAGGCCGAAGAGGTTTCAGACGGGTTGCTGGTTGATATGAAGGTGGTAATAAGCGCCGAGAATATCGGGGACCCTGGTTTCCTCACCGCCAAGGCCAGGGTATTTAATGATGAGGGACAGGAGATCGCTAACAAGTCCAAGAGATTCCACCTCGATACCAACGAGACCAAGAAGGTTACCATCAACATGCAGAAGACGGTCCCACCGGGATCGGACTTTGAGGTATATTATGCCCAGGTGGAAGAGGTCAAGCGAGAACTTGACTGAACGGCCTGGTGGCATCTCTAGTCTAAAATTAAGGCTTGCAATGTATTCTTACTAGCGAAGGCCTCTATCTATCTTCCCTCTGCGATCAATGTAGCAGTCCAGACAGACCTTGTAACCCCTCAACATCTCGGTGTGCTCATCGCAGATCGGTTTATTGCACCGGTGGCACTCAACCAGGGTCTTTTCACCACAGTAGTCACACGATTTCATCCTCTTCTTGCTCAGGCTCAAAAAGAAGGAGGGAATTCTGAAGAAGCTCCTGCTTCTATACCCCTCTTCCAGGTAATCTACCAGTGAAACGGCGGAGGGACTTTCGGTGAGCAGCCCAAACCTCTCATCACCTTGTTTGAGCTCCAGCCTGTAGCTGACCATCATCTGACTGATCATTCTTCGGAGCAGAATGGGGAGCAGGGAAGCAAAGATGATGAACTCCTCCACGTGACCCTTTCCAACGGCTGACTCAACGGCCTTGAAGGCCACGGAAAGGAAACTTATCTTTGGAAGGGAGAAAACCAGGACGAAGAAAACGGCGGTTGCTATCAGGAACCCTTTGGTGGGAAGAAATAGCTCGAGGACAAGGGGGGTGAAGAGTAGAACCAGGGCCATGCCAAATATCGAAAGCTGGACCACGGGATCGATGCCCGTGGTGATAAAGAACATCAGAAAACCATAGGCATAGAGGGCATAGACAAGGTAGAAAATGTAGACCGGGGTCCTGGAAACCGTCTGGATCTCAGCATCTATCTCGGATCTATCAAATCTCTTCTCATCCTGGCGATGCTCCGGGGTCTTGCCCGAGATAATCACCTCTTCTCGGGTCACCAAAGCATCGTAGTCCCCAAGGTTGAACCTCTTTTTTCTCCTTTGTTCTTCTAACCACTCGAGATGGCTATTTCCGGATTCCCCTTGTTGACTGCTCTTACGAGAAGATCCCGACATCTGGTCCCTCGCATCGCCCAGAATTCACGCTATCAATATTGCTAATATAAAGCCTTTCTCGAATACCGGGCCAAGCAACCTTACCTCATTAATTATCCAGGCTGGATATTCTGGGTTCTAGGATTGCCTGAGCTCGGTGGTCTCTATCTCCCGGTATAGTCCCCTCTTGACCATCAACCACCAGAGAATCACGCCTGAAAACATGGCCACGCCCATGGTAGCCATCCACTCCGATACATAGGTCCAGGTCAGTGCACGCTCCTTGGCCCTCGTGGCCTCATCCATTGCGTTGGAGACCACCACTAAGGCCTCCGCCATATCGGACTTCGCTTCAATGTAATCCCGTTCAAGATAATCGCCCTGGGCCGTTGTATAAAGCTCCTGGGCCTCCAGGAGAATACGCTCCGCCGCGGGCCTGTTTGCTCCTACGCGGACCACGAAATCAACTATGCTCTGGAACATGGAAACCGAATCCCTGTAATCCGAGGATGATGACTTGACGCTTACCTTCCTCAGACTCTCATCGATCTTCAGGGTATCCAGACCGCGGGTATATAGACATACAATCAGGAACATTAACTCCCACCATTCCCCGGCGTCCTTCCAGTAATTTCTTGGAGTCCCGGGATGAATACCAAAGCAGAGGTCTCCGTTTCCCCGAAGTCCCAGGATACAAAGGCGGGCACCACGGTCTCCAGGAGCGGCCCATAAACCCCCCTGAGCCCCTTTCCTTGCATAGGCCGGTCTAAATTGCTCGTATATATGGCCTGAAAAGGCCTCGGTTTCCTCAAAGGGGCTGGAAACGGGCGGCATATCCGTAACTACTTCCAGGCGTGAATATCCTCTGCCCAAACCTGTACGGACCGAGGTTATGAAGCGTTCGAAATCTATGGGGAAACCCTCTGAGACCGGGCTAGCAAGCCAAGGTTCCTGGACCTCCTCCTAATGACTAAGGGGATAGGCTATGGGAATCTCACCCTCCACCCCCATGAAATCAACCATCATCTCCTGCTGTAGCAGGGTGAAAAAACTCAGAACTGGATGATTGAAGAAGAGAACATCGTAGTTCAAAAGCTCATCATCGCTTCGTGGAAAGTAGATCCTGCTCCACCTGAAAAGGAACTCGTCCGAAATATCCTGTCCAAATGCACGACAGGGACCCAGGGTCACCACCACGGCCGGCTCCTCGTCACCGAGATGGTTGGGCCAGCCCCTGACATCACCTAACAACAGGAAGTCAAATACCCGTTCCTGGGCATAGCAGGCCGGAAGCAGAGGGGTAAAAAGGACTAAAAGAACAATAACATTTCCTCTATTGGGGTACAATATGGAGGATCCTTCAGTCAGCCAAAATAGAAATTGGACCAATAATGCAGCTAACCACCTCATCCAGGAAATAACCAATATAGAAAAAGCCTTATTTCCAATCGAAGATAACTCCCAGGAGACTCGATGGATCATCACGCAGCTGAGAGTATATTTGAAGAGCATTTCGTATCGGTTCCCTGTGGCTTATCAGTGGCTCGATCTCCACCTGTCCACTGAGGACCAGGTCGATAAGTGCTTCGAGATCCAAAATGCTGAAGTGGCACGATACCTCTATTGAAGCCTCCGTTCCGTGGACCATCTCCCACTGGAAACATGTCTCAGATCTGACCGCGATCAACCCTATTACTCCCTGGTAAGCTATCAGACTTGAACTACCAATAGCCGGCAGGATTTCATCGGCACCACAGAGATCGATGATGGAATCGAAGGGTCCAAGCTTCTTTAGATCCTGGAGATAATCCTTCCGGGACGCGTCCAGCACATTGTGCGCACCCAGCTTGGCGGCCAGTTCAAGCCTCTTCTCCAGCAGATCGGTAACCGTGACCTCCGCTCCCATGGCACTCACTATCTGCACTGCAAAAAGACCGATGAGACCAGCACCTGCGATCCAAACTTTCTGGGACCCCTCGATACGAAGCCTCCTCACCGCACGCATGGCAACCCCAGCCACGCCCAGCAGCGCCAACGTGTCACGTGGAATGCCCTCTGGAAGGGGAACTATGAGGTGGGAATCGTAACGATCCGGGTCGGAGTCGCCGGTGCTGTGAATATTCCAGGAGCGATGTCCCATGTATCTCCCGCAGAATACCCAGTCCCCTACCTGAAAATCCTCCACTCCATCTCCCACTGCAGTGATGGTACCAACATGTTGGTATCCATGCTGGCTTGGGAAAGCTCCCTTCCAGGCATGCTCACCGAGAAGAGCATGCCTCTCGGTTCCATTGGTGATGGCCGTGTAATGAGTATCTATGAGTACCTCATCACCCTCGGGTTCCGGCGGGGCCCCGAGATCAAAAAAAGCGACCTCGGCGCGCTTACGAAACTCCAAACCGACATTCATGTCCGCATCCTCCATTGATATTCATACGCGTCCTAGAGCACTGAGGGAGAACCCTGGGCATCCTCCTCATCAATCCTCTCCGCCCAGAAGCTCTTCCCGCACATGGGGCATTTATTCCTAAGGGCATCCCCCTTGTGCATGGGGTTCCATTGCCTTTGAAAAACCGTGCCACATGCGGGGCATTTTGTCTTTCCCTGTGGCTTCTTCCTTTCCCGGTTAGTTATCCATATGGAAAATATGATCATGCCGGCCACGAAAATTCCCATTCCCCAGATGTACCAGGTCCACCAATCGCCGAAGTCTGACTCGAAGAATAACCTCGCCGATTCCTCATCCGTCTTTCCATTACTATAATGGACGACTGCCCTTAAGGTGTGGTTTCCGTCCGGGTATTCCGTTGTCTTAAACTCCCATCGATAGGGCTCTTCCCTCACGGTTTCAACCAACTCTCCATCAATGTAGAAATCAACCCTATCAACCCCGTCAATTCCGCTTACCCTGGCCGAGAAGGTGCCCTTTATCTTGCCGCTCAACTCGGTGCCACTATCACGACGGATATCCAGGTCCATTGCCAGGGAGTTTGGAACCAGGCCCACTATAACCATGAAGGTTATAATGGAGCAAAAACCGCGTACCACCTCCACCTCACGCCTCGGACAGGCAAACCTACACAACTAGTTTACCATTATTATTGATATCTATCAAGGGGTTCCTTCTCCACCTTCAACGTAGGCATGTAACCCTCCTCCTCCATATGGTAATGTCCCGGCTCATGGGCACCTTGCGGGATGGTCCCAGGTACGGGAAATATCAAAACCTCGTCCAGGGGCTGACAGCCGTGTTCAACACCCGCTTCCACCATCCAGATATTCCCTTTTTTCAGAACGAATTGCGAGCGTTTGCCGGACCTACCAACCATCGTTGCCCGGGCACAACCTCCCATGATGAACCACGTCTCGTCGTAGTCGTGAAAGTGCTTCTCGACGGGGTTCTTACTTGTAAATCTCAACGGCTTGGGATTCCTATAGAGGGTCATTTCGGATCGGAACATGGGAGGTCGAGGTCCAAGATATCTTTTATCCCCCATTCTGGCACTCGTTCCATCTATATCCAGACTAACCCTTAAATACATTGGAGGAACCATATTTGGAGGGTACGTTGCTTGAGCCGTTCGAGGGTCGCTATACCATTATTGGTTTTGGTTATCATTTTGGTCTTATTCATCGCCTACATGATCATGACCCCCCGTAGGGAGGGTTACAGGACCCTTCGGGGCAACATAACCACCCGATCCCATCCAGCATTATCGGAAAACGTTCCCACGGTCATCGTCTACTGCATCAGCGTGAACCAGGATTCTGGGCTCGAGGGCCAGGAGCTGTACCTTACCAGGGACGGGAAACCCTTAGCCAGTCTGAATTCCGTCTCCAAGGGAGACATGGTAAAGCTGATTGGGGCGGTATACTCCCGTGAGAGCTACGATGGAAGTGAAACCTATCTGATGATTGAGGTATTCGAAATTGAAAAGATGAACGTCATTAGCTGAAAGCGTTGTAGTGGAGGCAGTTTGTGAGAAGGTTTCAAGCTGGAACCATGCCCCGGGTGGGATAATTGGCCGAACCGGGGTATGAGGTATATACGGGGATGGGTCTAAGATATAAGGACCGCGTCCTCTCATCAAAGTTAACGATATTGACCTTCCTGCTAGGGCCCATTGCCTACGTTCTTGGCCTTATTTGTCGGGATATCCCCGCTAGTTCCCGCGGACAATCTGACCACCCTAAGCCTGTTCCTGGCCTCTCTTGTAGTAATTTTCATTGCTACCGCGACCCTGCTTTTCAATGAGAGGGGAGAACTCCCGCTGATCGGTGGATTGATGCTATTACTGGTGGGTACGATAAACCATCTTTTGTCCTTCAAGAACTTGATCCCGGTTGTTCTCTGGACCGTCACGGTAATTCTCGCCCTATGGAATCCCAAACGGAAAAGGCTTATTTATGCTGCCGGACTGGCCTTCATGGTAACTCTGGTTTCGGCCGTCATTAGTCATGTCAATCTCTCTGGACGGCCCTTTCATACCATTATTGGGGTCTATTTCGGCCTATACCTCATATTATCGGTCCTAGTTGCCATTAGGGGGTTATTCTCCTGGAGGAATTACGGGCGTAAAGCAATTAAGATGCTCTTGGGAATCCTTTTATTCATTGTCGGATACGCCATCTCCCTCTTCTTAGGTCCCCAGAGCTTCAGCCACACTCAATGGGCCGGATCTAATTTCGTCCCCTTCGGGGTTATGATAGCTGGGGCCTTTTTGGCTTCCCTTGTTCTTGTCAATTCCATCGTTTCCGGTCATGGAGATCTCGGTGGCCTGTTTATTATCCTATCTGTATGCCTTTTGGGGAGGGGGGCCGTCCTACTTCAGGCAGGGACCCTAGGGAAAAGACCCTTTCACCACGCCTCGTTGCCCAGCGACCCGGATTCCTTCTTTCTCCTGGTGGCCGTCTCTGGGTTGCTCACCATGGTTGGAGCAATATTTCTGTTGTACTCCTTTAGGGCGGGACCAAGATTAACCCAAAAATGGTTACCTTCGATCAAGAAAGACCCCCTCCCAGTCCTCCTGCTATTGATCCCTGTATTGCTTCTGGCCGTGTTCCACATCTGGGAACAGGTGGATATATCCATCACCAGGGCCGGTTGGGAATCAGAATCTCCTTACATCTCCTGGCTTTTTAACGGGAGGACGCTATGGAGAGGCGGTCTGAGGTGGACGGCCAACTTCGCATCATTCATTCTGTTGGTCGCCGGTGGTCTGTTGACCAATCCCTGGGCGGGGCAGGTTAGCCCCCGCTCCGGACTCTAGGGTTCAATTCCATTTTCCACCATGGCTTCCTCTACCTCATCCATGAACGCGTCGGCCAACCTGGGGGAGGCAGTGAGTAGGCTTACCACCACGAAAATGCCCAGGGAAGTCGCCATCCCCCACACCGGTGGCCAAAGGCCGAGGGGTTTCCAGCCCCCAATGTAGAGTCCTCCGGTAATCATGCCGCCCATAGTTATGCTCAAAATTGAACCTTCAGCCGTTCCCCGCTTCCAGAAGAATGCTCCAACGAAGGAAGGCACCGAGACCAGCAGTCCTCCGGACGCCATGCTGGATAACACGGCGATCAGATCCAGCTTCAGGCTAGCGAAGAGAACACAGACTATCAGAAGCAAAACTATAACCACCTTGCCAATTACCATTTTAGTACCCTCCGATATCTGGGGAAAGAAGGTCTCAGAGATATTCAGTACCCCCATTGAACTTAAGGTCAATACAATTGAACCCAGGGTTGAGGTGGCAGCAGCGAAAATCCCCACGAATACTATCAACGCCATGAGCACCGGTACCCTGGTCAGCAATACCGGCATTGCCCTATCCGCGGCCTCCAGGCCGGGCAGGATATTGGCCGCCGCCAAACCCAGGATGGTGGTCACTACCGTATAGATAAGACCGAAGACCGCGAAGTAGGTAATCATCCTCTTGAGACTGCTCACGTTCTCGGAGACGAACATCCGCTGTGAGACCTGGGGATTGCTCAGAGCAAAGAAGGCCCAGGGAAGGGAAAGACCGATAAACATGTTTACATCCCAGGTCACCCCCAGCAGTCCCGGGGTCTGGGTTTGAACCGCTGATAGGAATTCCAGCGGAGAACCAAAGAAATGGTAGAAAACGTAGACTACAAGTATCAAACTGGTTACCATCATGGTCAGGGCCTGGAAAGCATCGGTCCAGGATACCGACCTGAAACCGGCCCAGAGGGCGGTTATCCCGCTGAAGGTCGCCATAATCAGCACCCCGACCATAAAAGGTACCTGTCCGCCCGTTAGGCCGCTGAAAAGATACCCGGAGCCCATCAATTGCACCGAAGCGTATGGAATTAGCATGATCAGGGCCAGAAAGGTTACCACAACTCCCACGTATTCACTTCCGTAGCGGTGGGACAGAAGGTCGGCCGGGGTTATGAAGTCGTATTTGTTTGCCGCCGCCCAGAACCTGGGAGCAAAAACACAGAGCAGAATCACGGTGAACATCAGATATGTGAGTTCAAAACCCAGTGCCACCACCCCTGATGAGTATGTGAGTCCCACCAGGCCCACCATCATAAAGGCGCTGTAGGTGGTCGCACTGTAAGTCATTCCCGATATAAAGCCGCCCACCTTCCTGCTGGAAACGAAGAACTCGGGAAGCCCAATCCCCATACGCCTTTTGGCGAGATAGGCTATGCCGATACCGAAAACCGCCCACACACCTACTGCCAGGTATACATAAATGGGGTTCAAGATCCCCACCCTCTAACCATGTAAAGCCCGACCGAGAGGACCACGGCCGTAAGCACCACCCAGAAGATGTAGCTGTACCATGTTCCACTATCTTTGAGAAGCAGATACGGCACTCCCACATCAACCAGGGCAAGGACCGTTCCCAGAAGGAGCACTCTTTTAGCATCCATGATTTTCGCCTTTTAGACTTTCTTGGCCGTCTTCCGCAAGGGGCATTAATAGATTATTCCCCGGGCTAGGAAAGAAGAAAATCATTAACCCTTTCGAAGGTCGACACCTAGACCTTCTGCTCCGGGGGTTCCGACCTCGCACGTTCCGAAATAGCCGAAACGATCAGCAAGGTAAGTCCAGCCAGAAACGATACAACTGATAGCCTCCAGTACCAGGGGATTGATGCCAGCACGAATTCGTAAAGTCCGTATGCGATGGGGATGGCCACGCCCAGAATCAGGAAACCAAATCCTATATTCCATAGATTCATTTGATCACTCAAGGCTGACCGCCGTGCCGTACGCCAGTATCTCCGCAGCACCGCCCATAACCGAACTGGTCATGAAGCGGACGTTTATTATGGCATCCGCGTCCTTCTTCTCGGCCTCGGCTAGCATTTCGTTTAGGGCCTCCTCTCTTGACTCTGACAACATCTCCACGTATTCGTCGAGCCTCCCGCCGGCAATATTCCTGAATGCCGCCTTGATATCCTTCCCGATGTGTTTGGCCCGGATGGTATTTCCGCGGACAAGTCCCAAGGACTCCTTTATCTTCCTACCGGGGATGAAATCCGTATTTACCACGATCATATATTCACCGTGGCAAGATAGGTAAAAACGTATAGAAAAGGTTTTTGGTAACTGTTTAGCTTGTTGGTTTTTTGGGGTGTTGGGACGATAGATTTAAATAGTAGATATATATTTAATATATATTAGTAT